>JARGNG010000005.1 GCA_029213265.1 Verrucomicrobiales bacterium | reverse complement strand
CCTGAACTCCCGCTCGACGATGGGCGAGTCCTGGTTCTCGACGCCGACGACCCGTATCCTGCCGATGAGTGGCCGGTCTATCGGGTGGACTGACGTGAGGCAAGAGCCACACAGGGAAGAGCGCCCGCCGATTTCAGACACTGAATCGAGCCGGGGCCGCAGGGGTGTGTCTACGCGTCGTTAAATTGCGGGCGGACGTGCCACCAATCCGTTCGACATCCCGGCGTATGCTTGACGAAAGCGAAATTTTGCGGTCAGATCCTCAGAAATGACGCAATTTCACCCCTTCCTCCCCCTGCACCCCCTCCTACCCGGGACGATGCGAGGTGTCCGGACGTTGGGGTTGAAAAAGCAATTTCCTAGCAGCTGCACCCCCTCCTACCCGGGACGATGCGAGGTGTCCGGACGTTGGGGTTGAAAAAGCAATTTCCTAGCAGCAAAAGCAATTTTCTACCAGTTAGTCAATCTGTGTTCAGGAACAAACATTTAGAGCTATCGGTGTTGATCGTAGCAATGGCTGGATTTTTAACGCCGCCGCCATCCTATGCCGGTTTTGTAGACAAAGGTGCGGAAGATTGCGATATGACGATGGTGG
Organism: Verrucomicrobiales bacterium; assembly: GCA_029213265.1. Lineage (GTDB taxonomy): Bacteria > Verrucomicrobiota > Verrucomicrobiia > Verrucomicrobiales > DEV007 > Arctic95D-9. The sequence continues at coordinate 198,091 of JARGNG010000005.1, read as the reverse complement.
ATTACCGCTGGCCCTGGTGGCCGGAGTCGACCTATTTTGCGCTCTGGTATACCGGCGTCAAACCATCGCAGACTGTTAGTTTCTATGGAGGATACACAGGTGGCCCTCCGTCTTTGGAGCCTGACTTCTACCCGAACCTGGACAAAGATGTTCAGGATGCTTACAGACCCGGTTCAGTCTGGTCATTCTGGGGCCATAATAAAGAAGGGGAACCGGTTCGCCCAATCGCCTGTTCAGAATATAACTATCCAGCTCAGTACATTGGCGAAGGAGCCAGCGGCGCGATAGGAGGTCCGGCTTTTCCTTACATGAAGGCGGGGAATTGGTACACCATGATGATGCGCGTATGGTCGCCATTGGGAGTGGTGAATCCGGATTACTCCTATATGGGCCGCTGGACCAAAGATGTTAAGAACGATCGCTGGCATCTGTATGGCGTTGTCAGGATGCCTGTGGCGGGCACGACGCTTAATGGTGGTGGTGGGTTTCTCGAAGATGCGGGTGGTGCTGGCCGGTCGCTTCGCGTCTTGCACCGGCGGTTAGGATATGGTCGAAAAGATGGCAAATGGCACAAAACGAATACAGTGAAGTTTCAGATCCCGCCTAAAGGAGGCACAGCTCTGGACACGTATTACTACGTTGGGACCATCGAAAATAATCAGGTTCTTAGTATGGAGCGCACTGCTAACCCCAAGTTGAAACCCACAGGAGCGCAGACTGAATACTTGGAGATGGGCAAGACTCACGAGGTTACCGTTGACCAGCCCGACATTCCGACATTGGATACGCCTGAAGTGAAATCCGTAGAGGCGGTATCAAATGGCGAGCAGGTCCTCGTGTCCTGGGAGATGACCGAAACATCATCGCCCCAGTTCTCCTATAAAGTGGAAGTCTTTGATAATGCCGGGTGTAAAGGCGAGCCGGTTGTCGTGCGTCAAGCCAGGATGCCTCATATTGCCGACCTATTGATTGAAGTCAAAGTAGCCGACCCAACGGTTCGTGTTACGCTGATGGATGTGTTTGACCAGGAAGCCGAGCCTATTGTCGTCAAGGCGGCCAAAGCCGCTGCAGCGCAAAAGGCATCTACGTTCAAGACGGCACCGGGGCTTGAATACAAGATGTTCTTCAATAATGCAGCACGGCACGTCAATGTTCGCTATCCGGCCCTGGACAAAGCGTACCATAGTAAAACTGAAACTCATCTCTTTGTGTCATACAATGAATTAACCGACGATAAAATGGTGCAGCAGGGAATTTGCAGTGGGTTTGACACCTCACTTCGTGGCAATCGGCACAACGGTTATGGGTTTATCTATGAGGGAATATTACGGGTCCCAAAAACCGGCCTATACCTGTTCCACATGAAAGCCGCAGATGGTTACCAGGTGATGGTTGATGGAAGGGAAGCCTTTAACTGGGATGGATTGCATGGTCCGGAGGAAAAGGTATTCTCGCTTAACCTGGCCAAAGGTGATCATGAGATCGGGATCAAATACTTCTTCGATAACGTAAGGCCGTATTTCAGCTTCCAATGGGAAGGGCCGGGGATTTCATTGCAGGACATTCCTACGTCATCCATGTTTCATAAAGTGAATGCCGATGACCCTCAGGTAACACTGACCGTGCAGGACGCAGATACGGTCTCGGCTGTCGCCAAGGTTATCTCCCGAGGACGTGCCCTCAATAAGATTCAGGTGTTTTCAGATGATATGGAAATTGCGAATGTTGCTGGAGATGAATTGAAAGGGGTTGATCCCGTTATCAGTTTAACTGATCTTGTTCTTCCGGCAGGCAAACAAAAAATATGGTCACGTCTGTTTTATGACGGCAATCACACCATTGATACAGAAGGCGGCTTCGTGAATGTCGAATCCAAGCCGATTGAAGGCTGGGAGCTTGGTGTCGCCGGTGAAGCCAATGCTTCGCGGAATATCATCCAGACAAAGCCCGATGCCTTCCGTTTTGTGGGTGAAGGTGAATTTGTTATCTACAAGAATATCAAAGGCGATTTTACCCTTACCTGCCGCATCGATGATTACCTGGGGCAAAACAATGGATCGGTGAACCCGCTATCATGGGCTGGCTTAACCGTACGAACCGATGCCTCCAAAAACAATTATCAGTGGGGACCCGAATTTGGAATTATGCAGACGGCTAAACGCGGATTGAAAACTACACCGGACCACCTTGATCTAGGAGCGGGGCGGCTGTCTCATCACCCTTTGACCGGGAAAGGAGATAAATGGGTACGGGTCGTTCGCCGCGGACGGTTGTTTTCGGCATTAACATCGACTGATGGAAAGACATGGGAGTATGGCACCACCCACTACAAGCAGATTGGCGACAATGTAGATGCCGGGATTGTATTCCGCGCCTTGCCACAGAATGCGCAAACCTACTTTCAGGCAAGTGTCTCGAATATAACTTTAGTAAACGGTGTTCCTGAAGACTTTGCCTACCCGGAGGCCAAAACAGCGACAAATACTCGCGGCCTTAAGTATACCGGCCTTGCGGTGGCACCATCGAACGCGAATATCGTTGTCCTGCGTTCACCTACACAGGGGCTGCTCCGCACCATAGATGCCGGTCAGACATGGGAAACGATCAATGGACAACTGACCGGTGCCGCAAACTGCGTACGCAGTGTCGCCATACATCCCGAGAATTCGGACATTATCTACCGCGCCGCCGGGAAAGCCGGTGGAACCGGCGCTTTTGAAGGCGGGCTATACCGCAGCGACAATGCCGGTCAATCCTGGGAAAAGCTGGAATTCCCGGGCGACTTTGACGGGACAGGTCCATCGAGTCTGTGCGGTGAGATTATTGCTTTTGTTCCCAACACGCCGGACATCATGCTTGTCGGCTGCGAAAGCAAGGGGCTGTATAGAAGCGAAGACGGCGGCACTACCTGGAAACAAATCATTGCTGATAACCAGAGGTTTACAGCCGTAAAGACCGATAAATGGCATTTCCAGAATAACGGCAACACCTATACACATGCTGTAACTTGCCCGGACGATATAATGACTACGCTGGGCTTAGGTGGCCCCGAGATCAACACCACTCAGAACAAAACGCGTGCCTATCAGTCATATGACAACGGACAGAATTTCAGCATCGAGACTGAGCGAGATGATATAGGGTACTTAAACTTCGCTTTTGATAACCGAAGTTCGCATGTATTCTCATACGCCACAACTCACGGTCTTGTCCATACCTTCAACTCCGGGCGAGATAGCTTCTGGCTAAGGCAGTGGCCTGCGCTGAGTAATGACCGGCCGATCACAGCAATGGCAGCAGGTAAATGGGGAGTTAACCCCTGGTCGCGATGTTTTAGCCAGGCACTGGAACCTAAGACTGAATCGGAATTGCTTGTAAGTCACATTGCTGCAGAGCGGTGGACTGAACAGAAATATACATCAGGAGACGAAATAGGCGGCATCATCGCCATCGATGCCGATTGCGTTACTCCCGGCACTCCTGTGAAATACTGGTGGGTCCTGGGAACAAACGGCCTGTTCCGCGCTGCAGAATATCCTGATAAATTTACAAAAATTTTGAAAGTTGGCCAGTCATTGTAAGTGTATTGCGCGAAAGCACTGGTGATCAATGCCCCCCAATCCCGAAAGGATTGACGGCTCGATAAGGGGCCTTGCAAGAATCCGTCAGACAGCGCAAAATTATGAGAACAACGATGATTAAGGCGCTAAAAGTAATACTCGCGCTAGCGTTGGTGGTCGCAGGCCCTGTGTTCGCCGGCCCGGAAGTGTCATCCCCCAGTAATCACGTCGTTAGTGGTGGTGAAGGAGTGGAGAAGAGCGTGGACTCCAGCATTAGCACCAAGTGGTGCGGGTTGCACGAGGGCCGTCCGGTCCAATGGATGCTCAAGCTTTCAGAAGACGGAGGAATGGCAGTGAAGAGCTATTCGATTACCTCCGGGAATGCTGTGCCGACTCGCGATCCGAAGGATTGGATCCTGGAAGGATCACAAGATGGCGAATACTGGACGGAGCTGGATCGCCAAACCGACCAGCCGGTATTTGAGAAGCGGCTTCAATCAAGAACCTTCCAGTTTGAGAACGACTCGGTCTGGCAGTTCTATCGATTTACGTTCGTGAAAAGCCACGACGAAACTCACTTTCATTTCTCTGAGATTGCGCTCGATGGAGTGTCCATGGAGGGAGTGAAGTTGGCGGAAACGCCAACGCTCGATGAGGTGAAGGCGGCTGGCGCGCTTCGGTCCATCTATCGGAAACCGCATTCACTCGAAGGAGCGGCAGCAGTGCCGAAAGCGAATCTGGAAACGTTTCGAAACGAGATTGAGCCTGTTCTGCGCGAGTCCTGTATTCCGTGCCACGGCCCGGAAAAGCAGAAGGGAAAGTTCCGCATCGATACCCTGAATCCGGATCTCATTCATGGGGAAGATCAGAACTGGTGGATTGAGGTGATTGATGTGGTGAGCAACGGCGAAATGCCGCCGCAGGATGAAGACGTGCACATTTCCGGCGAGGGAAAAGCCTCGATCGTCGATTGGCTGTCGACCGAAATTCAGGTCGCCTCACAAGTCGCTCGCAGTGAAGAAGGGCATTCGTCATTCCGTCGCATGACGCGGTATGAATTTAACTACTCGCTCCAGGATTTACTCGGGCTGCCCTATGACCTCGCTGACGGCTTACCCCCGGAAACGACATCCGAGGACGGCTTCCAGAACAGCTCGGAAATGTTGCAGATGTCCATGATGCAATTTGAGACGTTTCGGGAGTTGGGCCGCAACGCACTGAAAAAAGCCACGGTGTCGGGAGAGCGGCCGACGGCAGCCTATTGCAGCATCACCATGGATGTAGGAGCTGATCGGATACGGGCTATGCGTGATGCCGACTTGGCGGGGACCCGGAAGAGGAACGAAAACGACCCGGCAAAACGTAAAAAGGAACTCGAACAACAAAGGGAAAGGTTCAAGCCTCGTCCAACAACTCATCCAAGCCTCATGAATCTGGAAACAGGCGAAGGTATCATTTCCATGTCAAATCCTCGTGCGGCAACACTTGCCTGGGACTCGGTCGAGAGTCGACCTGAAGTGCCCCCTGTTTCCCCTCACATTCTTACCGTTCCGCCGAGAACGACCACAGGGTTCAACCTGAAATACCGCCTTCCTGATACCGGAACTCTTCGGGTTCGGATTCGGGCTTCCCGCAGTTCAGCTGAAACTGAAGACCCTCCAAATCTCCGTCTCTATTTTGGCCATCAAGCAAGCAACAACTCTTTTGCATTCGATCAAATCGGCGAAACCGATGTAGCGATTACCGCGCCACCAGGCAACCCGCAATTCTATGAGTGGGATATCCACCTTGGAGAGGTGGTCCGGAACTCCTTTCGCAAGGAAGAAGGTGCCAGAGCGAATCGGTCCGAGTATTTGAAGTTTGAAAACATCCGCCCCAACCCCGGAAGAGACGAGGCCGGGATCATCCACATCGATTACGTCGAACTGATCTCTCCGTATTTCGATCAATGGCCGCCGGAGTCTCACACCAAGATATTCTTCGAACGTGAAAACCAGGCCGGTGATGAATCCTACACCGCAGAGGTCCTCGCTCGTTTCATGAACCGCGCCTGGAGGCGTCCGGCAACCGATGCGGAGATCAAACGGAAGGTGGCTCTCTTTTCCAAAATCAGACCCGATTGTGAGAGTTTCGAAGAGACGATGATAGAAGTTCTCGCGACAGTGATTGCCTCCCCAAAATTCCTGTATCTTGTTCAGTCCGATTCAAAGCAGCAGAAAAAGGGAAATCGTCTCAGTGATTTCGAATTGGCAACGCGACTGTCGATGTTTCTTTGGAGCAGTCTACCGGACCAGGAACTGATGGATCTGGCTACATCCGGGAAGCTCAATGAAACCGGTGTTTTGTTGAGCCAAACCGAACGCATGCTTGTCGATCCACGCGCAGAACGATTTTCCAGGCACTTCGTTCGCCAGTGGCTCGGCCTGCAGCTGCTGGACTATCTACAGGTCGATCGAAAGGCTTTTGGAGGGTTCAATGATGAATTGAAACACGCGATGCAGCAAGAGCCGGTTGCCTTTTTTAACGAAGTGCTCCAAGAGAATCACAGCGTGATGGATTTCATTCATTCGGACTACACCATGATCAATGAGCGACTGGCCCAGCACTATGGAATCCCCAATATCTACGGCAATCACTTCCGCAAAATTGCGCTGAATCCAGCCGATCGGCGCGGAGGTTTGCTGACTCAGGCCGGTCTGCTCGCGATGAATTCCGATGGCAAAGATTCGCATCCTCTCAAACGTGGAATCTGGTTGTTGGAAAATATCCTGCACGATCCGCCGCCACCTCCTCCTCCGGCAGTTCCTGAAATCGATTTAACGGATCCGGAGATATTGAAGCTAACCTTGAAGGAGCGCATGGAAGATCACCGGAACGATCCCGCCTGCATGTCCTGTCATGCCCGGATTGATCCCTGGGGAATTGCGTTTGAAAACTTCGACATGGTCGGCCGTTGGCGCACCCATATCGGGGGGAAACCGGTTGATGCCAACAGTGTTCTCTTCAACAATCAGGAACTCAACGGGATGGACGGCCTGAAACGTTTCCTGCTAAAACGACGTCAGGATCAATTCGCCCGGTCGATGGCGCACAAACTCACCTCCTACGCGCTTGGTCGCCCGCTTCGCTTTTCGGATCGGGCAGACCTGGAGCAAATCACAGCTGAACTTCGTCAGCAGGATGATGGGCTCGCCACCCTAATTACGTTGATCGTGACAAATGACCTTTTTCAAACGAAATAGGATGGAATCAGCACCTTACAATCCGCTCGCGAATGCTTTTAAATTGAAACTTGATTGAGAATGAAAACCAAACTATCCCAGCTTGATCGCCGGAGATTTATTCGGAGTGCAAGCGGATTTGCTCTCGCCCTGCCTGCGTTTGAAACATTCACCGGCTCGGCCCAGGCAGCCAACACTGCGGAAGCTAAAAAGCGTCTCGCCTGCTTCTACATACCCGATGGTGTACCGATGCCGCTCAAAGAAGATCCGGCTTTTCAGGACTGGAGTTGGTTTCCTCATGGTAAAGGCCGCGACTTCAAACTCACCAAATGCCTGGATCCTCTGGAGCCACTCCGCGATGACCTCACGATTTTCGGCGGCCTGTCGCACCCTTCGGTTCGCAATGTCCATGGGCATTCCAACGCCGATCAATTCCTCACTGGAGCGGACACCGGAGCTGCGGGTGATTATCAAAACGGTGTTTCGCTGGACCAGGTGTTTGCTGAGCAAGCTGGTAAACACACGCGCTTTTCCTCGTTGGTGATGTCGACCGATGGCGGGACAGGTTCGCCCCGCGGTGCGCAAACCATGTCTTTCAATCGGGGCGGACGTCCAATTCCTGCCGAGCATCGGCCAAAGCGGATTTTTGATCGACTGTTCACTACCAGCAGTGATGACGCGGCCCGACGTCTCGCCATTAGCCAGAGCGCGCTCGATGACTTGATGGCAGATGCCGAGGAGCTAAAGCGAGCGCTTTCCAAACACGATCAGGAAACGCTCGATGACTATCTTCAGTCAGTCCGCGACACCGAAGTCAAAGTCGAAAAAGCCAAGCGCTGGATCGATATCCCATTTCCAGAAGTTGAAGCCGGTCATCTGACGCTCGACGTCACACCAGAGGATCCGTTGAACTATTTGCGGACCATGTTTGAGCTGATTTACCTGGCCTTCAAAACTGATTCAACCCGGGCCGTTACCTATCAACTCGGCCGGGAAAATGGTGTTGGGGCGAGCGATTACCTGGCGCGTGCGGTTGGCTTGAATCTGACCCACATGCTAAGCCATAAAGGTAAGGAGCCAGGTGGCTGGAAGAATTTTGGAACCTATATGCGTTTTCTCAGTGAGGAATACGGGCGCTTCGCCAGCCGGTTGAAATCAACTCCGGAGATCGATGGCAGTGGGACCATGCTGGATAACACCCTGTTGTTTTTTGGTTCGGCCTCCAGCGCTTTTCACACTTCGCGCAACTACCCGCTGATCCTGACCGGCGGTAAAAATATGGGCTTCAAGCACGGCCAATACCTGAAGTATGGGCAAGGCAACGAGGACAACCAGGTCGATGCCGGTATCAATTCAGACATCGGCTGGACGGGAGAGGTCAACTACGAAGAATTGCCACTTTCAAATTTATACCTGACGATGCTACAGCGTTTGGGCGTTGAGACTGAGAGTTTTGGAGGCAGTCAAGAAACGCTGACTGAAGTTTAGGACTCCATCCGGTCGCAGGCGGCCCTATTTAATGGCTTGAAAAAGAAAATCGTGGCTGACCTTACGCTTTCCCGAAAGTCTCTCAAAATGGTCGGTTTAATTGATAGGAATTTGCTTATTCAAGGATTTTTTATCGGGGCGTCGGTCCGGCCGGGTTTGAGGGGGTGCAAGCACGACATCACCGGCAAGGGCCAGGGTGCGATCCATCACCCCGACACCATCGCCGTCGGTGAATTCCCCATCGACAGCTTTCCCTGCCGCAAACGCCAGCCCACCGACACCATCGTCCTCGAAGGCTACCTCGGCATGCTCGACCACATCACGCGCCCCTACGAGATCCCCTACCGCATCATGATCCCAAAAGAGATCGACGGCATTATCGTCCCCGTCGCGGCCTCAACGACCCATGTGGCCTTTTCATCCATTCGCATGGAACCCACCTGGATGGCTCTCGGACAGGCCGCCGGCACCGCCGCCCACTTGGCGATCGAGCGCGACAAACTCCCGCGCAAAGTACCCATCACCGAACTCCAGGAACTCCTCAGTCAACAAGGCCAGGTCCTCAAGCATTCCAAGAACTGATACCATGAAGCTCAATCTTCTCCTTACCCTCGCCCTCACCGGCACCGCCCTCGCGGCCGAGTCGGACTACACCATCCCCCATCCGGAAACCAATCCGGGGAGCACCTTCATGCTCAACCTCGCGACCACCGGAACCGACCCGAAAAAAATCGATTTCGACAAGCTCCCCCGCGTCCCCGCCGAACACGCCATCCTCAGCGATGTCCGTGATCGCGGCGGCACCTGGGTTCACCAGCACGCCTACCTCGCCCACCATGACGGCCGTTACTGGGCTATGTGGAGCGACGGTCCCGGCCTCCCGCAAAAGGGCGTCACCCCCGAAGCCCACCGCAACCGCGTCCCCGGCCACGACCGCCCTCACACCCGCAACTCCTACGCCACCAGTCTCGATGGCGTCACCTGGAGCAAACCCGCCGACCTCACCGGCCCTCCCCGCATTCCCGGCTTCGGCTGGATCGCTCGCGGCCTCTGGGTCCGCGATGGCGAACTCCTCGCCCTCTCGACCCACTTCAACGCCCCCGGCTACTCGGGTGAAGGCCTCAGCCTCGAAGCCTTCCGCTGGGACAAGGCCACCAACCAATGGCAAACCCACGGCACCGTCCTCGACGACTCCATGAACAACTTCCCCCCCAAGAAACTCCCCAACGGCCAGTGGATGATGACCCGCCGCGACCATCAGCGCCAGGTCTCCGTCATGATCGGCGGCGTCAAGAGCTTCGACGATTGGACGATCCACCAGCTCGCGAGCTACGACGGCAAGGGCCGCCCCGAGGAACCCTACTGGTACACCCTCCCCGATGGAAAAAGCATCGTCGGTCTCATCCGCGACAACGGAAAATCCAGGCGAATCCTGCGCACCTTCTCCACCGACAACGGCGCCACTTGGAGCCCCATCGTGCGCACCAACTTCCCCGACGCCACGAGCAAGTTCTTCGCGCTACGCACCTCCCGCGGCTACTATGCGCTGGTCTCCAACGCCAACCCCAAGACCCGCAACCCCCTCACCCTCGCCATCAGCCCCGATGGCCTCGTCTACACTCATCTCTTCTACCTCGTCGGCGGCCGCCACATCGACTACCCCCACATCATCGAGCACGACGACCATCTCCTCGTCGCCTTCTCCGGCGCCAAGCAAACCATGGAAGTCCTCAAAGTCTCCCTCGACGACATCGACACCCTCATCGATTGATAGGAATTTGCTTATTCAAGGATTTTTTATCGGGGCGTCGGTCCGGCCGGGTTTGAGGGGGTGCAGATTCAAATGCTTGAAGTTTATAATGACACGCGGCCCCAAAAGTTCGCCTCCCACTTTCGGACCCCGCAAATAATATGATATCTCCACACGCGGCCCCAAAGTCAGGATCCACCAACAACACCTTATTGATTCTTCCAGAACCGACGCCCCGCTTGTAATACTTTAAAAAGCCAATTCATATCAATTCCCGAAAGAAAGGCTATCCTAATTCCGTATCCGTTTTTGTATGAAAAAGCTATTCACCTCGACTGCTGTTGCAGTTTCCCTGTCTGTCTTGCCGGTTTTTGCGGGTGATGAATTCGACAAAGCTGCCGCGATAAAGAAAATCGACCAACTTGTAGAAGCCGGCTTAAAAAAGCACGATCAGAAACGCGGAGCTGCGATTGACGATCACACTTTCGTTCGCCGCGCCTACCTCGATATTATCGGCCGGATCCCGACGATCGAGGAATCTGAGAAATTCCTGGGGTCGACTGATGGGAATAAACGCGAACAGCTGATCACCGATCTACTGGAGAGCGATGGCCATGTCAGTCACTCCTACAATTTCTGGGCGGATGTGCTGCGGATTAACAGTGGCCTGGGGATTGGCGCTGAGCCAGCGGAAGCGGCCTACCAATTGTGGCTCAAGGAAGCGGTGGCAAACAACATTCCCTATGATGAAATGGTCTATAAAATGGTGTCCGCCAAAGGGATGATTTGGAACAACGGCGCGGTCGGGTATTACATCAGGGACACGGGCATGCCCCTGGATAGTATGTCACAAACCGCACGGATATTCCTCGGGACGCGACTTGAATGTGCTCAGTGTCATAACCACCCGTTCGATAAGTGGACTCAGATGGATTACTACAAAATGGCTGCATTCTCTTATGGAATGGATGGCCGGGGTTATACGTCTGAAAATCGCAAGGCTTACAATACGGGCTTTAAGGCAATAAATGATAAGCTGCATAATGATGTGCTGGAAAAAGCGGGCTACAAAGGGGTGCGCTTTCCGTGATCGGCTCCAACAAGCGTTCATTGAAAGAGCTCCCTGGTAGAGCTTGTCCCATATAAATCCCTACAATGGCTGCGTCCAGACTGTGGGCGAGTTCCCAACTCACAAAGCTTCCCCTCGATTGTCCGCCGATAAATATCTTATCGATATCGAAGTTATAGGTTGCCGCATTCTCTTTCACCCATGCGAACATTACCTTCGCATCCGCCGCGCAGATTTGAAAATCGGAAAGGCCTTGAACCTTCGCAATCGATTCCCAGCTAACGATCGCAGTTCCTGCCGCTAAGGTAGGATCAGCCCAAGAATTTTTGACGTCATCCGCCGTAGAGCCGTTGTGGTGGGCATAGATGAACACCGGGGCAGGGGCACTTCCGGACGGCAAATAGAGATTCAGCCATTGCCTGTCCTCCGGTCCGTAGGAGACTTTCGAATGAGTCGAGGTTTTGACTTGTCCGAAGAGAGCGGTGGCGGAGAAAGTGGCGATGAGGAGGAATATCGCAGTGTTGATGAGAGGGCGCATGGTGATGATAGGGTGCGAGTTTTGAAAAACAGCTATGGTTTCACGCTCAACGTTTCACCCGTTTCAGGCATCGAGAGGGTGGGCTTGCCTTTGAGGTAGCCGAGCTTCGTTAGAAATTGATCCGCGGCAATCAGCGTAATATCCTTCCACGGCTGCTTGTTGAAAAAAGCGTGCGTCTGTCCTTCGGCAATCTGCATCTCGACGGATGTGATCCCGAGCGACTTCATTTTTGCGGCAGCGGGCGTCCAGCCTTTTTTGAACCATGGATCCTCACTGCCGAAAAAGACGATCGCCGGGCCAAAGTCGGCTCTCAGATGCTGCAGAAAATCTACCTCCGGATCTTTGGCGTCACTCTTTGAAAGTGCGGGATTAAACAAGACGTAGGCCGCCACGGAAGTGTCGATTCCTTTGGGGTCTTTAGGATCATTGAGGCCCGGGTTGTTCGTGCCAATCAGGCTGATGTGTCCTCCCGCCGAGCCTCCGCCAGCGACGATACGATTGGGATCCACACCCAGTTCTCCCGCATTCTGCTTAAACCAACGAATGGCGCTCTTCACATCGGGAATACAAACACGCTTGGTCGATTGCTCCTCGGTCAATGCGGCTCGATCTTCCTTGGTTCGCAGGCGATAGGTGACCGTCGCAGCCACCATTCCCCGGCTCGCAAAATAGTCGCACTGATAGCTGAACGCCACACGACTGCCGCCACCCCAACCGCCTCCATGAAACAGAATGATACCCGGAACAGCCTTCGTTGCCGGGTCGTGATTCTTCGGAAAAAAGATCTCCAACTCGCGACTGGTATCACCTTCCTGCTTGTAGACATAGACTTTGCCCTCGGGGCCGACCGTTTGCAGAATGACAGCCTGCTGTTCCACGGTGGAAAGAACGCCGTCGCCGTCTTTATCGGCTTCGGGAGATCGTTTCAGGATCGTCTTGTTCCATGCCGCTTCCTCCTCCTTGGACAACTTGCCATCGCCATTCACATCGGCCTGCGGAGCCAACTTGAGAATTTGTTGTTCCAAGGAATTGCCTTCGGCCATCGCTGAGTGGGTCACCCCCGACAACAGGAGCACGGTGATGAGAGTCAATTGGGTTGGTTTCATGGATTCTCTGTGCTGATGGTTTCTCCCTCTGTCCGAGCCGGTTCTGTTTGATAAAAGTCTTCGATGGCAGAGGCAGCCACCTTTCCCAGTTGGATTTGTCCCTCGGCATTAAAGTGGATCCCGTCGTCCAGGAGGGGCAATCTCCCGTGACTGATCGTAGTTGTGTTAGGAATCTCGCGGCCGGCCCGGCTTTGTGCCAGGGAGACACTGAGAATGTAAGGGCGTTTGCCTAAACGCTTTTTGAGGTTGGGCGTAGGATTGTTTTCCAGATAGGCCACCAGCACCCTCAGCAATTCGATATCGCTCTCAGGAGCCACCTCCGCAGACTTTTTTGCTGCGGCCAGGTCTTCGTCGCTGGCGCCTGCCAGAATCGCTTCAAGCAACCTCTCTTCGCTCATACTCACCGGCACGACAACCGGCAGATCGGGTACTCCCAAGTCTGCGCGCAAGTCTGAAACCAGTTGGTTGAACGTCTCGAAATACTCATGCGCGAGATCTTTCCTGGTTCCATCGGCACCGCCCTGCTTCCAGACAAAAGCGGTAAACTCCGGCTCCGAGATTCTCCTGGCTTCGGCCACCGCGTTCATCAAGTCCTGATAGAGCGGCCCCTTCTTGCCATCGAAGGTTCGATTGGCCCGTTCAAAGGACCAATCCTTTTCGAAGCCGCGAATACCGGTTCCACCGCTGGCCACCTTGATGATGCCGATAGTATCCTCCGGCCAGAAGTCCGCGAGCTGATGCGCCAGGGAAACGCCCGGACCAAAGCGGTTCGTCGGCACGAAGTATTCCCAGCGGCCATTGGCCCAGATCCGAATGCGATCATGCTTCTCCGTGTAGGGAGGTTTGAGATTCTTCGCGCGAGCGACGCCCACCATGTTCGATTGCCCCATCAACACAAAGACGCGAAATTTCCCGCTTTCTGGAATGGCCGCGACTCCAGCTCCCATGCTGTTTGCCTGCTGCAATCCTACGGTTTTCCATTTTGGGGCGAGTTCGGATGGTGGCGCAGCCGAACCAATGGCGGCAGCAGACAAAGTGATGAAGGCTATGAGATGGACTTTGATTTCGGGGCGGCGATCAAGGATGTGGGCAGGGAGGCGGACTATTTTCATGACGGTTTGCATTCAACCCGCAAAGGTTAGATTGGTTGCGGGTTTCACGCTCATCGCTTGCCGCACTACCCGATGAACCTCTGAAACAGATTGTGTGTGATCTGCTGAACCCGTTCATCAGGCCCCTGCTGCGCAACCCCGTGCCGGACAGGATTGACGTGTCCGGGAGGACTGGACAGACCGTTGGCCCACCAGATCGTGGCGGCGTTGAAGACGACATTGTCCTTGGGGCCATCATAGAGCGTGGCGCTGTACTGCCCCACGGTCTTTCCGTTAATCGTGGCATCGCCTTCGGCGACGATGTTCATCCCCGGTAAATCCATGGCGGGAGCGCCGTGCCACTCCCACCCCAGAAGACCTTTGACGGAGTCTCCCTTCTTCATGCCCGTGCCCTCGAAAAGCCAATGGTCCGGCATCGCACAGGTCCAGTCCCCGACGCCCATGCCGCGTCCGGTCTCTTGATCTTTGTCCAGTCGTCCTCCCATGAGTTGAGCGCCATCCGGTCCCATGTTCAGCTCGAAGTCCGCTCGATTGAGCAGCTTTCGTTTTACCGCCTCGGGAATCTTCTCCGGCACCGGCATGAACCAGCCTTCGCGTCGCGCGCCCCGGTAGGGCTCACCTTTTTCTGATGGCAGCAAGGGCACCACGCAGAGAACCGAGTTGCCGCCAAAAAAGGCGAGACTCACGCCTTGCTCGCGGGCCTGGAGAACATTCTGATACATGTCCTTCGTCCAATACTCGTCGTGTCCGACGGAAATGAATCCTTTTGCACGCAGCAGACCCTCCGGATCGGCATGGGTGTCGATGTTAGAGATGTAGGAGACATCGTAGCCGTGCTGCTCCATCCAGAACGAGAGAGGAAATTCCCAGGGTAGAAACTCGCCGGAACCGCCCGATTTCTTCAGCCTGTTCACGGGGTGCGTGAACAAAGCGTAGGGCCGGTCGAAACTCACCGTTCCACTGGGCACGCCGGTGGTGGAGAAGCCCTCCTCATGGGGCGTGTAGATAGAGTAGTCCGCCGGCCAGCGATTGTAGGCCGACCAGGTCAGGTCGCTGCATTGGAACAACAGGTCGCAAGGACGGTCATCGCGGACGATGAAGATGACGTAGCTCTGGAGGTTCTCCTTCTCGGCAGTGAGCTTGCCCAGATAAACTCCGCTAAGCCAATTATCAGGAATCTCAAATTCGACGGAGGGCTTCCAGTTGCATTCGCGAACATAGTTTTCGCCCACCGGAGGATCGGGCTGGGTTTGGCCTTCGATGGATTCAAAAGTCCGCATGAGGCGTCCGCCATCACCGTTGTAGTAGCCCGTGCGAAAGATCTCCAACTTGAAAGCGGAGACCGGGTTGGTGCTCACCATGACCTTCAGTGTTTCCCCGGCTCTGACACTGTTGGCGGAGCAGTAGCCTTCGATCCAGGGGCAGCGACCGTTGGGCAGGATTTTGTTAATTTTTCCGGGAAGCTGGCGCGTGTTCGTGAGCATCCAGTCGCTAGTGCCGGGCCTCTCATTTTCTTTTCGAATGAGATCCGATTGACCGGCGGCCAACAAAGGAGGTGTCGCGTAGGACCCTGCGGCCAGGCTGACACCGGCAGCGGCGGCACCTTTGAGGACATCGCGGCGTTGCACACCTCGGGGTTGATCGTTCGAATCGTTTTTTTCGTTCATCACATTTCTTTCTGACGACAGGGTTTGCTGTCTGGTTACTTGTCTTTTCCTTTTACTCCAAAATGATGCAGGGCATTTCTGACCAGCTTGCTCAAATTCTCGTCATGATAGAGTCCCCACGCGGTGGCAATGGCACCGGTATGAAAAACCCTTCCGCCTTCGGGGCGCTCCCAGTAAATAATCTCAGCGATCGTCTCTTCACCGCCCACACGAGGCTTGTGTCCTTCGGCATTAAAATCGAGAATGTTGCGAGAAGCCTGAGCGCTGGCGATGGTAACGATGCCTTCAGGTTCGACCAGTCCCTTGATGACCGGATCAGCCGTCGCTCGCTGCAAGGTTGAAAGACGCACATCGAACTCGTGTCCGACCGCTCCGGTCTTTTCGTCGATGTAGCCGAAGGTCTCACCGTCCTTCAGCGCGATCCGATGCGGCCGCTGGAACAGGAAGTGATCCGACTTTTCCACACGGTAGGGTTGAAACGCCCCGCCCCAGCCGATGCAGGTCAGGCCGACCATCTTCCAGGCGGGATAGCCGCAGAAACGCATCAGGCTGCCGCGCCGGAAATCGTGGCTGTGATAGAGTTCTCCCACCTGGGCATTGGCACGCCCCCCGATACCCTTTCCATACTTGCGGCATTCCATCACCTCCCCCGTATCGTCGAAGCTGACTCGCCAAAACATGGTGTTGCCCGACATTACGAGGGTGGCGCCGCCGGCCTTGAGGTAGCGGTCGAGTCCCTCGTAGGCCGGGACCGACCAGTATTCGCTGTGACCGTTGAGAATCACCGCCTCGTAGCCCTCGAGGATCTCCGGGTTCCGATCGAGGTCGCGATCGGTGATGACGTCGTATTCGTATCCGTGCCGGTCCAGCCAGAGGTGCAGGAATCGTTCCCCCCGCAGCAGGTGGCTGTATGACTGGTTGATGTAGGTCTTGTTGGGACCCGCGGCCGGCCAGGGCAACTTCAACCCGACCTTGTAGGTCGGTTGCCCGTGGCGATGATCTCGATAGAAGCTGTATGTCGCGGCATCGGGGTGGCTGCTCGCCAGTCCTCCCGTTCCCATCTTGGTCATGTCGGGGCCGTGATTCACCGGGAACGGTGCCGAGTTGTAGGCCAGCCAGGTGTTCGACGAAACGAGCACCAAGAGCGGTGCTTTCGGTCGCGACTCAGGTCGCTTCACGATAAAACTGGTGAAATACCGCATCGGCTTTCCATCGATCTCGAAATCGAAGCGCCCCGCGTAGGCACCGGACCCGGCATCGGCGGGAACCCGGCAGCGATGGCTCACTTCCCAGCGGGCGTTGTAGAGCTCGTCGGACGCGAGGCGTAGACCATGTCCCCGCTTCGGATCCCGGGTGGGGTCGTACTCGGTATCGTGCCGATCAATCGCGGACGCATCGAAACCGGGCCCTCCGATCATCCAGGTGCCCCGGTTGACGATCTGCCCGTGGCGTCCGTCGGGACCGGCGTCGGCGACCCGGGTGCCGCGCTCCTCCGCAAAAGGCCAGCAGGCCAGCACGGAAGCCTCCCCCGGAGTCCTCAGCCCCCGGTCGGCGACGCGTTGCCGGATCTGATCGCCATCGAGAGCTCGATCGTGAATCGCACACATGGCGAGATCACCGTCGTAGAAATTCGCGGCGACTCCCTCGCTGCCATAGGCCCCTAGGCGAAGGGCCGTTCGCCCCGGCCGCACCGCGCCGGCAAAGGGGAACTCTCCCACTAGCGTTCCATCCACGTAGATACGCTTGTTTTTCCCGTCCCACGTAGCGGCAACATGATGCCAGTTCTGTTCGCGAATCAGGCCCGGTTGGGTTTGATGCAGCGTAGCAGGATCATGCTTTTCTCCTGCCCCCGTCATGAAGGCGATCCTGCCCCCGTTGAGAAACAGTCCCACTCCGCAACGGTCGGGATAGCCGTGCTGCGTAATCAGGCCCTGCCATCCCTGCAGACGGAAGGGCCGGACCCAGCCCTCCAGGGTCAGCCCGGCCAGGCGCCGCTCGGCGGGCAGTCCCTTGGCCACCTGCACGTAGGATCCCGGGTGTACTGGCTGAGATTGCGGGCTCTCCACGGTCGCCGTCTCCAGGACGGGATCGTTCTCTCGATTCTCCGGATCCGAGCCCAGCCGGACCAGGGAAAATTTGTAAGGCACGGAACTGCTGACGCGGAACTCGATTTCCTCGCCGGCAGCGATGCTCTTCTGGGCATATGCGTGGAGACCGGGTAGGGCCACCGGGCGATGAGGGGGGATCTCGGTCTCGCCGGCACCCGCCTGCCCGTCAGCCGGGCCCGACGAACCCGGCAGTGTCTCCGTCTTCAGGTAAGTGACCAGGTCGGCGATCTCGCGAGGTTGCAGGAGGGCATCGAAGACCTCGGGCATCAGGGAGACATGCGAATACCGGGCTGCTTTGATCTCCCGGATCGGCACCCGTTGCTCCACGCCCGGCGCCGCGGCCAACACGAGATGATCGGTGGTGTCCCGCCGGATCAGGCCGACCGTCTCGCCTTTCTTCCGCTTCACCACCACCATCTCGTAGTAGCGCGCGATGGTAGCACTGGGAAAGACGATCGCTTCGAGCAGATCCTGCTCACTGCGGATCGAACCGATCCCTGTCAGGTCGGGCCCGAATTCGACACCCTGCTCGCCCATGACGTGGCAGGTGAGGCAGAGGGATTTGGCCGCATTGGTAAAAATCTTCTTCCCTCGCTCCGGATCGCCCCCGGGCAACAGCGCCGACAGCTCCTTCAATCGCGCTTCCTTCCGGGCCAGCACTTCAGGTGCCGGCTCAGGCGCCTTCGCCAGCGCGATCTCGGGCAGGTCATGGACGGGAACCCCTTCCTTCTCGACTTCGTGCATGGCGTTGACCACGGCGCTGACGGGATGGTCCGCCGGGAGATCGATCGCATCACCCATCTCGTAGAGCGCATGAGTGATTGCATGCGTCAAAAAGGCATCACTCCCCTTTTTCGAAGCCGCTGCCAGGAGAGGCTTCACCGCCCGGTGATCTCCTATCCGCCCCAGGGCCATCGCTGCCAGTCGCTCTTCCCTGGGGTCCTCACACCCGAGCAACTCGATCAAGCGATCCACGGACTTCGGGTCGCGCCACAATCCCACACTGTGCATGGCCGCCGCCCGGACATCGGCGTTCTCATCATCCAGGGATTCCCGCACCGCCTGCCGAGCGCTCTCACCTGGAATGCGGTGAAGTGACCAGAGGGCAGGAGGGCGCCCCTCGGCAGAGCGAAGCGCTTCGATGCGCGTTTCGGTCGCGAGCGCCGCAATCGCCCGCCTGACCACGGCCGGCCGCTCATCCGACAGCCAGTTCACCTCGGGTTTCTCCCAGTTCAGTTCGAGGCCTCGCGGGTCGTCGACCTGCGGCGAGCCCTCCCGACGGATCCGGTAGATCCCTCCCAACACATGAGGCTTCGCAACCTTGGAGGTGGGACAACAGATCATGTACCAACTTCCTGTATCAGCGACCAGCAGGCTGCCGTCCGCATCTTCGATCACATCGGTGGGATGAAAGTCCGACTGGTCGCTCTCGAGAAACGAGCTCGTCTCCGCGAGATAGCTCGATCCATCGCTGCGCAATCGATGCCGCGACAGGCGCCGCAGGTTGAAATCCGCACAGAGCAAGTCGCCCTCGAGACCCAGGGCGTCACTTCGTGCCATCACGATTCCGGAGGGAGCGGCAGGACCCATGTGAGTCATCACCGGGAGGAGATCACCGGTGCGGGGATGGGGCGCCAAGACCCGTTTATTCTCTCTCCCGTAGACTCCACCATAGACGGCATGGAGGATGCCATCCCGTTTGCCCGGTGCCGAGAGGTCGAAGAAGGTGCCGCTGAGGAAGCGTTCCCCGGATTCACTGAAGGCGAGACCGACGGGATTGTTCATCCCCCCGGTGATGACCACCTCCAGTTGGCTTCCATCGGGCCGGGCCCGGTAGATGTGAGCCGCGCTCGAGCGAAGCGTCTTCCCGTTGGCGAGCTCGTGACTCTGCGGCGCGAAGGCCCCCTTGCACCAGTAGAAGAAGCCATCGCTCCCCAGGTAGGGGCCATGCATGTCGTTGCCGCACCCTTCGATGGAGCCGCCATCGAACCAGACCGTCCTCTCGTCTGCCACGTGGTCACCATCCGTGTCCCGGAGTTTCCAGATGTGAGGTGGAGCGCCGACATAAACTGCGCCTTCGTGGACGAGAAGGCCTTCGGGAAAGGGCAACTGATCGGCGAACACCGTCGATTCATCGAAGATCCCGTCGCCATCGGTATCCACCACTCTCAGGACCCGATGCTCCGGGTTCTTGAGTTGCACCGGCGCCTTGTCCGTGTTGCCCGAACTGTCGGTCGCGTAGAGCGCTCCCTCATCATCAAATGCCATGTGAATCGGTCGCGGCACCAAAGTTGGCGGAACCGCGAGCTCGAGCGTGTAGCCATCCGGCAGGGTGAAGGTATGCGGAGGAAACCCGGCGTTCTCAGCACCTGTCGCTGGCGACGAGAGGCAGGAAGCGCACAGGACCGCGCCGATTACCGAAAGCGATAGATTTGGTATGGAGAAGAGAGGGCTCATGGTTCGCGATAGTTGGGCCTGCTCACGACACCTTCAGGATTGCGAACAGGTTGAAATTCACCGTCTGCTCGACGAGTTGGGCCTCGGTCACCCCGGCGTCTTTCCGGTACCAACGCGCAATCCCCGCAATGGTCTGCAGGATGTGACTTGACGTGATGTTGATATCGAGATCCTGGAGTTTCCCTTCGTCCGCCAGTTCCCGCAGCGTTTCGCGTATCAGGCCGCGATAGCTTTGGATCCGTTGACCGACCACTTGCTGTTGAGCGGGTTCAAGATGACGCCGCTCGGGGAAAAGGAGCGCGGTTTCCAGTCCGTGATCAAACAGCCCGCGAACGTGCAGCCGGATCATTTCCCGCAGTCGTTCCTCCGGATCTGCTATTCGTTTCGCCGGCTCGATCACCGTGCTCTCCAGCTCCTCCATGGCATGTAACAGGATCTGAAGCAGCATGTCCTGCTTGCTGCTGATATGATGGTAAAGGCCCGCCTTGGTCATGCCGACTGCCTTGGCTAGATCGCCCATGGAGGTTCCTGCATACCCTCTCTGCACCATCAATTCCGCGGCCGTTTGGAAGATCTCTTCGTTGCGCGTCTGTCCCTCCTGCGTCGCCTTGGATTTCGCTGTGTCTGCAATAGTCATCAATGAGTCGAGTAAGGCTACCGACCGATCGGTAGGTGCGTCAATAGAAAAAAGAGGAATGTAGTCACCTGACCCAAATGGCACGGTCTATTGATCCATTGTCGGGGATCATCCGAACCGGATGTGCCCCCGCGCCCATGCGCGGGACGTTCCTCACCAGTCCCCTAGATCCACGGGTGACTCGGGAACTTCTCTGCGAGGACTTTGCGATGCTTCGGCAATTCACGCTCTCGAAAGTGCGCCCAGTCGGTGGTGCTGGCGAGGCATTTCCCCTTGGGAGGGTAGAGGTTGAGGAGGACCGGGAGCCGGCCTTCGCAGAGAGTGGGATGCTCTTCCAGCTCGAAGCAGTCCTTCAGTTTCACCTGCGCTTCCGGTGACTCATTGAGGTAGGAAACTTTCACGCTGCCCGTGTCGACCCATGGGATGGAGAGGGGCAGCAACTCATCCAGCCAACTGATCTGCCCTTTTTCCAAATGGCGGTGAAAGGCGGGGAGGAGCGGCGCGGCCTGGGCTTCCTTCACCCCTGTGAGGCCGGTGAAGGCACGGGCAAGGCAGGCAGTGATCGCGGCTTCATCGAAGGGGGCAAACTCCAGTTCCGGCAGGGTGGCGTGGACGAGGTTCACCCGGGCGATGAATTGCTTCACTCGATGATCCATCTTCGGTAGATCAAAGGCTCCGCTGTCGTACGCATCGGCAAGGCAGCGTCCGCTGGCGAGTGGATCGAGATCGTTTTGCTGTGGCTTCTGCTCGATGACGAGATCCCGGTAGCGCACGAGTTTCATCACGGCGACGCGCTTGTTCTTCGCGTCGAAGAGGTGCTCCAGGGTGGTGCTGAGATGCTGAGGGAACATCTCGGTGATCCACGCGGTTTTCACCGCGGTGGCGAGGCTGAGCAGAGTCAAGGGGGTGCCGCCGCGCGAGGGGACTTGATGCAGATTGGCGGCGACGAAAAACTGGGCTTCCTGCACCACGCTTTCGCGTACGAGCTGGCCCTCCCTTCGCTCGGTGAGGTCGCAGCCGGGTTTGCCGGGTTCGCGTCGTTTCGCGAGCTGATCGACGAAGCCGGCCATGAGGCTCCGCAGGAGGGCTTCGTCGTTTTTTGCCGGGCTGGCGGGTGTGGCCTTGCGGTCGTAGAGGCGCTGCTGGTGGGCGACCTGCAAAATCTGTTGGCAGGTTTCATCCACCTGACGGGCGACGTGGGCGTTGATGCCGTGACTGCGGCAGGGATCAAAACGGAAGCGGTTCGATTTCGCGAAGTCGAAGGCACTCATCAGGGTCACGAAATCGGTCTCCTCGCTGTCCTCGAAGCTCTCGCGGACGGTGTTGGCTTTGTCATCCTCGCGATTCAGACGCGTGAGCAAATCGCGACCACTGACGAGTGCGGCACACAGGGCGATATCGGGCACGCAACCGCGCTGGCTGGCCTCGATCAACATGCGCGAGTAGCGCGGGTGCATGGGGAGGCGCAGCATCTGGCGGCCGATGGGTGTAAGTTCCGCATTCAGCCCGGACTTCTCATGCCCTATCGGCGAATCCTTGCGAAACTCGACAGCTACTGCGTTGCTCTTGATCCCAGCATCGGACGTTATATCTATACCGCCCACCGCTGGAATCGGCGGGCGCCTTGTATCTGCCGAGTTTCGCTGGCGGCTCACTCGAAACGTATGAGCAGTCCCGGCTGGCAATGCCCCGAGCATAGTGAGCAGGAGCTCGGCGCGTTCGACGGCCTGCAGATCAGGTTTGTCCAGCCAGTCAAAGGTAGCGGCTTCGCGGATGCCAAGCGAGTGCAGCAACAGCACGACCTCGGCGAGGTCACTGCGCTGGATCTCCGGCGTATTGCGTTCCTCGCGGTTCATCTGGCCGCCCTCGGTCCAGAGGCGGTGACAGGAGCCGGATGCCGTCCGGCCGGCGCGGCCTTTGCGTTGGTCGGCACTGGCCCTGCTGATGGGCTCCAGCAGGAGCGTGCCGATACCGCGTTCGGCGTCGTAGCGGGCCACCCGGGCGACGCCGCTGTCCACCACGTGGAGGATGCCGTCGATGGTGATGCTGGTTTCGGCGACATTGGTGGCGACAATCACTTTGCGCAGAGCGTTGGGAGCGAAGGCGCGGTCCTGCTCCTGCGGTTCCAGCGCACCGTGCAGAGGGATGCAGGCGACGCGCTCCTGCGTTCTCAAATTTCGCAGCGCATCCAGGGTGCCGTTGATCTCGCCGCGCCCGGGCATGAAAACGAGGATGTCGCCGGGGGCATTGTCATTGATGATACGCTCGACGGCCTCTGCGGCTTGCACGGTGATGGCGCGCTGGTCGGGGCGGGGGAGATAGCCCACCTCCACGGGATAGCTTTGCCCTTCGGAAATAAGGATCGGGCAAGCATCCAAATACGCCGCGACGGGCTCGGCATCGAGCGTGGCGGACATTACTAACATGACCAGATCGGGGCGCTGGGACTGCTGCAAGTTCTTCACCAAAGCGAGCGCAACATCGCTGAGCAGGCTCCGCTCGTGGAACTCATCGAAGACGACGGCACCGATGTGGGCCAGCGTCTGATCATCCTGGAGCCAGCGCAGCAGGATGCCCTCGGTGACAAAAGCAATGCGGGTGCCGGGGCTGGTGTGATCGTCGAAGCGAATCTGATAGCCGACCTCGGCGCCGAGTTTGCACTTCCTCTCCGAGGCAACGCGAGTGGCGACGGTGCGGGCGGCGACGCGGCGGGGTTGCAAGACAACGATCATCTTGTCGTCCGTGATCCCCGCATCGAGCAGCATCTGCGGCACCTGCGTGGTCTTGCCTGAGCCCGTTGGGGCGACGAGCACCAGGCGATTGCCACCATGCAGCGTGCGCAGGATGTCGTCGTGAATTTTCCAGATAGGGAGCGAAGCGGGAGCAGGCATGAGGGGGAGGCCGCATGCTAGGGTGACCGCGCACGGAATGCCAACCCGAAGTCCTGCGAACTGGTGCCGGATTGAACGGGCCGGCGCTTTTTCACGGACGGTCGGTGACCCGTTATGGCGGTTGTGGGAAGGCGAGTTGGGGAAGGTGGTCACTTGATCCCTATTTACAGTGCCATTCTGGATTGACTCCTTTTACACTCCAATTTTCGAGTGCCCATTTGCTCTCGTGCTGATAGGCTAGCCGGGATACTCTCTGACTCCCATGAAGTTTTTCTCACGAGCCAAGATCGCGTTGGTCGCAGCATTTGGTCTGGCGGTTCTTTTGCTGGCCGTTCGCCATGAGCGTCCGCGGCCCGAGGCTCAAACGGATCGTGAGATTTCGTCCTTAGAGCTTGTTCCGCCTTCGCCCAACGAAGACAGGCAGTTTGCCGATCCGGAAGCAGCCGAAACGCAGAGATCCAGTATCACATTGGTTTCGGACTCCGGGTCTCGATTGAAAAGGAAGGATGGCGTTCATCGAATTCCCCTGGCAAAACGTGCTTTGCAGGAGGTTGGACTGGACTATGTAAACAACGCAAACCTCACCCCTCGAAAACCGCTCCCGAAAGGTCCGCTCGCAATCCCTGAAGGTAAAGATTTGGAGATCACGGTGAAGTTTCAGGATGCCTTGCTCGCACGGGCTACCTCGGACGGAGCACTCAGTCTCACGATCGATTTCCCGATCGAGCTGTCAGAGCTGAATCTCGGGTTGCCGATTGGCTTTCGCCCCGCATTCGATGCGGTATCAAAAAAGAAACTTCAGGACCTTCAGAAACGAGCCGCCGAACGATCCGGAGCCAATCAGGCAGACTTTGAAGGTACCGTGGTCATAACCATCCCGAAAGAGAGCACATCCGCAGACCGGATCGCCATCGCAAAAGCCTTTCATGGACTCGGGGTCGTCGAATATGTCGAACTCGTTGCTCTCGACAACCTTCCTCCTCCCCCAGCGGACATCGCCCCTCCCACTCCCGATCTCGAGTCTTTCCAGGGCTATCGGAATTCCGAAGCCGCCAGCGGAGGAGGCAACGTGGCCTACGCATTCTCGCGAGGCATCAAGGGGCAGGGCATCCGACTTTCCGATTGTGAATACGGATTCAATGCGAGCCACGAGGATCTCGTCGACAGCGACATAACAGACTCTTCACGTGGGCCTTTTCACCCAACCGTTGTCACGAAGGGCTGGGACAAGCACGGGACGGCCGCGCTGGGGATTTCCGGAGCCACCGAGAATGGCTATGGAGTAACCGGGATCGCTCCGCTAGCTGAAATTCACTTTTATAGTGAATGGACCGAAAACGGGGCACGTCGGCGTGAGTCGGTCACCGATGCAATTGCAGACTCTGGCTTCGGGGATGTCGTCTTGTTGGAAATGCAGACGGGAGATGGGGAGGGGAACTACGTCCCTGCCGAGTACAACTCAACGATCTGGAATCTCGTCAAAGCGGGGAGTGATGCGGGTGTAATCGTAGTCGCCGCCGCTGGAAACGGAGGCCGAAATCTCGATGACGCCTACTTCGACACCTATCACGCCCGGGGAGACAGCGGCTCCGCACAGGCAAGTATCCGGAGTGCCGCCTCAGGCCTGAGGCGCACCTTCTACGAGACTGCCGGGGCCGTCTCTTCTTATTCCTCGCGGAAAAAGTCGTCGTCAGATTCCCCTGCCTTGCTGAGCGGGCGTGGTCCGGGATCCTCTTTTTTCTGAAGGGCGCGACGCAGCTTTTTGAGTGCGATGTTCTGGAGCTGGCGGATTCGCTCGCGAGTAACGCCAAATTCCTGACCCACTTCTTCGAGAGTTTTTGGCTTTTGCCCGCCCAGGCCAAATCGGGCATCGACGATTTTTCGCTCCCGCTCGTCGAGAACCTCAAGGAGGTCGTCGAGTTGCATGTGCATGTTCTTGTGGCTCAGGAGCTCCAGGGGAGTCAGCGCCTTCTCGTCGCCGATGATCTCGCCGAATTGGGTGCTGTCGTCGTCGCCGATCGGGGCATCAAGAGAGGCCGGGCGCTGAGCCGCAGACTTGAGATGCGAAAGCTTGGCGCGGTCGATTCCGATTTCTTCCGACAATTCTTCGTCGGTAGGTTCGCGGCCAAGCTCTTCGCTGAGCACCATGGCAACACGGCGCATCTTCGAAATTTTGTCCACCATGTGGACGGGAAGACGGATCGTCTTGCTCTGGTTTGCCAGAGCCCGCTTGATGGACTGCTTGATCCACCAGGCTGCGTAGGTGGAGAGTTTCCCGCCCTTGTTGGGGTCGAAGCGCTCCACCGCTTTCATCAGGCCAATATTGCCCTCAGAAATGAGGTCGAGCAAAGGCAACCCGTAGTTCGCGTAGTCTTGTGCGATTTTTACGACGAGACGTAGGTTCGCCTTAATCATGTGAGCACGAGCTTCCTTATCGCCATTTTTAATGCGATCAGCGAGCTCCACCTCTTCTTCGCGGGTGAGCAGGGCGGTCTTCCCGATCTCCCGAAGGTAGATCTTGATGCCGCCATCCATTTCGAAATTTGCCATGTCAGTAGACCCGGTTACTATATGCTATCTTGTGGGCGCGTTTGCTCCTTCTTGGGTCGAGAGTAGCACAATTTTTTCTCGATGGACGGAAATTTTCCATTTCAAAGAGTTCTTATCGTCGCGTCGGTTCTGCCCCTATCTTTGCGTTATCCGCTACTAAGGGCAATCGTAGAAAGGGTCAATCGACTTGTTTTCTGTCTTTCCCCGCAATAATACGCCTGCCAGCCCGCTTTCTTACGCGGTTGACCCGTGTTTTGACAATCCTTTCGCGGGTAAGCTCGTTCGCAACCAAGGGTTCCGCGATCAATCCGTGCCGGGATGCCACGGGGTGGGGGAGTGATTTTCTTTTGGGGAAAGGTGCCGCTTGCCTCTTTTCTCCACGTGTTTCATTCACTTAATTGAGCGATCTCGGTTGCGTTATCCGCTGCACGGAACCACTAGGGAGAAGCATTTACCGCAATCGAATCGAATTGATCGGGAAACAGGGAGGCAGAAATTGCCTGCCCCCCTTTTTTCGCCATCGCAACAACACTCCATCCATCAGGCCCCTATGTCAGAAGAACGACCAAACAAAATTGCACCATCTTTCGGATTTCCAAAATCAACTCCCAAGAACCTTCAGGCGGAAATCGAGAAACTGATTCCGAAAGAACTCCACGAGCAAGCCATTGTAATCTTACGTGACAACGAAAAACAAGGTCTCCGTGACGTTCTCCTCGCGAAGCCTTATCAGCTCACTCCCAGCATGGTCGCGATGTTGTTGAAAAATTATTACTCTCACGGATGTGACACCACAACCATTCTGGACAAAGCGAATCAACTCTCTGAACTCATCCGGAAAGGCAAATAACACCGCTGCACATGGCTGTGGTGCCCCCTCCCATTCCGGCTTTCGCCGGCGTTCCTCGGTCGTTGACAGGCAGATGTAAAACGCGGCGTGAAAAGCACTCGTCGCCAGCTCACTTCTTCTTGTCCCTGCCCTTCGACTTCACGAAACCCGTCTCTGTCTTCACCGGGTCGCTGTCGCCCCACCTTTCGAGCCAGGCTTCGAGAGCGCCCTGGAGTTGCTCCTGCACTTCGGCGTATTCGGGATTGCCGACGAGGTTGGTTAACTCCCTGGGATCGGACTCGCGATCGTAAAGCGCCCACTCGGGGCGATGGTGGAGACGCTCGACCAACTGTTTTTGAAAGGGCCGGCCTTCCTTCCGCATCTTCACCACCCACGAGGCGGCCGGGTCGAGTTCCCCCTTCACTTCCTCGCCATCGAGGAGCTGCAAAGCCTGGGTCAGGGTGACATTGGAAGTGACTTCAACGTCGGCCTTGGGACACCAGATCAGGGTGTAGCGTTCGTCGCGAATCGAGCGGACCGGGAAAACGCGCTCGCGGTTGTCGATGATATTGCAGTTGGAAAAGGCACCGTAACTGAAGTCGTGCACCTTTTCGTTGGCACCTTTGAAATTGGCCCACTGGCTCTGGCCGTCGAAGTCGCCGGCGTTGCTCTCGCCTCCTGCCGCTTCGACAAGGCTGGGGGCGATGTCGGACAGCCAGAGAATGGGACTACTTTCGATGCCGGCCGGGATGACCCCGGGCCAGGCGGCGACGAGACCGGAAGCGAGACCACCGTCGAAGCAGGTCCACTTGGAAAAGGGAAACTGGTTGCCCTGTTCGGAACAGAAAATGACGAGCGTGTCTTCGGTAAGCCCGTTGTCGGCGATAAGCTTGCGCAGGCCACCGAGCAGCTTATCAAGATGGGTCGCCTCGACGAGGTTGCCGAGGAGGTTGTGGCGATACTCTGGTGTGTCGAGCGCGTCCTTGGGAAGGGTCAACTCGGCGGCGTCATAGGCACTGGGATCACCATGTGTGTGAAAGGGCGCGTGCCCGTCGTGGGAAGCCACGACGAGGCAGAAGGGTTCGTCGGCTTCTTTGGCTTCCGCGATGTACTTGCCGGCGCGCTCGAGCGCAATGGGATTGGCGTCGCCCTTCTTGGGAATGTCCCCGAGTTTCTCAAACGGATACGCCTGCTGCGGTCCCACGTGGCCCTTGCCGAGCAGGGCGACCCGGTAACCGAGTGGCTTCAGGTAATGGGGGAGGCTCTTCGTGTCCGGCGAAGACTGGGAATGATTCGGCATCGCGCCCGTCCGCCACGGAGTGCGGCCACTGTAGAGCTCCTGACGAAATGGAGCACACATCGCGACGGTGGCGTAGCAGCGATTGAACTTCACCCCCTCGGCAGCGAGCTGGTCCAGATGCGGGGTGATCGCTTCGCCTCCCCACGGGCCGAGCGTGTCGCGGTCAATGTCGTCGCCAATCAACAGGACGATGTTGGGCCTATCGGCGCCTGCGCATGGCAAGGTCTGTGTCGTGAGGATGGCGACGGTGAGCAGGGGAAGGAGTGACAGGACTTGGCGAATCATGGGGGGAAGGGGATGGCTTGCGCTTAAAGAGACTCATAGGGCCTACACGGGGTCAATCGACATCTTTCAACCCTTTGGTTTCAATGACCTGACGTGCCCCCTGGAACTGGACAGCTGAGACTCCAGATTCTCGCAGTGTTATGGTGCCGCACGAACTCGCAGGCAGTCATTTTCCCAAGTGATCCGTGCGGTCTGTTCATGTTATAATCTTTTTGCTATTCATCAAGCTTCTCCTGCGCGTCCTCCTGATCAAAGAACAGATGCAGGTTCAGACATTCATCCCGAAGCCGTCCGTTGAGCCGTAGTGTAGCGGAGACAGCCGAAGGCAACCTCTCAATGTAGTGGTTCTCGACCGGCTTGCCCGGTCGTATAAACTCGAGCTGAACCTGATTCCGGTAGGCCCAGGTATCCATCACCTGGCTGCAGAATTGATTCGCTCCGCTCACCCTCCGGGCTGTCTATAGGCAGTCATCTTTGCTTCGCCTCGATGCCGATCCGTTATCGACCGTGATGGATTCCGGGGCAGCACGAGCTTCGATCGCGTCGCTCAGAGATCCCGCTACGTCACTTCCTCGCAATGATTGCCCCGCATGCAGGGCAACACACTCGCGGGTAAACTGATCCACAATCGTGAGGATACGAAAATATCTCCCGTCTTCAAGTCGGTCGGTCACGAAGTCCATCGACCACCCTATTCTTACGGCTTCCCAAGCTAAAACCTAACCCTCCGCCTCACAACGTCCTCGCTCTCCAACCCCGCCTCCTACGCCAACATCTCCTCCAGATCGCGCCCGGCCAGTTCAACCAGATCCGGATCGCCCCTCCCGAAATACCCAGCGGACCCTCGAAGCAACTAGGCATCTCTCCCATGCCACTAGCCGCGGGCAGAATTCCGACACCAGCCCCGCATCGAAAATTCACCCCGGCCAGAGCAATTTAACCGCCATGAGGAAAAGAGCGAGGTAGAGAGCGGTGCGGATCCAGGTTTCCCCCTTGAGAACGCTGAGCTGCGACCCGATCCAGCCTCCGAGGGAATTTCCGACGGCGAGAGCGAGCCCCGGAATCCACAGGACTTGGCCTCGCGCCGCGAAAATGAGCAGGGCGGCGAGGGTGAAGACTCCCACGATAAAGACTTTGTGCATGTTCACCCGGACCAGGTCGAGTCCGAGTACGCGGTGCAGCGCGGCCATGAGCAGAAATCCCACCCCGGCCTGGATAAAGCCTCCGTAGAAACCCACCGCGACCAGCGCGAGATGTCCGAGGACGAGCTGACGCCGGGAAGGTCCGGCTTTCTCCGGTTCTTCCGTTTCGCCTTTCCCGGGGGAGCCCGGCTTCGCCTTTCGAAAATGTTGCACCGTCAGGAGGAGAAGCACCCCGATGAGGACGGCGCCGAGAACCCGGTTGAAGAGTTCCCCCCGGACCATCGTGCCCAGTAAGGCTCCGCAGATGCCTCCCGGCAGGGCCGCGAGAGCGAGCGAGAGACTCAACTTCAGGTCGGAGAAGCCGAGCGAGCGAAAGCCTCCGACAGCCGTCACGTTCTGGGCGAAAATCGCGACGCGATTGGTGCCGTTCGCGACGGCGCCGTCGAGGCCGAGAAACACCATGGCAGGCAGGGTGAGGAGAGACCCACCGCCGGCGAGAACGTTGAGCGTGCCCGCGACGACTCCAAGAACGGCGAGAAGAAGATAGTGCCACAATTCCATGAGGGAAGCATTCTACCCGCATTTTGGTGAAGGTGCTGGGATCTGCTGATTTTTTATCTGTCTCCCCATGCGCGGACCTACGGAAAACGGCTCGTCCAATCGAGAGGGGTTGTGGATTTCCGTTTCTCTCAATCATCGGGAAGCATTTCCGGAGCGGGTGGGTCGCCCATAGTCACGCTGCGTACGAAGTCATTTTCGACCTGATTCATCCGCGGAAATGGTCTCCCCGCCTGCGGCCTCATTCGAGGCGCGGACGAGATATTCCAGGGACGAAAAGGAGAGGGTGGGAAGCCGTTTATCCAAGAAGATTTCCGCTATCAAATCCGGGTGCTTCCCGCTTCCCATTCATTTGCAGAATCGATGTTGCCCGAAACCGAAGGCGCCGGGATGGGGTGTTTCTCCGTAGAACCAGTCGACGACTTCTTTCAGGGCAGCTTCCCCCTCATGCTCCCACGAATAGAAACAGCTTCTCATCGAAGGCAAGGAAGTGCGGCCCGCGCGTATCGTGTCCGGGCACCGTCAGGCGATAGGCTTCCGTCCAGACCTTCGCATCCGGGGAGGACAAAACGAGGACGGCTCCTTTTGCGCTGACCTTCTGCGCAGGAGCGAAATACGAGCCAATAGTTGTCATTCCACCGAATCAAATCGGTAAAGGCATTGTGCTCCCCGTTATAAAAGCCACGTCTGACATGGCTCACCTTCACGCGGGGGGAGGCTCTGATTCTGCCGCCCCTTTCGCGGGAAAATAGACATCTTCGTGGCCTCACGTATTCTTTGGCCATGAATATCATCGAAGCCATCCGGGGCCGGACCTCCACTCGTGCTTTTCTCGATCAACCGGTCGCCCGGGAGACGATCGAAGCCGTCCTCGAAGCGGCTCGTTGGGCGCCTTCAGGGGGGAACACTCAACCTTGGGAAGTGGCTGTCGTGACGGGAGCCCTCAAGCGGGAAATCGGAGACCGGATGGTCGAAGCTCTGCGTTCCGGAGACAAGGGGAACGCTGACTATCAGTACTATGCCCATCGATTCCCCGAGCCGTATCGCACGCGACGTTTTGACTGCGGCATGGCGCTCTATCAGGCCCTTGGGATCAAACGGAAAGACAAGGAGGCGCGCGGTCAGCAATGGGAGAAGAATTATCATGGCTTCGACGCTCCGGTGGAGCTTTTCTTCTTTGTCGATGGAGCGCTGGAAATGGGTTCCTGGGTCGACACCGGAATGTTCATCCAAACCGTGATGCTCGCCGCCCGGGCGTACGACCTCGAAACCTGCCCGCAGGCAGCGTTGGCGGAATATCCTGACATTGTGCGAGGCGTGCTGAAGCTTCCGCACGGAAAGAAGCTTGTCTGCGGCGTTGCGATGGGTTACCCGGACCACGAAGCACCGGTAAACCTCTACCGAACCGAACGCGCACCGGTCGATGAGTTTACGCGCTGGTATTGAGTGTGCTCATGACGATCGAGGGGGGAATCTAACAGGTAAAAGAGGGCGGGCGATGATCTCCTTTTTACCCATTTTCCGTTTGTGAGCCGCTTCTTTGTTGGACGAATCAGGAGAAGACCAGGGAGTGTTTGCCGTGAAGGTAAAACAGTGCGCGTCTTTCGCCTCCGCTGTTGGTAGGGCCTCAACCTGATTCCGCGAAAACTTTGCGTATCACAATTTCGAGATCACGCGCTTGCCTTTACATTGACGAGATGATCATAGCCCTCGCAATTCTCAAAGGTGCATCCAGTGGGGGTGAACTGATCCGGCTTGACGGAAGAAAAGTTGTAGTTGCGGAAGGTGGTGTTTCTGACCTTTGTCTTCTCGAAATGGAGAATCGAACCAATCAAGATTCTCTGTTTATCTTTGCCGGAATTATCGCATCCGACAAACTCGCAATCCGAGATTTCCGTTCCGGCAAAGCTCGACTGTCCGACAAACTTGGTCGAACGAAAACTGCAATCGATAAGAGTAGCGGAATCGAACTCACAATTCTGAACCGTTGCGGAATCGAACTCACAATTTCGGATGCTCGTTTCGCCGAATACACATCCTTCCAAGTTTGCTTCTCCAAACTTGCAGTTGTTCAGCCTGGCCCAACGGAAATCCGCTTTCTTCAGTTTGGATTCTTTGAGGACCACGTTATTGGCATCGGCAGCCATAAAAATTGGCTTTTCTCCAACGATTCCTCGAAAGGATCCCTGGAGCGATGCCCCGTAAAAGTCGGCCGCGGACAGGTCGACGACAATGCCATCGCTGTCTTTTATGCCGAGAAAGACATCACCCAGATTCGCGTTTTGAAAGTCCGCTCCCACCAACCTGGGAGCTTCCCGAAGTCCGTCCGCGAGTGTCTTGCGCACAATATCGGATATGCCGGGCTCGCCGTTCGCGTCTGTGCTGTCGGGCCTCTTCAGCAATGCAGAGATCACCTCCACTGATTCGTCGCTGTAGGGTAGATCTTTTCCGATTCGATACTCTGACTGGTTCCGAAAGAAACGACGAATCAAAATGGCGGCGACCAGTTGCTCCTGCTCCTCTCCATTCACCAGGTTCTTTACGATCGTTTGAAACGAGGTTCCAACCTCAGAGATGAGTTGTCGACGAGTCTTTCCACGAAGGTATTTCCAGGTTGCAAACACGGCACCGAATACTGCCGCCGCTGCCGCTGCAAGTTCGATATACCCCTTGTTAGTGGTGATGAATTCGGTGAACGCACTCATGCTATCTCCATTCGAGTTCGGATCCAGTTCGACAATTCCTGAAGATCCTCGAGGCGGCTGACGCCAAGGTCTTCAAATTTGCTCAAGGCGATCTCCAGCTGTCTTCGCGCTTCGCCTGCGAGGCTGGTATCACCTTCGCTTTCGAGAAGGCAGATTGCTGTATTCAGCGGCCTCTCTGCTGCATCCTCCGATAGTTCGATGAAGGAATAGACACCTCGTATCGGGGGAGTGAAAACGTAGACCACCAGAGCGGACTGCTTTCTGATCTTGTCGAGTTTGCGACGATTCTGGATCGACCATTCGATTCTGCTTGGATCGGTTGTCAGCACTTCCGGTAGTTTTGAACGCAACAAGGATCTCCATTGAGAGTCTCCGCAGGTCCCGCCGAGAAATACAGATTGGGAAGGCGTTTCGCTCACGAATGATTCAATCCGGGAAGTGGAGACACAGGGCTGATTTGGCAGAGAGGAAATATTCACAGCAGAATTCAGCATTTACTGTTTGTCCTGACAAGTCGAGTTCGAAAACGGTTTCCGCATGTTGACCGTGCCCCGATGATTCGCGAACAGTGTCGGGTGATGAGGCGAGTTTCGATTTCTACTTTCTTCCCCGGCTTGCTTCCGGGGCTGTTCGGATTGCTGGCCGTTTTGCCTGCGAAAGGGGGAGACCATTTTCTTGTTCTCGCAGGCGGCCAATCGGCAGCAAACAACCAGGTCTCCCTCGAGAAAAATGTTCTCTTTTTCCGCAAGGTGCTGCAGGAGACCGCTCCGGGGGCTTCCCTGACGGAGTATTTCAGCAACGGGAACGAGGACATCCGGGCGGTGCAGTTTGAACCGCCCGGGGCCGAAGTGCCTCCTGCGAATGAATACATGGCCCGGCTCTTTGCTTCGACTGATTACCTGAAGCTCAAGTATCGCCGGCACCAACTTGGCGAAGTCGCGGGCATCACCTCGCCTGCCAATCTGAAACGCTGGTTTGATGAGAACGGAAAGAATTTTCAATCAGGTGATCGACTGGTCATTTACGTAACCGCTCACGGGGGGAGAAGTAGGGACAAGCAGAAACCCGATAACACCACGATCCACCTTTGGAACCGGCAGAGCATTGATGTTCGGGGATTGCAGGGGAATCTGAAGAAGCTTCCGAAAGACGTCACGATCATTCTCGTGATGGCCCAGTGTTTTTCCGGCGGCTTCGCTTATGCGATTTTCAACGACACGGAACCGGATGCCGGAGATTTTGACCGGCCCCTCTGCGGGTTCTTTGCGACCGTCACGTCCCGTGAGGCGGCGGGATGCACGCCGGATATCAACGAGGAAGCTTATGACGAGTTCTCGAGCCATTTCTGGGCGGCGATGCGGGGGGAAGACCGACTCGGGAACCCGATTGGAAGCGCCGACTACGATGCCAACGGCCAGATCTCTTTCGAGGAAGCCTACGCCTATACAGTCCTCGCCTCGCGCAACATCGATATCCCCATGAAAACGAGTGGGGCTTTCCTCCGCGCGCGCAGCCAGTTCCGGGACGACGAGGGAGTCAGCAATGACCAACTGCTCAAACGACAGACCCCGTATTCGCGAGTTTTGAAATTGGCGGAACCGGTGGAAAGGAAGCTGCTGGAGGATCTATCGGCGCGCCTCGAGCTGGAGGGCGACGAATCCCGCTACGCTGCCGCCGAAACCAGGGCCGGGGAAATCGAAGCGAAGCGGGCCGCCCTGAAGAGACAGTACGACGAAAAGAAGCGGATCTGGGAGGGGCATCGTGACGCGATCCGTTCCACCCTGTATGGGCGTTGGCCGGAATTGTCGAACCTCCTGACGGAGGAAGCGATTGGCCTCGTCACGACAGCGTCCGAAGAGTTTGTCCAAGCTGTGGAGGGCCATCCTCGTTTCGAGTCCTGGAACGAGGTCAGAAAGGAGCGGGAAGCAATTGATGAAGAGCGCTTCGCTCTCGAAAAAGAGTGGGTCCAGTACATCCGCTTCATGCGTGCCCACAACAATGTGGTTCTGACAGAGAACCTGCGAATCCTCGCCGACCCGGACGACCTTTCGCGCTTCGAAAACATCCGCAAAGCGGAGCGCGGCGGCATGAGCCGAAGTGTGACGGTCTCGGAATAGGTGAGTCGCGGCAGCCAATCGACGACCCGGGGGTAGGGGCAGGCGGGCATGGCACGGTATCAATCGGAAATCGCAGCCACTCCTTCGCGAAAATTTGTGTTCCATTTCTTCCCATTCTTTTCCATTCTTTCCCACTGACCCGTGATCAGTTTTTCAATGCCATTACGTAGAGTTGGATGTTTACCTCGCGATGAAACTCTCCCTCATCCAAATGCAGGTAGCCCCCGGCAACACCGGTCGCAATCTTGAAACGGCGTGCCAGCGCATTGCCGAAGCTGCGGCCGCCGATGCCGATGTCGTCCTCCTCCCGGAAGCCCTTGACTACGGCTGGATGAATGAATCCGCACGCGACAAAACCGAGGGAATGAACACCGCTCCTTTAAGAGAAGCCGCGCGCCGACACAGTGTTTACGTTTGTGCCGGGCTCATCGAAAAGTGCGGTGAGGCTCTCTACAATACCGCTGTTCTGATCGGTCCCGATGGAGAAATCCTCCTCACTCATCGAAAGATCAACGAACTCGAAATCGCCCATTCGCTCTATTGCTGCGGTACAGATCCACAGGCCCCCATCGACACTCCGTTTGGACGGATCGGCCTGCACATTTGTGCCGACGCATTTGCCGAAAACCAGTGGATAAGTCGAAAAATCGCCACGCAGGGAGCAGACATCATCCTCTCACCCTGCGCCTGGGCTGTTCCTCCCGACTTTGATCCCGGGACCACGACCTACGGAGCAATCTGGCGGGAAAACTACACTCCTGTGACAAAGGAACACGCCTGTTGGATTGCCGGATGCAGCAACATCGGCGCCATCGAATCGGGTCCGTGGACGGGACATCGCTGCATCGGAAACTCGATGGTCGTGAATCCGGAAGGCGAGGAAGTTGTGACGGGACCGTTTGGGGAAGAGGCAATTTTGACGGTGGAGATTTTCTCTAACTGATGTGGCTAACCGCGACAGGAAAAGCCCCTCGAGAAGGTCACCGTCATGCTGGCAGTAACTGCCGTCAGTTGTCGATATCCTGCTCCATGGACCCCTCGATTTGGAATAAGCCCGTCCTCATCAAATCGCTTCAGTTTTTCGGGGGCACCTCATCCCGGCGCAGCACCCCGAAGCCGTCGCACCCGGGAACGCGCTTCTGTAATAAGCTTGTAGAGTTTTGATTCGCCGACCTATACTGCCATCCTCATGCAGATGGATGCGACATCGGCCATGTTGGCCTACCAAACCCAGAAGAAAGAAACCGTGGTGGCCTTTCTTCTCTGGTTTTTCCTCGGGCCGTTGGGAGCGCACCGCATGTATTGCAACCGGGTGGGATCGGGCGTTGCGATGCTTCTGATCGCACTGGCTTCCTTTCCGTTGATGTTCGTTTTCATAGGATTTCTTTCCTATATAGGCGTCATGATCTGGTGGCTCGTGGATGCCTTTCTGATATCCGGCTGGATTCAACAACACAACTACTGGGTCGCCGCGAGAATTGAACAGGCCCGTCATGCCCTTCCGGAGCAATCGGTGACAAGTCCGAGGCCCGTTTCCTGAGCGACGGGGTTTGCTAAGGCGCCGAAATCAGGAGCCTGCCGAAGAACCCGGTTTCCCCGTTGTGGGGAATCGTGGCTTTCATCTGGACGCGGACCTCGTCGAGGATGGAATCGATCGTGGCGGTGTTCATGGGGTACCAGTCCATCAGGTTGGTCGACCATTGGGGAATGGCGGACACGGTGCCGGATTCCTTCCTTTGAGGCCAGCGAAGCTCCAGGTTCGTTCCTGTTCTGGTAATGTCAGGGACAGTCGAGTGGAGGCCGGGTGCCAGGGGGTCCAGTCCGTGAAAGAATTCCTCGAGATTGGAAAGTCCGTTGTAATTGGGGTCGCCTCCGGCTGAGCTGTCGGCCCCGTTCCAGGAAATCAGGAATTGGGTCCAGTAGTCGAAGGTAACGGGATACAAATCCACCAGCACCGGGTCGTGATCGCTGCTCCGGAAGGGGGTGGCGGTATTGATCGCCTGCTGTGCGGCGGATTTGTTCTCGGTGTTGTAGTCGTAGAAGGCGGGCTCATCCGCGTTGATGGCCCAGTGGGAGGCGCCCATCGTTTTCGAAGCGAGGGCCGGTGAAACGAGGGCGTGATCGAGACGGCCACTGACGCCTTCCCTCCGATAGCTGTAGCCGCCCGGTTCCGAAAGGGCGAGTTGGTCGATCCATCCGGCGGCGCGGAGAACGTCGATGGGATCCTCTTCCCCGTAGGCGTTGAGATCTCCGATGATGAGGAGGTCACTCTCCGAGGTCGACGTTTCCATGTCGGAGAGAAAAGTGATCAGTCGGGCGGCGAGCTGTTTTCGAAGATCATTGTAGGAGCCCTGTCCATCGCCCTGGTCGAGATCCAATCCACTCGCGCCAGAGGAGGACTTCGATTTGAAATGGTTCACGCAGACGATGAATCGCTCGCCGGTAGCATTTTCTTCGAAGAGCTGGGCGAGCGGAGGGCGGAGAGGATTGGCGCCCCCCCAGATCGCATCGGTATCGAGTTCGGCGGCCCCGATCGGAGTGACCTTCGCGGTTTGGTAGAGGAGGGCATTGCGGATGGCATCCCCTCCCGATCCGGCGGGAGGGTCGGCCACGGCCGCATAAACGGTAGAGCCAAGCGCCGTATTGAGTGCGTTGAGTAGCTCCGTCAGTGCCGTGGTCCCGTTGTTCTCCAGCTCGATCAGTCCCACGACATCGGCATCGAGTCCGGAGAGGGCGGCGACGATCTTTTCCCGCTGGCGGACCAGTTCATCGGCGGTGGAGGCGCCGCGATTGTCCGGCAATTCGATCCCGGTGAAATAGTTCAAGACATTCATCGAGGCCACGCGGACGCGCCCGGTTCTCCTTTCCGGCGCGGGAGTTCTCGGGTTGGTATCCACGAAAGGGATCGGGGCGGTCGCATTGATGAGGTATTCGGAATCCACCTGGCGAAGAATACCGGTCAGGCCGGTTACGGTATCGCCGCAGCGTCGCGTGTTGTCCCCGTTGAGGAAAGGAGTCGGGTCCGGAAACTGGTCGTCGGAACCATCCTCCAGCACGATGGTGCGAAGCCGGTTGGACTGGTCCACTGCGATCACGGCGGCAAGGTTGGAGGTCCCTGTCGAAGAGGTGCCGCTGGCGGGGTTGTCATTCGGATCCACCAACTCGGTCGGGGAATAGAGCGGGCCGCCCGAAGAGAGCTCCAGTTCACCGAACCTTCCGAGCGACTCCGAACCGGTCACCGAGAGAGTCTGGGGAATCGAAATGAGCATGGCCTCGGAGCTTTCAAAATCGAGCGGAGAGGCGGCCGGGAGAGTGAGTTCTTTCGGAGTGGGGAGCGGCGCGGTTCCGGTGATGGATACCGAAGTCGGATCGGGAATTTCGGTGATCCCGCGATACTCGGTCACCGTTCCGGTCACCCGGACGAGATCGCCGACACTGACCTCAGTCGGGGAGGAGAGGCCACGATCAAATATGAAGATGCCCTCGGAGGTGCCCGGGTCGGCATCGGCGTCGCTGTCTTCCTCCTGCAGGTAAAAACCTCCCGCGGTGGGAAACGATCCCTGGAAGTCGGCAATGACGACGCCTTCGATGCTGACCTCCGCGCCGCGCAGGGGACTGACGCCATCGCTGCCCTGGACATCGTGTATTTTTGTCAGGATGTTGGAGGGTTTCACCGTGTCGAAGGTAAAGCCGTAGTCCGCGCTCATCGGCGTCGCTCCCGCATTTGTGATCTGCGCCGCCGCGACCTGGACGGAGATGGTTTCGCCGAGTGGGAGCGGAGCATCGGGAACGATCGTGAATCGCAAGGGCCCGCCCGATGCCGTTCCCGTGAGGGGGCCGGAGTTGCTTCCCGAAAGGGCAAACCACGAGCCCGTCGCGGTGACCGGTTGATCGAAGGTCACTTTGATTTCCGCATTCGGAAGAACCGGACTGGCCCCGTTGTCGGGGGAGGTGGTTGCTACGTTCGGAGCTGCGGCGGAGGTCGGCGCATAGAAAAGAACATCGTCGATGGCGAGAGCGTCGTCTGATTCGGGGTCTTCCCGGTCCTGCCAGCGGAGGGTGAGAAACTCCGAGGGCGCCCACGAAATCCCCGAGATCGTTCCACTCAGTTCCGTTCGGTTTCCGGGAGCGTTTCCGTCGAGTTCGCCGGACGGACCTCCTGAAACCGGTGAAAAAAGGGTAAGGGCGTTCTCCTGCTGGTCGCCCGCGGTGGAGGTGAGGGTGGGAAAGGTGCTGTTTACGCGATGGTAGAACAGCATTTCATTCGGGTTTCCGCTTCCCCCGTCCCGCCATTGCTCTCCTGCAAACGCAATCGTGAACTCCGTGATCACAGAGCCGGTATCATTTCGCAGAACCCAATGAAAGCGTGCATTTCTCCCTGTATTCGAAATATGCCCCAGGGCCCGTTCTGTTCCTCCGAATCCGCCGAAGCTATAGAAAGAGGAGGTGCTGACGCTTCCGTCTCCGGGAGAAAACTTGAGAGGGTTCCCGGAATTCTGGTAGAGGCTCCAGCCGGTCGTACCGTTGGCGAGCAGGGGAATGTCGGTCAGGATGTAGGGACCTTTTCCCGAAAAGGTGAACTCCCCTGCATTCGGGAGAGTATCGAAATTCTGGCTGACGACGCCTCCGCTGTAGCCCAACTGCGCGACAACGCGAGTCGGGAGTGACAACAGGATCAGAGCCGCAGCAATGCAGAAGGCCGCCCGAAGTAGTGGTGGAGGGAGGGGCACGACCCCCATCTCTACGTCAAAACGGCCGCGAAATCCAGTTCCAAAGGGGCCGTGCTTCCTTGCGCGGGCGCACTGCGATTCCTATTGAAGAAAGGGATTGGTTGCCTTTTCGACTCCGATCGTCGTGGGATCTCCATGACCGGGAAGAACCTGCGTTTCCTCGGGAAGAGGCCACAGTTTTTCGCGAATTCCGGAGAGAAGGAGATCGTGATCCCCGTGCGGAAAATCCGTCCGGCCGATGCCTCCCTGGAAGAGGACGTCGCCTCCGACGAGAACGGGGACGCCGCGGAAAGAAAAGCAGATCGAATCCGGCGAGTGCCCCGGGACATGGAGAATTTCGAGATCCAACTCGCCGAAAGAGAGTTCCGTTTTCCCCTCGAGAAGGTGATCGACCCGGTAGGGGTCCAATTCACAGGGGATCCCCATCATTTGCTCGAGGCGCTTGGCCATGGTGAGTTCTTCGGATGGTTCCGAGTGGGCCCAGACGGGACAGTCAAAGGCGGAGAGAAGCGCTCCGGCACCAATCACGTGATCGTGATGTTGATGTGTCAGGATTAATCCATCGACACTCTTTCCATTTTCCGAGAGCCAGTCGGCAACGCCGTCCGGAGCATCGAAGAGCCAGGATTTTCCGTCGATCGAAACCAGGTATCCGTTTGTTTGAAAAAGGCCGCCGCAATAGGCCTCGATTGTGATTTCCGCCATGCGGGGATTTAATCGCAAATGCTCCGGCATTCAACATTTCCGGTGGAGTGATTTTCGTTCGGCGTTATAGAAAGAGGAACAACTCTATCCCTGATTCATGCCCCTTCGATTTGAATGTCCCCATTGTGAAACCCGGCTTTCCGCCGGCAAAGAATTCTTTCACACCGTCAGCAACTGTCCTGACTGCGGAAAGGAGTTCATGGTGCCCGCGCCCCAGGACATCAAGCTTCCGACGGATGAGGTGAAATTTGTCTGCCCTGGATGTCGTCGCAAACTTTCCGCCAGTCCTGAACAGTTTGGCACGGAGATGCCCTGTCCCTTTACCGACTGCGAGGAAATTCTGATGGTGCCCGATGCGGGCTACAAACCCATCGACATTCCTCCGAAGGGGTAATCCCACCCAGTTGACTCATGAATCGAAACCTGTTGCCTTTCTCTGCCGCCTTCCTCTTTCTTTTTATTTTTCAGGCCGCCGCGGAACCGTCAAAGAAGAATATGCCAGCCTCCTCCGAAACTGACGAACCTCATCTCTGGCTCGAAGAGGTGGAGGGGAAAAAAGCCCTCGACTGGGTGCGCGCGCAGAATGACCGTTCCTTGAAAGACCTCCAGTCCGATCCGCGCTACGAGGCCTACGAAGCCGCTGCCCTGGAGATCCTGACCTCGAAGGAGCGCATTCCCTACGGACGAATTCGGGGCGAGTACGTCTACAATTTCTGGCAGGATGAGAAAAATGTTCGGGGTCTCTGGCGCCGGACCTCGCCGGAGAGCTACGCTACGGACGAGCCCGAGTGGGAGACTATCGTCGATTTCGATGAGCTGGCGAAAAAGGAAGACAAGAACTGGGTTTTTAAGGGGAGCGCCACCTTTCACGACAAGAAGGCGGATCAGTACTACACCCTCGTTTCCCTTTCGGACGGCGGAAAGGATGCTGTGATCCGGCGCGAGTTTGATCTCCAGACGAAGACCTTTGTCGAAGACGGTTTCATCACGACCGAGGCCAAGCAGAGTGCCGAATGGCTCGACAAAGATACCCTCCTCATCGGTACCGACTGGGGCGAAGATTCTCTGACGGAATCCGGATATCCGAGAATCCTTAAGAAGTGGAAGCGGGGAACGCCCTTGTCCGGGGCAGAGAAGGTGATCGAAGTGGAAAAGACGGATGTCGCGGTCTGGCCTTTCAGCCTGGAGTTGGAGGACGGCCGCATCCTCGCGCACGCCAGTGAGTCGGATACCTTTTTTACCTCGACTTACTGGTGGCTGCCGGATGACGGATCCGCTCCGGTCAAGTATCCCCTGCCCCCGAAAATTGATCTGAACGGACTCTACCGGGGGCGCCTGCTCTTTTTTCTGAAACAGGATTGGAAACCGGAAGGCGGCGAAGTGGAATTTCAGAACGGCGATCTCATCGCGTTTGAGCTGGAGCCTTTTCTCGAGACCGGGGAGCTTCCTCCTGTCGAACTCGTCTTCCGGCCTGATGAAACGCAGGCGGTGAACTACGTCGCCATCGCGAAGGATGCGGCTCTGCTTTCGATCAATGAAAATGTGATCGGGAAAATCCTCCGGATTGATCCCGCGGAATCCGGGTGGACTTCCGAAGCCGTGGAGTTGCCGGGATCCGGGCAAACAGGAATCGCCTTTTCCGACGAAGACGAGACGATCGTTTTTCTGAATTACGAAGATTTTCTCACAGCCGATTCCCTGCTCGAATACGACACGGTCACGGGCAAATTCAAAACGCTGAAGAGCCTCCCGCCGAAATTCGATGCTGAAGGCCTCACGGTAAAACAGGAGTTTACGAACTCAAAAGACGGGACGCGGATTCCCTACTTTGTCGTTCATCGCAAGGATATCGAGATGGATGGAACGACGCCGACGCTGCTCTACAGCTACGGCGGGTTCCAAATCTCGATGCGGCCCGGATACAATGGAACGACCGGTCGTCTCTGGCTGGAAAAAGGCGGAGCCTATGTCCTCGCCAATATTCGTGGTGGCGGTGAATTCGGTCCGGCCTGGCACCAGGCGGGGCTGAAGACCAACCGTCAGAGGATCTACGATGATTTCATCGCCGTCGGGGAAAGCATCATCGAAAGTGGGCTTACCTCGCCGAAGCACCTCGGGATCATGGGAGGATCGAACGGCGGCCTTCTCATGGGCGTCATGCTGAACCAGCGTCCCGATCTCTGGAATGCAGTCGTCGTGCAGGTTCCTCTGCTCGACATGCTGCGGTATCACAAGCTGCTCGCAGGTGCGTCGTGGGTGGACGAATACGGCTCACCCGATGTGCCCGAAGAGCGGGCCTTTCTCGAAACGATCTCGCCCTATCACAATTTTGATCCGGAAAAGAAATACCCGGTGCCGTTCTTTGTCACTTCCACGAAGGATGACCGGGTTCATCCCGGCCACGCCCGGAAAATGGCAAAGCGGTTTGAAGAGGCTGACCTTCCGTTTCTCTACTACGAAAACATCGACGGCGGACACTCGGCGGCGGCGAATCAGACGGAGCGTGCCAAGCGAACTGCGCTTGAGTATATTTACCTGGCGCGGCGACTGATGGGGAAGTGATCGGGCGGGGAAAGGAATAGATCCGCTTGAGTGGGGCAGGCTATTGTCGTGGCAAGCCTCGAGGAGAGCAGTCTCCGATTCTCTATCTGATTCAGGGGTATTGTCTTTTCTTCTGCGGCGGAATCACCTAGACCCGATGACATAAAAAGATACCTGCACCACCACCGCTCTTCTCATGAATGCCACCCCTCCCTCTCTCGTTCGCTCCCTCGGTTTGCTTGCTCTCCTTCTCGGGATCTCTGCTACTGGATACGGAGAAACCACCATCACCCGCGAGCTCTCCGAG
Source organism: Verrucomicrobiales bacterium (assembly GCA_029213265.1). Lineage (GTDB taxonomy): Bacteria > Verrucomicrobiota > Verrucomicrobiia > Verrucomicrobiales > DEV007 > Arctic95D-9. The sequence continues at coordinate 154,718 of JARGNG010000005.1, read as the reverse complement.
GAAACGGAAATGTTCGGGCCGAACTCCTCGCAGGCTACGGTTCGGGTTCCGGCGGCGGGGGAGCTAAACGCTGACTTCTCCGTCCTCGGGGACGAGACCGTCGTGCTGGATTGGAAGGCTCCTCTGGGAAAGATGATCGAGATCACCCGGCCGCTTGGTTTTTCGGGCACGACGATCATTCAGGCGCGCTTTCTGACTCAGAACGGAACCGCTGCCAACGGATCGTTTCAGGATTTGTCTAGCTGGCGGATTTAAGCGGAGCCAATTTCGATTTCGGCGCCACCTTCCTCCAGTTTTCCGGACCCGCGGTCGCGGGGGCGGAAGCGACTATCAACTTTTTGATCGACCCCGGGGAAACGATCCGCTTCCGCTCTCTCAAAGCTACCACAACGGTCCCCGGCGCTTACGATGAAACATCGAGCAATGTGCCCATTTCCGATTTCCGCATCACTGGGACGGCCAATCGAATGCAGGGAGACGATCCCGCTGATCCGGGCCAGTGGGTTCGCCTCGTGGATGACCCCGCCCTGGTAGCGCAGCGCCGGAAATTGCTTCGTGCGATTGCGAAAACGAAGCGGAGCATCCGCAAGGCGAAGAAGAACAGGGATCGCAAACGGGTTCGCCTGCTTTTGCGGAAGCTTCGGAAACTCAGGGCGCAGCTGCGAGCGCTCTAATCCGGCGGCTGTTCCCTGAAGAACGGAGCGCGGTGTGACAAGACCACTCCGGGCCCGTGGGCCGGAGAAGTTCCCGGTCAGGACTCTCAAATGATCGACCGCGGGAGCGGAAGATCCTGGAGCCCGGGATCGATCCGCACCTTTCTGCGAAAGTCCCGAGGTGTGGTGTCTTTGAGCTGTCGGAACCTCCGGTTGAAGTTGGAGAGATTGTTGAAGCCGCATTCCAGCGCGATTTCGCTGATCGAGAGATCACTCTCCACGAGCATGCGGCAGGCCTCGCCGATTCGAAGGTCGTGCAGATATTCGATCAGGGTTTTCCCTGTGTTCGCTTTGAAAAAGCGGCAGAAGGATTTGGGGCTCATTTTGGCAATCGCGGCCACCTCTTCCAAAGCGACGCTCTCGGATTTGTTTCGCCGGAGAAAGTTCAAAACTTCGTCGAGACGGGAAATGTCTTTTTCGCGAAGCGAAGGGGAAAAGGCCGGGCTTGCCAGCGGGGTTTTCTCCGGAGTCAAAGCGAAGACCTGAAGCAGCTTCAGCAACTGGAGAAATCGTTCGAGAGGGCCAAGTTGCTCCATTTCCAGGATGAGTTCAGCGGCCTCCGTCGCTGCGTTGCCGTGAAACTCAAAGCCGAATCCGGCTTCGTCGAGAAATTCCCGCACCGATGTCATTTCCGATTTTCGGAGCATGTCTTCTCCGAGGGATTCCCGGGAAAATTGCACCACGGCCAGCGAAGGACGGGACCAGTCTTTCTCATCGGGAATGCCGGAGTGAACCGCGTGCGGGATATTCGGTCCATTCATGAACAGGGTGCCCTCACGAAGCTGCCCGATGTGGTCTCCCGAAATGAATTCTCCGGCGTGATTCTTCAGGGAGAGAAGAATGTCGTATTCCGGGTGGTAGTGATACACCGGCCAGATATCGCGATCGATTTTAAAAATGAGCGCCTGGGTTGCCCCAGTGGGAATGAATTCAAGTTGGGGGCGGGCCATGGCGGAATTGCGTGAACTAGACCGAAATATGCACCAAATGTCCCGCTATTCTGGAAAAAAATGAGAATATCGTATCAGTAAGTGTCCGAATCTGATTTGTAGAGTCGACCTGCCAGCCCGAGGTTTCGTATACTACTTACTCTGCGATGCGCTATTTCCTCTTCATTCCTGTTTTGCTCGCGACTCTGCTGCCCGCTGAATCGTCAGCCGACGCGCAATTGGAGTTCTTCGAAAAGAAGATTCGTCCGGTGCTCGCGGAGAAATGCTATTCCTGTCATGCCGCCGATGCGAAGAAGCTGAAGGGTGGTCTGCAGTTGGATCATCGGGAGCACATGCTCGCCGGTGGCGACACCGGTCCGGCGCTTGAGCCCGGCGATGTCGAAAAAAGTCTCCTCATCGAATCGATTCGATATGGAAACGACGACCTGCAAATGCCGCCCAAGGAAAAGCTGAGCGCAGAGATTGTCGCCGATTTTGAAACCTGGATTGCCGGGGGAGCAGTTTGGCCGGAAGAGCCGGTCCCGGAGCGGGATGGAGAAAACTCGGGGGAGTCATTCGATTTACAAAAGCGTTTTCAAGAGCACTGGAGCTGGCGCCCGGTTGCGAATCCTGATTTGCCAGCTGTGAAGAAGACGGATTGGCCAAAGGTGGGTCCGGACTACTTTGTTCTTGCGAAAATGGAGGCGGCCGGTCTTCGTCCCGCTCCCGAAGCGGAAAAAGGAGTTTGGTTGAGGCGTGTCCACTTTGATCTGGTCGGCCTTCCCCCGACACCGGAACAGCGGGAAGCCTTCCTCGCGGATGAATCTCCGAATGCGAAGGAAAAGGTGGTCGATGGGCTGCTGGCTTCTCCTCACTTCGGGGAAAAATGGGCGCGGCACTGGATGGATCTGGTTCGATATGCGGACACCTACGGTCACGAGTTTGATTATCCGATCAACGGTTCGCACGAATACCGCGACTATCTGATTCGGGCGCTGAACGAAGATGTTCCCTACGATCTTTTCGTGAAGGAGCACGTTGCGGGAGATCTTCTTCCGGAGCCGCGGCGCCACCCGACCGAAAAGTTCAATGAATCCATTCTCGGTACCGGATTCTGGTATTTCCACGAAGCAACTCACGCCCCGACCGATGTGCTCGGAAACGAGGCCGACATCATGGACAACCAGATCGATGTCTTTGGGAAATCCTTTCTCGGACTGACCGTCTCGTGTGCCCGCTGTCACGATCACAAGTTCGACGCGATTTCGACTGCGGACTACTACGCTATGACTGCCTATCTGCACGGCAGCGCGAGACAGGACTTTCCGATGGATGTGGGCAGGGTTCGGGAAAAGACCCGCAACCAGCTGGCCGAAATCAAAGAGAAAGCCGATGCGTTGATCTCCCCTGACAAAACGAACGTCGAGAAAGCGCCTCAGGCGAAAGAGGGCGAAACGATCTTCGAAACCTTCTCCGGTGAGCAGATTCCCGAAGGATGGAGCACGACCGGCTATGCTTTTGCCGCAGCTGGCAGCCACCAGGGAGTTCGATTTGATGAGAAAAACCCGTGGGCCCGCCCCGGCACCGTGGACAGCGGGTTGTTTGGAAAGAAGCAGGTGGGGATCCTCCGCTCCCCGACTTTCACCATCGGCACGGATCATATCCACATTCTCGCGAAAGGGAACGCAGTCGACGTGCGGGTCGTGATCGACAACTACCAGATGGCGAAGTTCAGTGCCCTTCTCTTCAAGGGGACCATCTTGAAAAATCTCGATACGAAAGGCGGGTTTCGATGGAACACACTGGCTGGAAATTTGAAGAAATATCAGGGCCACAAGGCCTATCTCGAGTTCGTTGACAACGGGGATGGGGAGATCGTGATCGATGAAATTCGCTTTTCGACAGTGGCGGCACCCGCGATTTCCGAAGAAGAGAAGATGCTTCCCTCCGGCCCGCTGCCGGAGAACGTGGCGGCCTTCGTGAAGAAGGGCGAACAACTTTCCGGGAAGCTCCCCGCTCCCCGTTTTGCCGTGGCGATGGCCCAGGGAACTCCGGAGAATGCTCATGTTTATGTGCGGGGCAGCCATCGCAGTCTCGGGGAGGAAGTGCCGCCCCGTTTTCTCGAAGCGCTCGGAGGTGAAACCGGGGACCGGCTCGATCTGGCCAATGAAGTCACCCGACCTGACAATCCCCTGACTTCCCGCGTCCTTGCCAATCGGATCTGGCATCATTTGTTTGGAGCGGGAATCGTCCCGACGGTCGACGATTTCGGTCCGATGGGGCGACCGGCGACCCATCCCGAATTGCTCGATTGGCTCGCGACGGATCTCGTTTCCAACGGTTGGTCGATCAAGCGTTCGATTCGTCAGTTGGTCCTCTCGTCGACCTACGGGCAGGCGTCAGAGCCTCATCCGGAGCTGCCCTTCGAAAGGCTTGCCGAAGTGGACCCTTCCAACGAACTGCTCTCACGGATGCCGGTAAAGCGCCTCACCGGGGAAGCTGTCCGGGATTCGATCCTTGCGGTGTCTGGAAAATTGGATTCCCGGCTCTATGGCGCGTCTGTTCCCGTTCACCGCACCGCCTTCATGACAGGACGCGGAGGAAAAAAGAGCGGCCCGCTCGATGGAGCAGGAAGGCGCAGCATCTACGGAGCGGTCTACCGAAACTTTCTCTCCCCCTTTATGATGACCTTCGACGTGCCGGGTCCGTTTGGACCGAAAGGACGCCGGAACGTGTCGAACGTTCCCGCGCAGGCTCTCGTCCTGATGAACGATCCGTTCGTCGTGGAGCAAACCCGTTCCTGGGCCGGGGCCCTTGTCGCCCGGGAGGAAAGCAACGAAAAGCGGATCGACGGACTATTTCTGAAGGCCCTCGGAAGAACGCCAACCGTGGCGGAACGAGGCAGGGTCGAGTCCTATCTCGCTCAGGAATCAGAATCTGATCCCGTCGATACGTGGGCGAATTTGGCCCATGTCGTGATCAACATGAAGGAGTTCATTTTTATCCCGTGAGCGTAGCGCAAACACACTGACCCATGACCAATCACTGCAACCGATTTCAAAACGGCCTTCACTCCCGGCGCGACCTGCTCAAAGGATGTGCGATGGGCTTTGGTGGTGTCGCCCTCCAGGCATTGATGGCGCAGCAGTCGCGCGCGGCGGTGACGAATCCGCTTTCCCCGAAGCCTCCCCACTTTGCCCCCCGCGCGAAGAATGTGATTTTCCTCTACATGGACGGAGGTCCGTCCCATGTCGACACCTTCGATTACAAACCGCTGCTCGAGAAGTATCATGGTCGTGATCCCAGGGAAGTGATCGGCGAACTGGCGCCCACTCAGTTCGACAATGTCGGAAAAGTGCTCAAGTCGCATTGGGATTTTAAACAGAGAGGGGAAAGCGGCAACTGGGTCAGTGATCTTTTTCCTAACATTGCCAAAAAAGAAGTAATTGACGAAATCGCGTTTGTGAAGTCGATGACCTCCAAGTTTTCGGAGCATACCTTTGCCAACTACTTTCTTCACACGGGCAGTCCATTCCAGGGCCGTCCCAGCATGGGTGCCTGGACCGGATACGGACTCGGATCGGAAAACGAGAATCTACCCGGGTTTGTTGTTTTGAATGGAGGATTGATTCCGCCGGGGGGACTTGATTGCTTCGGTTCCGGATTTCTTCCCGCTTCCTACCAGGGTTCCGTCTTCCTGCCCTCCGAACAGCCCATCGCGAACATCCATCCACAAGAGAAAACTGTGGAAGCGCAGAAACGAAAGCTCGGGCTTCTTCGTGACCTCGATCTGGAGTCGCTAGACACGCCGATGCCGGATCCGCAGATCGAAGCGGCGATTCAGAACTACGAAACCGCTTTTCGGATGCAAACTGCCGTTCCGGATCTGATGGATCTCCGGGGAGAATCCGAAACCGTGAAAAAGCTCTACGGACTGGATGCTGATTTCAAGAATACCCAGACCTTCGGACTCCAGTGTCTTCTCGCACGTCGTCTCGTGCAGCGCGGAGTGCGTTTCATCGAATTGACCTGTCCCGGTGGAAACGGCGACCGCTGGGATCAGCATGGGAAACTGGTCGATGGGCATACCAAGAACTGCAAGACGGTGGATCAGCCCATTGCCGCTTTGATCTCCGATCTCCGCCGACTAGGCATGCTGGATTCCACTCTCATTGTCTGGGCCGGCGAATTTGGAAGAACTCCGTTTGCCCAGGGCAATGACGGACGGGATCACAACCCCTTTGGTTTCACGGTCTGGATGGCCGGGGGCGGCGTGAAGGGCGGTGCCTGTGTCGGTGAAACCGATGATTGGGGCTACCGGGCGGTTCGGGATCGCTATGAGATTCACGATCTCCACGCGACGATGCTACACCTTCTCGGGGTCGAACATACGAAGAGCACCTTTCGCTTCTCCGGACGGGACATGCGCCTGACCGATGTGCATGGGCACATTATGAAGGAGATCGTGGCGTAGATCGATCATCGATCTGTCCTGCCTTACGCAAAAGACGATTCCGCGGAGGCTCAGTTCAGGCGCTTTTGCCGGGCATAGTCTCCCGGACTGACCATTTTCTTCACGTCGTCCATCGAGAGGGACGCGTTGTCCTGGTAGCCCATCATCTGCTTCCGTCCATCCGCAACGGGGGCGCTGCGAATGGCTTCGCTGCCCTCCCTGTCCCCCTCTGTGGAAAAGGATCTCCCGGCGTCCCGGGTCGATCCTGCGTTGAAGGACGCCAAATTACTCGAAGACTCGGTCTTCTTCCCGAAGAGCTTTCCGGAAGAGCGGTCACGGGAAGACTCAAAATTTCCCTCTCTCGCCGAGGCGCCGCTTTCCCGGGCTTCTCCTCCCCCTCGAAACTGCTGGCGCTTCACATACTCCGGCGTCCTGAATTCCTTGGTGCGGGCTTCGGACTTTCTGAATCGTGCCTCCTTCTTCGAAAATTTCCCGTCCGTGCCCCGGGCTTTGCTGTCGGCATACAGGTTCGGTTTGTCCGCCTTGATCGATCCGTCTTCGGCGATGGAATATCCTTTCTCAGCAAACTTCGAACGAATTTTCCCCTGGTCAGATCCTCCGCCCTGGCCTCCCCACATTCCTTCGTCAAACGAGATCGACGAGCGGGTTGACTTCACCGTCCTTTGCGTTTCGCACTGACAAAGCAATAAGGCGGCGCAAAAAGCGACGACGAACCTGCCAAGTTGATGAACGGAAATTACCATGTATCGGAATACTCGACCATTTCGCGCCCTTCGGCAAGAGCGGTACGCCAGTCCCGGAGGAGGGCAATTCGGCCTTCACTGAGGTACAAATCAGAGATTTCGTCCTCCCAGCTGTCCAGTTTCCCCCATTCCTGATAGAGTCGCGGAAAGAGACGAAGGTCGACGCGGATCGATTTTCGAAAGGCCTTTTTCAAGAGGGTTTCCGCCTCGACGAACTCTTTCTGATCGATCAGAAAGCCCGCAAAGCGCTCCAGAAAGGTCTGGTGATTCCAGCGGTAGCTCACGATGCCCTTGTTGTAGTTCCGGAAAAGACGGGCAGCGAGATCGGCCTCCTCCAGCTCAGCAAAGAGGCGCGGAAGCTCGTATCGCGTTGTCAGCGAAGGGAACCACTGGTCGAGACCCGTTTGATGAAAGAGGTCCGATTCCGCTTCCCGCATGAGGAGTTCGTGTACCTCAAGCAGGCGGGGCCGGTCTCCGATGCGATGAAAAAAAGTGACTTGGCGAACCGGCTGGTGCGCAAAAAATCTCGGCCCCGGCAATGCGGAAGCGTCGACGAGATTTTTCGCAATTTGAATTCCCTCTTCGCCGAAGGAAGGAAGGGTTTCGAGAAGCTCCAGAGAAGTCTTCGAATCGGAATCCTGGTAGAGCCCGATCGCGGTGGCCTCCAGATTGCCGCGAAGCGCGGCGACAAAGGTATCGCGAAACCAGGCAGACGTTTCCGAAACAGGGGAGTCGGCAAGGACTTTTGCCAGTGCTCCGTGTTCGGAATCGTGCTCCAAGAGCGAGGCGGCGAGTGCACCGACATTCGAATCCACCGAGTACTTCGATGGAGAGAAAGCGAGGCGGTCCGGCGCGTTGGACTCGTAGGTGAAGGACTGAAAAAAGCTTTCCCACTCATTCGACAGATTCTCCCAGGGCGTTCCCATTTCCCGTTCCATCCGAATCAACTGGATCGAGAGTGCCGTTTGCAGCCCGGGGTCGGAAACATTGCGACGGAGAAGCCGGAGGACACCGATGGCATCCTCTTTGGCTCCGACCCGGAATGCGGCATCTGCGAGGCGACGTGTCAGGCTGGCCGGGTGATGCTCCAACCCGATGCGGGCCAGTCGAATCAACTCGTCCCCGGATTCGTGACCGATCTTTTCCTGCAGTTCCGCCGCCTTGAGCAGAGCCCTTCTCTCCAGGTTCGGATCGGATTGATTCTGCGGAACGGCGTCAATCCAGCGGAGTGCTTCTTCGAGATCCCCTTCTTTCTCCCAAACCTCTGCCCCGAGCAAAAGCTGCCTCGTTTCGATCTGTCCTTCGTTCTTCAAAAAGGTAAGCAGACGAAGGAGCGCTTCATTTCTTCCCATGATCCGATAGGCCTCTACCAACGCGGCCTGGTAGGGGAGGTGCGCCGTTGTTGTGATGGGAGGTGCATTTTTCCCGGGGGTGGGAGCACGGCTCAGGGGAACGAGGCGCTCAATGTCACGACTGAGAAGGAGAAAGCGCGCATGCTGCTCGGCAAGATACTCGGCCGTCAGCCCCGGGGGAGCGGGAAACTCACGGGCGTTGATCTGGTTGATGACGGCGAGCGCCGGGCCCGGCTCAAGTGCTTCGTTGCAGGCTTCGAAGAGTCCCTGAAGCGGAGCGTAGTCGCGATCTCTCGTCATTGCCTCAACCCGGTAGACCGGAATCGTCTCGCGATAGAACCCCATATTCTCCAGGGATTTGGCCAACTCAAGACTGCTGTCCGGCTCAAACAGACCGCGGTCTAGAAAGTCCACGAGAGAGTCCCTTTCCCTTCCCCCCAGCAGTTCGAGTTCGAGAATTCGCCGGTCAATTTCAAAGCGCTCGAACTCTGCGATGACCGATTCATCGGTCGGGAGAGAAAGAGGGCGACCACTCAGGGCCTGCAAATAGTCTTCGTGATTATCCCCCGTAATCGGAATTCGATGGGAGTAGTGGTGCAGCAGCTGATTCATCCGCTGCCAACTTTGACTCTGGTCATACCGCACCTGATCGAGATCCATTTTCTGCGGCCGGAGACTTGCCACCTGGTGCTGCATCAATTGATCGAGATGTCCGATCGCCCCGGAATCGTCCCCGCCGGCGATCGACGCGACGAGCAGGCGCTCCCGTTTATCTGATTCGCTCAATTCGACGGCATCGACCACGGAGGCCCGGAAGCGATTCAGGAATTCCGATCTCGCAACATCGGTAGGAAGAAGGCTAAGCCTGTCAGTCAGAGCTACGAGGAGTGGCTTGGCGTAGCGGGACCCGGGAGTATCACGGAGCAGAGCGATGGACCGGTTCGCGAGCTTCTCCCGCTCTTCGGGATGCCCCGCCCACCCCGCCACCTGGGAAACGGCAAGCAGAAAACTGCCACTCTGTTCCAGGGAACCGTTCGCGAGAATCTGTCCGACACGAAAAGCGGTTTCAAAATCGCGTCCTTTGCGCAGTTCGGAGAAAACGTGATTCCCCACGGTCTGGTGAACCGGTAACTCTTCCAATATTTGCAGGATTTCGTCGGGCCGGCGAAGCGGGTCCGCCCCCCCGTCCTTGAGAAGGAGGAAAGAAGCCATCACCGCATAGCGGGACCGCGGATGCTGCCCACTGTCTCTCTCCTGATCCGGGCTTGCCCATTCCAGCAGACCTTCGACATCTCCGGCGAGCAGTCGGCACCAGGCAGCAAGAAGAAGTTCCGCATGGCCCTCTGGCTCTGCTTTTTCGGAGAGAAGTCTCGCGAAGCTCCTTCGATCCCCCCCGTGACGGGCGGCCCAGAGGCGCTCGTGCTGGGGCCGGTTCTCCTTGAGTCTTTCGGGGAGCCACCGATTTGATTGGCCCGTAGCGAGGGCAATCCGGCCGGCCTCCTCAATCGAGCGGAGCCGAAGCAAGTAGGGCTCAGACGGCAGGTAGCGAAATTCAGGATGTTCCTTTTCAAAGGCCTCGGCGATGTCGTCCTGGAGATTCCCACCAAGGTAGGGATAGCTCTCCACTGAGAAAATCAGTCCTTCCAACTCCCGGCCCGGGCCTTCCCGAAACTCCGGTCGGAGCGTCGAAACCTGGATGAGAGGAATGGCACGGGCGGCCAGTTCTTCCGGGTAATCCACGTCTTCCGTTTCTGTCAGGATTTCGTTGAAGAGAGCGAAGGCTTCCTCCTCCTTGCCGCGCTCCTGTTTTAACAGGGCCAGCTGAAATCTGGCCTCAAGGTCCCAACTGCGAAGGGCGACCAGTTTCTCGAGGGCACGTTCGGCATCAGCGAACTGACCGTCACTGCGGTAGTGATCAGACAGCCCGGAAAGAAATTCGGGATCCCGGCCGAAGCGGCTTTCGAGACGTTTGCGGAGAAGGGAGGCCTCACCGACGCGGAGATCTTTTTCGAGCATTTCAATGAGCGTCTGCCAGTTTTCGAGGCTGCTTCCCTCCTCCCGGGCGAGCAGCTGCCGCCGGTAATAGATTGCTGATTTGAGATCACCGAGACTGTCCGCGAGTTGACCCAGCTCATCGAGCAACTCCCCGTTCCGGCCCGACATGTAGTAGGCCTTTTTCATCGCCTCGAACGCTTCCCGGTCCTCTCCCGCAGCCCGGTGTACCCTGGCGAGGGCTTCCGGGTAGAAGCGATCAAAGGGATTCTGCTGAGCGAGGTCACGGTATTTTCCGAGCAACCATTCGAGCAGAAAATGAGAGCGGGCCGTCGTCAGTTGGGTATCGAGCTGTCGGCGGCGTTGCACGGGATCGGTTTCCTTCTGCAGCAGTTCCAGTTGGGCCTCGAGAGCAGACTGCGGATTTCCGTTTTCGATCAAAGCATTGGAAAGCTGTTTCACAATCCGCCGTTTTTCGAACACATTCGCATTGCGATAGGCCCGATCCCAGACTTCGACCTGCTTGTTGGTGCTGCCCTGCCTCTGGTAGACTTTTGCCAGTGTGTTGAGAGTATTGAGCGAGGCTTCCGGTTTTGCGGCGAGCCGCTTCAATTCACGAACGGCTTCATCCTCGAATCCCAACTCGAATCGCTTTTCGGCACGCCGTTGCAGGTAGTCGTCCTCGTTTGCCGGATCGATTTTCGCGAGCGTTGTCAGGTGCCGCACCATCAGTGTGGGCCGCTCATTGAGAACCGCGAGTTCCAGCAACATCTCTTCGACTTCGAGAATGGGTTTGCCGGCTTCCTCGGTGGCCTTGGTCAGTTGAGAAAAGCATTCCTGGTTGTCCTGCAGTTTGAAGGCCCACCAGGCTGCCCGATAACGATTCTCGGTTGTCGAATCGGTGTTGGCCAATTTCTTGATTTCGCCATAGTAGGCCATCAGTTCTTCCGGAGGAGGTTCATCGCCGGGGCGGCTGACACGATTCGCGGCCGCGGCGAGGCGACGATACTGGGCGAGGCTCTGGATGGTTCCGTTCTTGAGAACACTGCTGTCTTCGATCGGAGCGTCTTCGGTGGAGTAGTGACCCCGCATCAAGCTGAAAAGCCGCTGATCAATGTCGGCCCGGGCTGCAAACGAATCTCCCAGGTGCCAGAGTGTTTCGAGTTGCTCGATCGCCTCCTCGACCCTGCCCAACTCGACCAGCAAATCGGCGCGGGCGGTCTGGAAATCCCCGTTCCCGGGGGCGAGCTGAATCGCTTCCTCAATCGCCTCGCGTGCTCTCCCGGGTTCTTCCAGTTCGCGGAAGGCAATGGAAACCTGGTAGAGACGCCGCGCCTTCTCGAGGGTGGTGTCGCCGGCGGACTCGACAAATTGGTCAAGCGTCTCAAGGGCCTGTCTCCGTTTTCCCCGCTCATGCAGAAAACGGGCTAATTCAACCGGGGCGGAAAAACTGTCGGTTCCCGCGACGGTTCCTCTCTGCTGATCGCGCAGGAGTTTCTCGACGAGTTGATCGAGGTAATTCTTCCTCGCGAATTCAATGATCTCCCTAACATCGTCCCCGCCCGGATTTTCTTCGGCAAGGAAATCGGTGACAACCTGCTCGGCCCCGACCCGGTCTTCCGCTCCGAGGGAGATCTCCGCCCGCAGAAGCATGAGATGAAGAGGGTATTCCTCCTGCCTCGCCAGTGCCGACTCCAGTGTTTCCGCCGCTGCTTCGTAGCGATCATTCCGCATTTGTGTGTTGGTCAGGCGAATGCGGTAGGTCATGTCCCCGGGGAGCTTTTCGACCAGTTGGATGAGTGCTTCCTCCTCTTTCACCGGGTTGGCGACAATGCGATAGTATTCCGCGAGTTCGTAGAGCGCGCGTTCGGCTGGGTTTTCCCCGTCAACGGCAGTGCGAAGAGCGGTTTCCAGTTCCGGCAGCTTTTCAAAACGCTCGTAGATTTGAACAAGGCGGGAAAACAGTTCGGCGTAGTCGTGATTCTTGTAGTGAAGTAACTCCAGTCCGGCCCGGGCCGATTCGATGGCCCCGTCAAAGTCGCTGATCAATTCATAAAGTTTTGTCAGGGCGACCAGCGCATCGAGTCTCTGTCTCGGGTCAGAGGACGAGGAAAGCTCCGTCAGAACTTTCAAAGCGGTTTCGGTTTCCCCGGCTTCAAGCAGTTGCGCGACGATTTGGGTTCTCAGATCCTCCCGACCGGGGTAGGCGGTCAACAGTTCGTTCCAGCTTTCGACAGCCTCGCTGTTCTGCCCCTGCATCCGGTGCAGGGCCGCCTTGCGGAGACGGAAGGCAACGCCCTCTTCATCAGTGACCGGAACGACCTCGGCGAGACGGGTGTAGAGGGAAAGGGCTTTGCTGAAGCGTTTCTGAAGATCCGTGATTTCGGCCAGCGCCCGCAGAGCGTGGGGATTTTTACCGTTCGCTTCAAGGACCATTCCGTAGGCTTCGCGCGCTTCCTCGATTTGATCGTTTTTGCGGAGCAGGTGAGCGTGAATGAGCACCGGAATCTCTGCCCCCCCGGCAGCGGATTTCTGGAAATAATCGAGGAGAAGGGGAGTCTGGTCTTTCTTCCGGTAGAGATCCCAGAGCAGATTGAGGACGTTTCCGTAGGCAGGATCCTTTTGCAGAAGCTGGATGTAGTGATTCGCGAGCCGGGTGTCCGTCTGCGTCCAAACCGGAAGCTCGGTGGCGGATTCCTCCTCCTGTTTTTCCTGCGCAGGAAGGCAGCTCAACCCGATCGCCAGGAGTGGCGCGGTGGCTCGTAGCAGTTGACTGGAGAGGAGTTCTTTCAAGAGTCAACGGGAGTGAGGGAAGCCCGGGGGAAACGGTAGGCGCGGCCGGAGGTTGCGTCAAATCGCGGCAAAGGCGAGAATGCGATCATTATGCAGCTCCCCATTTACCAGGTCGATGCGTTTGCAGAACGGGTTTTCGAAGGAAATCCGGCGGCCGTCGTGCCTCTTTCCTCCTGGCTTCCAGACGAAACCATGCAGGCGATCGCGATGGAGAACCAACTCTCCGAGACGGCCTTTTTCCTGCCGGAAGGCGAAGGATATGCCCTTCGTTGGTTCACCCCGACAACGGAAGTCGATCTCTGCGGCCACGCGACCCTCGCGACGGCGCACGTTCTTTTCACGGAGGAGGGTGTGCCGGGAGAGTCGATCCGGTTTTCCTCCCGCAGCGGCATTCTCACGGTGAACCGCCTGGAGCGTGGCTACTCCATGGATTTCCCGCTCGACCGGCCCGGGCCGGCGTCGGAACTCCCTGCGGAAGTCACGGAAGCACTCGGCGCGACAGTGAAAGAGGTATTGCGTGGTCGCGAAGATCTGGTCGCTGTTCTCGAGAGCGAGTCGGAGGTGCGCAGCCTGGCGCCGGCAATGGAGAATATCCGTCGGTTGGATGCGCGGGGTATTCTCGTAACGGCGCCGGGGGACGGCTGCGATTTCGTGTCCCGTTGTTTCTTTCCCCGATTTGGAATCGACGAAGATCCGGTGACGGGCTCCGCTCACACGACGCTGGCTCCGTTTTGGGCAGAAGTGTTGAAAACGAATTCGCTCTCTGCCCGGCAGATTTCAGAACGGGGGGGAAATGTGCATTGCCACATCGAGGGTGATCGAATTTCCCTGAGTGGAAATGCGGTGACCTATCTGCAGGGTCGAATTCTGGTCCCGTGAATCCAACCCTGTCATACCTTCGAATGGCAACCTCACGGATGCCGGAGAGCGGGCCCCGCTAGGGGCGAACCGCGGTAAAGGTCTTCTCCTCAAACTGCTGCTTACTGCCGTCGTTGAAATGAATTTCGTAGACACTGGTGTCCTGGTATCCGATGCCCTGTCCTTGAATTCGAATCGGCCCCTGTCGTGAAAATTTCAGACTCTTGATCGAGATGACCTGGCGCTTGGGGCCGCGGTTGCCCGGCTTTCCCCCTTCGTCGATGAGATGCAGGTCATAGCGTGTCAACTTGTCGAGGCCGAGATTGATTCGCTGAATCTCGATATCGATCCGGTTGAGTTGAATGGCAGCCTGACGGTTCTGGTGATTCAAAACATCGACTTTGACATCGAGTTTCTCTTTCCCTGGGCCGTCTGCACGATTTTTCTGCGCATGTACTTCCCTCAGCTCCCCATTTCGCTTTTCCCAGTCGGAAAGCAATGCCTCCTTCGCCTTCAGGCAATTGAGTAGCTCTGTCTCCAGCCTATTGACGTCGCGATGTAGGTCACGGTGATCGGGGTCACCCCGCTGGGCAAGTGCGTCCGGGCTGAACGAGAAGGAGAGAAGTAAAACGGTGAGGAGGAGGGATAGGGATTTCATAGCTATACGCCGATATTACAGGCGATGAAAAATCGCTTGGCAATCCAAATCGGGACGAGCCTTTGTTTCAATAGGTCAACAACTCCTGCACCACCGGCAGGACGAGAGAGTGGGTCCGGTTTCTCCCGGCCCGATTGAGAATATCGGAGACGAGAGCGACATCGGTCAATTTCCTGGCCGGGAGCCAGTCCTCGTCGGTGGAACAGTCATGGAGATGAACGAGGGTGCGAAGAAAGTCGCGCGTCTGGCAGCGGCTGATCTCGATCCTGGCATCCTTCAGTTCTAAATCGACTTCGACAGTTCCCTTTCGGTCTGCAGAGAGCTCCTCCAGGCGAATGCTGAAAGTCGATGGAAATCCCTCCCGGGGAGATGAAAACACAAACCGCTCCGGAGACGACGGACCAGAATCGGGAGATGCACCCAACCGTTCCGCGATCCATGCAGCGAGATAGAGGGCGCTCATTTGGTAGCCTTCCGCGAATCGAAGGGTGATGTCACCCAGCGAACTGAGCTGTTGAACGACGGCAGGTCGATCGAAGGCATTGGCGATCGCTGTACGGATCGCGTTCAGCCGCGTGAAGGCGAGATCGTGCATCACGAAGGGGGCGGACTGGTCCCGCTGCGCTTCCAGCAACCGAATGAACTGATTGCGTGGAGACTCCCATCGTTCGCTGTCAAAAAGAAGGCGGTCGATTCGCGAATACAGCCCCTGCTCAAAGGCATCGGAGAATTCCCCCTTCCACCAGAAGGCGAGCGGGAGATCGGAATCGAGGTGGGAAAAAACGATATTGCGAAGCAGACCGGGGGAATCACCGGAGAGGAAAAAGCTGATCTGTTCGGTGCAGACGGTCTTCTTCCCGTTCTTGTCGATCTGGCAATGGACCTGCACCCAGGCGCGGGCTTCCGGCTCTCCGCTGCGGGTGTCGGCATTGATGAGAAGGGAACGACAGGCTGATTCGCTGGTCAACTCGCTGAGGACGTCGGCGTCGTTTTCGAGCTCGTCCTGGTTCTCGTTGTAGACCGCAAGGTTGATGAGAGAAGCCCGGGCCACTCCCGAAGTTTCGCCGGAGTCGGGATCCTCACTTTCGAGAAAGAGGTTCTGCAGCGCTTTCTCAATATCAGAAATCTCCACGGGCTGACCGAGAAGTTGGAAGGCAGGGAGATCGGGAATCGCAGTCGAAGCACTCATTTCATGAAGATCATACCCGCATTATTCGCGGTGGAAAATGGAAAGGCTCTGTTCCACATTCCAGTTCCGCAACATTCATGCCTACCGAAACTACCATTCACCGCCTCGACAACGGAATCCGTCTTGCCGCCGTCCGCATGCCCCATATGCAGAGCGTGTCGCTTGGCCTGTGGACTGATGCGGGAAGCCGTCATGAATCTCCGCAGGAGCACGGCATGGCGCATTTCCTCGAGCACATGCTCTTCAAGGGAACTCCGACGAGGACGGCCGTGCAAATTTCCCGGGAAATCGAAGGTCTCGGCTCCTCGATCGACGGATTCACGGTCGAGGACCACACCGGCTATCAGGCCAAAGCTCCTTCGGATCAGTTCGAAAAACTCTTTTCCGTGCTCGCGGATTTTTACCAGCATCCCACCCTCGACCCGGCGGATCTGGAGTCGGAGCGGCAGGTAATCCATGAGGAAATTTCGATGGTGCGCGATCAGCCGGCGCAGTTGCTGGAGGATCTCCTCAGTGAAGCGGCCTGGGGGGAAACCCATCCGCTTGGACGCTCCATCACGGGGACGGATGAAAGCCTCGACGAGATTCGCCGGGGCGATGTGCTCGATTTTTTCCAGCGTGCCTATTCGGGAAAAAACACGGTCGTTTCCGTGGCGGGAAACATCGATCCCGATTCGATTCTGGAAATCGTTGCCCGCGAGTTTTCGGAGATCTCCCCCGGAGCTCCCCTGCACTACGAAAGTGCCCCGCAGCCCCGGGTTGACCATCGTTTCGAAGAAGCACTGGAGCAGGAGCAGGCCCATGTCGCGCTCAGTTTACGCGGAGTGGCCCGCCACGACCCGCGACGTTATGCGCTCAAATTGCTCGACGTCATTCTCGGGGAGAATATGAGCTCCCGGCTCTTTCAGGAACTCAGAGAAGAACGGGCGCTCTGCTACGAAGTGCAAAGTGATCTCGTTTCCTTCGCTGACGGAGGTCTCATACAGATCTACGTGGCTCTCAGTCCGGAAAACCTGGAGGAAGCGCTGTTCGCAATTTCCAAGGTCGCCAAAGAGCTCGTCAACGACGGCGTCACTGCCGAGGAACTGGAGGATGCGAAGTCGTTCGTCATTGGCCAGAGCCGGATCAGTCTGGAAAACACCGCTTCGCAAATGATGTGGGCGGGAGAATCCCTCCTTTTCTTCGACGACTGGCTCGACCCGGAGGAAATTCATCGTCGCATCGAAGCGGTCACCCTGGAGGAAGTACATCACGAAGCGATGCGACTCTTTTCGCCTTTCCGGGTGTCCTCTGCCCTCGTTGGTCCGGTGGAGTCCAATCACATCGTCGAGAACTGGCGCCAGTCGGTTTGCTAGATCAGTGTGTGCAACACATCGGCCCTTCCAGCGATTCCAGTCGGCGGAACCAGAGAAACTTGCGTTGCAGGAGCGGGATTTCTTCGAAGGCTTCGGTATCGCCGTAGACTTTTCCGTTTTCCCGACCGAGAAGCAGCTCGTCGCGACCGCGCTGGTAGGTCACCTCGAAGTCGCCTTCCATTTCGCTGACGAGACGGCGGAACTCAAACCAGGGAATGATGCGGTGTCCGATGTTGGCAAACTGCTGGATGCCGCGCGGCCGTTTTGAAGGCGCGAGAATGTTCGGTGAGGACTCCAGCACTTCGATCATGTCCTTCTGGAACTTGAAGAGATTGCGCCGCTTCAGGAACATGTGATTGCTCTGCGATTCGGAGCGCAGATTGCTGTACATCGAAAAGGAGGTCTGCGTCCGGGCACCGATCCAGGGCATCGTTCCATTGAGCAACACGGGGATCAATCCAATGAGAACGAAGCCGGGCCGAAGCTGATTCGGAAAGGCCCCGCTCTGCTTTCGCCCTTTCCATCCGGCAATCAGATAGCAGGCACTGATCCAGAGACCCCAGGCGAAAAAGGTGAAAAACCCGATTCGGTTGGCGGTGTGGAATACTTCGTAGCTTCGTTCGATCAGGAGGTAGAGCAGTCCCTGGGTGATCAGGGTCCCAAAGAAGGCCAGCACCACGATCCAGCGGGCTGCCTTCCGTCCTTTTTGTTCCTCACCGCGACCGAGCCAGCGAAGCTGACGATTCCAGGTTTGTTGCAGTTCTTCCCCCCACGAAACGGGTAGGAAAAGAACGAGAACCGCGAGAATCAGGGAGGTGAAGCTGAAAATTCCGGCCGCCGGATGAATCGACAGCCAGAGGTGAAATCCGATTGCCGCCACGAAACCGGCATAGCGCGTCTTTTTAAAAAGGAGAAGCAGGGGAATCCCCAGTTCAAAAACAAGAGAGCCGATCGCAGCACCGACGAGAGCCCAGTCCGCCGTCGGGAGAATGGAGCCGAAGTAGGCATTGATTTCTTTGTGTAGTTTGCCCGCACAGGTGACTTCCGGATCAAAGTAGTCCCAGTTCAATTTCTGGATCACGGCCCAGACGTACATGATGACCACGGCGAGGCGGAGCACCGGGGCAAAGCGGGCCAGGAAATCATCGCCGCCCGGCATTCTTTCTCCCCGGGAAAGAAGACGTCCCAGGGCATAGAGGAGAAACAGGGTCGTGAGCGCACCGAAGAGATAGCCTTGCGGGAAAACCGGGAGAAGAAAATAGATCGTTTTGAGAACCGTGGCGAGGAGCAGAAGCCACAGGCCATTTTTCCAGCTCGCGGAGATTTTCGTCCACACGGCCTTTCCTCCCCCCTTCCAGAAAAATGAAGCTGCCCCCAACAGCATGATGATATGGAGCATGCCTTCGTAGAGAATGTGGTTGGGAACAAAGGGGAGCTTGTGCCAGAGATTCAGAAGCGAGGTGACCACGAGCACGAGAAAACGCAGCACACAGTCGGGACGGAACAAGGTGGCAACCGCCGAAGCCACGAGAAGCCACCCCTGCCATGACTCAGTCCAGAAGGTGAATGCCAACTGATGCGCCAGCGTCGTGATGGCCCAGATCAGGGCGAAGGTCGCGAACGGGCGGTAGGAAGTCACGGAGTTGGCGGGGGACTCACTCATCGGATCTCTATTCTAGACGTAGCCCTAACGGATCAGCAACTTGTAAAAACTGGGGCCTTCCGCATCCGTTGATTTTTGACGATCATGAATTGTCCTGACAAAGCTTTGAAATTTGCCCGTGCCAAGGTTCGTGCAGATTCGAGTTCCCTTCTCTTCCATTCGTGAATATAGAGACAGGAGCGAGGGAGCGAATGAATCACCAAGAAAAGAGAATCGATACCATTCCAGCGGGGAAAGTGTGCCGGGCCGTCTCGGTTCTCCTGCTCGGAACCATGGGCTCTCTCTGCGCCGGACCTCTCGCCCCGTGGAAAGATGATCTTTTCGCCCTCCCCGCGACTCTTTCGGAAAAAGACGGCGGCGCCTACCGGGTCGTCGACTACCGCGCGGAACGCGACATCAACGAGCGGGATGCCATCAACGAGCGTCGCGCCAGGAAAGACTGGGTCTCTCTGGATCCCCGCCGGAAACAGAAAAACGGGCGGATGAAAACCACCACCGGGATGCTCCGATACGTCTCCGTGGGCACGACCAGAGGCGCTTCGACCATCGTGGTGTATTTGCACGGTCAGGGCGGAAGCCGGGAACAGGGTGTCGATGACTGGAGTTTCGGTGGCAATTTCAATCGCCTCAAGAACCTGATGTTTCGCAATGGCGGGCTTTATCTCAGCCCCGATGTGGCTGACTTCGGGCAAAAGGGAACCGGTCAGATCAAAGGGTTGATTCTGAAATACCTGGCCGACTCACCGGGGGCGGAGCTCATCGTTGCCTGTGGCTCTGCCGGTGGCCGGGTTGGATATGGTTTGGCAAGGGACGAACAGATCGGACCGCAGCTCGATGGACTGCTCCTGCTCGGATCCTTTCCGGATTCCGGATTCCGGCCGGGGGTGCCGGTCTACATCGGACATGGCGGCAATGACACGGTTTCACCGGTTTCCTCGATGGAGAGCTTCTATCGTTCCCTCCGTTCAAGCGGCAGCCCCGTTCAGATGGTCCGCTTCGAAACCGGCAGCCACGGGACTCCGATCCGGATGACCGACTGGCGGGCGGTGATCAACTGGATGAAGGGACGGTAGGCGTCCGCTCAATGCTCCTCACAAAACTCCCGCGGAATCAGATCGTGCGGGACTTGCTCTACATAGACGGTTAGGGCTGTCTGGCAGCGTTCGTTTGCGAGCAGGCCGGTGGATCGGCAGAGCTGCATTTCGATGACCTCTTCGGGGCGGGCGAATTCAGTGAACTCGTAGCCGATGCGCTGCGCCTCGACCATGATGTCCCGCCAGATCGGCATCGCGACTTTTCCACCGTAGGCGCCGTCCATGATCGTTTTGGGCTGGTCCATCCCGATCCAGACGCTGCCGGACAGGCGACTCGTGTAGCCGGCGAACCAGGCATCGTAGAAGTCATTGGTCGTTCCGGTTTTGCCTCCGGCCGGAGCGGTGAATCCCATTTCACGAATGCTCGCTCCGGTCCCGCCTTCTTCGAGGACGCGCTTGAGAATGTTGGAAGTGAGCCAGGCCGCGCCAGTTGAGAGGACCTGGTAGCTTTCGTCCTCGTGCTGATAGATCGTTACATTCTCGCGATCCCGAATCGTCTCGATAAAATGCGGCTGAAAGCGCACTCCTCCCGTCGCGAACACGGAGTAGGCACTCGCGATGTCGCGCACGTTGGCTCCGGTCGTTCCGATGTAGACAGTCGGCGAGATTTCCCCTTCGACGATTCCGAGACCGGCATGCTCCATCATCGTGAGAACGGTATCGATGCCTGACCATTCACCGACGCGGGCGGTCATGGTATTGCGTGAACGGATCAGGCCCAGTTCCGCGGGAAGCAGATCCCCGAAGATACCGTCGGAGTTTTCCGGATTCCATTCCTCCCTGTCCCACGAAATTTCCCCCGGCTGAATCTGCGCATCACTGATCAGCATTCCGGGGAACAGTCCGCGCTCGAATGCCGTGCCATACACGAGCGGCTTGAAGATCGATCCCATCGGCCGGCGTGACTGGATCGCCCGGTTGAAAGCACTGTGGAAATAGTCCCGTCCGGCGACGACTGCGCGAAGGGCGCCGGTGTAGTTTTCCAGAACGGCAGCGGCGGCCTGGACATACTCCGGATCACCCGATTGGTGGCCGGTCAGGGTGGGATGGCGAAAGTCGGGCTGTGCTTCCAGTTCACGGAGGTGACTTTCCACCACGGCATCCGCCGCGAGTTGCAAACGCAAATCGATGGTGGTCTGGACGGTCAGGCCACCGATCCCGACGTAGGAGGGAAGCAGTTCGCCGATTCGTTCGTCGGCCATCTTCAACACATGCGATTCGCCGGAGACTTTGCTTTGCTGCCGCAGCATCTTCATCCATCGATCCTGATCGAGAACGACCGGTCTGGCTTCGCGATGGCGGGCGGCTTCCTCTTTGGAGATGATCCCCTCGTCTTCCATCCGGCCGATCGTGCTGCGCATTTCACGAAGCGCGGTTTCGTAGTGGCGAAAGGGGGAAAACCCGTTGGGAGCGCGGATCACTCCGGCGATCATGGCGGACTCGGGAAGGGTCAGTTCGGAAGAGCTTTTTCCGAAGTATCCCTGCGCCGCCTGCTCGATCCCGTTCATTCCCGTGCCGAGGAAAACGCGGTTCACATATTGGGAAAGAATGTCGCTCTTGCTGTAGTGCTTTTCGATTCGACGGGCGAGAGCCATTTCGAGGAGCTTGCGCTGCATCGTCCGACCGGTGAGACCGTAAGTCATCCGCGTCAGCTGCATCGTGATCGTGCTCGCCCCCTGGACGGTTCGTTGCTCCCTCGTATTCCGGAGCCAGGCCCGGACGAGGCCGCGCCGGTCAATTCCGTCGTGTCGATAGAAACGGGAATCCTCCCGGGCGATGAGGGCCTGTAAAAAGTGCGGAGACACCGACTCGAGGGGGACGGGCATCCCGACATCATCGCCGTGCAGGTAGCCGATGCGTTCGCCCGTTGCATCGAGCACTTCCGTCTCCATCGGGAGACGTCCCACGGCAGAGATGTCGTAGCGGGCCGCGAGCCGGTCGTAGTGAAAGAGAACCATCAGCCCGATGAGAAGCCCGATAACGGCACCGGCGAGACCCAGTACGATGAGCAGTCGTGCGAGCGGATGATGAAACCAACGCCGCTCCACAGCATGCTTTTTAGCCTGTCGCGAGGACGCCTTTTTTCGTGGTTTCGATTGCCGCCCCTTCGACGAACGTTTTCCGGACCGGGCCATAGTGGAAGAGCTGTAGAAAACGGATCTTCCGGCAGGAAAACGCGCTTTTCAAGGACGGGGAATTTCCCCTCCGGGTCTCAGGTCATCGCGAGGATGAGGCGAACCGAGTCCATTTTCAGCGGGGCATCGAGTAGATACTTTTTGAGCTGCTCCTTTTCTTCCTTCGCCATTTCGATTTCGGCGTCGCGAACGGGATGGCCCATTTCCTTCAAACGGGCGAGGCGCTCGATCTCCTGATCGTAGAGTTCGCTCATGGTTTCGATGGCCTCTGCACGGTATTCGTCGGCGATGTCTTCCGCTTGGTTGGAGGAGACTTCGAGAAGCGGGGGAACCGCTCCCTTGAGTGCTTTCGATTTTTCCCGGAGAAAGGTTGAAGGGCCGGGGCGTCCGTCTTTCCGGATTCTTTCGATGGGGAAGTCCTCGGTCCGGTCGCGCCCTTTCTGATCGATGATCTGCCGAATCGGACGAGCCGGGAGAAAGCGGTCCGCATGGAGGTATTCGGGGGCGATGCACTCCAGCACCGAAACGGTTTCCACCATGAGCAGCTGCTCTCCGGCCTTTTCGAGACGGAAGAAAGCGGAGTTGCCGTGATCTTTCGAGAGAAAGCTGTCGATCGCGCTGATCACCATCGGATGATCGGCGGAAAGGAAGGTGATATCCTCGCGGGTCAGGGCGACCTCGCGGGAGAAAGTGACGGAAAGCCCTTCCTCCGGCAGGCCCGGAAAGGCTTCGGCGGAAAAGAGGTGCTCGGGAAGGAGCACGTAGGAACGATCGTCGAGATCCTCGACTGTGACACCGGAGTGATCGAACAGTTTCAACATCAGGTACTCCAGCCGGGTGTCCTCGTCGAGGTCTTCGATCTGGGACACGAGCGCCTGGCCCTGATCCCGATCAAAGGAGCTGACTTCCAGCAAATGGTCGCGGCCCTGCTCGAGTTCCTTGTCGATTTTCTCTTTGAATTCACGGGTGCGGTCGAGAAGTTTGGGCAATGCCTTTTCGCGTTCTTCGGCGGAGGCTTCGCAAAGCCGATCGATCTCCTCGCGGAATTCGCGATCAATCGGGCCCGATCCGTGGAGGGTGTGTTCAAAGGCACCGAGACCGTTGTGATACCAGAGAGCTTTGAGTTCTTCGCCGCTGCCTTCGATGATCGGGACGTGAATGTGAATGTTCTCCTGTTGTCCGATCCGGTCGAGTCGCCCGATCCGCTGTTCCAGCAATCCGGGATCGGAAGGGAGATCAAACAGAACGAGGTGATGGGCGAACTGGAAATTCCGCCCCTCCGAACCAATCTCGGAACAGATCAGGATGCGGGCTCCCATTTCCTCATCGGCAAACCACGCTGCATTTTTGTCCCGTTGCAAAAGGCTGAGCCCCTCGTGGAAAACGGTCGCCTGAGAACTGATACGCTCCCGAAGTGCTTCCTCAATGGCCTCGACCGATTCGCGAAGATGGGTGATCAGGAGAATCTTGTCGTCCGGCCGGCTCTTCATCAATTCGACGAGCCAGTCGACCTTGGTTTCAAAGGCCTTCTCCGGTTCGCAACTGAGCGCGGATAGGTGGGCAATCCTCTGGGGGAAACTGTCGAGAACGAGACGGCGGTTGCGGAAAAGAACGCGACCCGGTCCATGCAAATCGATCAGGGAAGAGCGACAGGATTCGCGGTTGGCCGGGGTGTCATCCGCATCCAGTTTGGCTGCCACTTCCTTGCCGAGCAATTTTTCCAGATCCTTCAGGTCTGATTTCCGCAGGGATTTTTCGCTGGCAAGTCGGTCTGCCAAATCGGAGATCTTGCGGTATTGATCCGATTCTTTGATGAATTCCTTTAGATCCGAAAACCGCGCTGGATCAAGAAGGCGAAGCCGGGCAAAGTGTCCCTGCTGCCCGAGTTGCTCGGGCGTGGCGGTAAGCAAAAGCAGTCCGACCGATTTCTGAGCAATCGCTTCAACGGCGTCGTATTCGGGGCTGGAAGATTTCGTGGTCCATTCGAGATGGTGGGCCTCGTCGACAATCGTCAGATCCCATTCCGCTGCTGCCGCCTGCGCGGCCCGCTTGGGATTCGCGGCGAGCCAGGAAGTCGCGCAAAGCACGAGTTGGTCGTCGAAGAAGGGATTGGTATCCTTTCTCTCCTCTTCGTCTTCCCCGCCTGCTTCGATGGAGATCGCGCGTTCCTCATCGTAGATCGCAAACGACATCGCAAATCGGCGGTAGAGCTCGACAAACCACTGATTCACCAGAGCATCCGGCACGAGAATGAGAATCCGCCTGGCGCGACCGCTGAGGTGAAGCCGGTGCAGAATGAGACAGGCTTCAATCGTTTTTCCCAGACCCACCTCGTCGGCAAGGAGAACGCGGGGAGCCTGTCGGTTGGCGACTTCCTCCGCGATGTAGAGCTGATGGGGAATCAGGGATACACGGCCCCCGATGAGTCCGCGCACCTCACGGGAACGGGCCTCCTGCTGGTTTCGAATCGCCGACTGGCGGAGACTCCAGAGCCGTGGCTCGTCGCTGACGCCGGAAAGCAGGCGCTGCTCGGGACGCTGGACGTTCATCGTGTCCGAGAGATTGCTTTCGGCGAGCTCGTTTCCATCGCTGTCGATGTAAATGAGGCACTTATTCTCCTCGCGAACGTCTGAAACGGAAAAGGAATTGCCTTCCTGATCTTTCACCGTATCGCCCGGCTCAAACTCGACGCGGCGGAGCGGGGCGTTGCGGGACGCATACGTAAGGGTCTCTCCGACAGCAGGATAGAACGCCTGTACAATGGTAGAGTCCGCCTTCAAAATGATGGCGAGTCCGAATTCGGTCTGCGTTTCACTCACCCACCGTTGTCCGGGAGCGAATTGAGAAGGGTCAGCAGTATCTGTCTGATAGCGGGAGGCTTTCATCAAAATGTGTGGACGGGGATTCTAGCGCGTTTCCCCGATTGCGCCAGCTTTCCGGAGAGAAAATAAAGCAATCTGTCAGGCCTGCAATTCAAGAGGGTTCCGTCGGGGGCTCAACCCTGCTCAAACGTACCTGGCCGGGGTGAGGTGGCTTTTCGATTCGATGATTGGAGGGGTAATCTCGGTTTTGCCCGCGCGGGATCAGGTCGTTGTCCCGGTCGGAGAAAAACTTACGTTTTCCTCTACGGTGAAGTCGATTGGCGTGAGGGCCTGTCCGGAGCCATGACATTTCGATAGGGGATTTCCGTAGAATTTTTCAGTGGATTCCGTACGACTCCGGGTTTGCCGGGGAAAGGCTTGTAGGAGAGATTTTCTTCATGAAAAGACTGATACCCCTCCTTGTCCTCGCGCTACTTTGCTTTTCGCTCCCCCGCGCCGGAGCCTATGACGGGCTCGATCTCTATAACTGTCGAATTTCCGGAAAGGACCGTGTCAATTCGCGGGGGAATCAGCTGACTACCCTGCGCGACATTCTGGCTCAGGATCGGGCGAACTATCATCGCTTCGGACGAAGGGACCGCGTCGACGAGTCCGACATGGTCTTCGTCACGATCGCTTCGCGTAACCTGTTTCAATTTGCCCGGATCCGGATCGATCCCGCCTTAAAGCGGCGCATCCTCGCCGGCGAGAACGTCAACCTTTCGGTCTTCGTCCTGCGGCGGGACCTCATTGATGTCCAGGAGGGCCTGATCGACCACTCGGTGGGGTGAGGCTTTTGGCTCTGTCGGGGAAAAACTTACGTTTTCCTCTACGGTGAAGCTTGGCTGCCGGGAAATCGCTGGTTGGCTGCCGTTTTCCTGACCAGGGTATCCGTCTCCTCCAGCGTAAACCGGGTGTTCATGACGGAATGTTTCCCGGGACCTTCCGCATACTTCAGATAGGTGGTGGCGACAATCGTCCCGTCCGGCAGGAGCTCGAGATCGGAATATCCGCAATCCATATTTCCCTGCCCGGGGCGGTCTGAGTCCGTCCTCAGTATGTTGTGGAAAAGCTTGATGCGATAGTCGCCCGGATTGCCTTCAAGAAGGTCCTGGAAACGGCCCACCCAGGCGACGTAATGACCGTAGGTCGAACTGCTTTTTGCGACATCGCGGAAGGCGACGACGAGGCGTCCATCGGGGGCAAACTTTGCAACGTGGCGATCACCCGTGAGCGTTGCGGGTAGTTCCTTCGGCTCGCTCCAGGTCGTCGCATGGTCGAGACTGACGGAATAAAGCGACTGATGCTGGCGACCGTTTTCCCGCAGGAGCATGAGGTGGGTCTTGCCGTCGGGGGAACGGATTACAGATGGCTGGGACCAGCGATCCGGGACGCGGAGAATGCGGCGGCCGGCACTCCAGGTCAGTCCTACGTCAAGGGACTCGCTCTGAATGACGTAGCCCGGCAGGTCGCTCCACAGTATGTGCCGCCTGCCCCCGTCAAAGGAGAGAATGGTTTTTGGCGGGACTTCTCCCTCGACGCCGTTCGGGACCATGGGGCTCCAGGTTTTGCCATTGTCTTCAGAATGCGATTGGTGCATCGGGTAGGGAGGTTTGCCGTGGCGACTCCAATCAAGACCATCCGCGAAGCAGAAGAGACGGCCGGTGCCGTCGGGCGCAACAAGGCGATGGAGGGCGGGCGTGTTCGAGGTCTCGTGCCAGTTGTCGGGCACTTCGAGAGGTTGGCTCCAGCTGAGGCCGGCATCGGTGCTTTTCGCGATCGGACCGATCCATTGCGCGTGGCCAAGACACCAGGCGGTGAACATGGTTTTCCCATCGGGAAGTAAGACGGTGTCGCAGTGGCCCTGGTAGATGGATTCCGTGCCGGCAGCGACGACAGAGTGGCGACCTTTCTCAGCGGAAATGTCAACGAGTGGCAGGTCGATTTCGCGCTCCACACCGGGGGTGGGTCCCTGGTAGGCGGGCAACTTCGCCACCTCCCGGGCCAGAGGTCGACTGATCAGCATCTTCGCCTTTGAGCGGGGGCCTTTGAATTGCCTGGCCAACACATCCTCCTCCGTGAAGCGGGCCATCAGGATTTCGCCATCGGTGGAGCGGTTTCGGTCGTACGAAATATAGATCGCCCCGTCCGGCGACTGAAAGCCGTCGGGGTAGGAGATCCCCTTGCGCTCGTCGAGGACGAGGCCGCCTTTCCAGGTTTCGCCATCGTCATCGGAGAGCCAGGCGCTCAATTGGACACGACCCTTGTGGGCATCGATTTTGTCGCCGTGTTTGATCAGGAGAAGGCGTCCGGATTGCAGCCGCCGGATGAAAAATCGCGCCACGGGGTGTTTGATCGCGGACTCCACAGGTTCGCTCCAATGAGCCCCTCCATCGAGCGAGACACTTTCCATAATGCCGCTGCGGGTCCGTGCCAGCATCCAGAGGGATCCATTCTTTTTCTCTACGATCATGTGTTCGTGCCAGTCCGGATTGGGGAAGGTCCTGACGCCGCGCCGCGTCCAGGTTGCGCCCTCGTCGGTCGAGACAAAGACATTCGCGCCGCGCAGCGGGTCGAGTTCGCGGAAGCAGCCCTTGAATTCACGAAAGCCCGGGCGCTGGTCGAGCGAGATCGGCAGCATCCATTCCCCGTTCGAAAGCACGGTCGGTTTGTTTAGGGTCACGCCGTGCCAAATGCGGCGGGGTTTCGACCAGGTTGGTTCGTCCCCGTCAGGATTGTCACAGACGGTGGCCCAGACGCCGGCCCGACCATCGTACATATCCATTGACTGGTCGAAGATGAGCCAGAGCCGTCCCTTCGGATCCGTCCAGAGATTGCCGACGAGGATACTGCGTTTCGCACCAAGATCCTGCTCGTGAGAATCGAGCACGACCCGGGGGGGTGACCAGGTCTCCCCGTCGTTGTCGCTGGAGGCGAGGACGAAGTAGGCATCGGGGCTGTCGCCACCGGCAACCCAACAGGCCCAGAGTCGACCGCCCGGCGTGCGTTCAATGCCGATGGTCATACCATAGTCGAGCTTGTCGTAACCGTAGCGGGGGAGTGGGGAAGTATTTACCACTGGAGGGACGAGGGCATGGTCGGCGACCTTCTCCATCTTTGCGATCCGTGCTGCGGCCTTCTCCGGCGTCTCGGTGGCTTCAACGACTTCAGGTTTGCCGGCGTTGAGAAGTTTGATCTTCAAGTCTCTACTGAGCACGGGAAACGCGAGCTTGCTCAGAGTCAACCGATCGCCGCTTTCGAGACGCTTGCGGTAGGCAGAGACCCGATTGAGATCGCCCTCGAAGAGCTGGAATTCCGGAGTGTCGACTTTCTTGAATCCCCGGCCGAGCAGGTCGCCGGCCCGGTTGGCCGAGTGTTCTTTGCTGAGGGTCAAAACGTGGAGGTCACCGGGAGAGGTGCATTCCACGGTATAGCCCTCGATGCTGGTGCGGAGAAACGTTTGCCCGAGAAGAAATTCAGGCGCTTCGATGAGTGTGTAGTCGCGATCGGTGAAAAGTTGTACGCCCGGTTTCAGGATCGCCGGCGGCAGAGGCGGGTCCGGGATCGGTTTTCGGGTCAGGCCTTTCTGCGAGGCGAATTCGCCAGGGGTTTCCAGTCTCCCAAACATGATCCGCTCCTTCCGGCTCGGAGAATGATCTCCCTGAGTAACCGTTAGCCAGATCTCGCCTCCGTGCTCGCGGAAGGTGGGATACTGAAAGGACAGGGTGCTTTCAAAGCGATACTTCCGTTCCCAGTTCACGCCGTCGCGTGAGACATCGACATTGAACACACTTCGATTCACTCCATGGATACGCGTCACCTCCTGCCAGCCCAGATAGTAGAGGTCACCGAGTTTGTCGAAGGTCGGCTTCGAACTTGTACCGTTGGAGACAGGGGGTAATTCGCGTCCGGAAGTCCAGGAACGACCATCCTTGCTGGTCGTGAAATGATAGTTCCCGCTGTCGTTTCGGCAGATCGCCATCCAGGTTCCATCGGGGAGTTGATTCACTGCTGACTCGCTCAGGTTCGCAGATTGCGGCTCGTTGTAATGACCGAGGATCTCGAAGGTGGCGAAGTTGTCGTGGACGAGAGCGAGAGCATTCTGCTTTCCGGGGAAATTGTTGAGTGCGATGTAGGTTTTTCCGTCGAAGACTTTGAAGGAATCGAAGAGGTAGAGACCAAAGTCCTTCGCAGGTTTCCTGAATCCGCGGGCCGCAGCGTCGGCGTGGAAGTGTTGCGGCTGCATATCAAAGGTGCCGGCGGCTGTCTTCAGCTTTCCCTTGTGGATCGTCGGGGCAAACGTGCGTGTCTTGAGGTCGAAATCGCGATACCACATTTGAGACTGCCTTTGCCCGGGGCGTTCGCTCGCGAAGTAGCAGCGTAGCGTGTCCTCATTGATCGGGTAGATGCGCGGAACAAAGATCGCCCCTACGGGGAGAGTTGTGTTCTCGAAAGCCTGTTCACCCCGGGCAATCACCTGGATGTCCTCGACCTTGAGGGAGTCGAGATTCACGATGGACAAGGTGCTGTAGATATTCGGGCGGGCCGCGCTTTCCCCGGTCATTTCGTCGTCGACTTCAGCAACGATATAGGCATGGCGCTCATGGAGGGAGAGTTCGGCATCGTGAGCCCCTTTCACCCCGGCTGCAGTATACGTGACGAGCTGCTCCATGACTCGATCCCCGGCCAGCGCGGCGTCCCACCCTGGAGGAACGATTCGGTCTTCAGCGCGGGATGCAACGGTGATGGTGCCGACTGCCAGAAAAAGTAGAATGGCTCTCATTCGCATAAGACCGCAATGTGAGCCTTTCTTTTCCCGAAAACGAGGGCGGATATGGGGGAACTGCCGACAGAAAATTGTTTTTCACCGTATGCGTCCGTCACCGCGCCTTGTCCCGGGTTGGAGGGGGTGAAATCCTGCTTTGCTAAGGCCGATTTGAGGCTATTCTGGTGGCCGGACACCGTTCCCTAACCCACTCATGAATCCCGACCTATTCTTCATTCTCCTTCTTTTCGGCTCGATGACCCTTGCCGGTCTTCTCATCCTCGCTTTCGCAGATAAGTGGAAGCAGAAACACTAGTTCCGATCGCGCCCCGGAATGGAAGTGGGCCTTTCGCTCCCTCGATCTTCGATCTATTCCCGGGAGCGTCGATCATTGTGAAAACGATGTTCGGCCGGAGCGCATCCTTCGCGGGAACGGCAGCATTTGCTTACCTGCGGTTGCCCGGACGGCTGCCGGGTGAAGTTTTGACCTGATTCAGCCTGGCCCGCATCGACTCCGCCTGATCCGGATATATGTCGATTACATTGGTGGCCTGCGATGGGTCGGAGGAAAGATCGTAGAGCTGGGCGGCAGGCGCATCCGGTTTGATTTTCCCGTCCACGATATCGCTGTTGGTTTGGCCTGCAAATTTCAGGGCGGCCGCTCCACCGAAAGTGTGTGAGCCCACCTTTGAACTGTTGAAGCCACCGCCACCTTTGCCCGTTATCAGTACCCAATCTCCATCCCGAAACACGAGGTGACTCTCCTTGCTGGCACCAAGAACGAGATGATCGCGGATAGGCTCTTCGGGATCGGAGGTAAGAGCGGGAAGCACATTAAAACTGTCCGGTCCTTCGTCGGCCTTCAACTCCTGTCCCGTGAGCGCCGCCATCGTTGCGAGAAGGTCGACATTGCAAATCAGCTGTTTTGATTCGGAGCCCGCTTTGATCTTTCCCGACCAGTGGGCGATAAACGGAACGCGATGCCCGCCTTCCCATCCGTCAAATTTAAATCCTAACAATTCCCCATTCAGTTTGTGCCCCTGCGTGATCGCTTTCTGGCCGGTTATGTTGATCATCCCGCCATTGTCGCTCGTGAAAATGACGAGTGTGTTTTCAGCCAGTCCGTTTTTCTCCAGCGTCGCCATGACCTCGCCGACCATCCAATCGAGCTCATGAACAAAGTCGCCGTAGAGTCCGCACTCGCTGGTTCCCTGAAAGCGCTTGGCGGGGGTGAAGGGGTGGTGAATATTCGTGGTCGAGAGAAACAGGAAAAACGGATCGTCTTTGTTCTTTTTGATCCACTCCACTGATTTTTCAGCCAGGCGTGTGCCGACCGCGTAGTCGTCGTACAGCGCATGCGCAGCGTCTGCTCCGCCGATGTCACGTATCATCTTTTCCTCAATGACCTGCGTCTTTGCCGTTTTCCCGTAGACGAAAGGATCTTCGGGAACGAGCCCGACGACGTGATGATTTTCTACATACACGAAAGGCGGATGGCTGTTAACCACGGGGACGCCGTAGTAGTAATCGAAGCCCATTTCGAGAGGCCCCGGTTTAAGGGCGCCGTTCCAGTCAGGTGTTTTCTCTCCAAAGCCGAGGTGCCACTTCCCGATGCAGGCGGTCGAGTAGCCCGCGTTTTTCATCACATCGGCGATCGATGTCTGCTCTTTATCAATTACCAATCCGGTCCTGAGGAAGACAGGGCGTGACAGCCCTTTGCGAAAGGGATAGCGCCCGGTGATCAATGCATAGCGCGACGGAGTGCACACTGCAGAAGCAGAGTGAGCATCGGTGAAGCGCCGTCCTTCTGCAGCCAATCTGTCGATGTTCGGGGTCTTGAGCTTTGTCGCTCCGTAACAACTGAGGTCTCCGTAGCCGAGGTCGTCAGCGAAGATGACGACGACATTGGGAGGCGTTTCCTCTTCCGCCGCCGGGGCTCTCCCTCCATCAAAGAGGACCCCAATCGCCATCAAGACAGCTGAGATCGAGGGAAACCCCGGGCTGGCGAATTTCGCAGAAAGATTGTGTCGGTGTGATTTCATGATCAAAGGATGGCATACGGAATTCCCCCGGGTCCGGGAGCCCTTGCATGATGGAGGAGTTTTCAGGAAAGTAACCGCTGGAAAATTGCTTTTTGATGTCGCGTTCGCGCCAGCCTGAGGGCTGTCCGGTGTCCGAATATTTGCGATATGCTCCGGTTCCAGGGCATGCGTCCGCTACCGCGCAACGGCGAGGGTTGGGGGAGCCAATCGAGCAGAAGCCGGCTCTATCTGGCAGGAACTCTGGACCAGTCAGTCGTCTGGTAGCGGGATCGCACTTTTCCGAAAACATGGAAGCCTCGTAAGATATCGAGGCCACTCTCAACAGGAATCGATCACCCCGAACTAGAACCAATCGGAGCAAAAAAGTCGTATCCTCTTTATTGAGGGAGATCCAGTTGTTGGCGGGAAGACTGAGAAGGCCTTGAATCTTAAAGATTTTTGCCGAGGTTTCATTGAATTTCTCGATAGATGTCGAGATCGCGAGCGAGGTCCCCGCCATTCCAGACAATGACTGATCATCAGATTCTCGGAGCAGCCGGAACGGCCCTGTTCTTTCTTCTTCATCTTTCCGCCATTCTCAGGGCGATTCTCCGACCTCATAGGGAGCCGGCATCGCGGGTGGCCTGGGTCGTGGTGATCGTGGTTCTCCCGGTGTTTGGAGTCATCACGTACGTGCTTTTGGGGGAAACCAGCATCGGGCGTAAACGGATTGCCCGGATGCGGAAGGTACTGGAAAGCATGCCTGATGTGTCCAAGACGCCCGGCATCGATGCGGGAAACTTCCGCCCACAGATACCGGATCGGTTTGAGTCGCTGTTCCAGGTGGGGTATTCGGTCAACGGCTTCGCGGCGGTGGGTGGAAACCGTGCCCGGCTCCTTCCTGATTCCAACGCTACGATCGAGTCGATGGTGGCGGACATCGATGGCGCGCAGGAGCATGTGCATCTCACCTTCTACATTTGGCTGACCGACACCAACGGATTGAAAATGGTCGAGGCCCTGAAGAGGGCAGCCGGACGCAGTGTCACCTGCCGGGCCATGGCGGACGGCCTCGGCTCCCGCCCCATGATTCGCTCAGAACATTGGAAGGCGATGGCGGATGCCGGTGTTCAGGTCGCGGTGGCACTTCCGATCGGAAATCCGCTGCTGCGCCCCTTGAAAGGCCGAATTGATTTGCGGAACCACCGCAAGATTCTCGTGATCGACAATGCAGTCACCTACTGTGGAAGTCAGAACTGCGCTGATCCGGAGTTCCGGGTCAAAGCAAAATACGCGCCCTGGGTGGATGCAATGATGCGTTTCGAAGGGCCGGTTGTCCGGCAGAATCAGCACTTGTTCGCTTCGGACTGGATGGAGGCAGTCGATGAAGATCTGGACGAGCTCTTACAAGCTCCTATTCCAGAAGGTGAATCCGGTTTTCCTGCCCAGGTGATCGGCACCGGCCCAACCGTTCGGCACTCTGCGATGTCAGAGGTTTTCGAGACCCTGATGTATGAAGCGCGGAATGAACTCTTTATCACGACCCCCTACTACGTTCCCAACGAGTCGATGCAGGCGGCGCTGTGTGCGAGCGCCCGCCGGGGAGTCGAGACCACGATCATCTTCCCGGCGCGAAACGACTCCTTCATCGTGGGCGGAGCGAGCCGCAGCTACTACGAAGAGCTTCTGGATGCGGGCGTGCAGATCCATGAGTATGAGGGGGGGCTTCTACACACCAAGTCGCTGACTCTTGACGGGAAAGTGACCTTGATTGGCTCAGCCAATATGGATCGCCGCAGCTTTGATCTGAACTACGAAAACAATATTCTACTCTGCGATGAGGACGTCACCGCAGCGATGCGAATGCGTCAGGATGACTATCTAGCGCAGTCTCATCCCGTAACGCAGGAAATGGTTGAGGAATGGCCCCTTCACACCCGGTTCTGGAACAACGCGCTGGCCATGCTGGGACCTGTCTTGTGAATACCGAAAACTCGAAGCGTTGCGATCCAGCAAAGAGAAGGCGCTCCTCTCGGACACACACCACTGACTCAACTGAGATTTCCGTTGGTCCGGCAACAGCCTGACTCTGGCAATTCCCGCCTGGATTTCTCAGTGAACTTCGATTTGATCCTTCCGTTCTGCGGAAGCCCGGTGCTTTCTTTCCGGAGTTCGATCAGCTCATCATGGCCTCGATATCGTCGATCTCGCGAACGATCTCCGAAGAGAGATGCTCGTAGCCGCTCCCGGTGATCGCGACGTCATCCTCGACCCGAAACCCGATATTTTTCTCTTCAATGTAGATGCCGACATCGATCGTGAAAACCATGCCGGGTTCAATGACTTTTGCTGGCGGGCCGACGTCGTGAACGTCGAGACCGATATGATGGGTCCCTTTGTGCCAGTAGTATTTGCTGACGTCCTCCTCTTTGCCGAGGTATCCGGCGGCGACGAGTTCCTCGCCAACCCGACGGCGGGAGTGTTTTTCAATATCGGCAAAGGAGACCAATCCCGGGACAAGAAGGCCCATCAATTCCTTGTTCACCTTGAGGGCAATCTCGTAAACCTCCTTTTGTTCAGTCGTAAACTTTCCATTCACCGGAAAAGCGCGGGAGATGTCGGTGACGTATTCGTTTTTCCTCGCACCGACATCGGTGAGAATGAGATCCCCTTCCTTGAGGATTCCTATGGGCTCTTCGTAGTGGATGTAGAAGTTGTTTTGACCACCTGACACGATGCTGGTGAAAGCCGGCTCCCGGACCCCCGCGTCGGAGAGAACCTTATTGAAGACCGCTTCGAGTTGATACTCGTAGAGATCGGCTTTCGCGGTTTTCATCATCGCGTGAATTCCATCCCGCGTGATGCACATGGCTTCCCGGATGTGGGAGATTTCTTCACGATCCTTGATCGTGCGGGCGGAGCAGACCGTCGGATAAATATTTTTCAAAGTAAGGAAAGGATACGAGACCCGGATCCGTTTGCTGTGATCGTTGTGCGGCGCATCGGAGCGTCCCGCGTCGAACTTATCGAAGTCGTAGGAAAGGGTGGAGACAGCCCCCTGGTCGAGAAATCCTTTGAGGGTGGAGTCAAAGAGATCGAGGTCCTCTACCTGTTCCACACCGGAGAGTTCTGAGACTTCTTCCCGGGAGAGCCGATAGCCGTGCCAGCGCTCCGCCATTCGATCCTTCTTGTGGACGAAGAGTGTTTCCTCGACGCTGCCTCCGACATTCACCGCGAGAAAGATGCTGTCCGCTTGCAGGATACCGGTCAGGTAATAGAAATTCCGGTTCGCAAAGAAGGGATAGTGCGCATCGGCTGTTTTGCGCGGTGCCGATCCTGCGAAGAGAATCATGGCTTCTCCTTCCCGGAAGTGATCATACAATTGGAGTCTGCGCAGTCGGTGACGGTTCTCGTTCATAGCTTCCTTTTCTGTAGATTCGTATGGAGGCGTCCGCAACTCTGGTAGAGGGCGCTTCCTGACCGAATTCGAGCTTCCCGCAGCTCCTTTCGTGTATTATTCTTATAAAAGGATGAAGTCTCTCCTTTTCCTCTGCGCCCTGCTTCCTGTTTTGGCCTCCGTGTCCGCCGGCGAATATCACGGCCATGTCGGTAAGCTTGACGCCGTGTTTTCTCTCGACTGGCAGGACGACGGCACAGTTACGGGCACATATTCCTATCCGGACCGTCCCGGCAAGACTTATCGACTTGCGGGCACCAATCCTCGTGAGGGTGTTCTCATTCTCGACGAATTCACCGGCAAAAAGAAAACGGCTCGCTGCAAACTCACGAAGAAGTTGACGGGCGATCAGATAATATGGGTGGGAAAGATGTTCAATCGTGACGGCCGGGTCTTTGAAATGAGTTTCCGTCGATTGCGTGAGGTCACCAGCGAGCCCGAGCCTATGCAGGATGAGCTTCCCAGTGTCGAATTCGGCAACCCGCAGATTCCAGTGGATCTCGAGGAGCGTTTGCTCGCGGCCCGCAAACGAGCCGAAACCCTTGCCACCGGCGACGGACTCGATGCCGATCTCTTCGGCGAACTCCACTATGGCTGGGTGGCACCGGGGCATCTTACCTACGGTGAGGACCCCGATCGGGAGATTCCGCGCTGGCAGGCGGACGGACAAATGATCTGGGCCGCGATTCGAATCCTTGAAAAGGAGGTAGAGCTGCAGTTCGAAACGCCTGACGGTCATCGCCATGTTCTCACCGGTGAGGTTTCCGATGAGGGCGTCCTTCGGCTGCAGGAGGGCGGGACCGATTGGGAATTGCATCACCTCGAACTGGGCAATGCCGTCGTTTGGACCGGCGCGACGACGCGAGGTCCGGAACGTTCTTTGCTGGTATACCGCCCCCGCGACGCGATTTACTACGGCCGCTGGATTCAGATGGAAGACATCGCCCCCGGGGCCTGCCTCTGGCTGGAGCACAGCTGGGGTAGACGCTTTCACGAGCGTCGTTTCCCCTTCGTCCATGGAAAGGAGGTCGAGGCCCGGGTCAGCCGGATCGTCGAGCAGGACGGGGGAGTGGCGCGGGTCGAATGTCAGGACGGGAACGGGACGGTTTACGAGGCGGCCTTTGATTCGATCCGGGACATGGAACGGATTCCCGCCGTCGTGGGCATGCCTGTCTATCTCATGGTCGAGGGGAGCAAGATCCGTCGCCTTCTCGGGATGTGGCACGTGATCTCGTGGCGCGGAGCTCCGGGGAAGCCGGTGGAATTTCAAATGTTTCCCACCGAAATGGCGGATCTGGACCGGAGCAGTCTCGAGCCGATCCGGTTGACACCCGCAGTATACGGGAATCTTCCCAAGCGAATCCTTCGCCCCGACTATTTCGGCCAGATCGACTGGCACTGCTGGGTCAATTGGTACGTGGTGGAAGACGTTGTTGCATGGCCGCTTCCGGGAGACGAAGGAGCCGGCATGTTGGAGCTGGAGAGCATCGCCCTCGAAGAGCCCGGCGCCGCCCTGCCGTGGAATCCGGCAACGACTCCGATTCCTTTTCCAACCCGCCAGCACCGGGTGGGGGAATACAATTTTACGACGGGCTACGGGAGCACGCTGCCGGGCAACCGATAGCAGGGGAGGGGCTCCATGAGTGGTGGTTTTCACCGTTGATTCCCGCATGGGGAACGACCGCGCAAACGAGTCGGTGTCATCAACGGCTCAAGAGAAAAGGTCCCGCGAGGTTGATGGCCCAATAGAGTCCGCCCACAGTGAGTTCCCCGCCCCCGCTGAGCGGCAGGCTGACAGCCTCTGGATCGTCGCGAATGGTACGGAGCCATCTCCGCTGTGCTTCACTGAGGGAACGGGTTGGCGTTCCCTCAAGAAGGCCGGAATAAAAGTCCGACATGATTCTCGGGGTCATGGAATCATTGATCGGCCACAAGGTGGACAGGACGTGTTCCGCTCCGGCGATGCGAAACCCGCGTCGTATCCCGAGAACCCCATCTCCGGCAGTGGCTTCTCCAGTGGCGGTATCGCAGGCGCTCAGGGTAACTACCAAGGTACCGTTGAGGTCCAGCTCGGCTGCTTCGTTGGCCATGAGAATTCCGTCGGTATAGGGAGAGGGGACCCGCCCCCCGGACCAGGACTCGATCGTATTGCTTGAGCCGGAAAGGGTAATCCAGCTGCCGAACAGTGGATTCTGGAATCCGGTGATTTCGCGAGGGACAAAGCGGGACCGGGTGCCCGTTTCTCTCGGAGGGGGAATCATCGAGGGAAGGTAGAGCCCGTGAGTGGCAAGGTGCAGGATGTAGGGTTGGATCGCATCCTCCCGGAGCCGGGATTCCGTCGCATCCGTTCCAGTGATCGCGCGTGCCGGGATAGAGAGGGACGTCAGAAGAGTGCTGAGCTGCGATACTTCCTTCCCGGCTCCGGGCAGGGGTCCGAGCGCGCGGGAGAACTCGGACAAGGCGGCAGCGCTGAAAGTAGAGAGAAGACCGCGACGATCGGAAATGGTTTCTGCCGTATCATGGCGGGTGTCGAATTTTGGATTGCCAAAAAGGAGAGCCCCTCGATTAGGATCCACCGCCTCCGAAGGTTTGAGAAGTTCCCTGGCCGCAGAAACGTATCCGATGTCGAAATTCTCGATGAGGAATTGCCCCTGCTCGTCGATCAGGCAGGCAAAGGGGACGAAGTTGAGAGCACCTTCGGGGCTGATGAAAACGCCGGTTGCGTCATCGAGCAGGGAAGTGATCGGGGCGAAAAGTGACCGGTAGAGATCTCGTAGAATGGATTCGGCGAGTTCGTCATCCGGTTGGGCTGCCCCAAAGAAACTCGCAGATTCCGCGATGAGATTACTGACCTCCGAGAGCGGGCCGCAGTCGGCGAAGTGAACGGAATCGCGTGAAACGATCGCGGCGCCAATGTGTCGTTCCAAGTTGGCTTTCCCCTGGTAGGAATCAAAATACAGGTAGTCGACAAGGAATTCCCCTTGGGAGAGCGTTTCCTGAAGATCGGAAAGACCGGGCTCGAGAAATTGGCTGCCGAAGCCGGTGCCTCCCGTGGCCTCGAGTAACCTGCGGTGAGCGTGTCGCACCGCTTCCTGCGCTTCCCTGATATCGATGTCACTCCCTCCGGTCGCGAGGAAGGCACTGCGAAATTGCGCCCGGGCGTTTTCGAGCGCGGCGACGGCCTCCTTTTCTTCGGAGGAGTTCGCGCGCCGCATCAATCGAGCTTCCGAAATCAGGCTGTCTATCACGACGCCCTTTCGCTGGAGGAGAAACTCAGCCACGCGAGTGCCGTCTTTCAGATTCGCAAAGAGGTGGTGCGAACGGAACAGGTTCTGGTAGGCAAGCCTCTGTCTTTCATCGGTGAACTCGAGGACGGCGGTGAGGTTGGAGAGTTCGATTTCCGAGCATGCCTGCGCCTTTTTCAGGGTCAGGTCCAAATCCCCACTGGCAAGGGCGGCGAGGCCGGCGCCGTAGAGACCTTCGATGAGATCGGGGTGTCCGGGGCGGAGGGAGCCGCGATAGATCGTTTCGGATCGGGAGTAAGATTCGATCGCTCCCGTGTAGTCGCCCAGTTCCCGCCTCGCATCGCCGAGCCGTCTTTCCGCTTCCGCGGTTTCAAAATGCGGTTGCTCTCCGAATGCCGCTGCACGTCCGTCGCGGACTTGTTGGTAGAGCCGGATCGCGGAATCGGGTCGGCCAAGGGCCCGTTCGATTTCGCCAAGAAAGAGAAGTACTTCCAGCGTATCGGGGTGCCGGGTGCCGAATTCGATCGTGAAGGTGTCGACTGCCTTCCTGACCAAATCCCCGGCTTCTTCGACTTGGTCCCGGTAAAAGAGAAGGCCGCCGAGGTTGGCGCGGGACCTCGCGGTTTCCAGCGACTCCGGTCCGAGCTGAGACGAGCGGATTTCGAGGGCCTTGCGATAGAGTGTTTCGGCTCCGTCTATATCGCCGATGCACCAAAGCAGGCCGGCAAGGTTGTTCATGGCAGGAACAGTGGATGCAGCGCCTTTGCCGTCGGTACTTTCCCGTATCGCGAGCGCTTCCCGGTTGAGCTTTTCCGCGGTCTCGAAGCGCCCGAGGACCTGGTAGAGAGCGGCAAGATTGTTCTTCAACTGGCCGACCAGTTTGGACTCCGGGCCGGCGATCGCATCTGCGATCTCAATGCAGGCGAGGTATTCAACTTCGGCCCCGGTGTAGTTGCCGAGACGCTGATTCAGGTTGGCCAATTCGTTGGTGAAAACGAGCTGGTGTTGAGAAGGTGGCGTCCCCTCGAATGCGCTGACCAGTTCGGTGGCCACGGCCAGCGCCTCCCTCCACCGGCCTTCCTGTTGCAGCGCCAGGCAGTGTTCGTGACGTTCGCGGTGAGCCTGTGTTAATTCCCGGGCAAATCCCGGGGTCAGGACAAGGGAATGGAGAAACAGCAGGGCCACGGCCACTTGTTTGAGAGCCCGCATCGTGACTCGTGGGAGCAGCTTTCTTCGGTCAAGTCCGCTCCTTCTCCGGGAGGGGCGAGCGGATTCGCTTCTCGCAACTCTGCCTGCCCCTTTCCGGGAAGAGACTGGAGAGCTGGCATCCTGTTCGTCTGATTCGGAAACGGATCGCGGCTTTGTCGGCGGGTTGCGTTCTTGCTCCTCCTTGAACTTTGTCATGACGGGATTGTAGGACCGATGGCAATCTTTCCTCAGGAATGCCGAATCGCAAAGAAATCATGGGGTGGCAGTTTGCAGACGGGGTGATCTTCCCCGCTTCCTCAGAACTTCGGTTTTGCTTTTGATTCCGGCACGCAGGAAGCGTGATCACTCGCCCGGGTCGCTCTTGTAGCGGGTGTATCGCTCGCGTTGTTCCGGGGTGAGATTCGCGGGATCGAACCGCGGATCGGGCACCTGGTTGATCCGCGAGTAAATGACGTTCGCCATGTCATCGGCGCAACTCTTGATGTGTTCCGCATGTTCTCCGACGAACAAATCGTCCACCGTTCCCCGGAACAGCTCCAGCCAGCGGTCGAACTGCTCCCGGCCCATCGGTGTCTTCGAGACAAGCTTTTCATGCGCGGCCAACGGATTACCCCGATAACTATTCGAGCGGAATAGAACCGTCTCCCAGAAAGCATACATCTTGGGCAAATGGGATTCCCAGTCCGTCTGCGCGATGTCGTTAAAAATGAATCCCAGTAGTTCGTCGTCGCGGACACGTTCGTAAAAGACGTCGACGAGTGTCTCGATTTCGGCGCGGCCTTCGAGGTCGGTTTTTCGGTTCATGGCTGTGTTTGAAGCCTGGTGCGGTGTGGCTGATGCCACCCCTCCCGCTATCCGAGCCGCGATTTTTCAGTAGGCAAAGGTTGCGGCATCCGGCCTTCGCGGATCGGAATACCCCTCGAATCGATCCCCGACCTTCATCACTGATTGGGTGCCTCCAAGGGTCGTGGTCGACCTGGTTGGGTGCCCGAACGATCTCAACTTTTCCAGGGTATCGACACTGATACCCGGCTCGCATTTCAATTCATCTGGCATCCATTGGTGGTGCACGCGGGGAACCGACGAAGCCTCCGCAACATTCATGTCGTATTCGATGACATTGAGAATGGTCTGCAAAACGGTGGTGATGATCTTGGCGCCACCGGGGCTGCCGGTCGCGAGGTAGGCTTCTCCGTCTTTCAAGATTATCGTTGGCGTCATCGAACTGAGCGGGCGCTTCTTCGGCTGAATCGCATTCGCTTCGCCCCCGAGCAGGCCGAAAGCGTTTGGCACTCCCGGCTTTGCCGAAAAGTCGTCCATTTCGTTGTTCAAGAGAAACCCCGTGCCCGGTGCCATCTGCAGGCTGCCGAAGCTGAAGTTGAGCGTGTAGGTCAAGGACACGGCGTTGCCCAGCTTGTCCATCACCGAAAAGTGGGTCGTTTGCTCGCTTTCGTATTCGACCGGAGTCCCCGGTTTAATCTCGGAGGAAGGGACCGCTTTCGCTTCCTCAATCTTCGAAAACAAATCTTTGCCATAGGCCTTGGAGGTCAACCAGTCGATCGGCACCTCGACGAAATCCGGATCGCCGAGGTGGGCACTTCGGTCGGCATACGCATACTTCATGGCCTCGCCAAGGTGATGAATGGACCGGGCGCTGTTGTGCCCCATTTTTTTCAACGAGGTATTCTCAAGCGTATTCAGCATCTGGATCAAGTGGACCCCTCCGGAACTGGGGGGCGGCATACTGACCACTTCGTATCCTTTGTAGGTTCCTCGAATCGGCTCGCGCTCTGCCACGCGATAGTTCTTTAAGTCTTCGGCGGAAATCAGTCCGCCTTCGCTTTCCATGAAGGCGACTAACTTCTTTGCGATCGCTCCCTCGTAGAATGCTTTCTCCCCCTCTTCGGCGATTTGCTCCAACGACCAGGCGAGATCATTCTGGACGAGGGTGTCCCCGAGAGAATACGGTTCGTCGTCTTCCTTGTAGAATACCTTCGCAATCGTCGGGCTCGATTTCAGTTTCTCCCCGTAGCTCACGAGATCGGTGGCGAGTCCGGGAGACACTTTGATCCCGTCACGCGCGAGGCCAATCGCTGGCTGAATCAAATCCTTGAGCGGCCTCGTGCCAAATCTTTCGTGCACGGCAGAAAGCCCCCTCACGGTTCCCGGAACGCCGACACTCCGGGGGCTGAAGCGGGCTCGTGTCTTGTCGACATCGCCGTTTTCATCGAGATACATGTCACGAGTCGCCCCTAGCGGAGCCATTTCGCGAAAGTCGAAGGAATACGTTTTGTTGTCTTTGGCAGAGTGAACCAGAATGAATCCGCCGCCGCCGAGATTTCCGGCCTTCGGGAGCGTCACCGCCAGGGCATAGGCCACCGCAATGGCAGAGTCGATAGCGTTGCCGCCATCCTTGAGCACCTGGATCCCGATGTCACTCGCCAGGGCTTCCTGACTCGACACGATCCCGTTCCTGCCGATTACGGGGTGGAACCGGCTTTCGTAATCAATGATGGGCGGCGCAACCGCAGTGGGCGGCTCGGCGAGGAGCGTCTGCGCCGAAATGAGTGACAGAGCTACGAAGTAGCGAAAGACGATTTTCATGGTCAATCGGAAGTGGGTTTCAGGCAAAAAAAGCGACCGTCGCGGTCCAGAGGATAGCGGCCAGTCCGGCCGCGTAGGATGCGGGGACGATTTGTGTTTTTACGTGATCCATCAGATCGCACCCGGTGGTCATGGAACTGAGAATGGTGGTGTCAGAAATGGGAGAACACTGGTCGCCAAAGACGCTGCCGTTCAGAACCGTGGCGAAACACACCGACATGAACAGCTCCGGATTCGCGAGATCATTGGCCTGCGCAACACTCCAGGCGAGAGGCATCGCAAGCGGGAAGGCAATCGCGTAGGTGCCCCAGCTCGTACCGGTCGAAAAGGCGATGATCATCGTGATGATCTGCAAGGCAACCGGTAGCGCGATGAACGAAATTCGACCGCCTAACAATTCAACCAGATAGCTGCCGGCTCCGATCTCCCGGCTAATGCTCCCGATCGTGACGGCGAGCACGAGAATGACGGAACCGAATACCACTCCCTTGAGTCCATCACCAATTCCCTCGATGACATCCCCCAGCTTCATGCCTTTGATGAGCGCTACGAGAACGGAAACCAGCAAGGCGATTCCGAAGGCCCAGTTCACTTTGGGACTGCCCATGTAGATGAACGTTCCGACAGCCGTGCCGATCAGAAGGAGGAGAGGAATGAAGAACTCGAGGACATGCGTTTTGTATCCGGGAGGCACCTGGCTGACGTGTAGTTCCTTCGCATTCATGGGCCGGGCATCGGGAGCATCGAGCTGACCTGTGGTTTTGGCCCGCTCATGTGCCGCACGGATTCCCGGTCCCGCGAAGCGTGTAATACCGAGGCTCAGCAGTAGCGTCCCCAACACCGCGAGAATACCGTAGAAACTGAACGGCACACTGCTGAAGAAGAAGGCAATGCGGTCGGCTTCGGTAGCGAGAAAGGCGACGCCGGGAACAAAGATGAATGCCTGGACATAGACGGGCCAGGCATTGAAGGCCAAGACGGAAGCGATGGGGGAGGCGGTCGAATCCACA
Organism: Verrucomicrobiales bacterium; assembly: GCA_029213265.1. Classification (GTDB taxonomy): domain Bacteria; phylum Verrucomicrobiota; class Verrucomicrobiia; order Verrucomicrobiales; family DEV007; genus Arctic95D-9. The sequence continues at coordinate 111,598 of JARGNG010000005.1, read as the reverse complement.
ATGTAGGAAAGCTCTTCATGGCTTACTTTCTCGAGGTCAGCCACGGGTTTCACGATCGTTCCCACGAGAACTACACTGACCGTCCCCCCCTGAAAGAAGATCACTCCCATGAGCCAGGACACGAACTTGGCCGACTTCGGGCCGCGCACGAAATGCTTCGTCATATACTCGGCAAAGGCCTGCGCCGCCCCGGTGCGGGACCAGATCCCCATGAGTCCGCCGAGCAACCAGAGGTAGAGCAAGATAATCGCGGCGGCACTTTTGCTGCCGAGGCTGGGTAGAAGAACCGCATCGGTAATGTCGAACCGGCCGAGCATGAACGCACCCACGACGACACCGCTTAGCAAAGCCGTCAGGGCCTCCTTGGTGACGAGACAGAGCGCGATGGCCACCAGTGCGGGAAGCAGGGACCACACCCCGAAATGGAACTTGGCTTCCAACAACGAATATTGTTTCGTGATGATTCCGTCTTTGGAGGCAGTTTCGACGACCCACTGACTTTCGAGTTCCGGCTTTCCGGTACCACTCAAGAGAGCCTCCTGCCGCAGGGGAGATTCACTGTAGGGAACCACATCTTCGATGATCGTTTCCGCACCCTTGAAGGTGTAGGCCAATAGGCCTTCGTCATTGGTGTAGGTGTTGTAGGTCGTCTTTTGCTCGATCCAGTGGACATCCACTTTTGCGGCGACAAACAAACTGGCGAGAAGGCCGATCCCCAGAATCAGTACGGCGAGAAACTTGGATGGTTTCAGGAATGGCACCGTTCCGATTCGGATGTCCGGCTGCTCCGCCGTGCCGGTGGCGGCTTCTTCAATACCGGCAATCGGCTCGAAGCCTTCCTCATCGGGGGATTCGGGCGGGTCATTCGGATTTTCGGTGTCGCTCATAGTACGTTTTGCAAAATCTGATCATTCAATCATTGATCCAGCTTTCGTAAAAGGCTGGAGGTAGTCTTTCGCGAATGCTTCCACTCTCGACTTAGAGACCACGTCATCAGTCACGGTGAGATTCAAACTTCTGGTTCAACATCGCAATTCCCATTCGCCGCCCAAATCGATGAGAGAACGGAAAGATCTCTCATAGGGCTCAAGTGGTTGGATCATATCCCTGATGCCCATAAAGCACTACCGTTTACTTCTTTACGGATTCAAAAGATTCCGTTTTGATATCGAACCCCTTCGATCCATGGACATTCGCTATTTCGAAAGCCTCATCTGCGTCGCTGAAAACGGTTCCATTGCCCGTGCCGCACGCGCGCAGAATCTGACCGCCGCCGCCGTTGGGCAGCGCATTGCACTTCTCGAAAGCCATTTCAATACGACTTTGCTGGATCGAAGATCCCGCAGCGCGATTCCTACGGAAGCCTGCACTCAATTGCTGCCTCTGGCGCGTCACATCGTGAGCAGTTTCCATGAGATGGGAGCCGTTCTCGAGCCTTCCGGACTCTCGGGAAAGTTTGCTCTCGGGGTCATTCCGACAGCCCTTACCGGCTTGCTTCCCGGGACGGTCCGTCGTCTCGCAAAGCTCGCTCCGAAACTGGCGCTGGAGATCAAGCCGGGCACCTCGGAGACTTTGTTCGGGGACTTGAGCGATGGAAAAGTAGATGCGGCGATCATTGCCCTGCCCCCGTTTGATCTACCGGAACGCTTCGTTGCCGACGTGATTCGTGAAGAACCCCTGATCCTGCTTTCGAAGAGTGGCACCGGAGCTTCGCCGCGGGAAATTCTGGAGAAGAATCCCTACATCAGTTTCGATTCGCATTCGTGGTCCGGAAGCGGAGCGGTCGCCTATTTGAAAGACAAAAAGATCCGGATCGAGCCGTTCTATGAACTTGATACCCTCGAGCCGATTGAGAAGCTCGTGCTTGAGGGAATGGGGGTCTCCCTCGTTCCGCAATGGCCGGACCTGAACCTTGATTCGCCGGGTCTCGATTGCCACACCATCAAGACCAGGCGTTACCGGCGAAGAATGGCCCTGGTGGCCCGGGATGACAGCACCCGTCCTCAGGTTCTCGAAGTGCTTCGAGACTCGCTCCTGCCACTTTGACGCTGAGATTGGTCGAAGAGCCAATTGGCTTCACGTTGCGAACAACTGACCTTCGATATCAGCGAAGGATTTGAATTCCAGCGCATTGCCGGAAGGGTCTTCAAAAAACATGGTGTATTGCTCACCCGGTTCCCCTTTGAACCGCACGTATGGTTCAATGATAAACTCATCGACAAAGGATCGGCAGCGTTCCGCCAGCTTCTCCCATTCCGGAATCGTTAGAACCACTCCGAAGTGAGGCACGGGAACGGCATGACTGTCGACCGGGTTGCAATGACTGGGCACTTTCCCGTCCGGGCCCAGATTGGGATTCAGGTGGGTCACGACCTGGTGCCCAAACATGTCGAAGTCGATCCAGTTGGTGTCACTGCGTCCTTCCGGAAGCCCCAGTTTCGTTCCGTAGAATTCCCGGGCTTCGTCGATGTTGCGAACCTGAATTGCGATATGAAAGGGTGTTGGCATAGGGTGGATGGATGGGGTTTCTTTTTATGTTCCGACAAAAATTGCGAACCGTCTTGTCTCTTCGATTCAATCAGGAAGTGGGGCCAGATAATCCTCAAGAGCATCGACAAACTCAGTCCGCCTTGCTTTGGTGAAGCTGGTGTTTTCGCAAACGAAAAACGCGACCGTTATCCGCTTCTTCAAGTCACGGGAGATCATGTTCCGCGTAAAGGAATGCGAAAAGGGTGAGAGTGATTCTAAAGAATTTCATTTCCTGATGATGAACTTTCACGGTAGCCCTGCGAACCATCAACGAACAGGGTTGGTTCGTGGAGCCTACCCTGTCAGATCGTAGAAGGAAACAGGGGGGGATTCGAAGTTACGAGAAATGAGTCACCAAGGGAATATCCGCTATCGTCTGCAATCCGGGCCGTGCCCGGATCACTTGTTTCACGGCGTTGATCGTCATGGCGCAGGTGCCGATATCCCCGTTCACGCCCTGATCGATCGTCGATTTGATGTTTGGATCGCCCTCGATCTCGATCGTGTCTCCAGGATCGGTCTCGCCGATCGACGCGCGGAAAACGAGGGTGATTTTCTCCTCATTGCCCACGAGACCTTTTCCAATCTGCTGCACGCCGGCCACTCCGCCGGCCGGCACTTGAATGAGATTCGACTCCACCGGAGATTCTGCAATCACCGGCGAGATGATGTCCTCTACCTGATCGAGCTCCCAACCTAGCGAATCAGCGATCAAGTGAATCGATTCAGCCAGCCCGACATGACGAATCTTTTTCTCCGCGACCAGAGCCTCGAACTCTCCCAACGCAAGACCGGCTCCAATTTTTCTCTGAAACGGTTCCCGCCGGAAAGACGCATCCTGGAGTCGCGACACCTTGACCGAGTCAACCCTCTGACAAACCGCCGTCAGGAACAGGGGAAGGGAGTCCATCAGAAATCCCGGATTGATCCCCGTGCCGAGAACCCCGGCATTCGACGCTTTCGCAGCCGCATCAATCCGGGACGCAAGTTCCGGTTCTGTTTTCCAGGGATGCAGCAGTTCTTCGCTCGTGGAAACGACGGGAAGACCATGTCCAACCACCTCAAGAATCTGCGGTGTGATGATCTGGAGGCTGGAGACAGTTGTCAGGATTGCGCAGTCCGCGTCACACGATTCGATGGCTTCCATGATTGTGCTTTTTACCGTAACACCGAGCGGCCCGGTGCCGCAGATCTCGCCCACGTCCTGACCAATAAATTCCGGATTGATGTCCGCTGCCCCCGCCATCTCAATGCCGGATCTTTCCGAAATGTAGCGTGCGATTTTCCGGCCGAGAGGGCCCAGTCCGATTTGGATGACTTTCATAGGTTTTTCTTGCGTGGAGCCGCCTGCCGGCACTTCGCCCGGTGTGGCCGTGTCCGCTTGGATAGGAGAGACCCTATCATCCGATGGAGAAACAAATAACGTATAATAGTTTTCAAAAGCTAAAGGGTCTATTTAGCTTTGGGCTCACTCCCACTGGGCCGACATTACCCGGTTCGGGGCCTTGCTCTGGTATCGCCAGTTCCCGGCCTGAATGAAGTCGCCTGCAATCCAGCTCTCAGTGGTTCATTGCCGATTTCAGAATCGAAACCGGCGGCGGAGTCTCTTATGATAAGATTCGACCAAATCGATGAATCACCGTAGGTAGGTCCAACGTCTTATGGCCAATCCCAGATCTCATCCTAACGATCCGCTTCACGGCATCAACCTGAAGACAATTCTTGAAACCCTGGTCGCCCGGCATGGTTGGGTGAAACTGGCCGACAGAATCGAGATCCGTTGCTTCATGTTTGATCCCACGATTAATTCCAGCCTGAAATTTCTCCGCCAAACCCCCTGGGCCCGTAAGAAACTGGAAGATTGGTATGTGAGCGAACTGTAGGGAGCGAAGATCCCGCTTCGGTTGGCACCGGCCATTTTCCCGCAGCCGGAACGGGGAGCGTTTGCCTCGCCAATGCGGCACCTCACTGCTTTGCAAAATCCCCTTTATTCCCCGTCCTCTTTCGTGAGCGTGTGAATTAAATACTCCAGGACCGTTTTGTGCGTCGCTCCGTCGACACCGGGATAGAACAATTCGCAGTCGACCCCCTTGGCTTTGCAATGCTCCTGTAGTTTGACGCCGAAGTTCGAGGTGTGCGTCGGGTCGCTCTGTTCTTCTCCGAGCGCGGGCGGGCTCGTGTAGTAGAGAAAGACGGGCGGGTCATCGCTGCTGACGAGCGCATAGGGGGAGTATTCAGCGATCCACGGCAGGATCGTTTCGCGCTTGGTGTGGAATTCTTCGAAATTGACGAAGCCGAAGGCATGACCACCATAGCGGCTGTTCGGCGTCCATTCTCTCATCTGTTTCGGATCGAGGGTCGTCTGCGCTCCCGAGACGGCGGCACAGAAAAGACGGGTCGATTCGCGGGCGATGGGATCGTCGCTGTCCGGATCCGCCATCTCGGGGTGAAAGGCAATCCAGAGCGAAGAGCAGGCCCCGGCGGATCCACCCGAGGCGCCGATCCGCTCTTTGTCGATGTTCCATTCGCCCGCTTTGCTGCGGACGAATTGAAGGGCGCGGGCCGCGTCGCTGAGCGGTGCTTTCACAGGGGGAACGACGCCTTCGGCGTTGGCATCGGCAATGAAGCGATACTCGACCGAAGCGACCGAGATTCCCTCTTTCAACAAATCAGGAAGCATCGCGCTGAGACCGCTCAGTCTTCCGCCGGCATTCCATCCGCCGCCGTGAATGAACAAGAGCAGCGGTGTTGGAGTCGCGGACTCGGCTTTCCAGAAGTGGAGCTTCTGCTTCAGGTGAGGACCGTAGGCGACATCAAAGCCGGCCGGCTCGGGGAGGACCGGGTTATCAGTGAGGAATTTCTCCGCTTCGGCTTTTCCAATTTCGCGGACGAAGATATTTCTCCATCGAATTTCTCCCCCGTGGGTCTGCAGCATCACGGGACCGGTCGCGGGCAGAGGCCGGGCTCGATCCCAGTAGTTCTCCATCACCGCTCCTTCGACGACGGAGCGTTTGTTCAAAGTGACCCAGGTCCGCGCTCCGATTTGCCGGACGTGAATGCTGTTCCACTGTCCAAAGTCCCTGTCGGCGATGCGCAGGGGATCCCGGCCGAGCGTGTCGGGAGTGTTGTTGAACAACCCGCCCGACCCCATGTGAGGTCGGCGCGTCGGTTTCTTCGGATCGAATTTCTGATTTTTATCCCAAATCTGAATCTGCGGAGTACCGCGCAGATAAATTCCGCTGTCGGCTCCGGCGACGGTTTTGTATTCGAGCAGGAACTCCATGTCGCCGAGATCTTCGTCCGTCGTGGCGTAGGGCCCGTGGCCGTCATTGACCAACTCGCCATTCTCGACCCGCCAATGATTCGCGAACTCGTCCCGCATTTTCTTCAACGCCGCGTCCTTCTTTTCGCCCTCCAGCTTGGCGACGGAGTGAGGATTCAATCCATGCCAGCCGGAGAGGTCTTTGCCGTTGAAAAGGGCGCGGAAACCCTTCGGTGGCTTGACCTCCTCTGCCCCGAGAGGCAGGGAGATCGCGGAAACAAACAGGGCGGAAATGGCGAGTAGGGCTTTCATCGTAGGGTCGTGATTCTGGCAGGTGACGGGAAATGCAAAAGACTCAAGCGATCCGCGATGGCGCGGGCATGTTCCGCGGGGCGGCCGGAGTCTTGGGCTATGGGTACAGGGGGAAGCGGATTGGACGCAGGATCAGGCATGCGTCACCAACTCGTAGAATGAACCCACCTAACCCTGTGCTGAAAATGGGGGCCGGACATACTCTGGACTTCTGCCAGTGGTATTTCACAGGGCCATCGCGTCCCGTCTATGAATATCAACGACGGAGGCGTGAAGTCATCGAATACGCTCTCTGAATTATATCGTCGTGAAGCGCGGCGTTCTTTTCGATATTGAAATGGTGGACCGAGTTGTGTTTCGGATCTCTCCCGAGATTCGTATTCTTCAAGTCCCCCCGAAAGCCCGGGGCCGCAGTGACAAATCGATAAGAGGAAGCTCCATCTGCTCCATGCACGTAAAAATTTCTGACTCTTCCGATATTCGCGCCTACCGCTCCCCGGGTTGTCGCATCGAAGGTAACAAGGTAGTCTACACGAATCCCCCGCGACCCGAGGTAATTTGCCATTTTGATACCGTCGTCAGCTCCGAAGGAGTGTCCCATGATCATGAGCGGTTTGGAAATTCCGCTCCGCTCTTTCGAGCGAGCAACAATATCGTTCGCATGCGCTTGCCAGGAAGTGTGATTAAAGACCTTCACATTCATCCCCCGGGCCTTCATCTTCGTACCCATTCCATCCATACCCGTAGAAAAGACATTGGCGAGGCCTCGAAGTAAGTAGACCTCACCAGTACGGGTCACTCCTGTAGGAACTGGTCTCGGCTCTGGACTACCGGTCCTGCTGGCCGATACGTCCCTCGATTCCTCAATCGAAGTGCAGCCCCCAAGAAGAGACAAAAAGAAAAATATTGGGAGTGATCGAGAGAGAGGCTTCATCAGAACCGGGTAGTTGAAATTATTACAATTATATTAAATGTCAATAATCCCAAAATGCAATTAATGGAATCAACATGTTTAAGATTAATTTCTATCCTAGCCAAAGCATTTTTTGTTTCGAAACCGCTTTCTTCTGGTGTTCCCCCATGTCCTGTATCAAAATCATTAGGTATCTCAGCCTGCCCGATTGATGACTCGCTCCGCAAAACTCCTGCGCCCGAATCTTTTCCAGAAGGCCATGCTCTCCTGGAACGAAACGACGCCCTACAACGCGGTCCATTCCATTTCCATCCAGAAGCCGCTGGACGGCGGGGAGTTGCTCCAAGCGATTCGCAAGTCCCTTAGTAACTGCGGCTTTGATTGCGAAATCGGGGAAATCGAATACAAGGAGGTGGAAAGTCCGGTCGATTCGGATGAAACGCTTCGCTCTATTTTTGAGACGGAACTGAATCTTCCATTTGAGAATTTGGCGGAGACGCTTCCCTTTCGTTTTTTCGCCATCAAAACAGATGAAGCGCATTTTCGGTTGGGGGTCTGCTATTTCCATCCAGTCGCCAGCGCTGACTGCATCTGCTGGCTGCTTGAAGACATTGTCTCGACTATTGCTTCCGGAGGAGCGCAACCACTGGAGCCATGGGCCTCCTGCAATACTCATCGATACCGCAGGATGTTCCTGTCTCAGTGGCGATTCTTTCTCCCCTGGCTTTCGAAATTGCCGGGATTTCTTCGTGAAGCAAAATGCTACGCTCGAATCAACGGTCGAAGAGATTGTCCGCCGGCCAGTCGGGTCTATTCCCTGTCTCTCGACAATAGCCAGCAAACCTGGATAAGAGATCAGATGAAAGCTACAGGCGCTACTTTCAATGATGTGTTAATCAGCCTGATTATTTACGGGACCGCAAAAACGTTTCCGAGGCGCCTCCATCACAGGCGGAGGAAAGATATTGCGATTGGGTCGATCATCAACATTCGCAATCACTTCGGCATCGCGAGTAAAAAAACATTTGGTTTGTTTCTCGCTTTTTTCTCCGTATCACATTCCATCAATGAACAGACTGCCATCACCCCACTGATTCGTGATGTAAGTCGCAAGACAAGAGCCATCAAAAAGGACAGGCTCTATGCACTGAACCTTCTGGTAATCGGCTTTGGTGTTTTCTGGCAGCGGTTTCTTTCCGAACAACAAAGGGATCGAATGAGTTTGAGAGGTTTCCCGCTCGCGGGAAGCGTAACGAACTTTTTTGTAGATCGCTACCAGCGCCACCTCATGCAGTTGCCGGTAGAGAATTACTGGAGGGCCGTTTCAGCAGGACCTGCCACTCCTCTTGTGATTTCAGCTACAACGTTCCGGAACAAAATGAATCTGATGCTGATCGCCAACATCTTCATCTACAGTGACGATGACATTTCATCTCTTTCCCGCTGTCTGGAGTCGATTATGAGCTCGGAGGAACCAAAGTCGACTCAGGTCAAAGCAGTGGCGTAGCCGAAATCCTGACTATCCGACCTCAAGGACCCAAGAGCAAACCCACGATGGAAGCAGAGTTCATAGTCTCACTCGTAACTGCGATACTTTACTGGGGTGGGGTCGTTGTTAACGCCACCCGTATCAAGCGGCGCACCGGAAACTCCCCCTCTCTCCGTCCCAGGAAGAATGCAGACTACCTGCTCTGGCTGTGCTGGGCTTCCATCATCTTCTCATGGAGTTCCCCTTACTGGCTGGTCAGTGAGAATCAGGTTTGGTTTGACAGTCTGGTGGCTGATGTCTGTGGCTTCGCGTTAATCATCGGGGGCTTTGGAGGAACCTGGTGGTGCTATGCCGCTATGGGGAATGCGTGGGCCATCTCCGTAAACGAACGTCAGACCAGCCGGCTGGTACAGAGCGGCCCCTACCGGTTGGTCCGCCATCCCATTTATGCTCTGCAGTGGCTCGTTATTTTTGGGAATTTTCTCATTCTTCCCTGCACATTTCTGGGGGTTGCTCTTGCTATCCTTACCGTAGCCATGCAATTCAAAGCCAGCTCAGAGGAGTTTGCTCTGGTCGGGATTTTTGGTGACGAATACAAGGAATACTCGAAACGTACGACTCGATTTCTGCCCCTGAATTTCTGAATGCCCAAAACACTTCCCAAGAGAACTCCTCTGATCGGCCTGAATGCGCATCCTTCGGTGCGGGGAATCCTGTGATACCCATCCGAATGCAACCGACAGCAGCCACCACAAGACGCCGATTTCTCTCCACCGCCTCCGCCACCCTTGTCACCTCGCAAATCGGTTCCGTCGCCGAAGAATCCAAGAGCAGGCCGGTAATCAGGAAGTCGTTGAAACACGGCATGATCAAAACAGCCACTTCCATCGCGGAGAAATTCTCGCTCGCGAAGCAGGCCGGTTTTGACGGGATCGAGTTCGACGGGCCCATACCGAAGGGCGATATCCCTCAGATCCGGGAGGCCTCCGCTGCATCGGGCCTTGTCGTTCCCGGTCTCGTCGCAGGCGCCGCCGGCCGCATGATGGGAGTCGACAAGGAATCGGAACGTCAGGAGGGCATCAACCGTTTTTCTCAAGCCCTCCACGACGCGAAAGAACTCGGAGGGAATACGGTTCTACTCTACCCGGGGCTGGTGAACGAAACCTACCAATACGATGTCGTTTACGACCGGCTTCAGGAAGCCGTTGCGAAACTCATTCCTGTGAGCAAAGAGACCGGCGTAAAAATTGCCTTCGAGAATGTCTGGAACAACATCTTCCTCAGTCCGCTGGAAGCCCGCGATTTTGTCGATTCCTTCAATAGTACTCAAGTCGGGTGGTACTTCGATGTCGGCAATGTGGTTCGTTTCGGTTGGCCGGAGCATTGGATCCGGGTTCTCAACAAACGGATCCTCAAACTCGACATCAAGGAATACAGCCGGAAACTGCAAAACGAGGAAGGGCTCTGGAAAGGTTTTTCGGCCAAGCTTGGAGAAGGGAGCGTCGACTGGGCCGAGGTGATGAAGGCCCTCCAGGAAATCGATTACCAGGGCGGCTGGGGTTCCGCGGAGGTCGCCGGGGGAGACCTGGAGCGTCTCACCGATATTTCGCAGCGCATGGATCGGGTGTTCGCGATGTAATCCAGCCGGTTCTCTCCTTTGGGTTGGCGAATGGAGGGACCGGAATAGGCTGCCTTACCCCGATTCGTTTTTTGGAACGTCCGATTTCAAAAAGTCCTGCGGGATGGCCAATAGCGGGATTGTCGGCGAATGCAAAAGGCAGGGGTAATCGAACCTGAAAAAGGCTTCTGACATCTCGCTGAATACTTTCGTCGGCTTGATCAAGCGAGGGGATATATTCCCAAAGGTCTCAGGTATCCGATCATTCTCGTTCATCTGCCGCTTCGATTTCCCAGCGGTAGGCCCGGCTGCGATCCCACTCTTAGATTTGAGCGTTGTGATGCATACGAATCTCTGCGTTCAGCGGGGGCGACGCCGTCCTGTTTGGCTCCCGCCAATCTATTCGATGGGCTTGGCTTCGGGAAAGTTCCAACTTCCATCCAGAATTTGCTGCTTCGGCTGATAGAGACGGACGATATAGTTCCAACCGGGCGTGATCGGAAGAAAGTTCGGCTGATCCGGGGCGCCGCCGAAATGGAGCGTTACCGATCCGTCGGCATTCTTTGCGGCGGTGATGTTGTTCACCGAGTAGGCATCCTGCCCGTTCTTTTCCATGAAGCCCTTGGCATTGTAAACAGTGACGGAAACGAAGCCGTCGACGGGAACCTTTTCGTCTATCGTTAGGGTGTGCGGCGTCTTGCCATCGTTCTTTTCGGGAACCACGTTGACGTAAATAGCAGCTTCCCGGGGATTGCCGCCCCACCCAAACGCGGTGCCGAGGAGATGGTCGATCGGGTCCAGCTTGGCCTTTTCTCCGAAGTAACCCGATGTATCTGTCTTCGTATTAGCGAGCACGTTGATTGCATCGCGTACTTTGTGAAGCGAGGTTTCGTCCCAATCAGGAATCTCGAATGATCCGGTGCTCTCTTGGATCGCCTTGATCTTGTCCTGTTGCGCATTGGCGGCCTTGATGTCGTCCGGGTTCGCAGCATCGACGAACGTCCGAAAGATTAATATGACGTAGCGAGTTCCAATTTTTTCGCGGGTGAAAGTAAACTCTCCGGCTCCGTGCTCAACGGGCAACATCGAATGGTCTTGGTTGATGACAAGCATCGATTGAAATCGGCCATCGCTGTCAGGCTTGATAATCGTTACCGGTGAGGCATCGAGGTCGAAGATACCAATGGAGTAGAGGGTGTCCCGGTTCATCCGGATAACGTCCTGCTTGTCGATCGGCGTCGGTTGTCGAATGTGAAAAAACTTCCCGAAAGATCCCTGCTTAGCGTAGCGGGAAAGAGTCATATCGGTCTCCGCGCGGACGAAGTTATCGACGGTAACGGCTTCCGCAGCGGACAAAGACAAGGGAGAAATGGCGATCGCTCCGACAAGAGCGCAGAATAGGGACGGGAGATTGATTTTCATTCGTATAGGTTTCGAGGGTTTCAGTTGTCTTTGCGGCATTGCTGCTTCGGCGAAAGCGCTGGGCGAATTAACTGGCCCCGGCGCCATAGGATTGATGATCTGCGCGTGAACAGCTTCACTCCCATCGCAATGCCAATAGAAACTTTTATAGTACTGTTGTGGGGGTGTCGATAATAGGAAGTTGCGATTTCGTGCCAAAACTGAGAGATTTAGGGGAATGCACCGAATTCCGCTCACTCGAGTGGCCGCTTTCAGTCCTTTCATTGCCTATCTGGAGGCTAGTGGCTGCAATCTGGCCATGCATATGTCGTCTGCAGGCATTCCAAGGGAAATCCTTCAATCAGAGGACAACTTGATTCCTTTGCGCCAAGCTAGTGCTTTCCTGGAAATGGTCAGCGAGAAGGAAGGAGCCAAGTCACTGGGTTTGGAAGTTGGCAGCCGAACTTCGATGCTCAATTTCGGAATCCTCGGCGATATTTTAAGTCGCTCCCTCACTCTACACGATTTGCTTAATCGTCTCGTGCGTTGGGTTCCGCTCCTCGATTCCGGTGCCCATGTCTGGGTGGAGGCGCCCGAAGGCTCTGACTGCGTGCGACTCTGCCTCCGCCACGACACCGACCTTGGTAGAGAGCTCATCGATGGCTATGCTTTGTTCCTTATGCTCGATTCGGTTCGCCTCGCTACCGGATCAACTTGGAGGCCGGGGAAAGTCTGGTTGGACAGGAAGGCCGGATCTGATCTTTCAGACTTTGAAGTTCTATCAGAAGCCGAAGTAGATAGGCAGGTGGATTTTGTCGCTTTCGAAATCCCGAAACGATTTATTCCCCGTACCGTGAAACCACTGGGAGGCGGGGCTGTGCGCAGCCAATCTCCCGAAACAGACTATCTGACCAATGCCCCGGCTCTGAATCTAGAGGAGTCTGTCGCGCAATCCATTCGTTCACGATTCGGAAATCAAGCGCCAACGATTGGTGAAATCGCGGAACTGTCTCATTCCAGTATCCGCACGCTCCAACGCCGACTGAAAGAATCGGGACAGGACTTTTCCGAGATTCTAGATCGGGTTCGCTTTGACGAAGCTACCGCCCTGCTTTCCTCTGGAAAACCACTGATGGCGGACATCTCTCACCATTTAGGTTATTCTGACCCCGCGCACTTCACCCATGCTTTTCGGAGATGGTCCGGAGTTTCCCCACAACAGTATGTGGAACAGCTGGATCGCCGGGGAAAATAGGGGGGGCGAATACCCTGGGCCTTGAGGAGCCATCACCGCATGCCCCGCGTCGGACCAAGCCATCGTACTGTCGGAGAAAATCGTACGTTTTCCTTTGCGGTGGGGCTGGCCCGGAGACGATCACGTGCAGGAAGCAGGGCCGCCGGAGTTTCCCTGCAGACCCGCCGTCGCTGGAGAGACCGCTTTCCCGGAAGCCCTCTCGACATTTGACAAGCTCCCCGTCGTCGATTTCACTTCCCCCGATGTTTCGAATGGTTGGACAGACTCTGCTTCTAATCGCGACTCTCGCCTTGTTGCCGGGAGCGTCGGCGACTCATTGTGCCGTTGCGGAACTGTTTGGCATCGAAACGAGTCATCACACGATCGTTGATTCGACGGACTGCGATTCCCACGAACATCACGAGGACACTCCCTGCAGTGAAACCTGTTCGCTCGATTTCGGTGATCTCTCTCTGCCGCAGCCGCTTCCCGCGATACTGTCGACTTCGTTTGTTCTTATCGATTGGGATTCTCCTGAATTCCGGTTCGCTGCCCCTGTGGCCGTCGCCCGGGACCTCATTGTTCCGCGGCCTGATCGACCGTCCCTGGTTTCTTCCCCTGTGTTTACGGGTGCGTACCTGATCTGATTGCGAGCTCCCGCCTCCCCGGGAGTTTTCGTCGAATGTTCGTGAATTGTCTCACGCCGTTCCTCCCCTCCGCCTTTTTGCCTTGAGAAAATGACGTTCCCGCTCGCTCTTGTTCACTTTTTGCTACTTTTCTTACTTCATGAAACACAGATTCCAACAGCCCGACCTTTCCAGATGGTTCTGGATCTGCGTCCTGTTGATTCTTTCCCCCGGTTTGTTCGTTTGCGCGGATTCGAAATCGGTGACCCGGGACGAGGCAATCCGGCTCGCATTTCAAACCAATCGGGAACTCGGGATCGCCGCGCTCGAAATCAAGCGAGCCGCGACCCGCTTGAAATGGTCCGGCCGTCTTGAGAATCCGGAGCTGGAAATCGAATCGACGAGCGACGGGATTGGAAACGACGAAGATGAAGGAACCTTCCTCGTTGGCTTCACCCAGAATTTCCCGCTCACTTCCAAATTGAAGCATGAGCGCGGGCTGCGGCACTACCAGGTCATCCTCGCCGGGGCGGAGATAGCGGAGAAACGACGCGAACTCGCTGGCAAAGTCGATCTCGCCATCGTCGAATTGATGACGACCCGGGCGAAAATCGAAGTCGCCCGTAAGCTGGTCGCTCTGAACAAAGAGATGGTCGACTTTCTCAAGAAGCAGGCCTCCGAGGGTGTCGTATCCTCCCTCGATGTGATGCAGGCGACCCTGAGCGGACGCACGCTCGAACAGCAGTCCAAGTCGCTTGCGGGAATCGAGAATCAGAACCTCCTCGAACTGAACCGGGTCATGGGGCTGGATCCGGACACTCCGGTCGCCATCGAAATTGGATTTCGACTTCCCGGCGATCGACCCTCGATCGATGTGTCTCTGCAAACCGTCCTCCAGCAGCGTCCTGACTACGTTCTTTCTCTCGCCAAAATTGATGAGGCGCAGGCGGCCATTACCCTGGAAGAGGCGAAGCGCTGGGAGGATGTATCGGTGAAGCTCTTCGTCGAGCAGGACGACGCCGTCGACGAGCCGGTCGGTTTCGACGGAAACACCTTTGCCGGCGTCGGCATTTCCATTCCGCTTCCCCTCCGCAACCGCAATGAAGAGGGCATCGAGCAGGCGCAGATCAATCACGAAGCGGCCGGAAAAGGTGTCGAAGCCGCCCGTTTCCAGATCCGCGCCGAGTGCGAAGAAGCCTTTCAGCAGCGGACCGCGACCTGGAATCTCGCCCGGGAGGCGTCCGGGGAAATTCTCGGCCTCGCCGAAAAGAACCTCGAGGAATTCCGGAAAGCCTACCAGCAGGGACAGGCCAGTTTGATCCAGGTCCAGCGGGCCCAGGAGCAGGTTCTCGAACTGCAAACCGCCTCTCTCGAATTCGTTGCCGAATATCACCGCGCCGCCGCTGCGGTTCGTCTCGCCACCGGATCCTATCCGGGCCTTTCAATTCAATCCGGAAAGAATGCCAAGTAGTCCGCTGATGAAATTCCCTCTCCTTTTTCTCATTCCTCTCTTTTTCTTTTCCGGGTCGGCAGGAGTTGCCGAAGAGGCCATCGATCCTGACAGAGCCGCCAATACCGTCATCCTTGACGAAACCGCGGTGAAAAACCTGAAGATCGAGCTCGTCCCTGTAACGGAGGAGACGTTCGAATCGACCGTTTTCACGATCGGCAGAATCGAGGAGATCCCTGCGAACCGGTCCGCGCTGTCTTCCCGCATCGCCGGGCGGGTCGTGGCGCTTAACGCCTACGTCGGTGATACCGTAAAGCAGGGGGATGTGCTGGTGACCGTGGAAAGCCGGCAGCCGGGCAATCCTCCTCCGACGATCGAGCTGAAAGCTTTGCAGGGTGGCACCGTGGTCGACTCCCATGTTCGCATTGGCGAGCCGGTCGAGCCTGCCTCGGACCTGCTCGACGTTTCGGATCGTTCGAAGCTGTGGGCCGTCGCCAAGATTCCGGAAACGGAAGCGATGGGAATCGTCCCGGGAACGAAGGCGAGAATAAGGATTCCCGCGCTCGGTGATGAAGTGATCGAAGCGGAGCTCAGTCGCTTTGGTGTCGAAGCCAATCGCGAAGCGGGAACGATCGAGGGGATTTTTGAAATCGACAACGCGGCGGGCAGGCTCCAGCCGGGAATGCGCGCCGAGTTTTCTCTTCTTAAAGGTCAACGCGAGGATGTCATGTCGGTTCCCCGGACGGCCATTCAGGGCGATCCCACGAAGCGGGTCGTCTTTGTCGAAGACTACGAACTTCCCAATGCTTTTGTCCGCGCCCCCGTGGTACTCGGAGAACAGAACGATACCCATGTCGAAGTCATCTCAGGGCTTTTCCCGGGAGACGAAGTCGTCACCCGCGGATCCTACGCTCTCAGTTTTGCCGGCAGCGGCAGCGGAATGTCGCTCAAGGAAGCGCTCGATGCCGCTCACGGCCATGAGCACAACGAAGACGGATCGGAAATGACGGACGCACAGAAAGCGGCGCAGAAAGCCGAAGATTCGGGTGGCTCCGGCAAGGGCGGCGATCCCCTATGGCTTTGGATTGCCATCGGCTGGGCCGTTCTCGCGACTCTGTTGGCCCTCGTCTTCGCACAGAAACTCATAAAACGAAAAGCCTGACCCGGGTGGGAACGGTACGCCGTTCCGCGAAGAATCGACCTTTTACCTTTTACGTTTCCACCTTTCACCCCCGGTTTCCGGGGACTCCCTAAATGCTCAACGCCCTCATACGTTTTTCCCTCGCTCAACGCGCGCTCGTTCTCATGTTCGCGGCGGTGATCCTCGGGCTTGGCGTGAAGAAAGTGACGGAACTTCCGGTCGAGGTCCTTCCCGACCTGACCAAGCCAACCGTCACGATCCTGACAGAAGCACCGGGATTTGCCCCGGAGGAAGTCGAGACCCTGATCACCCTGCCGCTCGAGAATGCCCTGATGGGGGTCAACGGCGTCACCCGGATGCGCTCCATCAATGACATTTCCCTGTCTCTCGTTTTTGTCGAATTCGACTGGGACACGGACATCTACAAGGCGCGTCAGTTTGTGCAGGAGCGACTGACCGGCATCACCGAATCCCTTCCGGATGGGATCAGCCCCTACATGACGCCGGTCGCCTCGCTGATGGGGGAGATCATGCTCATTGGCGTGACCGACCCCACAGGGAAAACAGAGCCCCGCGATCTGCGCACCCTCGCCGACTGGACCCTGTCGACGGGCATTCGATCCGTTCCCGGGATCGCCGAGGTGCTCGCAATGGGGGGCGGTGTGAAACAGCTCCAGGTCCAACCGCTGCCGAATGAGATGCTTGCTCTCGGGGTCAGCTTTGAGCAGCTCGAAGCCGCGGCCGCCGGTGCGGTCCGGAACTCCACCGGTGGATTTCTGACCGGGTCCTCCCAGGAGGTCATGGTTCGAAATCTGGCGATGTCGAGTCGTCTCGATGACATCGCCAATACGATTGTTTCCTACCAGGATGATCGCCCCATCCGGATTGGTGACGTTGCGAAAGTCGTCTGGGACATCGAGCCGATGCGCGGGGACGCGGCGATGGGATCGAAGCATCTCGATCATCAGGACGAGGGCGGAGCGAAAGGCTACCCCGGTGTGATTCTCAGCGTCACGAAGTCTCCCGGATTCGACACGATCGATCTCACCGAGCGGGTCGAGGAAAAGCTGGAAGAACTCCAGACGGCGCTGCCCGAGGGGACGGAGACCGTGCTCCTGTATCGGCAGGCGGACTTTATTGAAATCGCAATCGGAAATCTGGAGGAAGCTCTTCGTGACGGGGCGATCATGGTCGCGGTGGTCTTGTTTCTCTTTCTCTTCAACCTGCGCGTCACTTTCATTACCCTGACGGCGATCCCCCTTTCCCTTGCCGTGTCCGTTCTCGTGTTCGACCTGATGGGGTTGACCGTGAACTCAATGACTCTCGGCGGGTTTGCCGTTGCCATCGGAATGGTCGTCGATGACGCGATTGTCGATGTGGAAAATGTCTTTCGCCGTCTCCGGGAAAATGCCGAGGCGGAAAAGCCGGAAACGAAGCTCGAAGTCATCGCCCGTGCCTCCGCCGAAGTTCGATCCTCGATTCTCTACGCCACCGTTCTCATCATTCTCGTTTTTGTTCCTCTGCTAGGATTGAGCGGGGTCGAAGGGCGTCTTTTCGCCCCGATTGCGATTGCGACGATCATCAGTATGGCGGCGTCCTTTGTCGTTTCGCTGACGGTGATTCCGGTGCTGAGTTCCTATTTGTTGAATCCGAAGCCAGGGAGAGAGCATGGAGATAATTTCGCGGTTCGCTGGCTCAAAATTGTCTTCCGGAATACCGGGCTGCGACCGGCCCTTTCCCAGCCACTGATCCTGCTCGCCCTGACCCTGTTGCTGCTTGTGGGAACGGGGGTGCTGTATCGGACCATGGGAGGGAATTTTCTCCCCGCCTTCCGGGAACCGACGGCCGTGATCGCGACGGCGGCCGCGCCGGGAACATCGCTCAAGCAGACCACCGAACTGGCCGACACCGCGGTGGATCTTCTTTTGGAAATTCCGGAAGTCGAAACGGTAGGATACCGGGCCGGTCGGGCCGAGCGGGGGGATCACGTCGTTCCTGTTTCGACGGTTGAGTTCGATGTGGAATTCGATGACTCGCAGGGACGGAGCCGGGACGAAATTCTCGATTCGATCCGCAAAACGATGAAAGGAATACCCGGAACCTTCAGTGCCATGAGTGGTCCTCTCGCAGACCGGATCGGTCACATGCTCAGTGGGGTTTCGGCAAAGGTGGCAGTGAAAGTATTCGGGCCCGATCTCGACGAGCTTCGCCGCATCGGGACGGAAATCGCCGAGATCGCCCGCGAAATCCCCGGACTCGAGGAGGCCCGGATTGAGCAACAGGCACCCATCCCGCAGCTCCGCATCGAGGTCGACCGGAAACGCGCCCTTGCCTATGGTGTCAGCCCCGGAGAATTGAACCGGGAGCTTGCCACGCTCATGGGTGGAAACGCCGTCGCGGAAATCTACGAAAATCAGCGCACCTACGATCTCGTGGTTCGCCTCCCCGCAAAATGGCGCGAGTCGCCGGAGCGGCTCAACCACCTCTACATCGACACCGTCACCGGGCGTATGATTCCACTGTCCTATGTGGCCGATATCCGTCATGCAAGCGGTCCAAATACGATTCTGCGGGAAAATACGCAGCGGCGCTTTGTCGTTTCGATCAATCCGACAGTGAAGGACCTCAACTCAGCCGTCGAACAGCTGGAGCGTGAGATCAGTGAAAAGGTCAAACTTCCTCCGGGATACCTTCTTTCCTATGAGGGTGAATACCAGGCCCAGGCCGATGCCAAGAGACGGATCGCGATCATGTCGTCCGTCATTCTCCTGGTGATCATCTTTCTCCTTTTCAGCTACTTTCGAAGCGCCGCCTTCGTCGCCCTCGTCCTGACGAACATCCCGATTTCGTTGATTGGGGGAGTGGTTATGACGAAGCTGTCGCTCGACACGGTCAGCGTTGCGACCCTGGTGGGATTCATTGCCATCTCGGGAATCGCCGCGCGAAATACGATCATGATGTTGTCTCACTACCTCCACTTGATGCGTCACGAGGGAGAATCCTTTGATCTGAAAATGGTGATCCGGGGTACCGAAGAGCGACTCGTCCCCGTGCTGATGACGGCCCTGTCCGCCGGCATTGCCTTGATCCCGCTTGTCCTCGCGGCAGGTGATCCCGGAAAAGAAATCCTGAATCCCGTCGCGGTTGTAATCGTCGGTGGTTTAGTGAGTTCTACTTTCCTTGGCCTGCTCGTAACCCCTGCTGTATTCTATTCCTTCTGTCGTAAACCGGCCGAAAAATCGATTCGCCTCGACGCGGCGGCTTCCCAGTAATTCTCTCTTCCCGTCCTAATCCTACCAACCCCATCTCCAACCTATGAAAAATCCTATGAAATCTCTCGCTCTCATTCTCGCCGCGCTTGCCTTTGCTCTGATCCCGGTTTCCTGCACCGAAAAGGAAGACGGTCACGATCATGACCACGACCATGGAGAGCATGAGCATGGCGATCATGATCACGGTGACGAGGATCACAAAGAGGGTGATGACCACGCCCACGCCGAAGGCGAAGAAGGGCATGACCATGATCACGAGGGCATCGAGGACGGTCCGAATGGCGGTCGTCTCCTCACTGGTGTCGAACCCCACCTGGAGTTCTTCGTGACCGAGGATCGTAAGGTCCAAATCTCCAGTGTCACCGACGACGAAAAACTCCAGCCAATCGGCGAGCAGGTCGTGAAGGTAATCGGCGGAGATCGTTCGAATCCGACCCGCATGAAATTCGAAAAAAAGGGCGATGTGCTGATTTCCGACATCGCTTTTCCGGAGGGGAATGACTTCCCCATCGTAGTTCAGATCAAGAACTCTCCCGACAGCGAGACCGTCACGGATAAGTTCAATTTGAATCTCATGCAGTGTCCCGAGTGCCCCAACAGGGAGTACGCCTGCACCTGCGACCACGCGCACTGATCCGGACCTGCCTCTTTTTTCGGAGGAAGCTTTTTGTCATTCCTTCCCTGGTTGAAGTCAGCCGACCGGGGGAGGGAAGGCACCGGTCATAGCCCTGCCGAACTGCCCGCCCCTGCCAGGGAGCGTAGGGTGGCCGGGTGAAGATTCAGAGATCGGATCTATATAGTGATTGTCGGATATCCGGCCGGAACGTCGGGGCACTACCTGGAGAGAACCGGTCCGTTTCAAGCTCCCTATCAAAGCTCCTACAGTCGTTATCGGACGGTCTACGGACACAGCCCGGTCGATACGGGGGGAAACAGCGGGGGTCCGGTTTTTGTCTACAATTCCAATTTCCAATCCTATATCGTTGCCGGCGTTCACGTAAGTGGAAACGACTCCCCCCGCCGGAAAGGTGTTCACGCGATCGACTCGGCAGCGCACAATATTATCAATGACGCCATCGATGCGATCCCTTCCGCTCTTGAAGGTGAGCCGGAGCTTTTCTCCGCACCGGGGGAGGTTACCGTTCCGGATGATTCCGAAGAGTGGACGATCGCTTCCATTCCGGTCGCAGGGCTCGGGACCCGGATTTCGGAAATCTCGGTGAGTTTGACCCTGGAGCACCCGGACACTTCCCAGCTGGAAGTCTGGATTCAGTCCCCGCAGGGGCGTTGGGAGAAACTCCATGATCGAGTGCAGGCCTCCGGAGGAAATTTGGAAATCACGGATCGAGATCTCATCGGACACTGGGGCGGTCGTGACCCGAACGGCACCTGGAAAGTTCTGGCACGCGACCGGGTTGCCGGCGGCGAAGGCATCCTGACTGCGGCCAGCCTTGTCATCCTGGCGCCCTGAGCGGAGTCCTGCGAAACGGCATGAAAGTTTTCCTTCTCAGAACTCTTCTTCTACTTTCTCTCGTCGCAGCCCTTGTCATTCTGATAGGGATTCGAGTGTCCCCGCCCGGTGATGCCGACGAATCGGGTTCGGGCCCGGATGAATCGAATCCCGGGGCAGTGGTTTCCGCAGAGACTCTCCGGAAAGCGGACGTGCCTTCGGTTCCCGCCGACCACCCTTCGGAAAACCCGAATCGAAGCGAAAGCGGTATTACCACCGACGATCTGCTCGCTGCGATGGCCGGGACCAAAGCGGCGATCGAGATGGCGAATGATTCTGCCTCTTCGGAGCGTGCCCTCGATTCCCTGCGTCGCCAACTTGCTGTGGCAAATCCGGCCACGGCGGCGGCGGCGGTGGTTCGCTATCTTGACTCAGGCGGGGATGTGGAAACCGGCTTTCCCTTCCGTGTCGGGGAGGGGGGCTCTCTTTCCCTCGCTCCCACGCTCCGCTCCTTTCTCCTCGATCAGCTCGGAAGCCTCGACCCGGTCCAAGGGCCGGCCTATTCCTCCAGAATTTTCGCTGACTCCGATTCCACGGCGGAGTGGGCTCTCGCGATGAGAAATCTTGCCTGGACGAACAGCGACGGAAGTTTTACGGGGGAGCTGCGTTTCCGCTTCGGACAGATGCTGGGGAAAAACGAGTGGATCGAGGATCCGAACGTGGCCCTGTTGGAGGCTTTCGATTTGGGAGTCTATCTCGGAGGCAGGGAGGAGTGGGATCTTCTCACTTCCCTGGTGGGTTTTGAAACGGAATCCCGCGGAACTGGAATCGACAAGGCTGCAATGATGGCGATTGACCGGATTCTGTTGAACGATCGCGAACTCGCCTTTCAGGAACTGGAATCCAACCCCTCTCTGCTGGCGCAGGCCCCTGAGCAACGGGCTTCCCTGGCCGCGCGAGCCGATGTCACCCGGGCCGCCGAGAGAAGGGCCATCGAATCCTACCTCCTGCGTCCTGATCTCTCCGATGCGGAGCGAAAGGCGTTTTTCGAACTTTTCCCTCATCGAAGTTATACCGACGGATATCGTCTTGCCACGACCGGGGAACCGAGAATGGGGCTCCCGGATGTTTCAGCCAATGATCTCGCTACGCTCGAGGTCGTGAAGGAGTGGCAGCGCAACCCTGCCTTCGACTCGCTTTCCCCCCACCTGGCGGAACTGGATTCGAGGTTGGAATCGTGGGCTCGCGAAATTCGTGCTGATTCCCTGCGCGGGGGATCTGCTCCGGACCTGCCGGCACCTTCCGCCGATGGAAGCACTCCCGGGTCGGAGGGGAATTGATCAGTCGACGCCCGGTCCACTCACTGCAGGCTCACTTCGAAGTCATCCCCCTGCAAAATCCCGAGGGCTTCGCCGACAAGAAAAAGTGAGCCGGCGACGAGGGTTTTTCCCTCCCGTTTCCCCTGACCTGCGAGCGCTTCGGCGAGGCCCGGGGATTCGCATATCTCGAGATCGCTCCCGCCGGCACCCTGCAGCGCTTTTGTCATTTCCTCTGTCGAAAGCCTCCGCTCGGAACGAATTGGAACGAAGGTGACGGATTCGAGAATCGGAAGAAGCTCGCTGAAAATCTCCGTCACATCTTTCGAATTGGCAGCTCCAAAAACGAGCCGGGCTTTTTCATGGGGGAAGGTCTCTTCCCAGGTTTTGCGCAGCACGCGGGCGGCTTCGGGATTGTGAGCTCCATCGAGAAGGATGTTTTCCCGAACGGCTTGAAATCGCCCGGGCCAGCTCGTCTGCCGGAGGGACTCACGTATGCCATCCTGGGTCAGTCGCTCGCCTTCGATGCGGCAGGCTGCTTCCACGGCGAGGGCGGCATTCTCGCGCTGGTGGGGTCCCTTGAGTCCGAGTTCCCAGTCCGTCGGGAGGGGATGGGCTTCTATGTAGGGAATGCCGAGCGTGAGTGCTTTTCTCCCCACCACGTCCCGGGCATCGGGATGCAGATCCGCGGTCACGACAGGTACGTTCGGCTTGAGAATGCCGGCTTTCTCCCCGGCGATTTCGCGGATCGTGTTTCCGAGCCATTGCTGATGATCGAGGGCGATGGATGTGATGACGCTCACGTCAGATTGAACTGCGTTGGTGGCGTCGAGCCGCCCTCCCATTCCGGTTTCGAGAAGAATCACGTCGCACCCGCTTTCACAGAAATGCTTCATCGCGAGGGCGAGGCTCAATTCAAAAAAGGTGGGGTGATGTTCCCAGTCCGCGATCCGCTCCCGGAGTTCGGTGAGCCCTGCGGCGACGTCGCTTTCGGGAATCATGGCTCCGCTGACACGGATTCGTTCGCGATAGGTGACGAGGTGAGGGGAGGTGAAAAGCCCGGTTTTTAAGCCTCCGTCCCGGAGAATCTGTTCGGCGAAGGCGCAGACGGAACCCTTTCCGTTGGTCCCGGCCACATGGATGACTTTGATCTTCTCCGGAAGCGGAGACAAACCGAGCTCGCTGAGCAGTCTTTCCGTATTCTCCAGCCCGAGTTTGATGCCGAAGGTCTGAGTGCCGTAGAGCCAGTCGATGGATTCTTCGTAGTTCACGTTTTCTGAAATGGATTTCCTTAGACTACGAGTAACGGACACGAAAAAAGCCCTGTCCACGGACATTTCCGCGAACAGGGCTTGGAAGCTATATTAGAAGGGTGTGTTGAGGAGGGGAATCTCCTTAGAAGGAAACACGGAGACCGACCTGCACAGCGTGGCTGGCTGGATTGTCCTCCGTGACGTGGGTAAAATCACCGAAGTCCGTTGTGAAGGAAAGGTCGGAAAGAACCATGTAGCGATACTGGAGGAAAAGCGCGAGACGCTCTGTCACCGGAATGTCGACACCGGCGATCAGCTGCCAGGCGAATCCTGCATCGGAGTCGCTGTAGAGGATCGTGTCGATATCACCGTCCATCGTTGTGGACGCATAACCGATACCACCACCGAAGTAACCGGTCGCACCACCACGCCTACCGAAAGGAACTTCCTTAAGCATGTTGAACATGACGGAAACGGTGTTGATGTCGAAATCGGCAGGAAGCTCGAAATTCGCGTAGGTCAGATCTCCAACTTCATTGCTGGTGTAGGAACCCTCGATCTCGAAACGGCTGCCGTTGAAGAGGTGGGAGTAAACACCCACACCACCACCGGCGGTCCATCCGTTGTTGAGGTCCCAATCGATTGGGATGGCACTTGGATCGAACCCGTAGTGACCATCATATCCAGGAGGACAGTGCTTTGCGACAGCTCCGGCATCATCGAATGCACCGAGAGTATCAAAGGAGGCACCGGAGTCCCAACCACCGTATCCAAAGACATATCCATTGAACTGCTTCGGTTGAGCAACCGGAGCCTTGGAGTTCATGCGATAGGGCCCGGCGAAAGCAGGGGAGGCGAATGCGACTGCAGTAGCCGCGACGATTAGTTGAAGAAATCTAATATTTAGCTTTTCCATACAACAAGGTAATATCAAAATTATGGCTATTCAACAAATAAACCATAATTTTTTAAAATTTTTGGAAAAGGTGCAAAATGATTAACCGGGGGCTTGCGATGATATCTCGCCGAAAAGCGAAATTGCGAATTTTCCCAAGATGCAAAGAAACCGGGAGGGCAAAGCTGCTGCTTTGTCTGTTCAGGCGATGGCGAACGGGGTGGAGGGAACGTCCTGGAGACAAAGCGTGAGCTCTGTCCTCCTGCTTACGATCATTCGAATTTACGCCAGGGAGTCCCGCCGCCCGTGACCGTAGGCCGAGAAAACGCGATCAATTTCATCCCGGACGCGGCGGAAGACTTCCATTTGTTCTTCTTCGGAACCTCCGGCGTGAGGAGGGTCATCGAAGGGCCAGTGGTAACGCCGGACCTGGCCGGGAAAGACGGGGCAGGCCTGATCGGCGTTGCCGCAAACCGTAATGACCGTTTCCACATCCTGATCGAGAAACTCATCGAGCGACTTGGAGCGTCCCTCCGAAAGATCGATCCCCAGTTCTTTGACGGCTTCGATCGCGAGAGGATGAACATAGCCGCTTGGCTTTGATCCGGCGCTTTCCACCCGAAGCACATCTCCGGCGGCTCTGCGGAGAAGGACCTCCGCCATCTGGGATCGGCAGGAGTTTCCGGTGCAAAGAATCAGGACGAGGGGCTTGGAATCGGATTCGCTCATGTCTTTCCCATGAAAAGGGCGCTCCCAATTTTGTCAATTCGTGGTTTGTTACACAAGCTTCACAAA
Organism: Verrucomicrobiales bacterium; assembly: GCA_029213265.1. Classification (GTDB taxonomy): domain Bacteria; phylum Verrucomicrobiota; class Verrucomicrobiia; order Verrucomicrobiales; family DEV007; genus Arctic95D-9. The sequence goes on along the minus strand of JARGNG010000005.1, from coordinate 86,642 downwards.
GATGCCCGATTCTCCCCAAATTGCCTACGGAATGACTCTCGATGATTGGATCGAGTGGATGGAAGAGCGTGATCAACCCAAATTCCGGGCGAAGCAGGTCGTGGAGTGGTTGTTTGAAAAGCGGGTTTCATCCTTCGATGAAATGACGAACCTGAGTCGTGATTTGCGCGATCAACTCATCGGGGAGTTTACGATTGGCCTCCTCCCGACGGTTCGCCTGACGGGTTCACAGGATACGACGCGGAAATTTTTGTTTCAACTGCACGACAGTCGGCTCATCGAAACGGTGAAGATTCCCGCCAACGCGAATTTCGACGGCGAACGCAGCGGACGCCTGACCTTGTGCGTATCGAGCCAGGTCGGCTGTGCCTACGACTGCAAATTCTGCGCAAGCGGACTGGCTGGATTTACGCGAAACCTCAGTGCCGGGGAAATTGTCAGTCAGGTGATGACGGCCGAGCACGAAACCGGTGACAAGGTCCGGAACATCGTCTTCATGGGAATGGGCGAGCCACTCGCCAATCTTACCAATTTGACCAGGGCACTGACGATCCTCAATGCGGACTGGGGCATGAACCTGGGAGCCCGTCACATGACCGTTTCGACGAGCGGACTCGCTCCCCAGATCGAAAAGCTGGCGACGATCCCGATGCAGATCCGTCTCGCGATTTCGCTGCATGGTGCCACCGACGGGGTCCGGGAGCGGATCATGCCGGTGAATAAGAAATACAGCATCAACCGGCTTTTTGAGGCGCTCGAGGTCTGGTTTCGTCACAAGAAGCAGATGATCACCTTCGAGTACATTCTCATCGAGGGAGTCAATGACAGCGTCGAGCAGGCCGCCATTCTGGCGAAGCGGGTCAAGTCGCTTCACGCCAAGGTGAACCTGATTCCCTACAACACGGTGGAGGGGCTCCCCTGGAAACGCCCCGACATTCCCGCGCAGGATGCCTTTCTCCGGGTTCTTTCCAATGCCAATATCACCGCCACGATCCGGCGGGAAAAGGGCCACGACATTGATGCTGCTTGCGGCCAGTTGCGGTTGCAGGAGGACGAAGGCTTGGAACGCCCAGCGTCCAGCGCTCAAGGGTAACCGTTCGCGTCGCAGGAACGCCGATCAGTCTTTAAACTGACCGACCAGGTTGTTCATCGTTTCTTTCGCGTCGCCGTAGATCATACGGGTGTTGTCCCGGAAGAAGAGCGTATTGACCAAACCGGAGAAACCGGCGCCCTGTCCGCGCTTGAGAGCGAAGACGGTGCGGGCCTGGTGGACATTGATGATAGGCATGCCGTAGATCGGGCTGCTGGGGTCGTCGCCAGCGGCCGGGTTGACGACGTCGTTCGCTCCAATCACGATGGCAACGTCGACGGTTTCCATGATCGCATTGACGTCGTCCATTTCGCAAAGCTGCTCATAGGGAACGTCGGCCTCGGCGAGGAGAACGTTCATGTGTCCGGGCATACGACCGGCGACCGGGTGAATCGCGAAACGAACTTCCGCTCCGTTGTTTTCGAGAATTTCTCCCAGCTCCTTGACGGCATGCTGAGCCTGCGCGACAGCCATTCCATAGCCGGGAACGAAGATGACGGATTCAGCGGCTTCGAGGACGTAGAAAGCGTCCTCCGTCGAAATCGGCTTCATTTCGCCTTCAACTTCCTGGGTGCTTCCGCTGGTGGCACCAAAGCCTCCGAAGAGCACGTTGCCGAGAGTCCGATTCATCGCCTTACACATGATGACGGTGAGGATGATGCCGGAGGCGCCGACCAAACAACCGGCCACGATGAGCACGTTGTTGAGAATCACAAAGCCGGCAGCCGAAGCGGCGATCCCGGAGAAACTGTTGAGGAAAGAAATCACGACCGGCATGTCGCCGCCACCGATTGGGATAACACCGAGAATACCGAGAGCGAGCGCCAGTCCAATCACCACGTAGAGCGCCCAGGCGGCTCCCGTCGAGACAAAAATTGCGCCCATGACGAGGAGGGCGATGAAGACCAGGGCATTGATGACTTTCTGTCCGGGGAAAACGGTAGCGGAGCCTCCCATTTTTCCGGAAAGCTTGAGGTAGGCAATCATCGAGCCGGTAAAGGTGATTCCACCAACGAGGATGGCGAACACCACGGCGCAGGCGGTGAAAACGGGATATTCCGAATGGTCGAAGTTGCCCTCTTTCGCGAATTCCGCCCAGCCCACAAGGAGAGAAGCGAGACCACCGAATCCGTTGAAAAGAGCGACCAGCTCCGGCATGCCGGTCATTTGGACGCGCTTGGCAGCGACGACACCAATGGCGGAACCGATGAGAAGACCGGCAATGATCCAGGTGTAACTGAGTCCGCTCGCCATCAGGGTGACGGCTACGGCAATGAGCATTCCCAGGGAGGAAAGCTGGTTTCCCCGGCGGGCGGTGTCGGCGGAGCCGAGCATCTTGATGCCGAAAATGAACAGCACCGAGGCGACGATGTAAGAGATGTTGATGAGAGATTCCATGTGCTTCTAGGCTTAGAGCTGGTTGCGTCAGGTGGTTCCTATTCCTACTTGCCCCTCTTCTTGAACATTCCGAGCATCCGGTCGGTCACGAGGTAACCCCCGACTACGTTGATCGTGGCGAGAATGAGAGCGGCGAGGCCGAGCCATTTTCCAAGTGAGCCTTCGATGGCACCGGCGGCGAGGATCGCTCCGACCATCGTAATTCCGGAGATCGCGTTCGAACCGGACATCAGTGGCGTGTGCAACTGGCTCGGGACTTTCTGGATCAGTTCAAAGCCGAGAAAGGCGGCCATGACGAAAACAAAGATGAGAAGAATGAGTTCCATGGAAAAAGGGTAAAGTGAAAAGTGGGAAGATAAAAGGCGGTCTGACAGGGTTGGGTCAGAGACGAAACAGGGTTGAGTGTCAGTCTTGGAAGCGCTCGTGAACGATGGCTCCGTCGTGGGTGATGACGCAGCCTTTCTGGATGTCGTCTTCGAGGTCGATCTTGATGCCCTTGGCCTCCTCGTCCCAGAAGTGTTCGATCATGTTGGCGAAGTTGGCGGCGAGAACCTGCGAAGCGTGCTTGGAGACCTGCCCCTCGAAGTTGGCAAGGCCGACCAGCTTGACGCCGTTTTCGGTTTCGGTTTCTTCGCCGGGGGTAACGCCCTCGACATTTCCGCCTGTCTCAGCGGCGAGGTCGACGATGACGCTGCCCGCCTGCATCGCATCGACCACGTCCTTTTGGATGAGAACCGGAGGCTTGCGACCGAAGACCTTCGCCGTCGTGATGACGACATCGCTCTGGGCGCAGACCTTGGCCTGGGCCTGGCGCTGCTTCTCGAGTTGTTCAGGAGTGAGTTCTTTGGCGTAGCCCTGATCGGTTCCGCTGGTCTCGCCGAGGTCAATGCGAAGAGCCTTCGCGCCGAGTGATTCGGCCTGCTCGAGAGCTTCTTCGCGAACATCGAAGGCGGTGACCCGTGCCCCGAGGCGTTTCGCGGTGGCGATGGCCTGGAGTCCGGCAACGCCGATCCCGACGACAAAGACCTTTGCCGGGGAAATGGTTCCCGCCGGAGTCATCATCATGGGGAAAATTCCGTTCAACCGGTTCGCCGCGACGATCACGGATACGTAGCCGGCGAGGTTGGCCTGCGAGCTGATCGCGTCCATCTTCTGGGCCAGCGTCGTCCTGGGAACCATTTCGAGACTGATCGCAGTCGACTTCTGGCCGGCGAACTTTCCGAGAAGTTCCTTCTCATTGAAGGGGTCGAGAAAGCTGATGTGGATCGCACCTTCTTTCAGTTTCGAAACCTGTTCGTCGGAGGGTTTGCGAACGCGCGTCACGATATCGGCGGAACCAAGTGCTTCGTCGCCATTGGAGGTGACCGTAGCGCCCGCCTCTTCGTAGGATTTGTCCGGATGGTCACAACGGGAGCCGATTCCAGCCTCCACAATGACCTCCGCACCGAGGTCGGTTAGTTTCTGGACTGCTGCCGGATCGAGCGCGGCACGGGTTTCAATCGGATCGGTTTCTTTGGGAGCAAAAATCTTCATTCCGTATTCATTTTCCGAACGGGAAAGTCCGGGGCATTCCTTTCCCTTCCGGTTCGACTCAGTCACAAGCCGTTTTTCCCGGAAGGGGCCGCTACTCTAGCAGGGGAAAGGCCTCTGTCGACCCGATTTCTATGCAGGATAATGATCGTTTGAACGACAAACGGGGAAAATGTGCGGGACGATCCCCGGAGCGCGATTGGCCTTAGGGATGGTTTCGAAGAGGTCTCACTTCCCCAGCTCCACGCAAATCAACTGCCGGTCGTTCCTGACAAACACCTGGGTTCCGGCGAAAGCAGGATAGGACCACATCACGGTTCCTTCGCGGCGTTGTTTGAGCGGGGTCGTGGGCTCAATCAGGGCGGCGCGATCGATTTCCTCAAATCCCTCCAGGGTGAATCGGGTAATCATGATTTCGCCGCGTTCGTTCACGATCCAGGTATTCTCTCCGTTTTGAGCGGTAAAGCCGGTGCTCCAGCGTTCTTGAGGCAGGGCGGTGAGGTTTTCCCAAATGCGATTCCCGTTTTCAGGATCGAGGCAGCGAAGCTGACCGTAGCTGTCTATGCCGAAAATGTGCTCCCCCCGGAAAAAAGGCGGGCTGATCATGCAATGGAGCGCATCGGTTTTTCTCTCGTTGATACCCTGCCGGTGCCACAACTCCTTCGCGGCCGGATTCGTCTGGTCGAGTTCGATGAGACGGGATCCGTCGTAAAAAACTGAGAGAAACATCTTCGTATGGTCCGCATTGAAAGCGGGGCCGGGAACATTGATCGGCATCTTGTTCGGCTTGGTCGGCACTTCCCAGTAGAGGGTACCCGTGGCCGCATCGATTCCGGCGATCCGTTCGCCTGTCCAGACGATCGTGACGCGTTTGCCCGCCTGATCAATGACGACCGGGGAAACATAGGATCCCTTGTCGGAAAAGAGTTTCCATTTTTCCGCGCCGGTAGCGGGATCGAGACCAACAACGCATGCTTCGTCGGGCCCTGCGGAAATCTGGGCCACGAGGGTTCCCCCTTCGACGAGAGGCGAGGCGGTGAGTCCCCAGATCGGCATATCGATCTTGTAGTCCTTCGCGAGATCTTTGGCCCAGATGACCTGGCCGCTCGCGGCGTCGAGACAATGGAGATGGCCCATCATGCCCAGCGCCCAGGCCCTGCCATCGCGAATCGTGACGCTGCTGCGCGGGCCGACCGCATAGCCGACGTCGGAGTAGACGCAGGGATAGGAGTGGATCCACTTCGGTTTCCCCGTGGTGCGGTCGACGCACACGATTCTTTCGACTTCGGTCGCGTCACCGGGCGCGCCGCGATCCATGAGGTAGACGCTGTCGCCCGAGACCGTCGGGCCGCTGTAGCCTGCACCGACCGGGGTGGACCAGACCCGGGGAAGCGGGTTTGCCATTCCTTCAAAATTTTCAACGAGGCCATCGGCTTCCCAAACCGCGTTTCGGTCCGTCCCCCGGAATTCGGGCCAGTCGCCGGCTCCGCCGAAGGCGGGGGAGAGAAGCAAAGTGGCCACGAGCAACAGGGCCTTGATCTTCTTGCTATTGACGTGTGAGGTGTTTCGCATAGCGATACCTTACGCGATAGAACTTCCCGATGTCGAATCTGAAACAGAACGGCCAACTTCGATGGGCCCCGAGCTATCTTCGCAACCGGGGTAAGGTGACGCGCGCACAAAAGCGGGCCATGAAAGAGTGGTGGCCGGAATACGGAATCACCTTCGAACATGGCCGGAGAATTGATCTCGACGAGTGCTTTTCCGGTGACGGACCGCTCCTGATTGAGATCGGTTTCGGGATGGGGAATCACCTCGTCTCCCTGGCGCAGGCACGTCCGGATTGCCGGGTTCTCGGGATCGAGGTGCATCGGCCCGGGCTCGCCGCTGCGACGATGAAAGTCCACGAATCAGGATGTTCCAACGTCAGGCTGATGCGGGGAGATGCGAGACTGGTTCTCTCCGACCATCTTCACGAAAAGATAGCCGATGCGATTTTCGTTCAGTTTCCGGACCCCTGGCCGAAACCGGGTAGTGGGCATCGACGGCTGATCCAGCCGGGCATGGTAGAGGTGATGAAAAATATACTGAAACCCGGTGGGGAATTTCTTCTCACTACCGATGTAGAGGAGTATGCAGATCACTGCCGGAAGGTGTTGGCGGAAGCGAAGGGATGGCAGGAAACAGGTGCTTCACCATGGCAACAATATAGGATTCGCACCCCCTATGAGGAAAAGGGCCTGGAAAACGGTCATCCGATCTCGGAATTGGCATATCGGTTGCTCCCCTGAAAGCGCCGGTTTTCTCGGTTTCGGCTCCTTGAAAGCTGACCTAGAATCCCTGAACTTCCCCCCTCTCCCGTGCCTTTTCGTAAAAAACTTCAATTGATGCTGATCCTGCTGGTGGGAATCAGTTGCGGTCTCCTGCTCTGGTTGAGCCTTCGCAAGGCGAATCGTCTGACCTTTGAGTTGATTCAGGAAAAGGTATATTCAATCGCGGCGAGCACGGCTCCCCGGGTGGACGGGGATCTGGTGGAAAGTCTGAAATCTCCGGATCAGGAGGGGACTCCGGAATACAATTTGATTCGCGATAAAATCCGTGCGGTTCGTGATGCCAATTCAACGGGAGCGCTACCGGTTCGATTTATCTATATCATACGTCCCCTCGAGGATGGAACGTGGGAATATGTAGTCGACGCGCAGGAGGAGGGGGACGAAAGGTCCTACCTCGGAGATGTGGTGGAATTCGAAAAGGAAATAGAAAAGCCATCGCTGGATCAACCTTCGGTCGATGATCACTATGCGCAGGATTCGTTCGGAATCTGGCTGTCGGCGTTTGCCCCGGTTTTGAATTCCGGGGGAGAGCCCGTTGCCCTGGTCGGCGTTGATATAGTGGCGCAGCGTATCCAGACCATGTTGCGCCAGCTTCTCATCGGGGATCTGGTCGCGATGTTGTCGGCCTTGCTTCTTGCCTCTGCTCTCGCGGCCTGGATTTCTGGAAAAATTACGAAGCCGCTTACCGAACTGCGCGACTTTGTGCGCGAAATCGGGCGGGGAAATTTCGGATCGAGAATCGAGGTGAAATCCAACGACGAGTTTGGAGAGTTGGCGACTTCGATCAACCAAATGGTGGAGGGCCTCGAGGAACGGGAGTCGCTCAAAGGTGCACTGGTGCACTACGTGAGGTCGCAGGCCGCTGATTCGAAGGTGACCGAATCGGAGATCAGCGAAACGACGGAGCGGAAAATCACCGCGCTCGTCGCAGAGCTTTGTGGATTCCGTCAGTTGTCCTCCAAGCTGGGAAGCGAGCGTGTCTTTGCTCTGCTGAACGAATATTTTTCCACCATGATCGATGTCGTCCTGAGGCATGGCGGTTCCCTGGAGAAGTCTTCGGACGAAAGTTTCATCGCGATCTTTGGCAGCAACGGGGACGATCTCCATCAGGAACGGCATGCCGTGGAGGCGGCCCTGGAAATGCAGAATGCCCTCGCGAAGCTTCTCAACGAGTGGAACGTGCAAACGAACAAGCCCGTATTTCTTGAGGTGGGAATTCACTCGGGCAACGCGCAGGTGCAGCACACCGGGATGCAGGATCAGCTTGAGTATGACAGCGTTCATGCCGTGGTCGACTCGGCCGCGGAGATTGTTGCGATCGGAAAAGAGAAAGGAAATCGCCTCACTCTTTCGGACCTGACCGCAGAAAATTTGCATCACACCTTTCCGCTGGAAGCAGTCGAGGAGGAGGACTTCGATTTTGTCCTCTTCCGGCTCACGATGCCCAAGCCGCAGCTTCGCTGAGCCGGGAGAAATCAGGTTTCCGCGCCTTTTTCCCGTGGCCGGTGATACCACATCGAACAGAGGCGTTTGCTTTTGGTGGCTCCCGGAATCAGGAAAAGGATCGCGAGTTGGCGGACAAAGTCCCAGGTCGAAAACCAATCCGATTTCCGACCCGAGGTCACCACCGGAGGGTCGGCGATCACCTGGAACGTGAGCTTTTTCGGTCGCGCCCATTTTTTGATCCGTCGGGCCAGCCAGACCTCTTCTCCGGCGTAAACGTCCTCGGCGAAGCCGCCTCCCGCTTCAAAGGCATCGCGCCGGCAAAAGAAAAAACTTCCGGCGGCGTAGCGAAAGAGCGCCGCGGTTCGATTCCAGCTGTCGACGAGCCAGCCGACCATCGGTGTGACCGGTTGATCCATCACGAGCCGGGCTCCGCCTGCTGCGACTTGGCCACTTTCCAGCATGTCGAGGGCGATGGAGAGCGTGGTTTGATTGATCCGGGTGTCGGCGTCGACGAAAACGAGCAGGGGAGTCGTCGTCGCGGCGGCTCCTGCATTTCTCGCCCTGGCAATCTGGTTGTGAGCTTCGAAAACGACTCGATCCGCTCCGGCCTTCCGAGCTACTTCGGCCGTGCTGTCAGTGGAGTTGTTGTCGACCACGATCAGTTCCCCCTCGCGATCCAAAGCGTTCATGGCTTCGCGGGCGGCGAGGATGGTTTCCGCGAGAAACTCCTCCTCGTTGAAGGCCGGAATGATGACGCTGTAGTCGGGCATGTCCTCAACCATACGCGCGTCGGGGAGGAAAGGGAAATTCGTTGCGCAAAAGAACTATTCAAGCGAACATGCATCCAGCATGACGCCTGCGAAGCCAAAACGGAAAATCATCCATGTCGATATGGATTGCTTCTACGCGGCGATCGAGCTCCGGGAGCAGCCGGAACTGGTCGGGAAGCCGGTCGCGGTTGGCGGCCGCAGCGGGCGCGGGGTCTTGACGACCTGCAACTACGAGGCGCGGAAATATGGATGCCGCTCCGCAATGCCTTCTTTCAAAGCAAGGGAGCTGTGCCCGGATTTGATTCTCCTGCCGACTCGTTTCGAACTGTACCGGAAAGAATCGACGAGAATTCGGGAGATCTTTTCGCAGTTCACCGATCTGATTGAGCCCCTTTCCCTTGACGAAGCCTATCTCGATCTTTCTCATCTCGATTCCGAGGCGTCTACGATCGCCTGGGAAATTCGCCAGCGCATCCGCCTCGAAACCGGCCTGACTGCTTCCGCCGGAATCGCTTCGAACAAGTTTCTCGCCAAGATCGCGAGCGATTGGAATAAGCCGGATGGACAGTTCGAGGTGACGGAGGAAGCACTCGATGAATTTCTCCTGCAGCTTCCCGTGAAGAAAATCTGGGGCGTGGGCAAGCGAACCGCAGCGCGCCTGCACGATGCGGGGATCGATACCTGCGGCGACTTGCGGGACAAGACCGAGGTGGAGCTGGTGCAGCGCTTTGGAAAACTGGGCAGTTCTCTTTTCCGGCTCTGCCGGGGAATTGATGACCGGCCCGTCAATCCCCATCGGGAGAGAAAGTCGCTCAGCAACGAGCGCACCTTTCGCGAAAACGTGACCTCGCTCGACGAAGGTTTGCAAAAGTTGGACGAGCTCATCCTGGAGTTGCAGGATGATCTAACCGGGCGAGTCGACGATCGGGAGATTCGGGAGTGTGTCGTGAAAGTGAAATTTGAAGATTTCCAGAGCACGACCGCGCAACGCGCCGCGGAAAAGGTGGAGCCCGATGTCATTCGGGAGCTTCTTGCCGAAGCCTGGACCCGGGGAGACGGGAAATCGGTCCGCCTCATCGGTGCCGGGGTGCGGTTCAAGCCGGTGGAAAAGGCCGGCGGATTGCAGATGGAAATGTTTTAGAAGTCGGCGTTTTGTCGGAGATCGCGTCCCCCGGTCTCGGAGAGACCGGCTACAGGAGTCGCGATCAGCTTCTGAACATTCCATTTGGCTCGCGAGGGGTCCGACGGTATCCTCCACGACCTGAAAATGGATCCCCTCGAAAAAGCCCGCCGTGTCATCTCGCTGGAGATCGAAGAATTGAACCGCCTTGTCGAGCGGATCGATGATTCGTTCGCGCTCGCGGTCGATACGCTCCAACAAACGATCGAAAGCGGAGCCCGCATTGCCATCGTCGGGGTCGGGAAGTCGGGAAACGTCGGCAGCAAGTTGGCGGCGACCTTTAATTCGACCGGCGCTCCCGCATCGGTCTTGAACTGCCAGGACGCGATTCATGGGGATCTCGGCCTGGTGAATGCGGGTGACAGCGTCATCGCATTGAGTTATTCCGGCGAGACCGAGGAATTGCTCGCGCTTATTCCCCATTTGAAGCGGCGCCAGGTTCAGTTGATCGCGATCACCGGAAAGCCCGAATCGACCCTGGGCAGGGCGGCGGACTGCGTTCTCGACATCAATGTGCAACGGGAAGCCTGCCCGCTCAACCTGGCCCCGACTTCGAGCACCACCAACACGCTGGTGATCGGGGATGCGCTGGCGATGGTCTTGCTGGAGTCCCGCGGATTTACGAAAGAACATTTCGCGGAACTTCATCCCGGAGGTTCGCTCGGCCGCGCCCTTTTGCTCCGGGCGGAAGATATCATGCGGAAGGGCAGCGACTTCGTCACGGTGACTCCCGGGGAGCTGGTCATCGATGTGATCGCCAAAATGACCGGGGCCCGCGCCGGCGCCGTGGTCGTCATCGACGAAGCGGGAAAACTCGCCGGTGTCTTTACCCAGGGTGACTTCGCCCGGGCATTTCAAAGCGGGAATCCAGAAATCGGAAAACAGCCGGTCGGTGACTTGATGACCCGGAATCCAATTCACGTCGCCTCGGATCGTCTCGTCGGGGAAGTTCTTCGAATGCTCGAGGAAAGCCGGATCGACGATCTCGTCGTCGTCGATGCGGAAGGATGTCCCATCGGGATGATCGATACGCAGGACCTCACCCGGGTGAGCGTCGTGTGATTCTTACCAGGTCGTCAGGAGAAACTCCGCGCCCCCGGAAGAAGCGACCGGCAGTTCCTTCTCGGCTCCGGCCGGAATGATCAGGAAATCGCCCTCGGACCAGCTTGCTCCCCCCGCGGAGAGTTCGCCGCTGATCAGGGTCAGAATCGAGAAGCGACCGTCTGTGGCGGAGAAGATACTATCGGCGTCTCCGACGGAATGGCGCTCCAGCCGAAAGTGTTCGCACTCGCAGAGGAGCGCTCCGTCCGCCTGATCCGTTTCCGGTTCGACATCGTCAAAGTCGATGCAGCGAAGCGATTCCTCGATGTGCAGGTCCCGTGGTTCGCCGCTCATTCCGAGGCGGTTCCAGTCGAAGACACGGTAGGTCGTGTCGGAGTTTTGCTGGATCTCGTAAATGAGAAGTCCGGCCCCGATCGCATGGAGGCGTCCGCTCGGAATGAAAATGTGATCGCCCGTCTTCACGGGAATCGAGTGAATGTATTCTTCCACGGTGCCGTTTTCGAGGGCTTCGCGAAAGACCGCTTCGGTCACGTCCTTTCTTACGCCGACATACAGTTCCGCGCCCGGATCTGCATGGGCGATGTACCAGACTTCCGTTTTTGGTTCTCCCCCCAGTTCCTCCGCGACACTCGCGGGGGGATGCACCTGCACACTGAGTTTGTCCCTCGCATCGAGAATTTTGCAGAGGAGGGGAAATCGCTCTCCGGAAGGTGCCTCCGGTCCAAAGATGGATGCCTTCTGATCCGGATCGTTCCAGAGTTCCCGAAGTGTTTTGCCGGAGAGCGCGCCGGACACGACCATAGTGTCGGCTTCTTCCCGGGCCGAAATGTCCCAGGATTCTCCAAAGGGGGAATCCGGATTCGGAAGGGGGCGATGAAATCGCTCTTCCAATGTCCTCCCGCCCCAAACGCGAGTTTGGTAAATGGGTTCGAACTGAAGAAAGGACTCGCGGAAGGTGGACATATCGGGAAAATATCTGGTAGTGATAGCAGGGAGGAAAGCAGGAAATTGGCCGATTCGACTCTTTCTTTTTCGCCTGTGACAGAACATGAACGCTGAAATCAAAGAACGCTTCGATGAATTTATTCGCGGTCGCGGTATGCGCCGGACGAATCAGCGCGATGTGATCGTCGAAGCCGCATTCGCGAGCGACGACCATTTCACGGCGGAAGAGCTTCTCAAAAAATCGAGAAAGATCGATCCCAAAACGTCCCGGGCGACGCTCTACCGGACCATTTCCCTGCTCGAGGAATGCGGATTGCTCCGCGAAATCGATCTCGGAAAAGACGAGCGGGTCTACGATCCGAACTTTCTCGATTCCCCGAACCACAATCACCTCATCTGTGTGGATTGCGGAAAAGTGATCGAATTTGAGGATGACAATGTCGCCCTCCTCGTGGACTGCATCACGAGACGCCTGGGTTTCCGGCCCTCCTCCAAATCGATGCGGATCGAAGCCTGCTGCGACAAATTGCGAAGTGACGGTGTTTGCGAAAACCTCATCGAGATGCGTCTAGGCAAGCAGCCGGGGTAAAAATCGCGGTTGAAAAAGCGGGCTCTCGCGGCGAAGGCAGTACTATGTGGAAAGGACGATTTCAGACCGATACATCGAACCTGGTGCAGCGTTACGGAGAATCGATCTCCTACGATTGGCGGCTTTATGCCTACGATATCGAAGGATCGATCGCCCATGCCGCGGCGCTTCAGGATGCCGGTATCATCAACAAGACCGAAGAGCGGGCCATCGTTCGCGGTCTCCGAGAGATCAAACAGGAGATTGAAGGCGGGCAGTTTCGCTTCAAGACCAGCCTCGAAGATATCCACATGAATATCGAAAGTGCGCTGACCGAGAAGATCGGTGCACCGGGAGCCAAGCTCCACACTGCGAGAAGCCGGAACGATCAGGTCGCTCTCGATGTGCGGCTCTATTGCCGGGCGGAATCGAGAGCCATCTTCGGTCGTCTCGAGGATATGCAGAGTGCTCTCCTCACCTTGGCGGTGAATCATCCTGACGCGGTTGTTCCTGGCTACACCCACCTGCAGCGTGGCCAGCCGGTTCTTTTTGCTCATCATCTGCTCGCCTACCTGGAGATGCTGGAAAGGGACAAAGAGCGGATCCGGGACGGTTTTAAGCGGATCAATGTGATGCCACTCGGATCCGGCGCGCTGGCGGGTTCGACGATTCCCCTGAACCGGAATCTCGTCGCGCAGAAGCTCGACTTTCCTGCGATCACGCAAAACAGCATGGATGCGATCAGCGATCGGGATTTCGTGGCCGAGTTGCTTTTCGATATTTCCATGATCGGAGTGCACCTTTCCCGCCTGAGCGAGGATGTGATTCTCTGGGCTTCGGCGGAATTCGGATTCATCGAGTTGAGCGACGCGCACACGACCGGTTCGAGTCTGATGCCGCAGAAAAAGAATCCGGACGTAGCTGAGCTGACCCGTGGAAAGACCGGTCGCCTCATTGGAAACCTGATGACCCTTCTGACGACGATCAAGGGTTTGCCCATGACCTACAACCGGGACCTGCAGGAGGACAAAGAGCCGCTCTTTGATTCGGTCGATCAAATCAAGCTCGCTCTCGAGGTCTTTGCCGAAATGATGGCAGTCGCGAAGATCAAAGAGGAACGGACCCTCAGTGCGACGAGCGATCCCTTTCTGCTCGCGACTGATCTGGCCGACTACCTGGTTCTGAAAGGCGTACCGTTTCGTGACGCGCACGAGATTATCGGAAAGTTGACCGCGCACAGTATCACCGAGAAGCGGGGATTTGCGGAGTTCGGACTCGACGAATACCAACAGTATTCGAAGAAATTCGAGGGCGATGTCTATCGTGTTCTCGATATCCAGACCGCGCTCAAAGCGCGAAAGGCAGTGGGCGCTCCCTCCCCCGCCAATGTGGGTCGTCAGATTACCAAGTGGCAGAAACGATTTGCGGCCTCCAAGGGCCTTTGAGATTTTTAAACAAAATCCCAACCGGTTTTCGCTCTATCGAAAAAGATGAGCGAGAACACGAACGAGCCGGAACTTCCGGAAAGCGACAAAGAACTGGAGTCGCTGCTGCAAAATCTGAAGCCCGACGCCATGGACGTCCGGTTTCTCGATACCCTGCATCGTGACTACCAGCTCACGGCTGCGGAGACGTCCTACGATCCGACGCGCCCGCAATGGCGACGGGTCATCCCCCTGACGATCGCCTGTGTCGTCGCGATGGCGGCCTACGCCTCCTTCCGTTTCGGACCGGAGCTTCGGAAAGCGACCGAAGTTGCGGAGAATGGAATGAAAGAGGTCGCTCTTCCGGTCGATGGCCCTTCCGCCGACAACTTCGTGCCGGTCTCCGCCCAGGGCTACCTGGTGAATGCGGCTTCCGGCGGCGTGATCGAAACCGAGCAGGGTCCGCGCGAGCGCCTCACGGTTGAATACGAGGACGCCTACCACTGGCACGATCCGAATACGGGAACCAACATCCGATTTTTCCAACCGAGGAACGAAGAAATCATCGTTCCTCTACAAACAGACTGACCCCCTACTCTGATGAAAACCACCCCTCATTCCATTCTCCTGCGCCTCCTTGTCGCGGTAATCATTTTCCCGGCGATCTCTTTTGCCGAGCCGGATAAGTCCGCGGAGAAAAAGGAAAACAAAGTGGAGAAAAAGGAACGACCACGGAAAGTGGCGCTCGGCGAACAAAAAAAGCGCGAGGCAAAACCGCACGTTCCTCACGCGAGACCCGAGGCCGGAGAGAGAGTCGCACCGAAGGGGCCGTCCCGTACTTTTCTTGGAGTGGCCACCTCGCCGGTCGCGCCCTCGCTGCATGAGCACCTGGAGTTGGAGGAGGGATTTGGCATCCAGATTCACGAAGCGCTTCCTGACTCTCCTGCGGTGGAAGCCGGTCTTCGCAGGCACGACATTCTCGTGAAGTTCGAGGATCAGATGCTCATTTCCCCGGAGCATCTTTCACTCCTCGTCCGCACCAAAAAGAGTGGCGACAAAGTGGACCTCACTTTGATCCGCAAAGGAGCGGAAAAGGTGGTCACGGTGACCCTTGGCGGGAAAGAGGAGAAGTTTTTCGCACCGCAGGGGCATCATCGAATGATGCCGGGCCAACGGGGCTATTCGATTCCCGGCTTGAATCCACACGATTCCGAAAAGTGGCGGGAGCACATGAAGGAGCAACAGGATCAGCTCCGGAAAAACTGGTTTCAGATGAAAGACGAGGATTTCTCGAAGGAGGGAGTGAAAAGTCCGAATCCGAAAGATCTCAAGGTGGACGGCCGTCCCCCCGCCGTCTCCGTCCAACCCGGATTTCCGGTGACCGTGTTAGGCTCGAAGGGCATTCTCAAGATCGACAACCAGGAAGGGGAAGTGACGATCACGGAGAAAGACGGAGAACACCGCATTGAGATTCGTGATGCGAAGGAGAATTTGATTCATGAAGGGGACTTCGATCCCAAGGCGGGAACGGAGGCTCTTCCGGAAGAAGCGCAGAAATACCTCGAAAAAATGAAGCTCGATAATCTCGAAGTGCTGACACCCCAGTCTGCCCCCGAGGTGAAGAAGACGAACGCACCCGCGCGGGAGAAGGCAGGGGAAGAGCTGCTGTAGAGATTCCTCCTCAAACAGATTCCGGGGAGGCCGGGGGTTCGCAATCCCCAACCTCCCCGGCTCTGAACCAAACAAATCTTTATTCGACGGCGGCTGCGGCCGTTTCTCCTTTTCCGGACGCCCAGATGATAGAGCGGGCGAGCAGGTGGATGAAGACATCGTCGCCGAACGTTTCATCGGTGTGCCCGTAGGTCGTCCCGATGATGCGTGCTTTTCCAAACTGATTGGCCCAGATGACAGGGTGAGCTTTGCCATCCTTTTCGCTGACGGAAGTTGCGAGCGGTGTCGCGTTGGGCCAGACTTTTTCAATGATGTAGAGTTCGTCTTTCGGGGTGACCCAGTCTGTCGGAAATCCTTTCATGACGGGATGCTCCGGAGCGACCACCTTAACCGGATAGTTGGACTGGTGATCGTGTTTCCGACTCGTGACCCCGAGAAATTCGCGCCAGTCGTCGATTTCCGCCGCGCGGTAGGAGTGCATCGCACAGTGGACGACGACGGCCGGAGTTCCCTCGCGATGGGCTTCCGTGATGCGGCGGATGTATTCCGGCTCGGCCGTATTGGCGAAGCACTCGTTATGAATGACGACGTCGTAGGGATCTGCCCAGTCCGGATTGTTGTAGAGGTCGATCATCGCCGCAGTTCCGCGTCCGCCGACGTTGACGACCTCGAAATCGACATTGGCGACCTTCTGGACGCCGGATCCCAGCGCAAAAGTCTGGTAGAGATAGTTGTGACAACAGCCCCCGGTGACGATGAGCGCTTTGATCGGCTCACCGGAGTAGAATTCCTTTTTCGGATAGGACTTCTCCTTTTTCCCCTTCTTGTTTTGGGAAAGGCCCAATCCCGCTCCCAGGATGAGAAGAACGAGAACGGGAAAAGCGGCGCGGCGAAATGTCATATGGTTAGGAGGAGGTACCAGAAGTTCAGGCTTCTGACCATAGCTTGATCCCGTAGTCTCTCCGGAATTTGACAGGAAACGGGTGGGCGCGATCGGTTGCGCCTCCCCCGTAGAGGAAGTCGTCAGACTTTCCTGGCGGACGGAACGGGCCTACCCCTCGATCAGCTCGGGCCACTGCGTGTGGAACCACTCGCCGGCCGGCTTGTCGGTCCGCTCGTAGGTGTGCGCTCCGAAGAAATCGCGCTGGGCCTGAAGCAGGTTCGCAGGAAGAACCTCCGAACGATAGCTGTCGTAGTAGCTCAGGGAGGCACTGAAGGCCGGAATCGGAATTCCGTTCATGACGCCGAGAGACACCACCTCGCGCCAGGCTTGCTGGTTCGAATTGAGAATCTCAGTGAAGAAATCATCGAGCATCAGGTTCGTGAGATCCGGATTCCGCTCGTAGGCGCTCGTGATGTCATTGAGGAAACGCGCCCGAATGATGCAGCCGCCGCGCCAGATGCGGGCGGTGGAGCCGAGATTGACGCCCCACTCATGCACTTCGCTCACCGTCTTGATGAGATCGAGGCCCTGCGCGTAGGAAATGATTTTCGAAGCGTAGAGCGCATCGTGCACCTTCTGGACGAGCTCTTCCTTGTCCATCTCGACTGCGGGATCGGGTCCGTTGAGAATCGGTGCCGCGGCGAGACGCTCGTCTTTCTTGGAGGAAAGAATGCGGGCTTCGACAGCGGCGTTGATCGTGGAAATCACTACGGCATTGGCGGCGCTGTTCATCACGGTCCAGCGTCCCGTTCCCTTTTGACCGGCCTTGTCGACGATCAGATCGATGAGGTGCTTTCCAGTCCCCGGATCTTTCTCTTCGAAAATCTTGCTCGTGATCTCAATGAGGAACGACTCGAGCGGTCCCTCGTTCCACTTCGTGAAAATCTCCGCCATCTCATCGTTGGAAATGCCGGCGCGCTTGAAAATCTCGTAGGCTTCGCAGATCAGCTGCATGTCGCCGTACTCGATGCCGTTGTGCACCATCTTCACATAGTGGCCGGCACCGCCGGTTCCGATGTGAGTGACACAGGGAACTCCGTCGACCTTGGCACTGATGGCCTCGAAGATCGGCTGAATGATTTCCCACGAGCTGGTCGGACCACCGGGCATGATGGCCGGTCCCTTGCGGGCTCCCTCTTCTCCGCCGGAAACGCCGGACCCGATGAAGAGCAGGCCCTTTTCGCCGAGATCTTTGGAACGACGCTCGGTGTGGATGAAGTAGGTGTTTCCCCCGTCGATGATGAGATCTCCTTCGTCGAGCAATGGGACAAGGCTTTCGATGACCTTGTCGACCGCATCGCGATCATTGGGGTCTCCGCCGGCGGTCGACTTCACGAGAATCATGACCTTGCGGGGACGTTCGAGGCTGTCGATGAAGTCTTCGAGCGTTTCGGCGCCGTAGAGATTCTTGTCGGGGTTTTCCTCGATGAAATTCTTCATCGTCTCCGTGGTCCGGTTGTAGACCGAAACGCGGAAACCGCGGCTCTCGACATTCAGCACCAGGTTCTGCCCCATCACGGCGAGGCCAATCAATCCAAAATCGCTTTTGCTCATCTTTTGTGTTCTTCTCTTGTTGTGCTCCAAGCCTACTCACGATTGAGTAATCGCAAGCGCTCATTTCACTCCGCTGTATACAATCCGTTCATGGAAACCCTGAATTTCACTGCTTCCCTCTCCGAAGAATCGATCGCTTCGGTGGAGGCGCGAATGGACCCGTCGACCTGCCACGGCGCCGACCTGCGATTTCACGGAGTCGTTCGCGATCGCGAAGATGGCCGCGAGATTTCGGGGATCGACTACAGTTTTTATCAGGAGATGGCCCTGAACGAGTTGGAGAAAATCGGGGCCGCGATGGCGGAGGCGTATCCCGATCACCTCGCTCTCGTGCATCACAAGGTCGGCTACGTCGCGGCGGGCGAAGCGTCCATTCTCATCCGCGTCCAGACCGCCCACAGTGCGGAAGGGTTCGAGATCAGCCGCGAGTACCTGAGACGAATCAAGGAAACCGTCCCGATCTGGAAGAAGCCGGTTTTTGTGGACGAAAGCAAAGAGGGTTAGGTAACCGGCTCGATTCTGTTTGATGGGGGAGGGGTGGAACTTTCAACATTCAGAGTTCCGGGCGGTGGGCCAACGATCTCACGCCGGGGCGCGGAGGCGCAAAGGGAGGATAGAGCTCCTGCTCTGTCCTGATAAGATGCTCGGTCATTTCCCCTGACACAAACCGAAACAGAATCACCAAAATTGAAATTTTGACTTAAATTCTTGCCTGCCATTTTCATGGAAAACGGCGAGGGAAAAGCCCGATCATGCCGAGAGTTGATTGACTGTCGTAATTCGAAACCTTAGCCTTCAATCGAATCAGGCGCCCATGCTTCGAACTTTCGCTAACCACGCAAACGCCCGGCTAATCGTGATTCCACTTGGTGCCTTGTCGGGATCAATGTTATGGCCTCAATAAAACAGTAACCAAAGAAAGAAATATGAAGAATGAGATTTATGGCTGCGCTTGCTGTAGTCCGGAATTCGGCCGGATTTTCAAGAATAACCGGCAGGTCAACGCGATGCAGTCCCGCGCCCAAGGGGATTCGACCGACATCGCTTCATTCCTCGCTCCGGCGATGACGAATCGGCGCGCTTTTGTCAAGGGCAGCCTGGCCACGGCGGGTGCGGCCGCGTTGCTCTCCAGTGCTGGATGCTCCGGAGAATCCGACACGCAAACAACGGTGTTCACTGGAGGAACGATCCTGACTGTTGACGAGAAATTCTCCGAAGCGGAGGCGATCGCGATCAGCGGGAACCAAGTCGTGGCCGTTGGCACGGATGCCGAGGTGCGCAAGGCGGCCGGTGCCGACGCCAAGGTGGGTGGACCTCGGGGGCAGGGTGCTGCTGCCGGGCTTCATCGATGCTCACACGCACGTGGTCGCCGGCTCGGTGGTTGACAGCGTGATGGAGTACGTAGGCATGGCCAGATTCGGAACTATTGCCGAGGTGCTTGACCAGCTTAAGGCCATCGCCGCCAGCAAAGCTCCAGGGGAGTGGATCGTGGTCCGCAATTTCGATCCGGCGGTTCAAGAGGGGCCGGATGCCCTGACCTTCGAGGAACTCGATCCGGTATCGACCGACCACCCGATCTTTGTCTTCAACGCGTCGGGTCATCTTGCCTACGCCAACTCCAAGGCCTTCCAGGTGGCAGGAATACCGGAGGATGTCGAGAATCCCCCGGGTGCTGAATTCGTCCGGGACGAGAATGGCAAGCTCAACGGAATCATGAAGAACAGCATTGCTTTTCTTCAGGTCCTCGGAAAGTATCCCGCCCTCGCTGAGGCCGATCCGTCTGATGCTCTGCTGGGACTCCTGGGCAAGTGGACCAAACACGGTCTGACCACGGTGAGCGAGCTCGCTCTCGGTGGCTTGTCCCAGAGCCCGGCCGATATCGACGTGATGTTCGGAGCGGCTCGCTCCGGCAATCTTCCCGCCCGCATCCGGGCCTATCCGTTCTACACCATTGGTTCGGAGGCCTGGGACAAGGCGGGCGTCAAGCCGAACGCAGGTGACGCTATGGCGCGCATCGCCGGCTACAAGCTGGTGGCTGACGGGTCCAACCAGGGATTCACCGGACTACAGCGCGAGCCGTATCTCGACAGCGACAGCTGCGGACTGGCCTACATGTCGGCGGAGGAACTGAAGGAGGTGGCGGTGGATCGTGCTACCAAGGGCTGGCAGCTGGCCATCCATGGTAACGGGGATGCGGCGATCGACAACGTGCTCGCCGCCTGCGAAGCCGTGCGCGACGCCGGCGTCGACATGGAAAAGGTGCGGGTGCGCATCGAGCACTGCTCGATCCTGCACGACGAGCAGATCGAGCGGATGAAGGAACTCAAGGTGTCCGCCAGCTTTCTCATCGGGCACGTGCACTACTGGGGTGTGGCGATGCGGGACGAGGTCTTCGGCCAAGAGAAGGCGAAGTTGCTCGATCGCTGCTCAAGTGCGGAGAAGGCCGGCGTCGGTTTTACTCTCCATTCCGATTTCATGGTTACCGACCCCGTTCCTCTCCATATGATCGAGATGGCTGTGACTCGCAGAACCTGGAAGGAACCCGACTACGTGCTCGCGCCGGAGGAGAGAATCTCGGTCGAATCAGCCATTCGCGCAGTGACTTCTGAAGCGGCGTGGCAACTCTATTCCGAACACGAAGTGGGCAGTCTCGAGGTGGGCAAACTCGCTGACATGGTGATTCTCGAGAAGGACCCCCGCAAAGTTTCACCTGACTCGATCAAAGAAATCAAGGTTCTGGAGACATGGATGGACGGGAAGCAGATCTACAGGAGTTAAAGGCCGTCTATGAATGGAATCCATCCGCATCCAGTATTTCGCTGCGATTTGAGAGCCTTCGCGGCTCTCGAAGTCTTTTCCGTAATAGTTTGTAGCGCGAGTTTCTTGCAAGCAAGTGAACCGCTTAGACTCGATGACAAAGTGCCCCTTGAGGTGGAAGCCTTGTCGGACGACTCGCTGTTTACGCGGGACACCCTGCTTGGCGATTGGGGAAGGCTACGCTCAACGCTCGGAGAGAAGGGCATTACGTGGGATCTTTCTTTCACGTCTGTTTACGCCGGGGTCTTCGAAGGCGGGGTCAGGGACAAGACATTCGACTGGGGGCACCGCGTCGACATGTTTGTTCGTGCCGATACGGGCAAACTCGGGTTATGGGATGACGGCAACTTTCACTTCCATCTGGAATCCAAGCATGGCGAATCTCCCCGGAGACCGTTCCCGCGATCAGGAGGGCTCTGGCCTCCAAACTCCTCCGCGACTGTGCCGATCAGTGGTCCCGACCAACTGGTCGCGTCGTCGATCTACTATTCTCACAGGATCGGGGATCAAGGCTCGCTGATGCTCGGAAAAATCAACGCTCTTGACTTGATGGCTAACGACCCATTTTTTGGAGGTTGGGGCCGTGATCGCTTTTCAAATATCGCCTTTACCGCTCCTCCCAGCGGCGTCGTTCCCCCTGTTTTTGTAGGAGCAATTTACAATCATCGTGTGGACGCATTTACATTCACATTCATGGTGTTTGACCCAAACGACTGGACTGACGACTATGGACTATCGGGTCTCTTTGAGGAAGGGGTGAATCTTTCACTTGGAGTTACCTGGGCGGGCAGGATCTTTGATCGTGCCAGCAGCCTCGGTATCACCGGAACCTATTCCACCCAGGAAGGGGTGGACCTCCGCGACTTGCTGCTGCCTCCCGGGCTCGTCGCGGGAACCAGGGAGGGTTCCTATAATGTCGCCCTGAGCGGTTCACACCTCTTCTGGGAGTCGCCGGACCATCGAGGCAAGGGTCTTGGATTCTACGCCAGAGCAGCCATAGCGGACGGTAATCCCAACCCGATCCAGTCTTCGGTCGTTGGAGGAATCGCTGCTTACGGGATTGTTCCCAACCGCCCTGACGACGTGTTTGGTATCGGCTATTATCACTACAACTTCAGTGATGCCCTGCGCATTGGCGCCGTTCCACTTGTGAATCTGAAACCTGAGAGCGGCATCGAAGCCTTCTACAACCTCGCGGTTACGCCATGGTTTCATCTTTCCGCGGGAATACAATGGATCGATCCCGTTCAAAGAAACTTTCCAAGCGGTTGGCTTGGGGGGCTCAGGGCGAGCATCGACTTTTGATTCAGTTGGGCTCCGTGAAACTCACCAGAGCAGTCTCGGGTAAATGCAGAGCGATGTCATCTGCGCGGTGGAGGCTAAATCACTACGCCGTCACGGGGCCGCAAGTATTTCTAATGATGAAGCGATCAAGATTCCGCACCGCTTCGTCTCTGGCTTCGGGGATCTGAATTGCATTGAGTTCACCCGTGCGGTGGAGTTGGGCGCGTCCCGCTTGTCGGTTTTGACCCGATCCCGCTCCGAGTGGATTGATTTCGTCGCTTCCGGTCTCTAGTCTCCGATCGAGCCTGCGCCCCCCGGATCTGGCGGCATGTCTCAGAGGCGCTATGATGTCCATGATTGCGCAGTATCAAAATACTCCATGAAAAAGGGCGATTCGATATGTAAATTCGGTCCTCGAGCGAATGTCTCAAGGCGCGGATAAAGCGGACAGATAATGACCAACAGCGAACAAACGGTTGCTACGAACCGACTACCCGGCACAAGTCGGAAGCGTCATGGCAATCGGATCCCGAACCTTGAAGGCAAAGTGGCGCTGCCAGCAGCCTTTCACCGTTTGTGCTGAAAATGAATAAGAAGACTCTCATGACCGGTCTTTCAGTTGCTGCCTTGGCCCTGATCCTGGCGTTCCTCCTCCGCGATCATCCAGCGGAGAGAGATAGTCCATCGCTTCAGCCCCGGAATATTTCCCCGCCGGGTAATCAGCATCCAGAAAAGGGAGATGGGTTGATTGTCGTGGAAGACGTAGACCTGAGTGCAGACGAGCTACGGGAACTGGAGGAGTTGTTCGGGCCTGTTGAAGACAAGAGGACGACGACGGAGGTCGTTCGCCTGGGGCAATCCGTGCTGTGTGATGTTCTTGTTTATGATGATGGTAGAGTCGCCTATACATTTCTCACCCCTCAATCCATGATTTCGGATTCAGGAGAGATAGTACTCATTTTCAAGTCAGAAACTTCGATGCTCCATCCGGACGGGGGTTTAGATACGCTTACGTCACCCACGGTAATCACCAGAGAAAACCAGTCGGCACGAATC
Source organism: Verrucomicrobiales bacterium (assembly GCA_029213265.1). Taxonomy (GTDB): domain Bacteria; phylum Verrucomicrobiota; class Verrucomicrobiia; order Verrucomicrobiales; family DEV007; genus Arctic95D-9. Next base: position 63,571 of record JARGNG010000005.1, on the reverse strand, counting down.
TCAATCGGGAGAGAGGGCGGCAACTCCTATTCGATGCAATTTTCCGGAATCCTGATCGGAGACGATGCGTTGGCGCTTTCAGCGAAAATGACCGGGGATCCTGACATTCAGTAACCACGGCGCTGACAAGATGGCCGACAAGATTAGTGGCCCGGCAGCGACCCGCACTCTACGCGTTTGATCCACCCATTGCGGAGGAAAAAACTGCCCTTCCTGTCGCACTGAGTTACCGGAAGGCGTAAGACTCAGCACCTCCGAGTCCGAGCTCCTGAACCGGGGATTTGACGACGCGAAGCGGGCCTTGCGAAAGGCGCAGAGACCCAACTATAACGATGAGGGTGGCGGACTTTGCGGATCGGGTCTTCGAAACTATATCGGAGACGTCGACGAGTGGGAAGCGGTAGGGTCGGACCAGCGGAACTCAGGACTACTCGCTTCGATCAATGGTCAGGAGAGCGCTGTCGATCAAATCGAGGGCGGAGCCGAATCCCTCATCGACGTAGTAGAGAGCCCAGGCCTCTTTGCCATCGCGATCTTCTTCCTGCTGCGGATACCCGACCAAATCGAGCAGTTGAAAGGTTTGGGGGGAGGCGTTGTCAATTTCCACGGAGTAGACCAGCGACGCCTGATCTTCGACGGATCCGTGGGAGTCTCCTGTTTGATCGATTTCGATCAGAAGCCGGTAGGGCATGGGGTTGTCCGGATCGGCGGGCAGGATGTAATCGGCGGGATCAAAGGAACCGTTGGGCGTCGCGGCTGAGACGGCGTCGATATTGGCCTCCTCTTCCGCCTCGCGTTTTGCCTTCTCCCAGCCTTCTCTCTTGAACGACCAGTAGGGTAGAGTCCCAGCCGCGGAGGCTTCCGGAACAAGCAGCGTCTTGATGTGGTAGGCCCCCTGGTTCTCAAGCCAGATCGCAACGCGGGGAGGAGTCGCGATGTTGTAGGCCGGACCGGTCTTGATCGTCAGCTGCATCCGGTAGGACGGATCGGGAGCGTATTGAAAGACCATCTCCCCTTCGCTCATTTCAAAGCGTTCCTGGGCCGGGCCAAGATTGGCGCTCAGGCCCATCAGCGCACGGACCGGGGCGGGGCGTTGCCAGATCACGACTGCGATCAAAACCGTCAGGGTCAAGGTGACCCACAACGAGCGACTGTGCAGGTAGCCCTTGAGCGGACGCCGGTTGTTGGTCACGTGCAGTCCCACCAGGACGATGAAAAGAAATCCCACGAGCGCATGCAGCCCGACCAGGGAAAGGGAAAACGGACGCAGGAAAGCCAGCACGCCTGTGACCGCGAGCACGAGGAAGGTCAACCCTGTGAAGAGGGAAGTAAATCTGCGCCGGAGACTGCCGAGGTTGGGTTTCTTCACGTGGCGGTAGTGTTCAGGCTTTTCCCGGGACAATCTGCCCGTGATCACGAAGGGTTTGGCGAATTTCTGCGAGCGGCACCTCAAGGGGAGTGGTCCCGCTCTTTGCGGCCAGCGCCGCTGCCACGCCTGCTGCCTGGCCCATGCCCATGCAGGAGGCCTGCACCCGAAGCCCGGAATTGGCGAGCCGGTCGCTGCTGAGACAACGCCCCGCCACAAGGATGTTTCGACTGCCTTTCGGAACGAGAGCGCGAAGGGGAATGGTTGGCACCGTGCCCGGCTTGAGCGGCTTGGGTTTCACCCCGCTTTTGGTGTGAAGATCAACCGGATAGAAGGCGTTGCTGATCGCGTCCTCAAAGAGTCGACCGGAGGTGTAGTCGTTCACCGTGATCATCGTTTCCCCGACAATGCGGAAACTCTCGCGAAATCCGGTCTCCGGCTGCAGGTGCATGAGACGCTGTTTGTCCTTCCGCAATTTGGCGAGAATGGCTTTGCGTCCGGTCAGGTTGGCCTCCGTCACGGTGCGGGAGTTGGTGGAGTCGGCTCCATGCACATAGAGTCGATGGAGCTGAGTCGCTGCCGGTTCATGAGGTTTCCCCAGTTTGAAAAGATAGGATCCGGGCTGCCGTTCATCTTCGTGAAGCCGCTCGAACCCGGCCATTCCTGCGACTTCCGCGCCGCCGGTGCAGTCGATGATCTGTTGGCAGAGAACGCGGCGTCTCGTCCCGAAGCCGACACAGTCGACCTGCCATCCACTCCCGGTGGCGGTGAGGGATCCGGGGAATTCGTAGCAGGCGATCTGCACGCCCGCTTCGGCGCATTTTTCCTCGGCGAGGAGGGCGTAGAGAAACTGATTGATATGAACCTGATTCATCCAATGGCGCTGGGGCACCTTGGCGAAATTGGGTAGCTTGCCGCCGTCCAGCTCGACACACTCTTTGACCAACTCCCATCCGATCCCGGCAATGACCTGTTTGCCCCAGGCATCGAAGAGACCTGGAAAAGCGACCCCGCCGGTGGTCGTCGTTCCACCGAGCTGGGCGTTTCTCTCGATCAGGAGGGTTTTGGCCCCCGACCGGCCCGCCTGGATCGCGGCAATGATGCCGGCCGTTCCGCCACCGACGACAAGCACATCGACTTCCTGGGTGATTTCCGGTTCCGCAGCATCGGGGATCTCTGCGGCGGTAACGTGGGCAGAGGATGCGATCGCGATTCCGGCACCTGCAGTGCCGAGTAGAGACTGTTGCAGAAAATCGCGACGATCGGTAGGAGAGGTTCGTTCTTTCATGGGAGTACGTTCCGGGGCGCGGCCCGGGTGATGGAAGCACCGCACGAAAGTGTCCCGTGTCCCCCCCGGTTTCGCAAGAGCTTGAATCGCGCCAATTGGGTTTCCGGGAACCTCTTCGATCCGGATTCGATTTGGATCATCCAGACAGACCTACTGAACTCCTCCGGAGAAATGCTAAGGTCTTGCGTAGCGCACCGATCCCGTGTTTGAAACCTTTGTTGCGTCACCGTCTGATAGAAACAACCCTTCCTCCTCTTGCGTCTCGACCACTACATAGCGAAACGGCTCCAAATCAGCGAACGCGATTCCCGGCTGCGAATTGCTTCGGGTGAGTTCCAGGTCGACGGCTCCGTGACGACCGACCTGCGGATGGAGATCACTCGATTTCAGGAAGTGGCGGCACCCGGGAAACAGCTCCAGGCCGCGATCACTCCACTCTACATGGCCCTTCACAAGCCGGCCGGTATCTTGAGCGCGACGACGGATCCCGAACACACGACCGTGATCGATCTCATTGACCACCCTGACAAAGGCACTCTCCATCTTGCCGGGAGACTCGACCGCAGCTCGACAGGGCTGATCCTGCTGACGAACGACAGCGCCTGGTCGGAGTCCCTTTCCCACCCCGATAGCAAAGTCCCCAAGACCTACCTCGTCGAGACGGACCGCCCCATTCCCGAATCGGCGCCGATGAAATTCGCGGAAGGGTTCCCCTTTCTGAGCGAGGGCATCACGACCCGACCTGCGAGTCTGGATATCCTGGACCCGACCACCGCCCGGGTCACCCTCTACGAAGGACGTTGGCACCAGATCAAACGCATGTTCCACCGTCTCGATGGAATCAGACTCACCTCGCTCCATCGCCAGAGCATCGGCCCGTATGATCTGGACGGCCTTGCTCCCGGGGAGTGGCGCGAAATTGATCCCGGGAAGATAGAAGGACAGAAGATGGAGGGACAGACGTGCTGAACGGCTGTGCAGCCGGCAGGTCCGCGGCAAGTGTCTCCTCATGGAACCGTTGCGTGCATACGAATGACCCCGATCCACTCTGATCGGGGGGATTTCACTGAAGCACTCACTTGTGCTGCACGAGGACTTTCGCGACATCCCGATCCTGCATGTCGTTGCCGGAGGTGCTGCTCAGATTCATGGTGAGTTTCTTTTTCAACCACACTTTGACTCGTCGATTGCCCCTTTTGACCTTTTTCGAAACTTTGGATGCCTTCGGCTTTACCCGGATCGATATCGCTTCGCTTTCGCCCGGGAGGAGATCGTTGGTTTCGTACGTTCCGGTGACAACTGCCCCGGTGACGGTGGCGCCGCCGGATTGGTAGGTGACCCCGAACACCGAGTTCCCCCGGGACCCGCGGAGTTTGAACCGGTCGGGAATCTCTCCGTCGTTCTCGATTTTCAGGGTCGTTTTGACCTGGCGGGCTCGCTTCGAAGTCAGCTTCTGAGTCTGTCCGGCACCCGTGAGATTGTATCGGTCGTTGCCTAGCGGGCCGATGATGTTGTCCGGCTGGTGCCTGATCACTGTGAACACATAGGCGGCTCCTGCGCCCGTGGTGCTCTGGTTGTTTTGGTCGCCGTTGACGCCGGTGGCGTTGCTGTTTTCGCCGGTGGCACCGGCGATGAGGGTATTGCCCGAGACCGCTATTGAAAATCCGAAGGTGTCGGAATCTTCGGTATTGGAAGCCTTGAGGTAAGCGAGTTGCTTCCAGGTGGAACCGGCTCGTGTGAACACATAGGCGGCGCCAGCTTCAGAAGCGCTGTTGTCGGTCTGATCGCCATTGATACCCGTGGCGATGCTGGACTCGTAAAGCGCCGCGACCACGATGGTGTCCACGGAGATCGCGAGCTCGTCGCCGAACGAGTCATACTCATCGGGGTTGGAGGACTTGAGGTACGCCTGCTGCGTCCAGGTAGTGCCGGACCGGGTGAATACGTAGGCGGCCCCTGAGTCATCCACGCTGTTGTCGGATTGATTGCCGTTGACCCCGGTGGCGTTACTGGACTCGCCGAAGGCGCCCACGGCGACGGTGTCGCCGGAGATCGCCACCGAATCTCCGAAGTAGTCGCCTGTTTCGGAGTTAGACGCCTTGAGATAGGCCTGCTGGGCCCAGTCCGTTCCGGTCCGCAAAAACACGTAGGCGGCACCCGCATAGCTGGCGCTGTTATCGCTTTGATTGCCCCCGACACCGGTGGCGTTGCTGGCCTCACCGGTGGCGCCGACCACGACAGTGTCTCCGGAGACATGGACCGATTTTCCGAACGAGTCGTACATATCGGGATTGGAGGCCTTGAGGTAGGCCTGCTGGGTCCAGGTGGTGCCGGACCGGGTGAACACATAGGCAGCGCCCGAGCCATCAGTCGAGTTGTCCGCGTGATTGCCGTTGAAACCCGTGGCATTGCTGTCCTCGCCGATCGCGCCGACCACAATGGTGTCGCCGGAAATGGCGACCGAGCGTCCAAACCAGTCGGTAGATTCGGCGTTGGATGCCTTGAGATACGCCTGCTGGGTCCAATTGCCGGCCGAACGGAAGAAAACGTAGGCTGCTCCGGAATTCGACGCGTTGTCGTTGGGGACGGTGGCAGTGGAGGAGGCGTCTCCATCCTCCTCATCGGCCCCGACCACGATGGTGTCGCCGGAGATCGCAATCGAAGTGCCGAACGAATCCTGTGCCCCGGTATTCGAGGCCTTGAGGTAGGCCTGCTGGGTCCAGGTGCCGGCGAGGTCGCGAACAAAGACATAGGCGGCGCCGGAACGGTCGGCGCTGTTGTTGGACTGATCGCCATTGACGCCGGTGGCATTGCTCTGCTCGTGGGGAGCACCCACCACAGCAGTGTCGCCGGAGATTGAGACTGACCATCCGAAATGATCGCTTGCGCCGGTATTGGAGGCCTTGAGGTAGGCCTGTTGGGTAATCGTGGGGTCGATCGTGAGCGGGTAGCGGGCATGGTCATCGTCGACTTCGAAGGTGACAGTACCATCTCCCGTCGTACGCATTCGGGCGGAAACGGGGCGGCTGTCGGCGTCCCAGACCTTGAGCTTGTCGTAGGTGAGAACCGGCTGGCCCTCCTCCGGGAGGCGCAGTTCCAGCGACTGTCCGTCCGGAGAAGCGTGCGGAACGAGTTCACCGGAAATCACGAGGGTTAGCGTGAGAGGAGTTTCGGATTCACCACTATCCGGCCTTTTCCGGATTGTGAAGCCCTGCTCAAGTCCGGCCGGTGTGTTGATAAACCACTCCGTCAGGCTGAGGGTGGAGCGGGTGATTTCCACGCGCTGGCCGTCGCAGCGAAGATTGCCGGGGGGAACCGGTTTCGCCTCGCGGCCATAGCCGAGCGACTCAAGCTGCCAGCGGGTTTGTAATGGGCGACTGTCCGGGCCCGCAACGGAGAGGCGGAGGCCATCCCGATCAAAGTCGGCGGAGAGTCCGTGTTTCGGATTCTGCGCCCGGGCGTGGCCGGGTTGAACTTTCGATTTTTGAATTTCGTAGCACGCCGCCGTGATCGCATGACGGAGCGAATCATAGGAGCCGCTGGAGGGAAGCTGCTCGATGGGAATGGCTCCGGCTGGCGGCCGAAAGGATTCCCCGGAACCATGGTCGCGACCAACGGCGAAGGGGCATAGGCACAGGGCGAGAAAACCGGAGAAAAGGATAAGAGAAAGAGGGGGCGTTTTCATGGCAGGGAGGGAAAAGAGGTGCCTTGAAATCCGGGGATCCAAAGGTCTACCCAATGTAGAAATTAGATAACGGAAGTAGCCTCAAAACTTTGCATCCCTTGGCATTCAGTTGGCACCTTTCGACCGGAAGCGGCCGATCCAACAAGAGCCCCGGCGCAACCGTCCCCAATCCGGACGTTCGATCAGCGGCCGCCCCCCGGGAATGGGGCACGAAAAAAGCTGCGTGAGAAATCCGGACACAAGGCACCAAGGAGCCCTTCGCCCCCTATGGCGCGAGCCCCGGAAATTGCGTGCGAAGGGAGCCGGATCCAGCCTGATCGATCACGGCTTTTCCTGCGGTCGTCTTCGATCTACTGCGTCTCCCCGTAGGTCGGAAAATCAATGTACCCCTTCGCACCGCCCGGGTTGTACCAGTCGGCCATGTCGGCTTCCGGATTGAGCGGCCAGTTGTTGGCGTATCGCTCGACGAGATCGGGATTGCTGATGTAGGGCCGACCGATCGCGATCATATCGGCGTCGCCGGAGTCGATGGCTTTCTCTGCGCTTTCCCGGTCGTAGCCGCAATTGCCAATGAGGGGGCCGGAGAACACCTTCCGAAACTCGCCCAGCGTCATTGGTTCGCCGAGTTCGTGAAATCCGAAGGCGAGGCCGTCCATGACGTGGAGAAACGCGAGGCCGTAGGCATCGAGTTGGCTTGCGGCGTAGGTAAACTGCTCGCGGTAGTCGGGAGAGCCCATGTCATTGAAAGCACCGTTCGGAGCGAGGCGGACACCGACCCGGTTGGCGGGCAATTCGGAGATCACGGCCTCGACGACTTCCTTCAGCATTTGAAATCGCTTTTCGATGCTGCCTCCGTATTTGTCTTCGCGGTGATTCGTTTTCGATTGGAGAAACTCGTCTAACAAATATCCATTGGCGGAATGGATTTCGACGCCGTCGAAACCGGCTTCCCCGGCCCGCTTCGCGGCGAGGCGATAGTCCTCCACTACGAGCGCCACTTCATCGGTCTCGAGCGCGCGCGGGATTTCGTAGTCCTCTTTCCCTTTCGGGGTGTGGATGTAGTCGCCGTTGATCTCGATGGCCGAAGGTGCCACGGCGGGATCACCGTTGTGAAAGCTTGAGTGGGAGGCGCGACCGCAGTGCCAGAGTTGGAGAAAGATTTTTCCACCGGCCCTGTGGACCTGGTCGACGATCTTTTTCCATCCAGCCGTCATTTCGTCGGTGTAGATGCCCGGGGAATTTAGCCACCCGTTGGCCTGTTCCGAGATGGTCGTCGCTTCCGTGATGATCAGTCCGGCACTGGCACGCTGGGTGTAGTACTTGGCCATGATGTCGTTCGGGATCCGCTCTTCGCCGGCGCGGGCCCGCGTCATCGGGGCAAGGACGACCCGATTGGTAAGACCGAGGTCATGCAGTTGGAAGGAGGAGAGTAGTTCAGGTGAGGATGTGGTCATAAAGTGGTTGGTTCAGGAGGCGGCGAGTTGGGTTTCCACCCGGATCTCGCCTTTGAGAGTGCGATGGACAGGGCAGCGGTCTGCGATTTCGGCCATCCGCTGGCGCTGCTCATCGGTGAGCTTGCCTTCGAGAATCAATGATCGGGTGATTTGATCGACTTTGCCGTCCGACCCTTCGACTTTTTCATGCCGGAGGCGCACCTCGACGGCTCGAAGGGGAAGTTTCTTGTGATCGGCATACATGCGAAGGGTCATTGCGGTGCAGGCACCGAGGCTCGACATCAGCAAATCATACGGCGCGGGGCCTTCATCGGTTCCACCCACGGAAACGGGCTCATCTGCGACGAGACGGTGACCGCCGGTGAGCACGTCGGAGCGAAAGCCTTTTCCATCGAGTCGAACGATGGTTTCTTCCGTTTCCTGTTCGACCGGATCCGGATCGAGATAGCGCTCCGACCAGGACGCGATCGTTCGCGCGGCGTAGCAGGAATCCTTTTCCCGGGAAAGCAGGTGATCGGCATCATCGAGGGAAAGGAAGCTCTTGGGATGCTTCGCCCGCTCGTAAATGCGCCCGGCGTTGTCGATTCCGACAATTTCGTCTTTCGGAGCGTGCAGAATGAGCAGCGCTTTGCCCATATCGACGGTGGCGTCTTCCATCGAGACCGTTTCGAGATCATCGACGAAGTCCTTTTTAATGAGGAAATCACGACGCGCGATCGAGACGGTGGCCGAACCGTGCTCGCGAATTTCATCGAGTCGCTCCGAGAGCAAATGCGTCACGTGAACGGGATCGGAAGGGGCACCGATCGTGGCGACGGCCTTGACCGAATCAATCAGGGGAGCCGCCCGCAAAACGGCCGCGCCGCCGAGCGAGTGCCCGATCAGGATTTGCGGTCCTTCCGCGATTTCCTCCAGGTGAAGAGCCGCGCGATAGAGATCGTCGACGTTGGAGGAAAAGGTGCTGTCGCCGAATTCCCCTTCGCTCTGTCCCAGTCCCGGGAAATCGAATCGAAATACGGCGATACCGAGATCGGTGAGGGCCTCCGAGATATGAAGAATCGCCTTGAGGTCTTTCCCGCAGGTAAAGCAGTGAGCAAAGAGCGCGTAGGCCCGCGGCTTTCCCACTCCGGGTAGATCAAGGCGGGCCGAGAGAGCATGGCCGGCACTGTTGGTGAAGGTATGGAATTCTGTCTTCATGGGATGGAGTCTGAGACGGTGGCGCACCGGTTTCCTTTCGCCGGAAAAGTATTCTACGATTTGCGGTCAGTTTGGAGTTGGATTGCGATCGTGGCTCAACTACGATTTTCTCCGTCTACCGCATGCCCCACGATCATCATCACGGAAGCAGCGACAATCTGAAAGTCGCCTTTTTCCTGAACCTCGCGTTCACGATCATTGAGATCATCGGGGGAATCTGGACCAATAGCATCGCGATTCTTTCGGATGCGGTCCACGATCTCGGAGACTCGCTTTCGCTGGGGCTGGCCTGGTACTTTGATCGCCTCTCGAAGAAGGGCCGCACCAGCCAGCTCACCTACGGCTATCGTCGCTATCGCCTTCTCGGGGGACTCATCACCGGCCTCGTCCTTCTCGTTGGCCTCGGCTTCGTCCTTTGGAAGTCCATCGAAAGACTCTTCGATCCGCAGGAGGTTCGTGTCTCCGGAATGATCGCGCTGGCGGTGCTCGGCGTGGTCTTCAACGGGGCCGCAGTTCTGCGGGTCAAGCGTGGGAGCTCTCTCACCGAGAAACTGGTCAGCTGGCACTTGATCGAAGATGCGCTCGGCTGGGTAGTGGTGCTGATCGGGGCCGGCATCATGGCGATCTGGGATGTGCCGATCGTGGACCCGATCCTCTCGATCGGGATTTCCCTGGTCATTCTCTGGAACGTGGGGAGAAATTTGAAGAAAGTCGCGGCCGTGTTTCTCCAAACGACTCCGGAAGGGTTTGACCTCGAGTCCTTCATCGATCAGGCCACCGAAATTGAAGGCGTCGATTCGCTTCATCACATCCACTCCTGGTCGATCGACGGGGAAAGCCATGTTCTCTCGGCCCACGTCGTTCGCGAGGACGGCAAGGCCGACGATCAGAGAATCCGCCACGAAATTCGGGGCCTGTTGAACGATTCCACCTTCGAACACATCACTCTCGAGATGGAATCGGCGTCCGAGGATTGCCCCCAGCGGGAGGAAAATTCGGATCCGGATCCGCACGACCATCACGAGCCGGAGTCGTGACGGCCCTCTTCTCTTCCGCTACTTTTGCGAAGTTCGCAAATCGGCCGAAGCGAAACTCCGGCACGTAGACGGAAGAAAGCGTGTGGAAACCTGGGTGGTGGAGGAGTTGTAGTTTCCGGGCGACCCCGAGTCCCGAAATTACCTTTCCAGGTTCATCCGTCGCAACCGCAGTGAATTCAAGATCACGGAAACGGAGCTGAAGCTCATCGCGGCTCCTGCGATCATGGGACTGAGAAGGATTCCCACGAACGGGTAGAGGATTCCGGCGGCGATCGGCACACCGATCATGTTGTAGCCGAAGGCAAAGACGAGATTCTGACGGATGTTGCCCATGACTTTCCGCCCGACCGTGATGGCGTTCGCGATGCCGTTGAGATCGCCTTTCACTAATGTCACGGAAGCGCTTTCGATCGCGACGTCGGTGCCCGTGCCCATTGCAATGCCGACGTCCGCTTCAGCAAGAGCGGGCGCGTCATTGATCCCGTCCCCCGCCATCGCAACGACATGCCCTTCCGAGCGAAGGCGTTTCACGAGGTTGATCTTGTCCTCCGGTGAGAGTCCGGCGTGAATTTCGTCGATCCCGAGCTCCCGACCAACGGCGCGGGCGGTCGATTCGTTGTCACCGGTTGCCATGATGAGCCGGATCCCGCGGGCATGCAGCGCCTCCACCGCTGCCGATGTGGTCTCTTTGATGGGATCCGAGATGCCTAATAAACCGACTACCTCGCCGTCGATCGCAACCCAGGCGACAGTTTTTGCCTCGGCCTGAAGTTGATCCGCCTTAGTGATTAATTCAGCGGGAAGCGAGACATTCCGAGACTCGATGAACCCGGGTTTTCCAATTGCGATGCCCTTTCCACCGACGGTTCCGCTGACTCCGCCACCGGTGTGGGACTCGAAGTCCTGCACGTCCTCCAGTTCGAGCGAACCTCCCCTGGCTTTCCGAACGATGGCACGGGCGATCGGGTGTTCACTGTTGGATTCCAGGGCGGCCGACCGTTGGAGCAATTCGTCCTCTGGAAGTGTTCCAAAGGGGATGAGATCGGTCACATCGGGATGACCTGCCGTCAGGGTCCCCGTCTTGTCCGTGATGAGCAGGTCGACCTTTTCGATTCGTTCGAGGGCCTCCGCATTTTTGATCAGGATGCCCGCCTGAGCTGCCCGCCCGACTCCCACCATGATCGACATCGGGGTCGCAAGGCCGAGTGCGCAGGGGCAGGCGATGATGAGAACGGAGACGGCATTCACGATCGCAAAGGCCATCGCAGGAGCCGGCCCCCAGATCGCCCAGACAATAAACGTGATGATCGCAACCAGGATGACCGCGGGAACAAACCACCCTGCAACGGTGTCGGCGAGTTTCTGGATCGGGGCACGGCTGCGTTGCGCCTCTGCTACCATCTGAACAATCTGGGAGAGAAGCGTTTCACTTCCCACTTTCTCCGCCCGCATCGTGAAGGCTCCGGTCTGGTTTACCGTCGCGCCGATGACCTCATCGCCTTCGCTCCGCTCCACTGGAACGGGCTCGCCGGTAATCATGGATTCGTCGATATGACTTTTCCCTTCCGTGATGATTCCATCGAGAGGGATTTTTTCCCCGGGCTTCACCCGCAGGAGATCGCCAGGCTCGATTTCTTCAACGGAGACATCCTCTTCCTTACCCTCACGCAGGCGGTGCGCGGTATTCGCGGCGAGACTGAGGAGAGACTGGATTGCCTCCCCTGTCTTTCCCCGGGCCCTGGCTTCGAGCCACTGGCCTAACAAAACGAGAACTGTGATGACGGCTGCGGCTTCAAAATACAAGCCGACCTCCCCCGTGGAACCGTCGCCATGCGTTCGAAAGGATTCCGGAAAAATGCCGGGAAACAACACCGCAACCGCACTGAAAAGATAGGCTGCTCCGACCCCGATCATGATGAGGGTGAACATGTTCGGGCTGCGATTGAGAATCGACTTCCACCCTTTTTGGAAAAAGAGCCAGCCGCACCAGAAGACCACTGGTGTCGTGAGTCCAAACTCGATCCACTTGGACCAGGCGGGAAAGGTAAGGCCGGGGATCATTTTCCCCATCGCGACGATGAGAACGGGAATCGTGAGGGCCGCCCCGATCCAGAAACGCTTCGCGAGAAATCGAATCTCCGCTTCGGCATGCTCATCTGTCCCGGAAGAAACTTCCTTCGGCTCAAGCGCCATCCCGCATTGGGGACAGTCCCCCGGATGACCCTGCTCGACCTCGGGATGCATCGGGCAGGTGTAAATGGTTTTCGAAGCGGTCGCAGGAAGTCCCATCGGTTCGAGGGCCATGCCGCACTTGGGGCAATCCGCCGGTTCATCCTCGACGATCTCGGGGTGCATCGGGCAGGTATATTTCAGCCCGGCGTCCGATGGGACTGCGGACTTCGGGGCTGCTGATTGCGAAGGCTCCGATCCGCAACCGCAGCAGTGTTCTGGTTTTTGCTCTTCCGACATCAGATGTAAGAGGGTTGATTCCCTGACCCAACCCTGTTGGGTCAAAGGCAGGCTCAATGATCAATCTACTTTGGCCGCATATTTCGCCGGGTCAGCTTCAAATTTCTTGATGCAGCTTTTGCAGCAGAGTTTCACCTCTTTTCCTTCGTAGGTCATGACGATGGGTTCGCCCATGCTGCCAAGTTCCTCTCCGGAAACGGGGCAAACGGTTTGTGCAGCTGCTTGATCGCCGTCGGCAGTCTGGGCATCTTTTTTTCCGGTGCAGGCAGCGAGCCCGAGCGCGAGCGCAGCGGTGAGTGTGAGCAGGGTGGATTTCCGTTTCATGAAGTCAGGTTGGTTTGTTTCTTTTGCTTTCTTTGTTGGTGGCGGAGCCGGATCTCTTCGATCCAGCAGTAGAGGGTCGGAACGACAAAAACAGTGAGGACCGCCACCGTCATGCCGCCGAAGGTGGGAATCGCCATGGGGACCATGACGTCAGAGCCCCGACCGGTGCTCGTGAGCACAGGGATGAGCGCGAGCAGAGTCGTAGCGGTCGTCATCATGGCGGGGCGGTTTCGTTTGACGGCTGCCTCCACCGTGGCTTCGCGGATGCTTTCGATGGAGTCCGGCTTGGTCTCTTTGAAACGCTGCTGCAGATACGTGCCCATAAGGACACCGTCGTCTGTCGCGATACCAAAGAGCGCGAGAAAGCCGACCCAGACCGCGACGCTGAGATTGACGGGGTTGATCTGGAAGAGGTTTCGAAAATCAATCCCGAGCAGGGAAAAATCGAGAAACCACGACTGGTTGTAGAGCCAGATCATCATGAATCCCCCTGACCAGGCCACAAAAATTCCACTGAAGACGAGCAGCGAGGTGCTGACCCTGCGGAACTGCAGATAGATGATCAGGAAGATCATGAGCAACGCCACCGGCACGATGAGCATGAGCCGGCTCTCGGCGCGAACCTGGTTCTCATACGATCCGGTGAATTTGTAACTCACCCCGGCCGGTAGGTCGAAAAGTCCGCGCTCGATGTGATCTTTGAGCACGGCGTCGGCTTCCTGGACCACGCTGACTTCGGCATTTCCGGCCTTCTTGTCGAAAATGACGTAAGCGACGAGAAAGGTGTCCTCGCTCTTGATCGCCTGCGGACCGCGGACAAATTCGATTTCGGCGAGCTGTCCGAGAGGAATCTGGGTCCCGTCAGGTGCGGGAACGAGAATTTCCGCCAATTCTTCGATCGAGTCGCGACGCTCCCTCACGTAGCGGACGCGGACCGGGTAACGCTCGCGGCCTTCGACCGTGGTGGTGATACGGCGACCTCCGACCGCCACCTCGATGACATCCTGCACCCCGCGAATGCTGATCCCGTAGCGGGCGATTGCCTCGCGATCGATGTTAATCTCAAGATAGGGTTTGCCGACCACGCGATCGGCGAAGACCGTCGCCGGATCGATGCCGGGAACGCCTTTGAGAAGCGCCTCAATTTCCAGAGCGACCGATTCCAGCGTTTCGAGATCGGGGCCGTAGACTTTGAGCCCCATCGGCGCGCGCATTCCGGTCTGGAGCATGACGATGCGGGTCTCGATCGGTTGCAGTTTCGGGGCGGAGGTCACGCCGGGCACTTCCGCAACCCGGGTGATTTCTTTCCAGATATCGTCGGGGGATTTGATTTCATCCCGCCACTGGCGAACTCGTTTTCCGTTTTCATCAACCATCCACTCGGGTTTGTAAGTGATGATGGTCTCGATCATGGAGACCGGAGCAGGATCCAGCGAACTATCGACCCGACCGATTTTGCCGACGACCGTTTCGACTTCGGGAATCGCGTTGATCGCCTTGTCCTGCAATTGCAGAACCCTCTTTGCCTCTCCGATCGAAGCATGTGGCATCGTCGTCGGCATGTAGAGAAACGAGCCCTCATTCAGGGCAGGCATGAATTCCTTGCCGAGGCCCTTCCAGACCAGGACGCCGGAACTGACGACCACGAGGACGATGCCGATCAGAAGCCACTTCGTGCGGAGAAAGAAACGGAGAACACGCTCGTAGATCTGGATGAATCCCCAGGCCGCCGCGATGAGCCCTCCTACGAGCACGATCACGAAGACATGATTGAGCAGTCCGTAGGTCGGCCCGAGCGGCTCCCACGAACTCCCGAGATAGAGGGCCACGAAGAAGGCGATCGCAAACAACCCGATCCGGTGAAAGCGCGGTTTCTCCTCGTGGACACGGTCGAGTCGGCGTTTAAAGAGCAGATGGATCAGGGGTGGGAGCACCGCCAAGGCAATGATGATGGACGAGACGAGGGCGAAGGTCTTGGTGTAGGCGAGTGGTTTGAAAAGCTTGCCCTCGGCCCCCTCCATTGCAAAGACGGGGAGAAAGCTGATCACCGTCGTCATCACCGCCGTGAGCACCGCGCCTCCCACCTCGGCGCAGGCGCGATAGATGACCTGGAGCCGCGGTTCGTCGTCCTCGGCTTCCTCGATGGCACGGAGCACGTTTTCACAAAGCACGACGCCCATGTCAACGATGGTCCCGATCGCGATCGCAATTCCTGACAGAGCGACAATGTTTGCATCGACTCCAAATCGCTTCATGGCGAGAAAGGTGAGCAGGACCGCTCCGGGGAGCATCAGGGAAATCAGTGCCGCACTTCTCAGGTGAAAGACTAACAAGAGCACCACGATGATCGTGATGAGAATCTCCTCGGTCAGTGCGACCCGAAGCGTCTCGAGCGTTTCGTTGATCAGCCCGGTCCGGTCGTAGAAGGGAACAATCGTTACCTGACTGACAGTTCCGTCTTCCAGTGTCTTTTTCGGCAAACCACTCGCGATGGTTTCAATCTGCTCTTTCACCGCCTCAATCGTCGCCATGGGGTTTGCTCCGTAGCGCGCCACGACGACTCCGCCGACTACTTCGGCGCCTGCCTTGTCGAGGACTCCGCGCCGAAGGGCCGGGCCGAAACTGACATCGGCGATTTCATCAAGGGTGATGGGAACATCGCCGGGCGCAGCGATGACCGCCTTTCGCAAATCATCGAGGGAAGTCACAAACCCCCGTCCACGGATGACGTATTCGATCCGGTTGATCTCGATGGTGCGGGCTCCGACATCGAGGTTGGAATCCTTTACCGCCGCAAAGACCTGTCCGAGGGAAATGCCGTAGGCCCTCATTGCGTCCGGATCGACATCGATTTGATATTCCCGCTGGAAACCACCGATCGAGGCGACTTCGGCGACGCCGTCGGTTGATTGGAGGGCGTAGCGAACGTAGAAGTCCTGGATGCTGCGCAACTCCTGGAGATCCCAACCGGGCGCCGGATTTCCTTCGGGATCGCGCCCTTCGAGCGTGTACCAGAAAACCTGCCCGAGCGCAGTCGCATCCGGCCCGAGTGCGGGGCTGACTTCGGGAGGTAAAGTCCCCGCAGGCAGACTGTTGAGCTTTTCGAGGATTTTCGCCCGCGACCAGTCCCACCCGGCGTTTTCGTTAAAAATCACGTAGACACTGGAAAAGCCGAAGTAGGAGTAACTCCGAATCGTCTTCACTTCAGGAATCCCTAACAAAGCCGCAGTGAGCGGATAGGTGATCTGGTCCTCAATATCCTGGGGAGATCGTCCCATCCACTCGGTAAAGATGATCTGCTGGTTTTCGCCGATGTCGGGAATCGCGTCGACCGGCACTTGAAATCGCGGCAGGCCGCCGAGATCGAGTTTGAATGGTGCCGTGAGCAGTCCTGCCACCGCCAGTGCTCCGGCGATGAGAAGGACCACGAGTTTGTTCGTGAGGCAGAATCGAATGAACGATGCCACCGGTCCGGTAGGGGTGGGATCTTTCATCAGTGTTGGTGGACCGCGGGTTTCTCTGTATCTGCAGACGGCGTCGAGGAGGCTTTGTCTTTCTTTGGCGTGAGAACGGGCGCACCGGATAGTTGATCGGTGATCTCCCCGCACCTCAGCATCTCCGCACCGAAATAGGGATTCAAAATCTCCGTTCCGGTCTGCAACCAGTTGGCACCGGCGTCGTTGAAGGCCATTGGGCAGTGCGCTTTGACTACGGTTCTTTCGAGATCACCACCGAATAGAGTGATGAAGTCTTCGACGAATTCCGAAACAGTCTTAAAGCTGACCCGCTGGACCGCAATCGAATCAGATGCCGCGATCGCCGAAGTGGTCGAAGAGAGAATCCTTCCCAGGTTTTTCATCGGGAAAGCCGCCATCGGATTGTTTTCAGCCATTTCTGGAAATGAGTCGGCTTGTTTTTTCATCTGAATCGAGGCCTGCTTTGCCCCTTCGACAGAGTCTCCGGCAAGAGCGGCCTGCAAGGAGAAGTAGGCATCGAGGACCGCATTCACCTCTCCTGTTGCCTTTTCATCCAGGGGGATGGCCTTTGCTTTCGCGACCTGCTCGCTGAGTTCGCCGCATTGCAGCATCGATGCGCCAAAATACGGGTTGAGCAGGTTCTTGTCCGGCTGCAACCAACTCGCACCCTTGTCATCAAGCGCCATCGGGCAGTAGTGGGAGTAGACCGGAAGATGAGCGGTTCCGAAACGCCTCACCATTTCGTCTGTGAGGAGGGTTAGATCCTGGAAGTTGGCCCGGAAGGGCTCAATCTCTTCCCTGGTTTTGAGAGACAAAAGAGTAGTACTCAATCGGTCCTTCATTTCCGTCCAGACGTCCTTCGTTTTCGGGGACAATGTGTCTGTCGAGAGCCTCGCGATATTTTTCTCCATCTCTTCAACTGCGTCCTGTGCCTCCTCCAGTGAGTCCTTCGCGAGTCCGTCCTGCATCGCAAAGTAGGACTTGAGAATCCCATCAATCCAGGTGAGGAAATTGTACGGCACCTCTTCTCTCGGAAAAAGCCTGCCTCCTTCGTCGCCGGGAGACATCATGCTCGGACGCGCCTGAATCTGCAGGGCACTGTCGATCGCAAAGGCTCCTTCACTGACGACCTCTTCGCCATTTTTCAGGCCCGCCTCGACGAGATACACATCGCCGGCACGGGAACCGAGAAGGATCTCCCGCCCTTCGTAGGTCGGCTCTTCTGTGTCCGGCTTCTCCACATAAACGACGGATCGCTTGCCTGTGTTGAGCACCGCGCTGACTGGGATCACGAGAGGGCCGTCTCCTTCCGACCCGACAACGGTGTAGCCAAGTTTTTCCGCCGGGACGAGATCCATTCCGCACACATCGCACTGACCGGGACCATCTTTGACGACCTCCGGATGCATCGGGCTGATCCATTTTCCGGCGAGGCTTGGATCGATGACCCGGCCCGAACCGGCGACCTTTGCGGAAACGATGCCACGAACGAACATCCCCGGTTTGAGCATTTCGTCAGGGTTTTCGAAATTCACCCGGACTTTCACGGTGCGGGTTTTCGGATCGAGCTCGGGAGCAATAAACGAAATTTGTCCTTCGAACACTTTTCCCGGAATGGCCTCCGCGGTGAAGGAGATCTTCTGGCCGAACCGGAGCCAGGGCTTATCGGATTCGTAGGCATCGAAGAGGACCCAGAGTTGATCGAGCGTGTTGATCGTGAACAACGACATTCCAGTCTGGACGTATTCGCCTTCTTTCACATTTTTGTGAGTCACGATTCCGGTGGCGGGAGCGTCGATCATGAGCCGATCGGAGATCTTCCCTGACGCCTCGATTTCATTGATCCGTGATACGGGAAATCCCCAGAGCCGGAGTTTGTCGCGGGCGATGCGGAGAGAGTCGGAATTGTTGAACCGCTTGGCCGAGAGGAGTTCGCTCTGCGCGGCGAGCAGCTCCGGGCTGTAAATTTTCCCGAGGTGATCCCCTTCCTTCACGCGAATCCCGTTGTAGTCGACGAAGAGCTTGTCCATCCGTCCGGGAAAGCGGGCCGAGATCATCTCCTGCTTTGTCTCATCGTAGGCGACAGTTCCATAAAGACGGATTTCGGCTTCTGGAAACCGGCGCACTACTTTGGTGGTCGAGATTCCGGCGAGAATCTTCGAAGCCGGGGACATCGAATACACCCGTCCTTCTCCACCGCCTCCGAGTTCGCTGAGAGGAATCAGTGCCATTGCACAGATGGGGCAGAGACCCGGCTTGGGGGCCTGCACCTGCGGGTGCATCGAGCACGTCCAGGTTTCGGCCGCAGTGGAGGCCGGGTTATTATCACCGCCATCGGCAGCGTGATCGTGGCCGCCTCCTCGAAAGAGAAGGGCGCCGATGACGACTCCCGCAACGAGAGCCAGAATCAAAGGAAGAATTTTTTTCATTTCGAACTTTCGGAAAGGGTTTCGGTTAAAGCCCGGATCTGCCAGGCGGCCTTGTGTGCATCCGCGAGGGCACGGGCCTGGAGAAGTCGAAGATCAAGCAAAATGCGCTCGGATTCGATGAGGTCGGTGAGGCTTGCCTTGTCGTTGCGAAAATCCTCACGGGTAAGATCGACAGCCTGGTTCGCCGAGGGAATTAGCTTGCTGCTGTAGTTTTGCCACCGTCCAACGGCCTCCTGCTGCGCGGCATACAACTTAACCGCATCGGCAAGAAGGGCCTGCTCGGTGGCTTCCAACGAAGCGCCTGCCGCTGCAGTCAGTGCGGCGGCCTCCTCGCGTCCGGCCCGGTATTTTTCCCGGCGAAGAGGCAATTTCACTCCCAGCATGACGGAGCTCGCCGTTTCGCCCCCGTTTCCGATATCGATCGTATTGGCACCCACGGTGAAGGCGGGAAGACCATTTTTCCCGGCGAGAGCTTCCCCTTCCTTCGCTGTCTGGATACCTGCTTCAGCCATCCGGATCATCGGATGATGGGCCTTTAGCTCCGATCGAATGCTCCCCAACGGCATCAGCGCCGGTGGCTGCGACGGCAGGTCCGGCCAGGGAAGCGGATCACCGCCGGGATCCCGACCCAGCAGCACCTTAAGCTGAGCATCGAGACCGGGGCGTTGATCCCGTAAGGTATCCACTTCCTGATCGGCGACGGCCAATTCGACATCGAGCCGTAAACTCGTCGCGAGGCTGCCGCCCGCGCGCACCTTTTCCTGTACGACCGGCTTGATCTGCTCGAGCAGCCCCAGATTTTCGGCGGCTCGATCCGTGGCGCGCTTGAGGTAGGCGTATTCGATCCTGGCGAGCCCTACTTTTTCGATGACCTGCCGGCGCTTCACTTCGTATCGGTAGAAGGAAACGCGGGCATTGGCATCGGCGACACGTTCCCGCAGCTTCAGCACGCCCGGCCAGGGAAAAGACTGGGAGATCGCGTAGGTGCGTTCCTGCGGTCCCGTTCTAGTTTGTACGCTGGTGAGAAATTCGGAGTAGCTCAGCGTTGGTTCATCGAGTGCCCGAACTTGCGTGCCCCTGGTCGAAGCGGCGAGATAGGATTGATAGGCCGCAGCGACTTCAGGATTGGCGCGAAGCGCTTCGAGGAGATAGTCATCTTCGGCGTCTGCGGCCAGAGGCACGATGACGAGGAGTAAAAGGGAGATAGGAATTCGGATCATGGAAATGTTTCGTCATAGATTGTGGGAATGCGGAAAGGCGGCAGTGCGGGCCGGAAATGGCACGACAGTCGGTCTTCGCTTCTCTCAAACTAGAAACACTTCCAGAAGGATACGGCTCACCCTCGAAGGCAGGAGGGCTTTCTCAAATGATACCGGGATTGGCACCGAAAGGAATCGACGGTCCGGGAGGGTCCCAATGTAACCCGACGGTGAAAGGGGTGAATCGTGAGATTCCGGAGAATCAGGCGCAAATACCGCCGTCACCAGAGTGGGCACGACCAGATCGCTGGCATGGTCGCAATGAGGACAATGCTCCGGGAATTCCGGAGCCGAAGAGTGGCAGCAGGAAACTGGATCCGATGGCTCTTCCCCGGGCATGCCATGACAGAGGCACAGCGGAGCCGCTGCTGCCTGAAGACAGACTACAAGGAAGATGGCAAAAAGCCGTTTCATCAGATCACAGAAGAAAATGGAGATCCAGTTTCCTGCGGCTTTACACGCCACCCTTGGAGAAGGGCGGCGTGCTCAGTCGGTTTTGGGAGATCAGGAATCCTCACCGAGCGTTTTCAGCGCGGCGACAGGATCCTTGGTGACCTTCTTTTCGCATCCGCCGCAGCAGACTGCGATCTTCACGGTTGCGGTTGCTTCCGGGTCGTTGTCTTTGCCGGAAAAGGCGCACTTGCCTTCTTCAGCAGCTGCGAGCTTGTCTGCATATTTGGCCGGGTCCTTCTTGAACTTGGTGACACACTTGTCGCAACAGAAGGTAGCGGTGTACTCGACTGCTTTGGAACCATCGACGTCTTTGCCCTTGATCGGGCAGACATCATTGATCGCAGCAGAGTCGTCTGCCTGGAGGGAACCAACAAAGGTGAATGCAGCAACGGCTGCGAAGAGAAAGGTGTGAATGATTTTCATATAATAAAATAGGGTACTAAGTTTTCTTGAATTCAGATACAGTGGCGGATCGATCCCCTTTTCCGGGAATGAAGGTGAGCCACCGGGCACGACCATTCCGCGTTTGAAAAAGGATCGGGGGAAACCGAACGGCGAACAGGATCGACAAAGCGAACGCCGTCTTCGGTTTGGGATATCAAATCAGGAAGACCCCGTACATGGCCTGAAAAGGCAGGGGAGGCGGTTCGGATGGGGGCACTGCCCAATCCACCGAAATTTCCGGAGAGACAGGTCGAAAAGCGTCGGAGGGCTCGAGCGCAAAAAAGAGGGAAAACCCGTGCCATTCGGGCGGATCGGCGTCGAAGTCAGCCTTTACAGGTGCCGTGGCCGCGATGGGCATTTCCTGATCGCAATGAGGGCAGGGAGCGGGCTCTTCATCAACCGGCGCATGACAGCACGCCGGTTTTGACTCTTCCTTTCCTCCACCCGCTCCTAAGCAGAGACACAGGGGAGACATCGCTACCTGCAGGCAGAGCATCATGAAGATGGCGATGAAGGATTTCATGGGTAGTAGTGTGAGGCCATCACCCCGGATGGTCAATATACGAAATGAAGTGAACCCTGAATTGGACTCCCCGGGGCGGGATTCGTTGAATCACTCCACCGGAAAATTGAAGGGTCGGCTGAAAGGCTCGCTCCGGAGGGTGTAGTGCCACCACTCTTTGTGGTAGGAAGCGAAGCCGCCGCGGCTCATGGCATTTTTGAGCCGCTGCCGGTCGGCTCTCTGTTCTGCGGTCACCTTGGTCGAGTGGTGGGAAGATTCGGGGCCGAAATAATCGAAAGCGGTTCCCATATCGACTTCCCCTTTCCCTGTCTTCACCAGGGTCAGGTCGACCGTGCTGCCGCGGGAGTGGCTTGAACGTCCCGAAATGTAGCCGCCGCCGGCGAGGGTCGATTTCTCAATGTTCGGATAGTATTTGGCTTTCGTTCTTTGATCCTTCCGGTCCCGCACCCACCGCATGAAGTGACTCACGGCCTGTTGTGGCCGGTAGGCGTCGAACACTTTCAATCCGTAGCCGTCCTTCTTCAAATCGGCCTGCACCTTTTTGAGGGCCTCTGCGGCGCGACGGGTGATCACGATTTTCTTCGCCCGGTAGCCATCCACTTTCTTTCCCACAAAGTTGTTCGCGGTCGCGTAGCGAACGTCGGTCTGGATCGTCGGGTCGACGTCTTTCAGGTAGACGAATCCATCGGGGAGACCGGCGAGGGCCCCGGCAGGTAGCAGAGCCATGAGGAGGGCACCATATCCGGAGATCGCTTTCATATCGATCCTGTATCAGTTTCGAGTCGGAGATGCAACCGGGTTCAGTCGTCCATTCAACCCGGTTGGATTCCGGAAATTTTCGGTGCGGATTTCGGCACCGTGCGTAACCTCTCTCCGCAGCAACCGGCTGGCAGGCAGAATGGCGACACGAAAGAAAAAAACGAACTCCGTTTCCGACACCCACATCGAGGTTCGGGGCGTTCGTCAGAATAATCTGAAAGGGATTGATCTCGATATCCCAATCGGAAAATTCACGGTCGTGACCGGTCCGAGCGGGTCGGGAAAATCGAGCCTCGCCTTTCAGACGCTCTATGCCGAGGGCCAGCGCCGCTACGTGGAGACGTTTTCGCCCTACACCCGGCAGTTTTTCGACCGGATGGACAAGCCGCAGGTCGATTCGATCAAGGGCATCCCTCCGGCCATCGCGATTGAGCAGCAGAATGCAGTCAAAACGACCCGCTCGACTGTCGGAACGATCACCGAGATCAACGACTACCTGAAGCTGCTTTTTCCCCGCCTTTGTCGCGGATACGATCCCGTTACCGGGGAAGTGATCGAGCCGGACACCCCTGAGTCGATTCACCGGAAAACCGTGGAACGATTCGGGAAGGAATCCTCGCTTCTCATTCTCTTCGGAATCCCCGTTCCCGCGAAAACGAAACCGGTCGATTTCTTCGAATTTCTCCAGCAGCAGGGATACGTGCGGGTCTGGATTTTTGGAAAGGCCTACCGGGTCGATTCTCCGAAAGACTACCGGAAGAAGACGCTTCCGGGCCAGGTCGATGTGATCCAGGACCGGGTCGCCCCTTCGCGACGCTCGCGTTTTCTGGAAGCCCTTGAACGCGGGCTCGATTTCGGAAAAGGCACCGTCTCGATCGTGGAGCCGGACAGCGGAGAGCGGGTTTCCTTTTCCCGCGGGTGGACTTCGCCGGAGACGGGAACGGAATTGAAGCCACCGACTCCGGGGCTCTTCAGTTTTAATCACCCCATGGGCGCCTGCGGGGAATGCCGGGGATTCGGTCGCGTCATCGGCATCGACGTCAACAAGGCGATCCCTGACAAATCACTCTCGATTGCCGAAGGGCTCGTCCGCGCTTTCCAGGGAGACAGCTACTACGAATGTGAGGAGGATCTTGAACGCTGTGCGCGTCAACGCGGGCTCAGCCTGATCACTCCTTTCGATGAAATGCCGGAGGAGGATCAGGAGTGGATCATCGAAGGGGACGGCGGCAATCCCGAGGAGGCCTGGCAGCATGGCACCTGGTACGGGGTGCGGGGATTTTTCGAGTGGATGGAGACACGGGCCTATCGCATGCACGTCCGCGTTTTCCTGAGCCGGTATCGCAGTTACACGACCTGCAAGGCCTGCAAAGGAACGCGTCTGAAACCGGCGGCCCTGAATTTCCGTCTCGCCGACAAAACTCTTCCCGATCTCTGGCAGCTTTCGATCGACGATCTGGCCGAATTTTTCACCACCGTGAGCGTCCGCAAAGAGGACCGGACCGCGACGATGCTCTACGAGGAAATCAGCAACCGCCTCGGCTACCTCCAGGAAGTCGGGCTCGGTTATCTGAATCTGGACCGTCCCACCCGCACGCTTTCCGGGGGAGAAACCGAGCGCGTCAATCTGACGACCTGTCTCGGAGCGAGCCTAACAAACACACTTTTCGTTCTCGATGAACCGACCGTTGGCCTGCACCCCCGGGATGTCGGGAAACTGATCGGCGTAATGAAACGCCTTCGCGATCTCGGCAACACCATTGTTGTCGTCGAACACGAAGAGGCGGTCATCCGCGCCGCCGATCACCTCGTCGACATCGGCCCCGGTCGCGGCGAAGGGGGCGGCGAGCTTGTCTACGCCGGTCCCGGGATTGAGTCGGTCGCTGATTCCACGGCCCTCCAGAAGAAACACACCCGCTCGCTCACCCTCGATTACCTTTCCGGAAAGAAGAAAATCGAAGTGCCGAAGACGCGAAGGCCCGTCGGGCGGGTTCTCACGATCAAGCGCGCCACGCAGCACAATCT
This sequence comes from Verrucomicrobiales bacterium, assembly GCA_029213265.1. Lineage (GTDB taxonomy): Bacteria > Verrucomicrobiota > Verrucomicrobiia > Verrucomicrobiales > DEV007 > Arctic95D-9. The sequence goes on along the minus strand of JARGNG010000005.1, from coordinate 39,383 downwards.
GAAAAAGATCGACGTCGAAATTCCGCTCGGTGTTCTTTGCTGTGTCACGGGTGTATCCGGCTCCGGGAAATCGACCCTGATTCACTCCGTGCTCTACGGGAACCTTCTCAAGGACCTTGGCCTGGCCGGGGCCGATGAGGAAATTGGCTCCTGCAAACAGATTATCGGAGCCAGCAAGATCCGCGAGGTCGTCATGGTCGACCAGGCTCCGCTCGCCAAAACCCCCCGATCGACTCCTGCGGTTTACACGGGCATCTTCGAATCGATTCGAAAGCTTTTCACGGAAACGCCGGATGGGAAGTCACGGGCCGTCACGCCGGGATATTTCTCGTTCAACAGTGGCGCGGGGCGCTGTGCCCGTTGTCTCGGCAACGGCTACGAGAAAGTGGAGATGCAGTTTCTCAGCGATCTCTACGTGACCTGTCCGGAGTGTGAAGGAAAACGCTACACGCCCGAGGCTCTCGAAATTGAGTTGGAGGGAAAGACGATTCACGACATCCTCACGATGACGGTGAGCTCGGCGATCGAGTTCTTCTTCGCGATCGATGACCGCAAGGCAAAGAAGATCATCGAGGGACTGCGATTGCTCGCCGAGGTCGGTCTCGGCTATCTCCGTCTCGGTCAGCCGCTCAACACGCTTTCGGGAGGGGAGAGCCAGCGGCTCAAGCTCGTCGGGCATTTGCTGAGCAAACCCAAGCGGCCGAAAAAAGATGACAAGACGACCCTGTTGATTTTCGATGAGCCGACGACGGGGCTTCACTTCGACGATACCGGAATGCTCCTGAAAGTCTTCGAGCGCCTCGTCGAAGCGGGCGATTCGGTCATTGTGATCGAGCACAATCTGGATGTCATCCAGTGCGCCGATCATGTCATCGATCTCGGTCCGGAAGCCGGAGTGGGTGGGGGTGAAGTCGTTGTCTGCGGCACGCCCGAAGAGGTCGCCGCGCATTCCGCTTCGCACACCGGACAATATCTTGCCCGTCATCTCGCACCGCGAACTTCGGTGGCGCGGGATCAGCTCAAGGCGGCCGAGAGTTCCAGCCCCGTTCTCTACGAAACCAAAAAGGCGACCAATGCGATCCATCTGCACGGGGCCCGTGAAAACAATCTCAAGAACATTGATGTCATCATTCCGCGCGAGCAGTTTGTGGTGGTGACAGGATTGAGCGGATCGGGGAAATCGACGCTCGCTTTCGACATTCTTTTTGCCGAGGGGCAGCGCCGCTTTCTCGACAGCATGTCGACCTACGCCCGGCAATTCGTTGAGCAAATGGAGCGCCCTGACATTGACCTCGTCACGGGACTGCCCCCTACCGTCGCGATCGAGCAGCGTATCTCCCGCGGAGGCGGCAAGTCGACCGTCGCCACGGTCACGGAGGTCTGGCACTTTCTCCGCCTCCTCTTCGCCAAAGTGGGAACACAGTTTTCTCCCGAGTCCGGCCGGGCGGTCGAGAAGCAGAGCGTCACTTCCATTGTCACCCGGATTCGCAAAGACGCGGGGAAGGGGAGGAACCCGATCCGGATCATGGCTCCGCTGATCAAGGCGAGAAAAGGATACCATACCGAGGTCGCGGAGTGGGCCGGGCGCCAGGGCTATGAAACTTTGTTAGTCGATGGACAACTCATCGCGGTGGATTCGTTTCAGCGTCTCGAACGATTCAAGGAACACAACATCGATGTCATCATCGGCGAGGTGGAAAAGAAAACGACGCCGGAGGATACACTTGCGATGGTCGATACGGCGCTCCGTCTCGGCAAGCGCACGATGCGCTATCTCGACGGCGAAAATCGCGTTCAGGTGGCGAACACGGAAATGTGCGACCCCGAAACAGGGCGTTCTTTTGAGGAACTCGATCCCCGCCTCTTCTCTTACAATTCCCCGCACGGATGGTGCCCGCTTTGCCGTGGTTACGGAATGATCGAGAAACGGCCGGTCAGTTCCGATGAACGCGATGCGGAATCGCAGCTCGACGCCGAACTTCGGGAGGAATACCGTCGTTCCCGCTCACGGGATCAGGGCGATCTCGAGCTCTGTCCGGAATGCGAGGGCGGACGACTCAACGAAGTGGCGCGCTTTGTGCGGGTCGAGGGAATCGGCATTCACGAAATTGCTTCGCGCTCCGTTTCGGAGGCGCGGGAATTGATCTCCGGTCTGAAGCTGAAGAAGCAGGCCACTCTCATTGCCCGGGACATTCTCCCCGAGATTGTGCAGCGACTTCATTTCATGGAAGAGGTCGGACTCGGCTATCTTCAGCTCGACCGTTCCGCCACGACCCTGAGCGGAGGAGAAAGCCAGCGCATCCGTCTCGCCGCGCAGCTCGGCTCGAATCTGCGAGGCGTGCTCTATGTGCTCGATGAACCGACGATCGGACTTCATCCCCGCGACAACGAGGCCCTGCTCGATACGCTGGAAGCATTGAAGGCCAAGGGCAATTCGCTGCTCGTCGTCGAGCACGATGAAGAAACGATCCTCCGTTCCGACTACCTTCTCGATCTTGGGCCCGGCGCAGGGCAGTTCGGCGGTGAAGTCGTCTGGGAAGGGCCCCCGGCGAGGCTGTTTCAGAAATCAAAGAGCGGGGTTCCGTCGCCGACTCGACTGGTTTTCTCGGATCCGATTCAGCATCCCATGAGGGGTGAACGGCGAAAGCTTCCCGCAAAAAACCGGAAGGCAGGATGGTTGATCGTAAAAGGCGCCACGGCCAACAATCTGAAAAACGTCGATGTGAGAATTCCGATCGGCCGCTTCACCGTGATCGCCGGAATTTCCGGTTCCGGGAAGTCGAGTTTCATGCGTGGTGTATTGAAACCGGCGGTCGATTCCAAGCTGAAGAAGCCGGCAAAGAAAAAGACCGTTCGGGGGTCGAAGAAAGCGCCGACCTGGAAGTCCATCGAAGGCGTCGAGCAACTGGAGGCAGTTTACGAAGTGGATCAGTCCCCCATTGGAAAGACGTCCCGCTCGACTCCGGCGACCTACGTGAAAGTTTTCGACGAAATCCGCAAGATGTTCGCCCAGTTGCCTGACGCGCGGGCTCGTGGCTACACCGCTTCGCGCTTTTCCTTCAATACCGAAGGCGGACGCTGCGAAGCGTGCAAAGGAAACGGTCAGATCAAGCTGGAGATGAATTTTCTCCCGACTACCTACGTCGTTTGTGAAGAGTGCAACGGACGCCGCTTCAACAGCCCGACTCTCGAGATCGAATACAACGGAAAGTCGATCGGGGACGTCATGGATCTCTCGATTGAAGAGGCGGCTGACTTTTTCTCCGGCCATCCGAAAATTTCCCGAACCTTCGGGCTGATGAAGGACACCGGCCTCGGGTATCTCCGCCTCGGCCAGCCAAGTCCGAGTGTTTCCGGAGGCGAAGCCCAGCGGATCAAGCTGGTGAGTGAATTAACGAAGGGAGTCGGTCGGGCGGCGAATGCTAGGCTGCGCCAAAACCGGATTCCGAAATCAAATCTCTACCTGATCGAAGAGCCCAGCATCGGCCTTCATGCGGCCGATGTGAAACGTCTTCTCGAGGTCCTGCACCGCCTCGTCGATGACGGCCATACCGTCGTCGTGATCGAACACAACCTCGAAATCATGGCCGAAGCGGACTACGTGCTCGAGATCGGGCCCGAGGCCGGCGCGGACGGAGGGAAAGTCGTCGGCGCGGGAACTCCCGAGGAAGTGATCGAAGTGAAGGAAAGCCGGACGGCCCCGTTTTTGCGAAAGCAGTTGAAGTGAGTTTGGCGCCCGGGAAGCTGACTGTAGCTGCCAGCGTCAGTGAGTCACGGCGCTCGGCCTGCCCGCTTCCGCTCGCCGCTACGGACGGACCACAAAATGGTCTTGTTCTTTCCTTCCTGTTTTCATACAAGGACTTATGGATTCAACACTATCTCCCGTTCCCGGAAAAGCGGTCTCTGATGCCGTTCTTGATCAATTGGCGCGAACCAAAGGCTGGACACGCTTTTTCAGTGTCATGTTGTGGATTGGCGCGGGATTCCTGATCCTGGGTGGAATTGGGTTGATGCTGGTCGGAGGGCTGGGAGGAGCGATGGGGGCAGCCGGAGAAGATGCGATGAAAGCTTTTGGCGGGGCGATCGGTGGATTTGCGGTCGGGGCCATCTATCTCGTAATGGCATTTTTCTACGTCTACCCGGCACTGAAACTCGGAAATTATTCGAGCCGTATCAATGCTCTTCTTGTGACCCCCAGCGACGCGAATCTCGCCGCAGCGCTGAATGAGCAGAGAGCCTTTTGGAAGTATGTCGGCGTCATGATGATTGTCATGTTTGTCCTCTACTTCGTCGTCATCATCGGTGCTGTGCTTGTGGGCGGATTTGCCGCTGCCACCGGCTCTTCAGGAAACGCGGCCCCCTAGTAAACGAAAAACCCCGTGCCTTTCGACACGGGGTTTCGCAATATTTCTCAAGAAGAGAAAAAGTAGTAAAACGCTTACTCGGTGGCCTTTTCGACCTTCTTTGCAGCTTCGTTTACTTTGTCTTTTACTGCATCGCCAGCTTTTGCAGCGGCGTCTTTCGTGCCGTCAACAGCTTTCTTGGCGGTATCAGCAGTCGCGTCAGCAGCTTTCTTGGCACCTTCTTTGGTGGCCTCGACAGCTTTTTCAGTAGTCTCCTCGACTGCCTCAGCAGCTCCGGCGGCATCCTCTTTGGCACCTTCCATCGTCTTCTCACAGCTTACGAGTGCGAAAGCGCAAGCGGCGAAGGCAACAGCCATCATTTTTACGAACAGTTTTGTGATCTTCATAGTTGGTTCAGATTGGTTTACCCGAACGAATTGCTCGCTCCGGTAGGTCTGCCATACACCCGTTTGGAAAGATTTTCAAGAATCCGCGAGGACTGGTCTAAATTTCCGCTGGAAAAGGGACATCGAATTTCTGTTATCCCATCGGCACCTCCTGTGCTAGCTTCCGCCCCTTTAAAAGATACCTCTCAGAAGCATGAGTCAAAGCCTCTTCGAAAAAGTCTGGAACGCCCACGCCGTCAAGTCTCTCTCCAACGGACAGACGCAACTTCTCATTGGAACCCATCTCATTCACGAGGTGACGAGTCCGCAGGCGTTCGGCATGCTTCGCGATCTCGGATTGTCCGTGAAATACCCCGAGCGCACTTTCGCGACGGTGGACCACATTGTTCCTACGAAGAATCAGGTCGAGCCTTTTGAGGACGGACTTGCTCAGGATATGATCACGGCGCTGCGCGATAACTGCAAAGAGTTCGGAATCAAGTTCTTCGACATCGGCAGCGGCGGTCAGGGGATCGTTCACGTGGTTGGACCGGAGCAGGGAATCACCCAGCCCGGAACCACCATTGCCTGCGGCGACTCCCACACCGCCACGCACGGGGCCTTCGGTGCCATTGCTTTTGGTATCGGTACGACTCAGATTCGCGACGTGCTGGCAACGCAGACAATGGCTCTCAGCAAGCTCAAAGTGCGCCGCATCAATGTGGACGGCGAGCTGCCTCCGGGCGTCTACGCCAAGGACGTAATCCTTCACATCATCAAGCTGCTCGGTGCCAAGGGTGGGATCGGCTACGCCTATGAATATGGTGGCAGCCTGTTCGATAATTTCTCCATCGAGGAGCGCATGACCGTCTGCAACATGTCAATCGAGGGCGGGGCGCGCTGCGGCTACGTCAATCCTGACGGAAAGACCTTCGAATATCTGAAAGGCCGCCCTTTCTCTCCTGAGGGAGAAGCCTGGGATGCGGGGGTGGAGGAGTGGAAAGCAATCGCTTCCGACGAAGGTTGTCACTACGACGACATCGTCAACATTCGGGCGGAGGACATCGCTCCGTCCGTAACCTGGGGAATTTCCCCGGACCACGGTATTTTCGTGAACGAGACCATTCCCTCCCCGGACGACGTCGAGGGAGAGGAGGAGAAAAAGAGCATCGAGGAAGCGCTCGAATATATGAAATTCGAAGGTGGATCCCCCATCGCCGGAAAAGCGGTCGATGTTTGTTTCATCGGAAGCTGCACGAACGGTCGTCTCTCTGATTTTCGCGAAGCTGCCAAGTATTTGAAAGGGCACAAGGTCGCGGAAGGCGTCACGGCGATTGCCGTGCCGGGATCCGAGATCGTCGATCATCTCTGCCGCCAGGAAGGGCTGCACACGATTTTCGAAGAAGCCGGCTTTGAGTGGCGCGGTGCGGGCTGCTCCATGTGTCTTGCCATGAACCCGGACAAACTGATCGGCGATCAGCTTTGTGCGAGTTCCAGCAACCGGAATTTCAAAGGCCGACAGGGAAGCCCGATCGGACGCACCATCCTGATGTCACCCGTCATGGTCGCAGCGGCGGCAGTGACCGGAGTTGTCAGTGACGCGCGCGAGGTCTTCCAGGTGGGTGAAGCTGCGGCGGCGTGAGGGCACAAAAAATGCCAGAGAACTGCGGCAATGGTGGACAAGCTACCGTTGCTGCCTTCCGGCCCTGGCGGGATTTACCTGCCAACATTCCGCAGCCTCTGACGGTGCGAATATACACGCCTCACGGTTTTTGCCAGCGGGGATCGCATTTCCGCTGTTTCTAGCGTAATCTTTTTTCAACATGAGCACGGCAACCCTCCCGGAAACTCTTCCCGACGAAAGCGGACACTTTGGCACCTTCGGTGGACGTTTTGTCCCTGAAACCCTCGTCGCGGCCCTCGATGAACTCACTGCTGAATACGAAGCGGCAAAAGCGGATCCCGAGTTCAAGCGGGAACTCGACCGCCTGCTCTCCGAATTTTGCGGTCGGGAGACTCCCCTCTATTTCGCAGAACGCTGGACCGAAAACCTCGGTGGTGCCAAAATTTACCTGAAGCGGGAGGATCTTCTTCACACGGGAGCCCACAAGATCAACAACGCTCTCGGTCAGATCATGCTGGCCAGGCGGCTCGGGAAAAAGCGGATCATTGCAGAAACGGGAGCCGGTCAGCACGGGGTTGCCACGGCAACGGTGGCAGCCCGCTTCGGAATGGAGTGCATCGTTTACATGGGCGCGATCGACATGGAGCGGCAGAAGCTGAACGTCGTTCGCATGCGTCTTCTCGGAGCAGAGGTCCGCGGTGTCGAAGCCGGTCAGAAGACGCTCAAGGAAGCGGTCAATGAAGCTCTCCGTGACTGGGTTACGAATGTTCGCACGACGCACTACATCCTGGGTAGCGCCCTAGGGCCGCATCCTTATCCGATGATGGTGCGCGATTTTCACAAAGTGATTGGAGAAGAGGCGCGCCGTCAGATTCTTGAGCGCGAAGAGCGGCTTCCCGATCTCCTCGTCGCCTGCGTCGGAGGAGGCAGCAACGCGATCGGTTTGTTTTATCCCTTCCTCCAGGACGAAGACGTCAGAATGATGGGGGTCGAAGCGGGCGGACACGGAATCAAACACGGGGAACACGCCGCCCGTTTTCAGGGCGGCAAACTCGGCGTTCTCCAGGGAACAAAAACGTGGTTGCTGGCAGATGAAGACGGTCAGATCGAACTGACGCATTCCGTTTCGGCCGGTCTCGATTATGCTGCCGTCGGCCCCGAGCACGCCTTCCTTCAGGACAAGGGACGCGTCGAATATACCTACGCAACGGATGACGAAGCACTTGCTGCGTTCCGCGAGTTGTCCGAGACGGAGGGAATAATTCCCGCACTGGAGACCTCCCATGCGCTCGCCTATGCCGGGAAAGTGGCACCGACAATGGGGAAAGATCAGATCATGATCGTGAATCTGTCCGGTCGTGGCGACAAAGACGTGGAGCAGGCCGCGAAATACCTGCTACCGGAGGAGTAAAATAGAGAACGGCGACCGGATCGCGATTTCGGGATTTCCGTCGTTCTCAGCTCTTGCTCCAACCGGTGATCTTGTAGTGATCAACGTTCTTTCCGAGCGCTTTGATCGCGTCCGCCTTGGAAATCGCCTTCGATCCGTCGGTGATGACGATTAGCTTGTGAGAGTTCTCGGACTTTTTCTCGATTCGGATCGTCTTCACGCCCTTCAGCTTACCAATCGATTTGGCGATGGTTTTCTTGCAGCCGGTGCAATCGATTCCGGAAAGACTTCCGATATACGTGGTGGTTTCTCCTGCGAAGGAAGGGGACACGAGCAAGCCGAAAACAGCCACTAAAATTACAATAATGTTTTGCATGATTATAAATTTAATATATTTTAAAGAAAAGGCAAGTTAATGCAAATCAGTTGCATTATCCTCTTCCTGCTATTTATTGCAAGTCTTTTGCATTAGAATGACTCCACTCCGCCTACTCCCACTCGCCACATCCGCTCTCTTTTTTGCCGGAAGTCCCCTCGTTTTCTCGGATGAAACCGAGGAAGTGTTTGAATACAACACCGGAGGCCTTAACGCCATCATGGGGGAGGGGGCCGAGATCGGTGGTTTTCTTTTTCCTGAGCTCTACGTTTTCGCCACCGGTGGCTTGTTTGAGCCGGGAAGCAGCGCGGAGGATTTCGCCAGCTCCGAGCATGATCCCCTCAACGATCTGGGTTTCCAGGCGATCGAACTCGATATCGGGATCAATTGGAACGATGTCGTCACGGGACTGATTGCCGGCGTCGGTTTCCAGGCGGAAAATCATGTTTGGGAAGCTGAACTGGAGGAAGCGTTTCTTCACTTTCAGATTACGGACAACATTGCCGTGGGTGGTGGTCAGTTTCTCAATACTTTTGGATTCCAGTCGGCTCAGCACCTTCACGGTTGGTATTTCGTGAACCAGAATCTGGTCAACAGCCGCATTCTCAATGAAGGGCACCTCACAACACAGGGGGGGGAAATTCTCTTGAAGACGCCTTCCAACGGCGGGTTGCTGACTTTGGGTGGAGGCGGAGTTCGCACGCACGGCCACAGTCACAGCCATGAGCATGGAGAAGAGGAAGAGCATCATGACGATGAGGAAGAGGAGCATCATGACGATGAGCACGAGGAGCATGGTCACGAAGAACATCTTGAGGCGGACGAAGCCGGCTTTAACGATTGGGTATTCTCGGCTGACTACCAGTTCCGCCTTCCCTTCGATGACAGCATCACCGCATCGACTTCCTTCGCCGCCGGTGAAAATGGATTTGGCAGAAACACCTATGCCTACGGATTTGGCTTTCAGAAAGTCTGGAACGGTCAGGACCACGGAAATGGCGGTCCGGATTTCTGCACCGACGCGGTGATGCTTCGGTCCGAGTTCATCGGTCGGGACGTGGAGGCCTATCTCGAAGACGGAGATGCCGTGAGCTTCGATGACTACGGTATTTCCACTTCCCTGCACTGGGGCGTTTCAGAGCAACTGACGCTTTCCCTGCGTCATGACTGGGTCTCGGCGGTTGAGATGGCTGATCTCGCGGATCGCCATCGAATCTCTCCTGCCCTGACTACCTACTTCGGCCCCGGCGATCGGATTCGTGCGCGGATTCAATACGATTACACCCAAAGCGACGCCATCGGCGGGGAGCACGCCGCCTGGCTCCAGTTTCAGGTCCAATGGGGTGGCACCGGAGGAAGTCACGCCGGGCACGGGCACTGATTCCCGGCAATTCGCCGGGGTAGAAAGTGGGAAGGTGAAAAGGAAAAGGCGCTCTTTTCAGAGGTGTGCTTTTTCCTGAACTCCTACCCTATTCCTCTTCCAACATGATCTCCGGCACGTCGGGCGGGCCGGGCTGGGAGGCGAGAAATTTCTCCACCCAGGCGATGTTGTAGTCGCCGGTCCGGAAAGCGGCGTGCTTGAGGATGGAAACCTGGAAGGGAATCGTTGTCTTGATTCCTTTGATGACAAACTCGTTCAGGGAGCGAATCATTCGGGCGATCGCGATATCGCGGGTTGCTCCCGTGACGATGAGCTTGGCGATCATCGAGTCGTAATTCGGCGGTACCTCGTAGCCGCTGTAGACGTGCGTGTCGACGCGGACTCCGCGGCCGCCCGGGGCGTAGAAGAGAGTGATTTTTCCGGGGCTGGGAACGAAATTGTTGTAGGGGTCCTCCGCATTGATTCGGCACTCGATCGAGTGGCCGCGCGGAACGCTGTCCACCACGTGCTCGGAGAGCGTGCTGCCGGCAGCAACACGGATCTGCTCCTTGATGAGATCGCAGCCGCGGACTTCCTCGGTGATGGGATGCTCCACCTGGATCCGGGTGTTCATCTCCATGAAGTAGAAGTTCTCGTCGTCGTCGACGAGGTATTCGATCGTCCCGCAGTTTTCGTAGCCGATATTTCTGACCAGAGACTCGGATGCCTCGGCCATACGATTGCGAAGTTCTTCGCTGAGAAGAGGGGAGGGGGTTTCTTCGATGATCTTCTGGTTCCGCCGCTGCATGGAGCAGTCGCGTTCACCGAGTTCCTTCACATTTCCGTGGCTGTCCGCCACGATCTGAAATTCTACGTGGTGGGGGTTTTCGACCAGCTTCTCGATGTAGACATCGGAGGAACCGAAACAGGCCTGAGCTTCCGTCCGGGCGGCGTGAAACGCGCTGAGGAATGAAGCCTTGTTCAGCGCCGGGCGCATTCCGCGGCCACCACCGCCGGCGCTCGCCTTAATCATGACGGGGTATCCGACTTCGTCGGCGACCCTCAGTGCTTCCTCTTCGGTCTCCACAATTCCGTCGGAACCGGGGGTGACAGGAACACCATATTTTGTCGCTGTAGCGCGAGCCTGGTTTTTGTCTCCCATCAGGGCAATCACTTCGGCGGATGGTCCGATAAACTTCACATTGCAGCTTTCGCACAGCTCCGCGAAGCGCGGGTTTTCCGAGAGAAATCCGTATCCGGGATGAATCGCGTCGACATTGGCAATCTCGGCCGCCGAGAGGATCGCCTCCATCTTCAGATACGAGTCAGCACTCGCAGCCGGCCCGATGCAGACGGCTTCGTCGGCAAGGTGGACGTGCATGGAGTCGACGTCCGCTTCAGAGTAGACGGCTGTCGTGCGAACTCCGAGTTCTTTTGCGGCCCGGATGACGCGGAGAGCGATCTCACCCCGGTTCGCGATGAGAATGTTTTTGAACATGGTGTTTCCGTTCGTGTTTCTCCCTTAGCTGAGAGATGGGGGGAAATTTCAGGCCGTTTTGACCCGGAGAAGAGGTTCGCCGAACTGAACTGCGGTTCCGTTCTCGACAAGAATTTCGACAACTTCGCCTGCGATTTCCGATTTGATTTCGTTCATCACCTTCATCGCTTCAATGATGCATACGGTGGAATCAGCGGAAATCTTGTCGCCTACTTTAACGAACTCGTCGGAATCGGGAGAGGGAGCCGTGTAGAAGGTTCCGACCATGGGGGAAGTGACTTCTTCGACTCCTGCGGGAAGGGCTCCGTCGTCAACAACGGGAGCAGCGCCTCCGGCGGGCGTGGCAGCAGGGGCGCCAGCGAGAGGTTGCGGAGCGGGGGCGGAAGCGAGAAGTGCCTGCACGGCGCTCATGTCAACGTCACCGCCTTTCTTCAACTCAAGCTTGGTTTCGTCCTGTTCCAGCTTGAACTGAGAGAGTCCGTGCTGATCCATGAGCTCGACGATTTTTTTGATGTCTTTAAAGTCCACGGCGATTCGTTGCGTTTAGTGTTGGTAGTCGAAAGAGCCATTCCAATCTGGCTCTCTGGTTTGCGGTTCGCGCTAAGTGTCACGCATTTGACGCGTGGTTTCCAGCGAAAACCGCTTCGATAAATGCCGCAACTTTTCGATTCGTCAAGCGCGAGCCGCTTTCAGTATATCCAAAACCCGCTCAATTTCGGCGTGGGTGTTGTAAAAATGGGGGCTGAAGCGGAGAAACGGAATCCCCTGGCGGTCATGCCGAAAGCTCGCAACGACGTTTTCGTCCAGCAATTTTCGGTAGGCTTGTTCGATGAAACCGGGGTGATTCCGGTCGGTGCACGAAGTAATACCGGAGCTGGCGGAGCCGGAAACGGGCCCGATCAGGTCAAGCCCGACGGTATCGAGGCCTTCGCAGAGCTTCTCTTTGAGCTGGAGAAGCCGGGTCGAAACCGCATCGATGCCGATTCCGGTCAGGAGGTCCATCGAGGCTTTCATACCGAGGAGGCCCTGCGAGTTCAGTACTCCCGGTTCGTAGCGCCGGCCGCCGGGAACAAATTCCACCTTCTCGCTGGCGATGAAGTTCGGGCATTCCACGTTCCACGCCCCGAGGAGGCTCGGCTTCAGCTCCTCCATGCGCGATTTCTTCACATAAAAAATTCCCGCCGTCATTGGACCGAGCATCCACTTGTGGGAATCGGCACTGAGAAAGTCGACGTGTTTCGCCAGCGTTGGATGAGCGCCCACGGTCTGAATCGCGTCGAGACAGAAAAGGATATCGTGTTGGCGGGCCAGTTCACCGACCGCTTCGACATCGAGCCGGTAGCCACTGAGGAAATTATTGGATGCGAGCGCGAGCAATCGCGTCTTCGGAGTGATGGCATCAGCCACCAGTTCCGGAGTGATCTCACCGACCTTTTCCGGTTTCAGGAAAATGGTTTTGACGCCCTTCGCCTCCAGATTTTTCCAGGGATACACATTGGCCGGGTAGTCGTCGAGATAGGAAATGATCTCGTCTCCCGGCTTCCAGTCGATCCCGTTGGCAACGAGGCTGAGCCCGAGACTGGTGGGCCCTAACAAAGCCACTTCGCTTGAGTCGCACTCGATCAATTTCGCGGCCGACTCGCGGACCTCGTCCATCTGTTTCAGCAGGACATGAGAATAATCGAGTTCGCCGGTCGACGACTGGTGGTTGAATTCGTTCATGGCGTCGACCGCCACCTTTGGAACTGCCGTCACGGCGGCGTGAGCCAGGAAGATGCCGTCACGGCAGCAGGTAAACGATTCACGGCGCCAGGCTTCGTCGTTGTCGACGCGTTCGAGGAGAGAGGACATAAGGTCTTAGACGCGGCGGGCGCGCTCACCTTCCTCGATCAGCGCCCAGAATTGCTTGGAGTTCGCGAGAGCGTCCTCTTCATCCCCGATCGGGAGGTTGGCCCGGAAAAGGAAATCCTGGAAGGTATTTCGGTTCAAAACCCGGTGAACGACGACCGACTGGTGGTCATCAGAGACCTCAAAATACAGCCGCACGTCGCTGGCCCGGTAGCGATAAAGCTTTTTCCCGTCCCGTTCAATCTGTCCGAAAGGGGAGTCATGGTCCGCCTCCTCCAGGCCGTCGAGGTCTTCGGGCCGGACTTTGAACTCGTTTAGAACCTCCAGCTGCTCCAGCGTCGGGAGCTGCGAGATTTCTGCTGCACTGATTTCGTTAAAGATTACCTGGAACACAGAGACAGTGTTCTCTCAGGGCAGGAGAGAGACAAGGAATTTCTGCAGTGGTGTTGAATGTGGTCGGGCCGCGGTGGTCGCGCTCGCAAGAGCGTGGTCGTGGGGCTGGAGCGCGAATTAAAAAAGCCCCACCATCTTTACAACCCCACCGTCATGCGAAGGCGGCTACCGGGCGTTCTTCCGCCTAGCCCCGACTCGGCACGAATACGCTCGCCATTCCGGCGGCGGTCGCGGCATCGATTCCGGCCTGGCCGTCTTCGAAAACGAGACAGTCCTCCGGTGCAACGCCCATCTTCTCTGCGGCGAGCAGGAACATATCAGGCGCCGGCTTTCCGTGCTCGACAAGAGCGGGGGTGATCACGATCTCAAACAATTCACGAAGTCCCGTCACTTTTAGCGACGGTTCCACGATCGAGAGATCGCTGCCGGAGGCGACCGAAATGTGCGTGCCCTCCGCGTGGTATTTTTTCGCCAGTTCTGCGACGGCATGAACTGGCTTGAGGTCGGGAACATGCTTCGAATACCATTCCAGCTTCCAATCGTGGACGGAGTTGGGATCAATGTCGGCACCGTATCGTTCATTCAGCTCCATCGTCGTGACCCGGTCGGGAACACCGGCGTTGGCGTAGAATTCGTCCTCGGTCCAGACCCAGGGAGCACCATGGTGCTCAAAACTGGCCGTCCAGGCGCGGAAATGCAGCGGCATGGAATCAACGAGGGTTCCATCGCAGTCAAAAATGTAGCCCGCAAAATCGCGGTCCGGGAGATCGAGAGTCATCATAGGAAGCAGGATTACCGGGGTCGAACGGGCGGGAAGCAAGTCCGTTCCGGCGGGAAGCCGGTTTCACCCCGGAGGGATGCCGATACTCTCAGTTCGAGTTGTCGGATTTGGTCGTCGACTCGGAAGGCAGTGCCTCGACCACCTCCGCATCGACGGTGTCTCCTCCCTTGGAGAAGAATTTCGTAAAGATCCGACGGGGGAGACTCTTGCCGGCTTCTTCGGCTTCCAGCTCCGTGAGCGCGCCTTCTTTCGCCTTCTCCCATGCCTGGGCAAATCCGGGTGCGTTGACGACCATGCCCTTTTCGGCACGGGCGTAGATTTCAAGTTCGCGTTCGAGAGACTGCACATCGTTCTGGACCCGGCCCGTATTCACTTTCATCCGGAGATTTTCATTCTCTCCTTTGAGGGTATCGATCTTCTCCTTCATCTCGGACATCTTTTCGGCTTCAATCTCGAGCTTGTCGCTGAGATGGCCCTTGAGACGACGAAGTTCCCGCTTCGTCTTTGTGTGAGAAAGGATCGAAAGGACGCAGAGGAAGAATCCGAGGAGGAAGCCCCAGAAGAACCAGTGGGTAACGATAGTCTTGATGGTATCCATGTATGGCAACTATAAGGGGCGCATTTCCCTACGTAAACCGGTGAAATCTGCCCCGATGGGAAAAAACCTGTTGCGAAAACAGTTTCTTCGATTTCTGTAATAACAGAAATAAGGAAAATGAACGACCTGCCTCCATTCGCACAGCACTTCATCCTCCACTGGGGAGAGATGGGCACGAAGTGGGGGATCAACCGCACTGTTGCTCAGATTCACGCGCTCCTTTACCTATCGGAAGAACCTCTCCATGCGGAAGAGATTTGCGAGCGCCTCGGGGTGGCCCGCTCCAATGTGAGCAACAGCCTCAAGGAGTTGCAGAACTGGGGCATCGTCCGGGTGGTGCATTTGCAGGCCGATCGCCGCGATCACTTCGAATCGATCAAGGACGTCTACGAAATGTTCCGGATCATCGCGGCGGAGAGAAAACGCCGGGAGATTGATCCCACATTGCGGAACCTTCGCACCTGCGCCGACGAGGCCGGCCAGACCGACGAACCGGCCGACGCGTATGCGAAAGGGCAGCTGGAGGAATTGCTGGGCTTCTTCGAACTGGTCAGTGATTTCTACGAAAAAATGGACAAGCTGCCGACGAAATCAGCAATCAAGGCGATTCGAATGGGTGACAAAATCGCCAAGTCGATCGGAGCGTTTACGAAGTGATCCCAACCCGCTTTTTTTATTTCCCAAGCAATTTCTCTTTTGACAGAAATGACTGAAACAACAAGCACCACCAACCCGAAGAGCGGAGGGACCCTCTACTACGATGGTAGCTGCCGATTTTGTTGTGCCGGGGTGGCCCGATTCGAGGGCACGCTGGCAGGAATTGGGGTGGAGGTTTCCCCTTTTGAAAACGGAGGAGCGGAGCCGGAGATGAAATTGCAATGGCAGGATGGCAGGATTCGCGGCGGGGCCGATGCGGCCTTCTTCCTCGCCCGCCGACTGTGGTGGGCCGCGCCATTGGGATGGCTCGAGTGGGTCCCCGGCTGCCGATGGGTCGCGCGCCGGCTCTACCGAATGATCGCAGAACGCAGGCACTGCAGCGCGAACGAAGCCTGCCGCATTGAACTTTAGAAAGGAATCAGAATCAGATGAAAAAAGAAACGAAAGAACGGGTAGTCCTCGCCGGAGGTAGCGGATTTTTGGGGAAGGCCCTTGCCGGTCACCTCCATCGAAGCGGCTACGATGTGGTCGTTTTGACGAGGAACCCGAAACGCTACGACGGGGCCGGCCGGGCCCTGTTCTGGAACGGGGAGACCGTGGAGGAACACTGGCGGGTCGAACTGGAGGGAGCGAAAGCCCTCGTCAATCTGGCGGGGAAGAATGTGAATTGCCGTCAGACGAAAGCGAATCGAGAGGAGATTCTCCGTTCCAGAGTGCTCCCGACCGAGACGCTCGGAAATGCGCTGCGACTCGTCTATCGCGTTCCTGAAGTCTGGGTCCAGGCAGGGAGCCTCGCGATCTACGGGAATGCCGGAAACCGGGTCTGCGATGAAAGTGCTTTCATTCCGGATGAGTATCCGACCGATGTCTGTATCGCCTGGGAGGAGGTGCTGGGCCGGGCGGTCCGGCCCGAGATGCGCTGGGCGATGTTGCGAATCGGATTTGTTCTCGGTCGCGACGGTGGCGCTCTTCCCGCACTTGCGAATTTGGCGCGTCTCGGACTGGGGGGGGCGATTGGAGGCGGAAAGCAGTGGATCAGCTGGATTCACATCGACGACATGGTTCGGCTCTTCCGCGAAGCGATCGAGAATCCGGCGGTCTACGGGATTTTCAACGCCACAGGACTGCAGCCGGTTCCAAATCGGGAGTTCATGGTCGCGCTGAGAAACACCCTCAACGTGCCGTTCGGACTTCCAGCTCCTGCTCCGCTGGTGCGGCTTGGAGCTCCCCTCATGGGAGCAGATCCGGATCTGGCTCTCAACGGGAGGCGCGGTCTGCCGGTAAAAATTCACGGCCACGGTTTCCGGTTCCGCTTTCACGAACTCGACGACGCGCTCGCCGATTTGCTCGCTCCGAAAGCGGCAACGACCCAGCCGGGCTGGGGACAACCCTTCGGAACCAAGACCTTAGCCAGGTAAACTGACATGACCATACTCCGCGATCTCTACCGCCCTGTGAAACCATTTCGCACCCGGGTCGGGAGATCCGGAGGCAAGACCAAACAGGGTCAAGTCAGCGACCCAACCCTGTTCCCGACTGGATTGTCAGGTCGCAGCGAAGAGGCGCGGCGGGCGATGGAGAGTCGGCGGATCGAGACGCTCTTTCTCGCAGACTGGGCTGACGCGGTGTTTCTCCATTTTGAAGTGGATCGCGAAGCTCTGCAGGAGGAGGTGCCGTTCCCGCTCGATCGGTTCGAAGGGAAGTGCTTTGTCAGCCTGGTCGCCTTCACAATGCGGGGAATGCGCTTTGCGAAAGGAGGAAAGTGTACCCGGTGGATGACCGCTCCTCTCGCGACCCATCGCTTTCTCAATCTTCGGACCTACGTGCGCACCGGAGGCGAGGAGGGAATCTTCTTCATGAAAGAGTGGCTCGACAACCCTCTCTCGATTCCACTCGGGCCGAAGACTTTCGGACTGCCGTATCGCAGGGGCGAGCTTCGGTATGCACATGGGCCGGAGGGAGTGGAGGGCGCGGTAGACTGCTACGAAGGCTCACTGCGCTATCGAGGAAAGCCGGGGAAAGTGGAGGCGGCTGCCCCGGTGGGAACTCTGAGCGCCTTTCTGCTCGAACGTTACACGGCCTTCATTGCGGCAGGCCGAAAGCCGAAGAAGTTCCGCGTCTGGCACGAGCCGTGGCGGCACGGGAGATTGCCGATCTGGAGATCGATGAAACCACTCTCTTTGACGGGCTTCATCAGGCCTGGACGAAAACGGCCCACCTCGTCGCCAGCCATTTCAGCCCCGGCGTGAAGGACGTCTGGATGGGCCGCCCGCATTTTGTCTGAGAGAAAGGAAACCTGAAAATGAAAACCATAGAGACTGAAAGAATGAGCCCGGTCGGGCCGGAAACGAATCCAGTTGAGGCCAGCATTCACTGGTCAGCGGGGAAGTCGGTTTGGTATTCCCTGCACCTTCTTCTGGGCCTGCTCGGCGTTCTGTTCTTTTTTGATTGGGTGGCAATGCTGGTTTGCGGAGCGCTGACGGTGATTACTCTCTGCTGTGGTCATACCGTCGGATTGCACCGCCTGCTGATTCACCGGAATCTATGCTGCCCGCGCTGGTTGGAACGAACTCTTGTGTATCTCGGGACGCTTGTGGGGATGGGGGGCGCCTTCGGCATGATCTATTTGCATGACATTCGTGATTGGGCGCAACGTCATCACGAGTGTCACCCCTTTTTCACCCATCAGAGTTGGATTGGGAAGGATTGGTGGTGGAATCTACATTGCGGAATTTCCCTGGAAAATGCGCCGGTATTCGTGATCGAAGCGGACGTAGCGGAGGATCCCCTGTATCGAATTCTTCAAAAAACCTGGATGGCCCAGCAGATTCCGCTCGCGGTGCTCCTCTTTCTCGCGGGAGGCTGGGGTTTTGTACTTTGGGGGATTTGCGCGCGAATTGCCCTTTCTTTGACGGGACACTGGCTGATCGGCCATTTTGCACACAACTACGGCCAACGCGATTGGCACCTCCACGGGCATGCTGTGCAGGGCTTCAACCTGCCGGGCCTGGGACTTCTGACGATGGGTGAAAGCTGGCACAATAACCATCACGCCTATCCTGATTCGGCCCGGCTCGGAATTGAAGCGGGACAGGCGGACCCCGGTTGGTGGTTTGTCATGATATTGGAGAAATTCGGACTCGCCCGCGAAATCCGCACGCCTGAAAATCTTCCTGACCGGCCGGAGCGGAAGCGAATCACGATTGCGGAAGATGTTCCTGCCAAATTGACCTCCTTCACAAAGAAGGCGTCATTCGGAGCATGATGAGCAGGCCCTTCATTCTCGTTCTCTTTCTGATTGTTTTTGGATCAGCGTCTCCGGTCACGGCGCAGGACAGGGGATCGGAAGTGCCCTTTGTGATCGAGGTGGTGGATACTTCGACCGGTCGCGGTGTTCCTTTGGTGAAACTGACCACCGTGCACAGTGTCGACTTCTACACTGACAATGCCGGAACCGTCACGATCACCGACCCTGAGCTCCAGGGCATCGACGTTTTTCTCCACCTTTCCAGCCATGGTTACGAATTCCCGAAGGACGGATTCGGATACCGGGGCGTCAAGCTGCGTCCCGTTGCCGGGGAGCGAAAGCGGATTGAAATCGAGCGAATCAATATCGCCGAACGCCTTTACCGGGTGACCGGTGCCGGATTGTACGACCACAGCATTGCGGCAGGACGCAAGGTTCCGCTTCAGCAGCCTCTGCGCAATGCCGGGGTCTTCGGATGTGACAGCGTTCAAACGGCAATCTGGAATGGAAAACTCTTCTGGATCTGGGGGGACACCAATCGATCGGGGTATCCGCTCGGCAATTTTCAGGCAACCGCCGCGACCTCTCAGCTCCCGGGGCGGGGAGGTCTGGATCCTGCCGTCGGAATCGATTTTCGATACTTCGAGGATGAAACCGGGTTCGTGAAAAAGATCGCCCCCATGCCCGGAGAGGGGCCCACGTGGCTCTCGGGGCTGACCGTCTTGCCGGATTCCAATGGCAAAGAGCATCTCGTTGCTCATTTTGTGAAAGTGAAGGGAATGCTCGATGTCTACCGGAAGGGCCTCTGTGAATGGGACGCCGAAGTCGGTGCCTTCCGGGAATTGCTCGTATTTCCGGGGTCGCAGAAACTCCATCCAGACGGGCATTCCTTCCGCGTTACGGAGGACGGGCGCGAGTATCTCGTGTTTGCCGATCCCGTTCCCCACCTGCGGATTCCTGCCACTTATGAGGCCTGGAAAGATTTCGCGAACTATGAGCGGGTTGATGCGCAGGAAGACTTTCACGATGCCGATTCCGGAAAAAGGGTCCTCCCGCATCGGGGGACGATCGCATGGAATGATCACCGCAAGCGCTGGATCATGATATTCACCGAAACGAAAGGGGAAGCCTCCTACCTGGGTGAGGTTTGGTATGCCGAGTCAAAAAACTACCGGGGCCCCTGGACTGCCTGCGCGAGGATCGTTTCTCACGATCACTACAGCTTTTACAATCCGAAACAGCACCCCTGGTTTTCCAGTGACGGAGGCCGTTTCGTCTACTTTGAGGGCACCTACACGGCTACCTTTTCCAAGACCACGGAAAAGACGCCCAAATACGACTACAACCAGATCATGTATCGGCTCGACCTCGAAGACGATCGACTTTCCCCGGCTCAAGCGGAGTAGTTTTTTCATCCGGAAAGGAGAACTTCTCCTCTGAATTCAACGGTCAATTCATTTGCAAAGGTCCGAAATCTGCTGGTTCATGCCGGAGATGGAAGAGAACCCTTTTCGAGAGGCCGACTTGAGTCTGCGCAATCATCCTGAATCCTGCATTCTGGTCATTTTTGGTGCGACGGGAGACCTGACGCACCGCAAGCTGATTCCGGCTCTCTACAACCTTGCGGCGGACGGGGATTTGCCTCCCGGTTTGCGGGTTGTCGGGTTCGCCCGCCGGGAAAAGAGCGACGACGTGTTCCGGGAGGGACTGGAAAAGCTGAATAAGGAGGTCTCCCGCCAGGGGCATGACGATGATCTTTGGGACCAGTTTTCCCAGAATGTTTTCTATCACGAGAGCAATTTCAACGACGGCGACGGTTATGTTTCCTTGAAGAAAAGACTCGATGAAATGGAGAAGGACGGCGCGAGCCCGAACCGCTTGTTCTATCTTGCCTCTGCTCCGGAGTTCTTCGACGATATTCTGCTCCAACTTCGCGCTTCAGGTCTGAACGAGTCCCATACCGGCTGGACCCGGGCGGTGGTCGAGAAACCCTTCGGAACAGATCTCGCGACGGCGCAGCATCTCAACGAGGTCGTGAACGATGTCTTTCCGGAAAAAGATACGTATCGAATCGATCACTATCTCGGCAAAGAGACCGCGCAGAACATCATGGTGCTGCGCTTTGCCAACCAGCTCTTTGAAGTACTTTGGAACAACCGCTTCATTGACCAGGTGCAGATCACCTGTGCCGAACCACTCGGAATGGAAGGTGGTCGCGGTGGCTACTATGACAAGGCGGGAGCCCTGCGCGACATGGTGCAGAACCACCTCCTCCAACTTCTCAGCCTGATTGCGATGGAGCCGCCGTCCGATCTGAGTGCCGACGGAATTCGGGACGAAAAGGTGAAGGTGCTCAAATCGCTGCGCTCTTTTAAGAATGTCGAAGAGGTCGGGGAGAATGTCGTCCGCGCGCAGTACACGGCCGGAACGGTGGACGGGAATGAAGTGGTCGGCTATCGACGGGAAGACCGCGTCAATCCCGGCTCGATGACAGAAAGCTACGTGGCTCTCAAGATCATGATCGACAACTGGCGCTGGGCCGGCGTTCCTTTCTACGTGCGCATGGGCAAGCGTCTGCCGAAAAAGGGGACGGAGATCTCGATCCACCTCAAGCCGGCACCGAACGTGCTTTTCAACGCCGCCGTCGGGGCCGAAGCGATGCCGGGCAATGTCCTCGTCATTCGCATTCAGCCAAACGAGGGGATTTCTCTCGGGATGCGTTCCAAGCGCCCCGGACCTGCGGCGACGCTGCAGCCGGTGAAAATGGATTTCCGTTACCAGACCAGTTTTGGAAAGAGCAGCCCGGAAGCCTATGAGCGACTCCTGCTCGATGCGATGGCGGGCGATGCGACGCTCTTCGCGCGGAAGGACGAAGTGGAGACAGCCTGGCGGTATGTCGATCAAATCGAAGACGCCTGGCACAAGTCGCCCAATCCTCCGAAAATGGCGGAATATCCGGCCGGTTCCTGGGGTCCGAAAGAGGCTGACGAGCTTCTCGAGGAGGACGGACATGAGTGGCGCCGACTCTAAATCCGCATGGATCAGAGCCCGCGAAGCTTATAATAATTGGAATTACCGTAACAAAAGTGTAGATTCAACGCACTTTGTTTTCTCCCAATGCTTCTTTTTCTAAAGCGATTGCTCCCTCTTGCACTGGGAATTACGGCGTTGACTACTACGGTAGTTCTCGCGAAAAATCATGCAGGTGATGTATTCAGCCTCGACATCTGGAAGCTGACCATTCCGATGGATGACGATGGAGACGGGGTCGCCGATGAAGTGACTCAGCCGACGCTCCGGCTCTTTGAAGATCCTGATTTCTTTTTTCTCTCGGAAAAGAAAGATTCGATCGTTTTTCGAACTCCGGCGGGAGGGGCGACTACCAAGACCTCGTCTTATCCGCGTTCCGAGCTTCGCGAGATGAAAAAGGGCGGGACCGAAAAGGTGAGTTGGGGAACGAATGACGGGAAGATTCACAACCTGACTGTCGAAGTGGCGATCAATGCGATCCCTCCGAAGAAGCCACATGTCGTCTGTGTGCAGATTCACGATTCGGAGGACGATCTTCTGATGGTTCGGCTCGAGGGGAAAAAGCTCTTCCTAGAACGGAACGGAGCTGAAGACGTCATGCTCAATGACGAGTACGAACTGGGCAGTTTTTTCAATCTAATGATCATCGCGGACAACGGCCGCATCCGGGCACTATATGAGGGGAAGCAGATCATGGAATGGAAGATCGAGAAGGACGAAATCTACTTCAAAGCCGGCTGTTATCTGCAGTCCAATACGGAGAAAGGCGATCAGCCCGACGCCTTTGGTGAGGTCGAGATTCGGAAGCTGTTCGTGACCCACAAGTGACGGGGCGCCTGCGGCGGAACACTCAAGCTTCGACACGGAGAGATTCGGTTGAATGTTGAAAGTTCCGCGTTCGACGTTGAGAGTTTTCCCGATGTCCACGATCATCAATCTCCTTTCCGGCCCGAGGAATGTCTCAACGGCCTTGATGTATTCTTTCGCAGAACGCTCCGACACGGCGGTCGTGGATGAGCCGCTTTACGGCCACTATCTCAAGCTCACGCGCGCCCCGCAGCCGAATCGAGACGAGCTGTTGGCCGTCTTGAATCAGGATGGAGACGCCGTCGTCCGCGATGTGATTCTCTCTCCCCCCGGGGCCAAGCCGGTCTTTTTCATCAAGAACATGGCGCATCATTTGATCGAACTGGATGAAGCGTGGCTGCAGGATGAGCGAATCCACAGCGTTTTCCTGATTCGTGATCCGGTGCAGATGCTTCCTTCACTTGTGAATCAAATCGCCGAGCCGACTTTGCGGGATGCCGCCTACGAAGCGCAGGCGCGATGGTTTTCCGAGCTCGGTGCTTCGGGACGGAAGCCACTCGTGCTCGACTCGAAAGAGCTTCTTCTCGATCCGGAAGGAGTTTTGACCAGGCTCTGTGAGAAAACCGGGATTGCCTTTGATCCGGGAATGCTCTTGTGGGAGCCGGGACCTCGCAAGGAGGATGGACCGTGGGCTCCCTTTTGGTATCACAATCTTCACAAGTCGACCGGATTTGCCCCCTACCGGGAAAAGACGGAAGCCTTTCCTGATCGGCTTCGTCCCTTGCTGGAAGAATGCCTGCCTCATTACGAAACGTTGCGGGAACATGCGATCGAAGCAGGGCGGGAATCCTGATGAGATTGGAATCAGAGCTGATTCAACAGGCGGAGCAGGATCTCCGGTGGCTCGTGCAATGTCCTTCGCTGATTGATTCGCCGCTCGTTCTGGACCTCCCGGATCCCTTTCTATCCGGGGCCGCAATCGACTGGTCGCCCGTGCTTCGCTTTCACGAGACGAAAGCGGCCCACCGTGTCGGTTACTATGTGGAATCCCTGATCCAGGCTTGGTTGGAATCAACACCCGGCATTTCCGATCTCCGGCACGGGATCCAGATCATCCGGGAAAAGGAGACGCTCGGAGAACTTGATTTCCTGTTTCGAAGGGGGGGAAAACTGCATCATTTGGAGGTCGCCCTGAAATTCTACCTCTACACGCCGGATCACTCGGTCGGGGGATGTCGGTTCATCGGACCGAACGCAGCGGATACCTTTGAAAAGAAACGCGACCGGCTCCTCGAAAAGCAGATCCCGTTCGGACGGGACTTCTTCCCCGAAATCGAGGAAAGTCACATCCTTGTCAAAGGCATGATTTTCTACGATCCGGAGAATCCTCTTCCGGAGTCACTTCCCCAGCAGTTGAATCCGCATCATGCGCGGGGGCAATGGGCCTACGAGGCGGAATCCGAAAAGCGGCTCGGCAAATGCGAGGGCGCTGTCCTGCCCAAGCCCTTCTGGCTCGCGGTTCCTGACAAACTTCAAGCGGTCGCTCAGGAGGCCGGTCACCTCGAAAGCGAGTTGGCCCGACTCGGGGAAAAAAATCCGTCCCGTCCCAGATTTATTCACCGACTGATCGATGCGGAAGCCGGGACGGGGGCGAAACTCTTCCTCGTGCCCGAAGAGTGGCCGGGCGGAAAATGAGAATTTCCGCTGGTCTCCGCGATGGGGAATTGGCAGTCTTCCTCCGACATGGCCTCTTCGATCGATCCCGTCGACAATATGTTTGGAACCGGTGTTTCGCTTCTACAGCGAATCCTGATCGGATTCGCGGCAGGTTGGTCCGGAAATTTCCTGAGCCGCTTCAGCGCTTCGATGACGAGCTGGAATTCAGTGAAGCAACCGATCGAGATTCTCACCGATATCGTTTCCGACTTCGGTGCGTTCGAGGCAGTCGCCGTGGTTCTCTGGCCGGTGATCACAATCTACTATCTCGCTCATGCGCCGGTCTATGCCCTGATCCTGATTCCGATCCTTCTCCTCGCCCTTATCCGCATCGTCTTTACCGATGACCCGGTTCTGTTCTGGTCCCTCCTTCTCATCTTTGTGCTGACTCCGGGTATGGTCATCACCGATGGGAATGCGTGGTCGCTCATTCCGCTGGCGTTTGTGCTTTTCGGGATCGGAGCCGGGCTCTGGTGGGCGCTCCACTATGAGCACGGGCACTGGATCGATGAGGTGAAGTCCTGGTTTGAGAAAGACAATTCCTGAACGGGGTTGTGACAATGGCCGGACCCTATCAGATTTTGACAATGGTCACTTCGTCTTAGTCTGTCCCCGAACCACATCAGATTTGGATGAATCCAAGCTGGAGGTTGAGGAAATGGTCGCAAAAAATTTCTTCCTTTTGATCTTTCCCGATTTCCGCCGCTTCAGTTTCCTGGAAGGA
Source organism: Verrucomicrobiales bacterium (assembly GCA_029213265.1). Lineage (GTDB taxonomy): Bacteria > Verrucomicrobiota > Verrucomicrobiia > Verrucomicrobiales > DEV007 > Arctic95D-9. The sequence goes on along the minus strand of JARGNG010000005.1, from coordinate 14,605 downwards.
TTGACTTTGATTCCAATCGTCTGCTTTTCCCCGACAGGAAGAAGCTTCAGGTAACTTCCTGCAATGAGAGAGGCGGTGAAATTCTGACCGTCAACGAGATAGCTTGTTTTGAAAAGACGGTTCCCTTTCGTTGCGCTCAAGGTCAGACTGTCTGGCGCGTCACCGTCGTTTTCAATTGCCCCGCAAAATCTGGCGGGCTTCAGGTTCTTTGATACCCGAGTCTGAGTCTGGCCGGCTCCGGAACGATTGTAGATATTGCTACCGAGCAATCTCACCGGACTTTTTACCGACTGCGGCGACTACACGGCCCATGTCGTGCATGCGGACGGATCCATCACCTTTCCTGCCGGTCTCCTGAAAAAGAAGGGAAGATTGAATGTCTGGTTGATCGGCGAACACCCGCTCGGCCGCCTCAAACTGATGAGAACCATCTCTATGACCGATTGACGTGGAAAGTGCGCCACCCTCATTGCAGGGCAGGGGCGATGCGTCCGGTTCCAAGAAAATGTCCCTCGCGGTCAGGCGTAATTTTCTGTCACGAAGCGCGATTGAGGGGGTATCTTTTTGTGACGTGACGGATAAAGAAACAGAGACGGAGTTGGTTCTCCGGGTGCAGGACGGGGATTTATCGGCCTTTGAGGAGCTATTGAAAATCCACGGCTCACGTCTTCGTGCCTTCGTAGCAATGAAGCTGCCGGTGCCGCATCTCATCGACGAGATCGCTCATGAGGCCTTTGTTTTCGCCCACCGGCACATTCACGACTTCGAAGCAGGGACCGATTTTGGAAAGTGGATCCGCGCGATTGCGTTTAACCTGGTTCGCAAGGAAACGCTCCGTCATCAGCGTTCGTCCAAGAACCGCGAGAAATTCCTCGAGCACTACCTTCTCGAACAATCGAGAAAAGGGGAGTTTTCTCCCGAATCTCCGGTCATTACGCATCTTGAGGAGTGTTTGCGTAAACTTCCGGAGCAGCAACGCAAGTTGTTGGAGCACAAATACAAGATGTCGGAATCCTCCCGCGAAATGTCGGAGGCTTTTCACCAGAGTGAAGCGTGGGTCCGCACGACCCTCTGCCGGGTTCGCACGGCATTGCGGAAGTGCATTGAAGCCCGCATGCAATCGAACCCCGAGACTGCCTGATCCATGGACGCTGAACATTTGGAAGCTTATTTGGCAGAGGAACTGGATGCGCGTGGTCGCAGCCAGGTCGAGCATGCGTTGCGCAATGACTCCGAACTGCGGCAGCGTTTTCTGGACCAGATTCAGATCGATTCCGCCCTCCGGGCACTGATGGGGGATGAAGTGGACGGGGCGGATGAGCTTTCGTTCGAAGAATCCATCATGGCGCGGCTTCGTTCGGAAGGTGCGGATGGCTACCATGGATTTGCCAAATCGGTGTTAACCGAAATTGTGGAAGAGCGGGACGGAATCATTCCCCTGCGCTGGCCTGATTTGGTGAAAGCGGGCATCATTTCGGCTGCCGCGTCGATCGCCTTGATGTTTGCCCTTCAGGGCATCATTTTCAGCGAGGCGGAGAATCCGGATTTTCGAAAATCACCTGCCATCTCCGCTCCTGCCTTCGTGGCGAGATTGGAAAATACGACCAACCTGACCTGGGCAGCCAGCTCGGAGGGACGGATTCGTGAAGACGGCTGGCTAAATAACGGTCTTCTTGAGATTGAATCCGGGAAAGCCCGTATTGCCTTCAACTCCGGTGCTACCGCCTTGGTCGAGGGGCCGGCTTCTCTCAGTATCGAATCGAACAATCGTGTCTTTCTCCAAAAGGGACGCATCACTGCGGAGGTTCCCCCGGCCGCCTCCGGATTTACGGTGAATACGCCGAGGCTCAATGTCGTGGACATCGGAACCCGTTTCGGGGTCAAGGTGAGTGCGAACGGGGACTCAGAGCTTCACGTCATGCAGGGCATGGTGGAGGCCAGTCGAACGAGCGGGAATGCCGTCGCGACGCTGGTCCGCGAAGGATTGGCGCTTCGGGCGGATGCCCGCACGAGAAGTGAATTGTCACCCGTTCCCTACGCCGGCGACGAGTTCACCATGCAGGTTGGCAGCACCTCGATTCCCGTTCCGGCACTGCGCTATTCCTTTGATGAAGCCGTGGGCGCGGTCATTGAGGATACCGGAAGCGAGCGCCTCTACGATATTCCCCTGGTGGCTTCGGGTGAACTGGGCAATTCGCCGAGACGGGCCGCCGGCAAGAACGGGGCCGGACTTGTCCTGCAGCCGGGAGCTTCGCTGGAAGCCCCGTTGTCAAAAGACTTTCGATTGGAATCCGCCTTTACGATTGGTTTCTGGGTAAAAATTCCGCCGCGGCTCGGCGATGAAAAGGATCAGGTCCTGATGAATTACGGTCGCGAGGAAACCGGGTGGAATGTCAGTTGCCACCAGTCAGGCACGCGCGGATCGCGGGGTGCGGTTCGGGTGGCGTATGGGAACGGATTTGTGGTCGGCACAACGGACATTGCGGATGGAAACTGGCATCATGTCGCTTTCCGTTTTATCGGCGGGAAGGATGCCGGAATTGATTCTCATCTCCATCTCTTCGTCGACGGAAATCTCGAAACCTTCAGCGATTTCAGTGCCGAGCAGGTTTCGGCGGGCCGGGCCGGGATTCTGCAACTCGGGCATCCCGGTGCGAGCGGCCTGGAGGGCTGGATCGATGAGATCACCGTTTTTCGCGAAGCCATTCCCACCGCTTCCGTTCACGAACTTAGCAAAGAATAAGATTGTTTAAGTCTATAATTTCCATAAACTACCTGTTTTCCTTGTAACACCCTGTTTCCATCCTGTTATATCTTAGTAGAAGTCACCCATCCCATTTTGAAAACACCCATGAGAACCCACCGAACCATGAAACAACGAACGACCGCTATTCTGAGCGTTCTTGTCCTCATCGTATCCAGCGCGCATGCTGATATGAAGACCTGGACTTCAGCTGACGGTAAATCCCTCAAAGCAGAGTTCGCCGGCACCAGTGGCGCCGGAGCGAATGCAACTGTCCAACTCAAGCTCGAGGATGGAACCATTGTAAACTATCCTGTTTCCAAGCTGAGCGAAGAGGATCGTCTCTTTGTGAAAGGCAACCTTCCGACGGATCCGGCGGCACTGGCTGCGGAAATCGACAAACTGGTTCTCACCAAGTTGAAGGCCAGTTACTACGAGCTTCGCGACGAGCTTGCGGCCCTTCCCGAGAAGGCTGACTTGACCAACGCGGAGAAGGTAAAGCGGAAAGAGGAAATCGAGCGCGAAATGCAGATGTGCGTTCCGAACGACATGACGAACGACAATCAGTTTCTTCGTCGAATCTATCTCGATATTGCCGGACGGATTCCGACCTTCGAAGAAGCCGAGTCTTTTCTCAACTCCCGTTCTGCCAACAAGCGTGCCGAGTTGATCAACGAGCTGCTCGATTCCCCCGCCTTCGCAATGCGGATGTACAACTACTACTCCGATCTTTTCCGGATTCGGGACGGCGTCGTCATGATGGGCAACGGCGATCTCAAAGCGGATCCCTACATTGAATACATCAAGCAGTCGATCACGGAAGACAAGCCCTACGACGAAATGGTCCAGGAACTTCTGACTGCAACCGGGCAGATTTGGGAAGTGCCGGCTGCCGGCTACCTTCTCGCCGATTCCGGAATGCGCCTTTGCAACCTTTCGAACACCTTTACCGTGTTCATGGGGACGGAGATTACCTGTGCCCAGTGTCACGATCACCCCTTTGAGGAAGTCTACCAGATGGACTTCTACAAAATGGCTGCTTTCATGGGGGAAACTGAGACCCGTGCACGTGGTGGAAACTCCATGATGATGATGGGTGGCGGCGCGGACCTGAAGAATGAAGTGGCTCGCATGAGTAAGCTTCTGAAAGATGCCGGTAAGCTGCGTGAGCGGGAAACAGAAGATCGGAATCTTCGTCAGTGGCTCGGAACGAAAAGCATCGTTCTGCATGATGACGGATCGAATGCCGTTCAGCTTCCTCACGATTACAAGTATGATGACGGCGAGCCGAATATGAAGGTGGGACCTTCCACATACTTTGGTGATAAGATGAACGTCTCCGAGTATGAGTCTCCGCGTCACGCATTTGCCGAGTGGGTCGTTTCTCCCGGAAACCCCCGTTTCACGATCAACGCAGTGAACCGCTTCTGGAAGATCGCTTTTGGCCTCGCCCAGATCGAGCCGGTCTATAACATCCCGGGTCACCTCGACGGACAGGCGCAAAACTACGAGCTGCTTACTTTCCTTGAGGAAATGATGAAGGATCTCGACTTCAGCGTGAAAGATTTCTTCCGCGTAGTCTACAACACGAATACCTACCAGCGTGAGGCCGAGACGATGTCTCCTTCGCTCACCCAGATTGACAAGGGAACCTACCACTTCCCCGGACCGATCCTTCGTCGCATGACGGCAGAGCAGATCTGGGACTCCCTGGTTGCCCTCACCACGGCTGACCCCGAGGCAATCACCCGTAAGGGCTGGGATCAGTATCGTGAGTGGATGAATACCGACACCACGACTTTGAAGACGGCAGATGAGATCATGGCCTACAAGGCAAAGTGGAATGAAATCGGAAAGCTGACCAAGTATGACGGACAGTATGTCTCCCGCGAAGATTCTGTCGACGGGGTGCAAATGTTCCGCGCTTCCGAGTTGCGTCAGCCCATGCCTGCGGGGCACTTCCTCCGTATGTTTGGTCAGTCCGACAAACAGCTTATTGAAAACCAGTTCTCCGGCGGATCCTCTCCGCAGGTGATGGCTCTCCTCAACGGAACGATCACCAACAAAGTTCTCACCAGTCCGGATGCGTATCTTATTAAGGAGATTGCGCAGGGTTCCGGATCGAAGCGTGACAACATTGAAAAGATCTTCCTCAGCGTGTTGACTCGCTACCCGACTTCCGAAGAGAAGACGGTCGCTCAGTCCGGCATGCGTGCGAAAACCGACCGCGGCATGAGTGACAAGCAGAAGATGGAAGTCGAAGCCGATGCAATCGGAAACGTCATCTGGGCTCTCGTGAACACACGTGAGTTCATGTTCATCCAGTAATTTTACAAACCAAACCAACCTTTAAAAAACAAATCCAATGAAAGACCAACTGAATCGACTCGACCAACTGGGACGGCGTGAGTTCATGGCTCGCACCGCAAAAACCGCCCTCGGAGTCAGCATCGTACCGATTGCTGACGGCCTGCAGGCAGTTCAAGCTGCCGGAGGCGGCAAAGCTGAACATGTAATCTTCTTCTACATGTCCGGTGGAATGACTCACATGGACACCTTCGATCCGAAGCCCGGAACCGAGACCGGTGGAAACACCAAAGGGATCTCGACCGGTGTTCCCGGTGTCGAATTGGCAGAATTCATGCCCGAGCTCGCGAAGCGTTTCAATGACATCGCCGTGGTTCGCTCGATGACGCAGAAGACAGGAGATCACCGTGGTGGCTCCTACTGGATGCACACCAGCTACCAGCCTCGTGCCACCATCGTCCACCCTTCCATGGGTCCCTGGGCGCAGACGCTCCTTGGCAAAAAGCACGAGACGCTTCCGGATTCCGTGGTGATCGGTGGAGGTGGTAATCACCCCGCTGCCGGATTCTTCGGACCTGCTCTTGCTCCGCTGCCAATCGGTGATCCTGAGAAAGGCGTGCAGAACTCCCGTCCTTACGACGGCGTTGACGACAAGCTTTTCGACAAGCGCCTTGAGCTGATGAACACCTTTGACGAGGGATTCCAGCGCAAGTTCAAGACCGACGAAGTTTCTGCTTACTCGCAGTTCTACGATGAGACCCTCAAGCTCATGAAGAGCGAGGACCTCGATACCTTCGACCTTTCCAAGGAAGATGGCTACCAGGAGAAGGTGCAGCGTTACGGCAACACCCGTGTCGGTAAAGGCGCGATGCTTGCTAAGCGTCTCGTTAGCTCCGGTATCCGCTTCGTAGAGGTTGTTTCGGGAGGTTGGGATATGCACAACGATCTCTGGAATGCCATTCCAAACACCGGTGGATCTCTCGACAAAGCACTTGCTTCCCTGATCGACGATCTCAAGGCAGAGGGACTCTTCGAGAAAACTCTGATCGTTCTCGGAACCGAGTTCGGACGGACGCCGAAGATCAACGCCAACGGCGGTCGTGACCACCACCCTCGTGTATTCTCGACGATGTTTGCAGGTGGCGGCATCAGCGGTGGTCAGGCTTACGGTGAGTCCGATAAGCTCGGCATGGCGGTGAAGGAAAATCCGGTTACTCCCGGCCAGTTCAACGCGACCATCGCTCACGCAATGGGTCTGGATCTCAACAAGGTTGTCTACGCTCCTTCGGGACGTCCGTTCCTTGTCGCCGGCCACACGCGCGATCCGAAGACGGACGAAATCGTCACGGAGCACGAGCCAATCATGGAGCTCTTCTCCTGATCGGAGCAAAAAGTTTTCTTTTCAAGAAACCAACTATCGAAAAGGCCCGGGAGCAATCCCGGGCCTTTTTCGTGGTTCTCCGGGCGGATTTCCGGAGAAATACGCAAGAAAAAGAAATTTAAGCTTTCTTAACTATATTCCTTCGTATACATCATAAGACACAGAACGTGTTCTGTGATCCTGACCCCCGCTATACCACTCCGCCGTTTCTCATGAACCTGGCCGCGACCGCACCTTCCGCCGCCACCTCAGACGCATTCCAGGATGCGCCGAAAGGAGGCATCATTGTCATTGGTGCCGGTTCCCCGACTCCGCTCGGCCCCACGATTATTTTGGCCGATGAAGAGGCCTGCCGTCTTACGGGATTCGATCAGAGTTCTCTGGTCGGCTCACCGCTCGGGCTGATCTATGATCGTTCGCACCTCCCTGAGCTGATTCGAAAACTGCCGTCCATCGCGGAACGCCCTGATTTCTGCTGGATGGATCGCGAGTTGAATCGCAATTCCAATCTCAGTATCAAAGTACGGTGGACGATTCGGCCGACGAGGCACAAAGGCCAGCCATCGGGGCAGTTTTTTACGCTGACTTTCCTACCCCTTGAGGACCTGCACGGAGAGGCGGCGACGGAAAAGGATCCCGAAGATGAAGTGCCAATTGTTCCCGTAGATCGAATTTTGCGAAATGCGGTTTCAGAAGAGACGCCACCGACTTCCGAAGGCAGAAATGGCTCCGATTCCGAGGTGAGTGAAAAAGAAAAGGAATTCTCCATTTCGTGGAGTGCCAGCGCCGTGGCTCACGATTTCAAGAATGTTCTGCAAAAGATCATGATGAATTTGGACATGGCCATGCTGGCATCCCGGCAGGCTGGTTCGGCGGAAGAGAGACTGAAGCTTCTTATCGGAAAAGCGAATGTTTCGCTCGGGGAAGCAGAGCAGTTGGCCAGGCAGCTTTTCGACTTTGCGAAAGGGGTTCCCCCTGAGAACAAAGTGTTCGACTTGAAGGAGGTCCTCACCAACGTGGTGCGATTTGCTTCGGCAGGAGGCACGGCGACAATTCGTCCGCGAATCCACCCGCAGCTGCGACCGGTGGAGGGAGATCCGGACCAGATTTTTCGCGTCTTTCAAAATCTTCTCATCAATGCCAACCAGGCGATGCCCAATGGCGGCACGATTGATGTCTCGGCGACCAATCGGGAATACACCGGTCCGAACAACGAATTCGGCCTCGCGACTGGCAACTACACCGTGATTTCGATTCGCGACCGGGGTATTGGGATTTCGGCGGAAGCGCTTCCCCACATCTTTTCTCCTGGATTCTCCACCAAGTCCAATGGATACGGATTCGGCCTCGCCTCCTGCAAGGCCGCTGTTGAGGCGCATGGAGGAGAAATCCGCGTCGCCTCCCGCCCGAAAGTGGGAACTCAGTTTTTGATCTTCCTGCCTTCTTCCAACAAGCCACTGACGGTGGAGAAGGACTTGGAGCCAGTCGATCCACAGCGCAACCCACGTACGGGAGGCGATATTCAGCACATTATTCCTCCGGCGAGAATTCTCGTAGTCGAAGACGAGGCGGGAGTATCGGAGTCTACGCAGCTGGCCTTGAATATTTTCGGCCATACTTCCTATGCGGCGGATACCGGCGAGAAAGCACTACGAATTTTCCGGAGCCATCTTGATTCCGAGGAACCGATTGATCTCGTTCTTCTCGACATGTCACTGCCCGGGGGGATGGATGGGATCGAAGTGTTTGCAGAACTGCAGCGCCTCGACAGCTCGGTTCCTGTGATTGCTACCAGCGGCCATTTTGACGAAAATGCCTCCGTTATGGTCACGGACTCCGGATTTGCCGGAATGCTTGCGAAACCATTCAACATGGAATCGCTGAAGCTCATTGTAAGCACGGCACTTGCCTGCTAGTTGCGTAACAACGCAGTAAACTGGCGAAAGTTTTCGCTGGTGGCGGAAATGACTTCAGAAACAGGGAGCTCCTTCCAACGCGCATAGGCTTCGTAGATCGCCCTCAGGTTCGCGGGATGATTGATCTCCTTTCCCTCCCGTGAAAGAGGAAACTGGATCAATTCATCGGGCGGAAGCATATCGGGAGCATCCGTTTCGAGAAGAATCCGTTCTCGCGGAATCGAAAGAAAAGCGTCTCGTTTTTTTGTTTTGTCAGGACGAAGAAAATATCCCGACAGGGAAAAGTAGGCTTCCCGCTTCAGGAACTCCCCGATCAATTCGGTCGGGCCACCGAACGAGTGTAAGAGAAACGGTCGTTGGAATTTCGAACTTTTCAGGCACTCGGAGAGATGACCCCACGCCTTGAGGCAATGCACCGTGACGGGCCGGGCCTTTTTCTCTGCCAGCTCCAATTGTCGCAGAAAGGTTTCCCGTTGCCTCCCGATATCATGATTCCGGATCCACTTGTCGAGTCCGATTTCACCCACGCCGGCGCCTGGAAACGCTTCCAGATAGCGATCCAGTTCCTCTTCCCATCCAGCGCGCAGCTCGTTCACTTTCCATGGATGAACGCCAAAAAAAGGAATTATTTCCGCCACTTCCGTCGCAAGGCTGGCGACCTGATTCCAATCCTCCGGTGATGTTCCGTTCACCACGAAGGCTTTGACCCCGACTTTGCGGGCAGCTTCTATGACCTTGTCCAAAATCCCGTCAAATTCGGGAAACTGAAGATGGAGATGAGCATCGATCATCCTCCGGGATCGTTCCCTACTCAATCGGACAGGTTCAAACGCATCGGGATCATGTGCGAATGCTGGAAGTGCAGATTCTGGAAAAAGGTTTGGCTTTCCGCGCTGATCTTATCGGTCAGCAGCGTGATGCGTTTGAAATCTTTCCGCTTCGCGAAGTCGATCACGTAGTTCATGAGGCGGGTGCCATATCCCTGGCGGCGGAAATCGGGGTGGACAATGACGTCCTCCAGGAGAATGACGAAACCACCCATGGCAGTACTGATCGTGAACTGACAATTGACCATGCCCATGATTTCGTAGTCTGTGCGGACGACGAAAATCCTCCCGCGGTTGGGGTGCTCAAGAATCGCCTCCAGGCCCCGTTCCTGCTTGTTCCGGTCCGGAACGAAGTCCGCCTCCATCTCAAAAAGCGCCATCGTCAGATCAACGAGGCGTGGCAGATCCTCTACCGTGGCAGGTTCGATTCGGGCCAGTTGGTTCAGGGGTTGAATGGGCGCAGTGTAGGAAATATCCATGGTTTCAATGGCCTCGACCCGGACTCAATCCGAGTTTCAGTCCCTCAGACTAGCAAAATACGGACCATTGTAAAAGAAACAGATTGGAAACAATCTAGATTGCGTTCCTGCCCTTTTTCCTTGCCGGAAGCGATCCCATGGTCAACGTAGAGGGCAAACGAATTCCTGAAACCGCATGTCAGAATCTTCTTCCAACGAATCACCCGTGGTCGGGATCATTATGGGCAGTACTTCCGACTGGCCCACGCTCTCCAAAGCAGCCGAAGTCCTCCGGGATTTTGGCGTGCCGTTTGAGTCGAAAGTTGTCAGTGCCCATCGAACTCCCGAACTGCTTTATGACTACTCCAAGAGTGCCCGCGGACGCGGCCTCAAATGTATCATCGCCGGGGCAGGTGGCGCCGCTCATTTGCCGGGAATGGCATCTGCCCTTACCACCATTCCGGTTCTCGCCGTTCCGGTGAAATCCCGCACTCTCAATGGGGTCGATTCACTTCTTTCCATTGTGCAAATGCCTGCAGGAATCCCCACCGCGACGTTTGCGATTGGAGACGCCGGAGCGACGAATGCCGGGCTTTTCGCGGTTTCCCTTCTCGGAAACGACGATGAGGAACTTTCGGAAAAATTGATCGAGTATCGCAAGTCTCTCCGGGCCAAGATCGAGGCTTCTGAACTTCCCCCTCTTGACGGAGATTCATGAGCTCATTGGAAAAGAGCGGGCCGCTTCTCCCGGGCGGCACCGTCGGGGTTCTCGGAGGGGGGCAGTTGGGCCGCATGCTCACAATCGTTGCCCGCCGCATGGGGTATCGGGTCGTGTCCTGGGTGGGTGGACCGGATCACGGACCTGCCGGAATGGCTGATGTTGTCATCGAAGAGCCCTTCGATTCGGAGAGCGGACTGCATCAGTTTCTCGAAGAAGCAGACGTCGCGACCGTCGAATTTGAGAACATTCCGCGCGATCTCCTCGAGCGAGTCGCCGAAGCGATTCCTCTTCATCCCGGAGCGGAAGCCATCGCGGTCTGCCAGCACCGGGAGCGGGAGAAAGCCTTTCTCTCCTTGAACGAATTTCCCTGCGCGCCCTTCTGGATCGTTGATTCTGCCGGGACGCTGGCCGAAGCGCTGGCGCAACTGCCAGCGAACGGGGGAATCCTCAAGACGGCCGAATTCGGATACGATGGAAAAGGGCAACTGCCGGTGACCTCCGATATGGATGCTGCGGAAACCTGGGAAAAGTTCGATGCTCCCCGTGCTGTTCTGGAAGAAAAAATTGATCTGGGCGGAGAACTCTCTGTATTGGTCGTTCGCGATCAACGCGGCGCTCTTGTGACCTACGACCCCGTGGAAAATTTTCACCGGGATCACATTCTCGATATTTCCATCGTGCCGGCGCGACTGGATTCCGCGATTCTGGAACAGGGGCGGGAAATTGCAGTCGGGATCGCGGAAGCGCTCGACTATGTCGGAATTCTCGCGGTGGAATTTTTCCTCTCCGCAGACGGAACCCTTCTCGTCAATGAAATGGCGCCCCGTCCCCACAATTCCGGCCATCACACCATTGATGCCTGTGAAACCTCTCAATTTGAGCAGCAGCTGCGGGCGATTGCCGGGTTGCCGATTGGAAGTCCGCGGCTCCACAGCCCCACCGTAATGCTGAATTTGCTGGGAGACGTCTGGGTCGACAACGATCAATGTCCGGACTGGTCGGGGATTCTCCAGATTCCCGGGGCGGCACTCCATCTATACGGGAAACACGAAGCACGTCGTGCCCGCAAGATGGGGCACATCACTTTCACGGCTCCGACTCAGGGGGAGGCTCTTGCGGGTCATAAAAAGGGCCGTGCCCTCCTCGGAATCCCGGAGTTCGAGTGAACCCCGGCCCCATGTGGCAGGCGCGATGGCTGCCCTGCGAAGAATCAAGTCGCGGTGACGCAACTGCAGGGTGACTCCTTCGGTTGCTGAAATCAGATCGAAAAAAGTCTCCTTTTTCGGTTAACCTTTTCCGGTTCAGCGGCATTTGCTCATGAATCCCGAAATGGAAACAGAAAAACAGGACTCAGAAATCGTTGCGCTACTGACTCGGCATCAGTCGGCGATTCGTTTCTATGTTTCCTCCCTTCTTCCGGGGGAGGCTCGTGCTGCCGATGTCGCGCAGCAGGCGAATCTGACAATCTGGGACAAGCGGTCCGATTTCACGCCCGGAACGAATTTCAAGGCATGGGCATTCAGTATCGCCCGCTATGAAGTGCTGAACTTTCGAAAGAAAGAGGCACGGGATGCCCGCCTTCAGTTCAGTGACGAACTGGAGGAGATCATTTCTGAGGAAATCGCCGGACATTCGGATGATTTCGAACAGCGTCGCGAGGCGCTCAAGTCGTGTCTCGGGAAACTCAAAGAGTCCGACCGCGATTTGATTCATCACCGGTATTTTGAGTCAACGTCTTTGAAGGAATACGCCGAGAAGGTGGGGCGCAGTGCCGGGGGACTAAAAGTGAGTCTTCACCGGCTTCGCTCCGTTCTCGCAAAGTGCATCGAGCAGAAACTCCCCGAAAAGGAGGCCGGCGCATGAAGGCGAAAGACCGCGACCAGCTCATCGATGATCTCCTTGAGGGGGATCTTTCCGAAGCCGATTTTCTCCGGCTCGAAGCAGAGATGATCGTAAACGAAGAGGCCCGCGTTGCCTACTACGATCGTCAGAAACTGCAGACCGGACTGGAACTGGAGGCAGAAGAAGTGCATCGCGCTCAGGCGGAGGAAAGAGGGGGTTTTGTTCCATCGACACGCCCGGGGAAGGTGCGTTTTGACTGGATCCTCGTTTCGGGCATGGCAGCCCTGGTTGCGCTCGTTGGCGTGATTGGCTGGAAGATTGGGCAGGACACGCAAAAAGCTGTGGTTGCAGTGGAACCGGTTGCTTCCGGTTTCGGTGTGCTGGCCAGAGAGCGCCTTGCTAGCTGGAAGGACGGACAGGTTTTGCATGAGGGGGATTTGCTTCCCCCAGGAGTACTGGAGCTGGTTTCCGGAACAGTAAAACTCGAGTTTTTTAATGGAGTCGACCTCGTGCTCACGGAAGGAGCCCGAATCGAGGTTCGCTCCGATTATGATTTCCGGTTCGATTCCGGCAAGGCACTCTTTTGGATTCCAACCGAGCTAAATGGTGTGCGGGTGGAGACCCCATCGGGCGAAGTCTGCGATTTCGGAACCGAGTTTGCTCTGGAAGTGACTTCGGAATTTGAAAGTGTCGAAGTGCTCGAAGGCTCGGTGGAATGGAAAACCGGGACGCAGGACCCGCAGCGGATCGAGGAGGGGCGTGGCTTGCTTCGGCGGGTGAGCGGGGAGACCGAGGCGTTTGCCAGCAAGGCGCCATCCATGATGGAACTGGAGCGGGCTTTCGCCAAAGCGGGGAAGGATCGCCGGGAGCAATGGCAAAAGAAGTTGAACGGGCTTCGCAGCGACGAACGGGTCATCGCTTTGTATTCTCCGGAGCAGGCTTCCCCGGCAGATGCGAAAATAACAGATCAGTCTTCGAACCATTTTGATGGCGATGTGATTCGATCAGCCCGGGTTTTGAACCGTTGGGGGGAGCCGTTTGGCGGAATCGACTTCACTCCGACCGGAAGCCGGGTTCGCGTGAAGATTGAAGGTTCCTACTCCTCCCTCACCCTGGCGTGCTGGGTGAAGATTGACAGCCTCGACCGTCTCTACAATTCCCTCTTTCTCACGGATGGGCACGAGCAGTTCGAGCCGCACTGGCAAATCATGAACAATGGCCGGATTTTCTTTTCGGTAAAGGCACACGAGACCGGAAAGGGCGGGGACAAGCACATCGCCTTTTCCCCTCCGGTCTGGGATCCCACCCGGAGCGGTCAGTGGATGCATCTCGCGACGGTTTTTGACGGCGCCAAACAGACGACCACTCACTACGTAAATGGAGTCGCGGTCAGCATGGACCAGATTCCGGAAAACCTGCAGGTGGACAAAGTAGAAATCGGGGCGGCTTCGATCGGAAACTGGAGCGAGCCGCGGTACCGGAATTCACCTGAGTTTGCGGTGCGCAATCTAAACGGGACCATGGACGAACTGATTCTTTTCTCGACTCCACTGACTGCCAACGAAATTTATGAATTGTACCAGGATGGAAAACCCTAACGAACTCATGAGACTTCTGCTCTTAACTCTCATCGTCGCGCTTGCTCCTTTGCTTCCGGCAGAGGATTTCAGTGAAGCGGATAAACTATTCACCTTGAAGGTTGGCCCGCTTCTTTCCGAGAAGTGCAATGGTTGTCATGGCGACAATGCGGAGAAGATTAAAGGCGGCCTGGACATGCTCACCCGCGAGAAGCTGCTCGCGGGTGGCGAGGAGTTTGGCAGCGAAGTTCTTGTTCCGGGCGATGTGGAAAAGAGTTTTCTCGTCGAGACAATCAAGTGGTCTGATCCCGATTGGGAAATGCCTCCGAAGGAAAATGACCGGCTCACCGAAGAGCAGATCAAAGACGTCGAAGCCTGGATCGAAGCCGGGGCGCCCTGGCCGGAGGAGTCTGTCCAGTTGACGATTCGCGAAGCCGAGGCGAAAAAGGAAGTGACCGAAGAAGGCGTCATCGTGAAAACGAGCGGCGGCCTTGGTGACGACTGGACCTTCCGTCGTTATCAGCCCGAAGATATCTGGGCGTTTCAGAAAGTGAAAAAGCCGGAAGTACCGAAGGTAGCGGCAGCTGGGTCAAGTGAGCGACCTGACCCAAATGGGCACAACCCGGATGGGCACCACCCTGTGGATGCATTTATTCTCGCGAAGCTCAACAAGGCCGGCCACGAGCCTGCGCCCCAAGCCGATCCGCTCACCTTGCTTCGGCGGGCCACCCTCGACTTGACCGGGCTGCCGCCGACCCCGAAGGAGACCGCTGCCTTCCGTTCGGCCTGGAGTGTGGATTCTGATAAAGCCTGGGCCGCTCTGATTGATCGAC
>JARGNG010000126.1:2699-5696 GCA_029213265.1 Verrucomicrobiales bacterium | reverse complement strand
CCATTCCGCGGTGAATTCACGAACATTGCGGGCATCGGCGGACAGTGTGATTCCCACGAGCGCTTCGCCGACGGGGATCGAATCCCGCTCATCCGTTGCGTACCCTTTTTGCGGATCCGGCTGAATGAATCGCACGGAGCGGCCTGTGAAATCGATTTCCACGCCCGGCGAGGTCAAGTTGACGCCCGTTTCGAGAAGGGTCGTCACGTTGTCGAGGACTGCCTGTCTCCCAGCCGCGTCGATCGCATCCCCGCTGAGCCGCCACAAATCACGGAAGGCCTTCACTTTCACGATCGCTTCAAGACGGATTTCAAACGGTTCGACGGCAATGAACCCACGTATCGAATCCTCGTCGGAGAACGCAATTGATCCGACAAAACCGTGTAAAATTACGAGAAATAGGAAAACCCTCTGCTTCACGGGCCACTATCGCGTGGGCATATCAATCGTCAACCGCCGTGAGGCCCGTTCTGACAGCCCTTTGTCTAACTTTTCACCTTTTCGCCCCACTTGAATGCGCTTCTTGCTTCGAGCCCGCTTTTCTGCTTAGGTGCGCGCTCAACTGAATGATTATGCGACATCGCTTTTTCTCCCTTTTACTCGCCGGAACCACCTGCCTTTCCCTCGCTCAGGGAGCTGAGGTGGATTTTATGACCCAAATCAAACCCCTCTTCGAAGGGGCCTGTATTCACTGCCACAATCCGGAGAAAGCTGCGAAAGAAGGGGCGGAATATGACATGTCTACGCAGAAGGCCGCGTTTGCCGGAGGCGAATCATACGGCTCCGACGTGATCGTTCCCAAAGACGGCAACGACAGCCCGGTCTACTGGATGACGACAATCCACCTCGACGATCCGGACGATTCCGAGGCAATGCCTCCGAAAAAGCCTCTCAACGAGTACCAGCAGAATCTCATCAAGGATTGGATCGATCAGGGAGCGAAGTGGCCCGAGGGCGTCGTTCTTGACGAAAAGCCCCGGGTTACGTTTCAGAATGTTCGCCAGCTCTTCCTCAAGGGCGGGCCCTACAAGGCAAAAGACATTGCTCTTCTTCGTCTCTGGGCGGAGCAGGGAGCGGACTGGCCAGCCGGTGTTACCCTTGGTGGCAAAAAGTCGGCCGACGGAAAAGAGGAACTCGGTGACAACCTTTCGCTCGTAAAGAATATGCGCGAAGCCATTCTCGCCAATTCCCCGGAGAAATCCGAGGAAGAGATGAAGGAATACACCGCTTCCATTCCCAAGACGGGTGTGAAGTTTGAAATGGTTCCGATCAAAGGGGGCGAGTTTCTGATGGGCAGCCCCGAGAGCGAAGACGGCCGTCTCGAAGACGAAGGCCCCCAGCATACCGTGAAAGTAGATCCCTTCTGGATGGGTAAATTTGAGGTGACCTGGAACATGTATGAGCCTTTCATGATCACCGGTGTGGCGCGGAACAAAGATGGTTCCCCTGAGAACATTCCCGCCGATTCCGAGCCGGTTGATATCATTTCCAGCCCTACGACCCCCTACACCGAAATGAGCTTCGGGATGGGAACGGACGGGTATCCCGCGATCTGCATGACGCAGCACGCTGCCAACAAATTCTGTCAGTGGCTCAGCGCCCAGACAGGACACTACTACCGCCTCCCAACCGAAGCGGAGTGGGAGTATGCCTGCCGCGCCGGGACGTCCGGACCGTTCTCCTGCCCGGAAGGTGATCTCGCCGAATACGCGGTGATGGACCCGGAACAGGTTCGGGTCGGATACGAAAAGGTCGGAACGAAGAAGCCGAATCCGTGGGGACTCTACGACATGCACGGCAACGTGATGGAGTGGACGCTCGATCAATACATTGCCGATGCCTACAGCAAGCGCACCGGGGTAGTCGAAAATCCCCTCGAAATGCCGACGACGCTCTATCCGCGCGTTGCCAAGGGCGGTTCGTGGTATGATCCACCCGAGTATCTTCGATCTGCGGCACGCTCCCCTTCTGACGAGAACTGGAAGGTGCAGGATCCTCAGCTTCCCAAGTCGATCTGGTATCATACCGACGCTCACTGGCTCGGATTCCGCGTGGTTCGCCCACTCAAGATTCCAGAAGATCAAGTCATGCACGACATCTGGAACATGGGTCGCAACGGCGACTGATGGCGCGTGCAACGACCGCTCCCAATGAAATTCCAGAAAAAGGCGGGCCTCGTGGTTCGCCTTTTTTTGTGCCTTTCACTCGTCTTCTCCGGCCTCCTCCACGCAGAGGAGAAAATTCCGAAGGATTGGGTCGAAGAGGCCGCCGAGGAGGCGAAACGGAATTTCTGGAAGAATAACGTTCCTGACTACGAGCGCGAGCTGGTCGCCAAAATCCGGGATCATATTCTCGAAACCAAACCCGGGGCATTCCTGGATTACGAGACGGAGATTCCTGAGACGGGTGTGCCGTTCGAAATGATCGCGATCGAGGGCGGCAGGTTTCTCATGGGAAGCCCGGAGGACGAAAGGGACCGGAGACTGGACGAAGGACCACAGCGCGAGATCACGGTATCTGACTTCTGGATGGGAAAGTTTGAAGTTACCTGGGATCAGTTCGCCCCCTTCGCGATTCGTACCAACGCAGACATCACGAACCGCAACGGAACCCCTAGAAATCCGGAGACGAAGGAAGAACTCGTCCACTGGGTCACGGCTCCCACGCAACCCTTTCTGGAGATGGACTTTGGAATGGGCATGAACAACGGATTTCCGGCCGTCTGCATGTCTCAGCATTCCGCCAACAAGTTCTGCCAATGGCTGAGTCTGCAAACCGGACATTTCTACCGGCTTCCGACCGAAGCGGAATGGGAATATGCCTGCCGTGCCGGAACAACCGGGGCCTTTCACTGTCCCGAAGAGCAGATCGAAGAATTTGCCGTGATCGACCCGGAGCAAATCCGGGTTGGCTATGAGAAAGTCGGGACCAGGAAACCCAATCCCTGGGGTCTCTACGACTTGCATGGCAACGTGATGGAGTGGTGCCTCGACGCCT
>JARGNG010000126.1:0-2599 GCA_029213265.1 Verrucomicrobiales bacterium | reverse complement strand
GCGAACGAATGCGTAGCTTGCCCTCCTGCTTTCCGTTGCTCTAGTGAAGCTCCGAATGCCTCCCCGTCTTCCCATTCTACTATTCCCCTTGAGTCTGCTTCTCTGCTCCTGTGAGGCGGAAGAAGAGCATCTCTACACCTTCAAGGAGCCTCACATGGGGACGGAATTCACACTCCGGATCTATGCCGAACAGGGTTCCGTCGAGGACCTGACCCTGTTGAGTCGCCGGGTCTTTGACAGGGTTGCCGAACTCAATCAGATTTTCTCGGACTACCTTCCGGAATCGGAAGTCAATGACCTCGCCCGGGCGCCCGTGGGCGAAGCGATCCCGGTAAGCGACGATCTCTTTCGAATTTTTGACCTCGCAAAGCAGCTCTCCGGGGAAACAAACGAAGCCTTCGACATTACTTCAGGGCCTCTGATTCGATTGTGGCGAATGAGTCGGAAGAATCAGAAACTGCCGACTCCCGACCAGATTGCGAGGGCGCGGGCGAGGACCGGCTCTGATCTCCTCGATCTCGATCCGGTCGAACGCACCGTGACGAAACGCGCAGAGGGAATGTTGTTCGACCTGGGAGGGATCGCGAAGGGATACGCCGCCGACGAGGCACTCACGATGCTCAAGGACGCCGGATATCCCCGTTCCCTCGTTGCCGCAAGCGGCGACATCGTCGTGGGAGACGCTCCTCCCGGGAAGGCGGGATGGAAAATCGGAATCGAAACCCTGGAGGTCGGGGCCGCCTTGAAAGACCTCGAAACCGTCACTATCGTGAACCGGGCCATTTCGACTTCTGCCGACACGCGCCGCTATTTTGAGCACGAAGGGGTGCGCTACTCCCACATTGTTTCGACCGAAACCGGTCTGGGCCTGACCGATCGAATCGGGGCCAGTGTGATCGCCCCGAATGCGACCACATCCGACAGCCACGCTACCGCCGTTACCCTCCTCGGAGAAAAGGAGGGCTTGCAATTCATCGAGAATAAGCGAGAAATCGAATGCCGAATCGTCGCCCTTCATGACGGTCAGGAGGTCGCTACCCGCACGGATGGATTCACCAGGTTCCAGCAAGAAAAAGCCGAAAAAGAAGGCCCCCTCCCCGCGCCGTGACGGTCGCGAGGCAGCGGTGCAATATCTGTACGGCAACGATATCCAGGGGGATATTGATTACTCGGAGGAGAAGCTCGCCGAATTCTGGGAATTGCGATTGGCCAAGTCCTTTGCCCGCGAATTTGCCACCGAGCTCGTCCTGGGAGTCCGGAACTACCAGAGTAAAATCGACTCGACGATTCGGCAAACCCTGGAGAACTTCGCCTTTCAGCGTCTCACCCCGGTCGACCGGAATATTCTGCGGCTGGGAGTGTATGAGATTCTCTTTTCCAAACACATTCCCGCCCAGGCCGCGATCAACGAGGCCATCGAGATCGCGAAGCGTTTCGGTGGCGATGATTCTCCGAAATTTGTGAACGGGATTCTCGACAAAATCTACCGGGCCCGGGAAGAAACGACTGAGGAAGCCTGAATTTTCCGATCTCATTCTATTGCAACGATCGCATGGGACTTTTTACGAATATCATCAACCGCTTCAAAGGGAGCGATATTGACTGGGACGATCTCGAGGAGACTCTCATTACGGGAGATCTGGGAATCTCTCTGACGACCGAGATCGTCGATTCCCTTCGGGAACGGGGCGGCAAACTGAATGCGGAGTCAGTCGTGGAAGCCTGCCGCGAAGAAATCATTTCCATCATCGGCAGCGAGAAACGGGAGATCCCTCCCCCCGGCGAACCGGGAAAACCACGCGTCATCCTCATCGGCGGCGTCAACGGAGTCGGGAAAACGACTTCGGTTGCGAAACTGGCGGCTTATCTGAAGAGTCACGGACACAGTGTTGTTCTGGCTGCGGCCGACACCTTCCGGGCGGCGGCGATCGAACAACTCCAGATCTGGGCAGACCGGATCGATGTTCCGATCGTTACGACTCAATACCAGGGGGACCCGTCTGCGGTTTGTTATGACGCTCATCAAAAGGCGATCGCAACGGGAGCGGAATATCTCATCTGTGACACCGCGGGTCGACTCCACACCCGCCACAACCTGATGGAGGAACTCAAAAAAATCCGGCGCACCATTGCAAAGCAGGATGAGTCGGCACCACACGATCGCTGGATTGTCGTCGATGCCACGACCGGGTCGAATGCGGTTTCCCAGGTAAGGGAGTTTCAGTCCACCCTCGACTTGAATGGTGTCATCGTCACCAAACTCGACGGTTCGGGCAAAGGCGGAAACGTGGTCGCGATCCAGCACGATCTCGGTGTGCCGACCCGGTTTATCGGAACCGGCGAGACGCAAACCGATTTCGAGCTGTTTGATCCCGAGGCTTTCGTAGAGAGCATTTTGTAAGTTCCCCGTCAATTTCGACTCAATCCCTGCTCAATCGGATATTGACCATTGAGCCGATCTCCAGCAAGGTTCTCAGCTCAACAAACACCCTATTTTCTATACTATGGCTGACCTGGACGACATCAGAGACGGAGACAATTTTGGTCTCAACACCCCCGCCGACACCAACTCTTTCTATCTGAAAGGGCTCAACAGCAC
>JARGNG010000125.1 GCA_029213265.1 Verrucomicrobiales bacterium | reverse complement strand
GGGCGAGAGGATCCCGGAGTCCGCGCAAACGCTTTTTGAAAAAGCCGACCCGCTCGACACTCAGGATTTCGATTCCCGGCTCAGTGCGGAGTTCCGCCAGAGCACCCCGCCACTGAAACCCGCGGATGAGAAGGAAAACGGTGAATCCCAGGACAATCGCCGCGAGGCAGGCGGAAGTGACCACATAGAGGGTCGACTTCGATTCTTCCGCGTTGCTGTCATCGCCGTGGCTCATCTGTCAGGATCGTAAGCAAAAGGACGGGTCGGGGGAAGTGCTTTGTTGGTGAAAATTGCTAAAAGATGTCCGGTTCGTCGTCGTCTTCCCCCTGGTGGAGAAAGCGGAAATCACAACCTTCCGGGGCTTGCGTGATTTCGTCCGCGTAAAGCCGGCCGTAACCGCGTTGAAACCGCTTTGGTCTGGGTTTCCACTGCGACCTCCGTTCCTCCAGAACCTCGTCTGATACGTCGAGATGCAGTTTTCTTTCGGCAACACTGACCTCGATGAAGTCACCATCCTGCACGAGAGCGAGCGGGCCTCCGATGGCGGACTCGGGGGCGACATGAAGAACGCAGGCACCGTAGCTTGTTCCACTCATCCGGGCATCGGAGATCCGGAGCATATCCCGCACGCCCTGTTTGAGCAGATAGTCGGGGATGGGGAGCATGCCCCACTCCGGAATTCCGGGAGCACCGATCGGCCCGGCATTTTGCAGAACGATGACATGATCCGCCGTCAGGCCGAGCGATTCATCGTGGATGCGATCCTTGAGATCAGCGTAGTCGGAGAAGACGACCGCCGGACCGCGATGAGAGAGGAGCCGCTCCTCGGCTGCGGTCGGTTTGATCACCGCTCCATCGGGCGCGAGATTACCGCGAAGTACGAAGGTGCCACCGGCCTTTCCGACCGGCCGACTGAGCGGACGAATTACGTCCTCATCGAAGACCTCCGCTCCCTCGAGATTTTCGCCGAGTGTCTTTCCGGAAACGGTGGGGGCATCGAGACGAAGGTGCTCTTTGACTTGAGAGAGCAGACCGAGAATGCCCCCCGCGTCGTAGAAGTCCTCCATGACATGCTCCCCGCAGGGGCGGATGTTAGCGATGACCTGAACCTGCTGCGAGATCTCGTCAAATTGATCGAGGGTCAGGCTGACTCCGGCACGACCGGCCATGGCGATGAGATGAATAATCGCATTGGTCGAGCCCCCCAGTGCCATGTCGGTGACGATCGCATTGTGAAAGGCGTCTTCGGTGAGAAGGTCACGGGGACGCACTTTGTCCCACGCCAACTCGACAATCTGGCGGCCGCATTGGGAGGCCATCCTCGCATGGGTGGAGTGAACCGCCGGAATCGAAGTCGAGCCGGGAAGGCAAAGGCCGAGCACCTCGGCGATCGCCGTCATCGTCGAGGCCGTCCCCATGGTCATGCAGTGACCGGGAGAACGGGCGATGCCGTCTTCCAACTCACTCCAGGAGTCTTCGCACAAATTTCCGGCCTGGCGTTCCGCCCAGTATTTCCACATGTCGGTTCCCGAGCCGAGCGTTTCCCCGCGCCAGCAGCCTTTGAGCATCGGGCCGGCAGGGAGAAAGATGCTGGGAATATTGGCTGAGGTCGCTCCCATGATGAGCGCAGGCACTGTCTTGTCGCAACCTCCCATGAGAACGGCCCCGTCGATGGGATAGCATTTGAGAGTTTCCTCCACCTCAAGCGCGAGCAGGTTACGGTAGTACATCGAGGTGGGCTTCATGAAGCTCTCCGAAAGCGACATCACAGGGATCTCCAGAGGAAACCCGCCGGCCTGCCAAACGCCTCGTTTCACTTCCTCAGCCCGATCACGGAAGTGGGTGTGACAGTTGTTGACCTCCGACCAGGTATTGAGAATGCCGATCGTGGGCTTGGCCTGAAAATCCTCCGTGTTGAATCCCATCTGCTTGAGTCGGGAGCGATGACCAAAGCTGCGCTGGTCGTCAGGCGCCCACCAGCGGGCGCTGCGAAGGGTCGAAGGGTCGCGTGTGGGCGTGGGATCAGGCATGGAAAAGGGTTACCTCAGGGAGCGCGATTGGGAAGGGGAAAATTTGAAAGGAGGAAAACGCCATCCCGTCCTTGCGGGAAGCCGCAGAATTACGCAATCTGTAGTCGATGCGATTCGCGATACTCTTTGCTCTGCTTCTTGTCGGGACTTTTCAGATCTACGCGTTTGACCCGGCGCAGCAGGATGATTCCCGGGCCCTCGTCCGGCACTTTTCCAAGCCCTCCAGCCCCGTTGGACCGGCGATCGAGCCGGGTGCTTTTGTGCCGATCGAAGGCGAAACGATTTCGCTCATGGGCGGTGCGGATGTGTTTCGGATGCAGGAGTCAGGTGATTTCGAGGCGATGCTGCAAGCGGCATTTCCTGACAAACAGCTCCATGTCCGAAACCTGGCTTGGTCTGCCGACACCGTCTATCGACAGCAGCGCCCCATGTTTTTCTATACTGAAAAAGGCGATGACCGTGAGGGCAGTGTTCCTGACCAGCGGGAAAAGGTGGCTCCCGGCACCATGATCCTGATGTTTGGGAAAATGGAATCGCTCGATGGGGAAGCGGGTCTGTCGGGCTTTGAATCCGCCTATGAGGGGCTGGTCGTTCAATTGCAGTCCCTGTCGAAGCGCATCGTGCTTGTCGCACCGGTTCCGTTTGTGGAAGCCGGTCCCGCCGCAAAGCTGGCCGCAGAGCGAAATGCAATACTGAAGCAATACACCGGGCGAATTGCTTCTCTCGCCGATCGGTTGAACCTCATTTTTGTGTCGATCGAAGCACTTCCCGCGTTGGATTTTGTTTCGAACGGGATGCAGTTGTCTGAGGAGGGGCAGTCACAATTTGCGATCCGGTTGGCAAGGGGGCTCGGAATCGACAGCGGGAAAGCGATGAGCGGCGAACTCGTGGCAGCCGTCCGGAGAAAGAACGATCTCTGGCACCAATACTACCGCCCGACGAACTGGGCCTTTCTCTTCGGTGATCGCCAGCATGTGCCAAGTTCACGGGATCACAAGGATACCCAGCGACGATGGTTTGAAGAGGAGATGAAGAAATTGCCGCCGATGATGGCGGATCAGGAAAAGGAAATCTGGGCGCTGGCGAAAGGAGGTCAGCGATGAGATGGGGTTCCTTCTACGTCGTTCTGATGGTGGGCCTTTCCACCTTGTCTCATGCCGTTTCCGTGGGCGAAAAGGCAAAGGACAATTCGGTCGAAGCCCAGCTCGCAGCCTTCAAGATCCATGAAGACTTCGAGATCAATCTTTTTGCCGATGAATCCATGGGCATTGCCAATCCGGTCGCGATGCACTGGGATAAAAAAGGTCGACTCTGGGTTCTCACGACCCTGACCTATGCCCAATTGGAGCCGGGTGAAAAACCCAATGACACCCTCGTGATTCTAGAGGATACCGATGAGGACGGAAAGGCGGACAAGTCGACCGTTTTTGCCGACGGACTCGAGATGCCGATGGGATTCGCTCTCGGATATGGGGGCGTCTTCCTCGGGGAAGGTCCCGACCTGCTGTTTCTCGAGGACACTGATGGCGATGACCGGGCCGACACGAGGGAAGTCCTCCTGACCGGATTTGGAACTGGGGACACTCATCAGAATATCAGTAACTTCACGTGGGGGCCGGACGGCTGTCTGTATTTTTGTCAGGGGCTGCATTGCTACTCCCGCGTCGAAACGCCGTGGGGGATCGTGCGGGGCGATACCGCCGGATTTTTCCGTTTCTATCCCGAGTCACTGCGGTTGGAGCCTTTCTGTTTTCCCAGTCTCGCGAGTCAGAATCCGTGCGGAATTACCTTCGACAAGACGGGCGCGCTCTTCATCAAGTCGAACAACAAGGAGTTGATCTACGCGACCCCGGGGTTGATCCCGACGACTCATCAGAAAAATCTCGTGCCGATTGCGAGCCTTGGATCGACGCCGGGCAAGTCAATGGGGGGGGAGTATGTCGATTCGCCGCATCTGCCCGACTGGATCCAGAATCACATTCTCATTGCGGGGTACTACTCGCACCGGGTCACCGCTTTTCCCCTGGTGAAGGAGGGAGCAGGCTACGCGCCCGTCACTCCGGTGGAGGTGCTGGTTTCCGAACACGGAAGCTTTCGTCCCGTCGAAGTCCGGATCGGGCCGGATGGGGCGATGTATGTAGCGGACTGGTTTAATCCCATCATCGGCCACTACCAGGCCTCCCTGCGGCACCCGGATCGGGATGAAGAGCACGGGCGCGTCTGGCGAATCACGGCGAAGGGAAGGGAATTGCAGCGGCCGAACGGTTGGCCGCAGGCACCTCGTGGGGATGTTTCGGATGTCGAAGACAAGATTCCGTTCGGGGGAAGCAACTACGATTGGTTTGCCGGCAATGACGATCCCCGAAGGATTCTGAGTCTCCTGCTCTACTTCGCCAATTCGGGCGATCCCTCCGCGCTTCCCGGTGCCCTTCGTGCCCTTGACTCTCCTCGTGATCGATTCATCGACTACGCACTGGAGCAAACAGTTCATGCGCTTGCTCCGATCGCGCTTCCGGAAATCACTTCCGGGAAGCTGACGTTTGCCAAACCGGAGCACCTCGCCTACACCCTGAAAACGCTCGGGGGGGAGCAGGCTCTATCCATTGCGCGGGATCTCCTGTCCTCGGAGAGTTTTCCTGACTCCTCCCGTGAAGCGATTGCCGTGGTGATCGGCCAGTCCGGGGGCGCTCAGGATCTACTGACACTGTTGGGTTCGAAAGCGCTGACGCCGACCGTGCTCAAGGCGATGGCGGATGCGGCGCGGCGGCAGAATGCGCCTGCGGCAGAAGAAGCCGGTCCCGCACTTGAGAGCTTGTTGCGGAGCGAAAACGGGGAAATGCGGAAGCAGTCTCTCCGCTTGATCGGAAGTTGGAAAGTGGTTGCGCTGGGCTCTCGGGTCAGTGACATCCTGTCGGACGAGTCTGGCGATTCCTCCCTTCGTGGCGAAGCGGCAAAGGCGCTCGCAAAACTGGAGGGAGCGAAGAGCGTGGATCCCTTGCTGGCAGCCTACGCTTCGGTCGACGGCGATGGGAAACCAGCGGTCCTGGAAGCTCTCGTCGCGGTCGCGCCGATTCGCGCGGCTCAGACCGTTCTTGCTAGTCTGAAGGAAATCGAAAGTCCCGAGGCGGCGATTCCGTTTCTCTCTCCGTTTTTCAATCGCAAGGATGCGCCGGGCCATCTCGCCAATTCATTGAAGGGGGCGAAATTGTCTCCGGACGCGGCGGGGCATCTTGCTTCCGCGATGAGCCGGATGGGGCGCAGCGAAGAGGCTTTGTTAGGAATTCTTCAGGATGCGATGGGAATGACGGCCGGGGCGCGGGTCTATTCTCCCGATTTCGTCGCCAAACTGATGGCGGAAGTGGCGGAGGATGGCGATGCTGCGGCAGGGGAGAAAGTCTACCAGCGAGCCGAACTGACCTGTGTCGCCTGTCATCGACTTGAGGGCGTTGGCGGGATCATCGGTCCGTCGCTCGACACGGTGGGAGCCGGTTTGACGCCGGATCTTTTGATCGAGTCGGTCCTCTGGCCGCAACGGC
Source organism: Verrucomicrobiales bacterium (assembly GCA_029213265.1). Taxonomy (GTDB): domain Bacteria; phylum Verrucomicrobiota; class Verrucomicrobiia; order Verrucomicrobiales; family DEV007; genus Arctic95D-9. Next base: position 261 of record JARGNG010000125.1, on the reverse strand, counting down.
AGCTCAAGGAGGGGTATTTTGCCGTGTCGGTGACAACAAAAGGGGGAGACACCTGGTCCGGCTATCGGGAGAAGGAGGAGGCAGGAACCTATTTCCTCCGTGATACCGCATCCGGCGAGATCCGGACGATTCCGCGTCTGGAGATTTCGAAGCTCGACAATATCGGTTCCCTGATGCCTCCGGGATTGACCAATGGATTGAGCCGCGAAGAATTGCGCGATTTGATTGCCTATCTGGCGACCTTGAAAGGGTGATCCCGGA
>JARGNG010000124.1 GCA_029213265.1 Verrucomicrobiales bacterium | reverse complement strand
GACTTGGGCTGCGGCCTGGGCTTTCGTCGTTTTCGGGAAAACTCGCCAATCAGGCTATCGAACTCATCTCTATCAATCCACGAGTCGTGCATAGTCTTCGCGATCAAGCTTCGAGGTTTCCGGATCATCGTAGAGATAGATCCGCTCTTCAAATTCAGCTGCCAGCTGGTCGAAAACCAGCGACGACGGTGAGGGACGCTGCCGAAGCATCGCTACCGGAACGCCCACGCGGCTGGCCTCACGAAAGTCACGATGTTCAGGAATGACCGTTTCAAAAACGAGGTCTACCGGCAGAAGGTCGCGGAACTCTTTTTGATCCTGCAGGTTGGAGGGGTCTTCCGGGTCGGCCAGGGCGAGCAGAAACCCAGCCATCCTCGCTCCATCTTTCCCCCCGGATTTGGCTTTCACGGCCGCCAGCATGCGAAGGATCTGGGGTAGGCTTCTTAAACAAAGCGGCTCGGGACGCTCCGGGACAACAATATGATCAACGGCCTGGCAGATTCCCATCGTAACAGGTCCAACGCCGGTTTGCGTGTCATAAATAACGAGATCGTAGCCCTGCTGCAAAAGAAGTTGGTTCAAATCTGCAATCCTTTCGGGCTCCGTCCAAACTCCGGTAGGCTCTCCCAAAACCGCATCCAGAGATTCCTTGCTCCCCCGGGTCAATAAACCAAGCTCGGGAAGATTCGTCTGGATAATCTGCTGCCGCAGTTCTTCAGCCTGACACAATTCGCCGGACGAAAGAAAATCGTAGTAACCCGTCGCGTCTTTGGCCCTTTCCGTTAGCGAAAAACCGACACCTCCCTGCAAATCCCCGTCGACAAGAAGAACCCTCCACCCTCGTTTTGCGAGGGAGTAGCTCAAATTCACTGCGATGGTTGTTTTTCCAACACCACCCTTTTGACTGATCAGTGCAATCGCGGTCACCGTAAGAAGTTTTTAAAATTTTATCAATCTAACTCAAAAAGTTAGGAACTACGAATCATTTTCAAAGGTAAGTTCGCTTTCTTACCCAAATTCATTGTCATATTTTCCTCTTTTTTGTATGGTAGCGGACTCCTCATTCGAATGTTGAGAAGCAAATTTACGAAATGACCTCTATCAAATCCTATCTCCTTACACCTTTCATCGGAATTTTCCTCATCTGCCTGACAAGCCTGGAGGCCGACGAGATCAAGATGAAGGACGGAACAACCCACACGGGACGCATCACCTACGAAGCCGATGACATCGTGAAGATTGAAATTGCGATCTCGGCATCGATCAAAGAAACCAAAATTCTCTCCCGCGCAGATATCCTAAATATCACCAAAGACCGTCCTGAAGATATTGAATTCAACAAGCTTCAAAAACTGATTCCCACTCCGTCACTCATGTCGGCCGGGGCCTACAAATCGGCGATTGAAACAGGCCCCGACCCCTTTCTGAAAAATTTCCCGGACAGTATTCACGTCGAGCCGGTAAAGAAAATCAAAGCAACACTCGAGGAAGAACTCGACAAAGTGGAGCGAGGTTTCATCAAAGTGGAAGAAGACTGGATCAGTCCTCAAGAAAAAGTGAAGTATGAAACCTTGGTTAATTCCCGCATTCGCTTTCTCAGAATGCAGGCTGCATCCCGCACCCGCAACTACAACGGAATTATCAACGCTATGCGCGAACTCGAGTACATCGAAGAAAATTTTCATGGCACACCAGCATTGCCGAAAGCGGTGAACCTGGGCCTCCAGTTGATGCCGACTCTGGGCCAGCAGCTCCTGGGAATGCGCCGTGATGTGGAATACCGGAATGCTGAATTCGAGAAGAACAAAGAACAAATGGATCCCGTGGCGAAGGCACAAGTAGAGGCCGCGCGGGCCCGGGAAGAAGCGAACTACGCAGCTGGTCTCGCTGCAGACAAAAAGGCTGGAATCAAATGGGTGCGCCTGAATGCCAATTCAAAAACCTCCATTGAAAGCTATTTGAAATTGGTGGATTCAGAAATGAAGCACCTCAAAGCCTACGATCTGAACGGCCTCACGAAGCAGAGTGAAGTCCTCGTGGAAGTCGATCAGGCGATCGATAAGGGAGACCTTCGTCTTGCAAAGGCGAAACTCGAAGAAGCCGCGGGAATCTCTACGCGGGTAGAGGGGTCTTCCGGGAAAAAATCCTCCTCGAAGAAGGGGAGGAAGGGTTCCTACGCTTCCATCCTGAAAACGAAGATCGCTCAGGCATCGGCACGCGCGGAAGAGTTGGCGAAAGCCAGGGAGAAGGCAGCCGAGTCTCAAAACCTTGCTGAAAACCTGAAAAAGGAGAATACTTCATCCTTGCCGACACCAAGCAAAGACGAGGAAGAGGTCGATCCGGAAGCGGTTGCGGAAAAAAAGAAGGAAGCCGCCGATGCCTTTGCTGCGCTGGCCCAATCCTCTAAGAAAAATGAGGACAGCAAGAGCAAGGAATCCAGCAGCAAATCAAAGCCGAAGGAGAAGCAGCCTCGCGACGAGGAGGACTATGACAAGGACCGCCCCAGCGCTGCCCCGAGCGGCGGTGGCATTTCCATGTCACTCATTATCCCCATTGTTACTGTCCTGCTCCTTGTCACAGTGGTACTCCTTAAAGTGCTCGGAATCGGCAGCAAGAAGGAGGAATAATCTCCGCACAATCCACCTCGTAGACTTCTACGATGATAGAGCCCTTGAGCGACAGCTCAAAGGGCTTTTTTGTGCAGTCGATTCTGAAGGAATCCCTAAAGGGCGAATTGAGGCCCCCATAAAACACATCGTTCAAGAATCCTTTTCGCGGCCCCCTCTCTCCTATAGAAATGACACGCACCCGGAGCTTATAATTTCACAAACGTTCGCTCCCTGACCTATTCGGCCGTAGACTCCTGCATGCCCTTTTCCTCCTTCGAGCTGGTAGAGTCGCTGCTTCAGGCCGTCAGCCATCATCATGGGCCGACCGCCATTCAGGCCGGGTCGATCCGTGCGATCCTTTCGGGAGTCGACATTCTGGCAACCGCACCGACGGGATCGGGAAAAACCACCGCCTTTGTCCTGCCACTTCTGCAGCGCTGGCATTCACGCGACGACAAACCGGGCCGAAACCGCCCACTCAACACCCTCATTCTGGTTCCGACCCGGGAACTGGCTGCTCAAGTGCGCGAGGTGGTGCAGGAGTGCTCAGTTCATCTCCCCGATCGCCCCAAAATCGTCAGCGCTGTTGGCGGAGTATCGATCAATCCACAAATGATGGCGCTGCGTGGGGGCGCGGACTTCGTTATTGCGACACCGGGCCGGCTTCTCGATCTTGTCGAAAGAAATGCCCTGTCGCTTTCCGGATTACGTTCATTGGTCCTCGATGAAGCAGATCGGCTTCTCGATCTCGGCTTTTCTGAAGAGCTGAAACGCATTTTCGAACTGCTCCCGGAGAAGCGTCAAAACCTTCTTTTCTCCGCGACATTCCCGAAGAAAGTTGAAGACCTCGCTCTGGAATGGTTGCACAGCCCGACTCGTGTCGAGATCCATGAAGACACGGAGAACGCGCCGGATATCGTACAAAGATCAATCCGCGTCGATACCGGCAAACGCACTCCCCTGCTTCGTCACCTCATCGAAGCGGGGGACTGGAAGCGGGTTCTTGTCTTTGTTGCATCGCAATACACAGCGGATCACGTTGCCTTGAAATTAAGAAGAAACGGTGTTCGAGCGTGGGCCTTTCACGGTGATTTGGGTCAGGGCGCCCGGAGCGAAGCCCTTGATGATTTCAAAAACTCGCATTTCAAAGTTTTGGTTGCGACTGATCTCGCCGCCCGCGGTCTCGATATTGTGCAACTGCCGGTGGTAGTGAACTACGATTTGCCGCGTTCATCTGACGACTACACTCATCGTATTGGTCGCACCGGCCGGGCAGGTGAAAGTGGAATTGCAGTCAGCTTTGTGACGGCGGAAAACGAAGCTCACTTTCGCCTTATAGAGAAGCGCAACGACCTACGCATCGCCCGCGAAGAAATCGAAGGCTTTGAACCGACTGAATCAGCTGAGGCGAGACCTGCTTCGGCCGGAACCGGAGGCATTAAAGGGCCGCGCAAGAGCAAAAAGGACAAGCTTCGGGAAGCGGCAGCGCGGAAAGCAAGAGAGTAGATGGGCCGGACAACATGGAACCACGGCATCCCTGGCCACGGCGGACCCGCTATTGACTGCTGAGAGGGAGGCGAAAAGACCTAGGGACGATCGGGATGACTCGGCGTGGGGACGAAAAGTGCAATCTCGATATTGGGTCAAGCTTTCTGAGTGAATATCGGTGTTGGCTCGTGCTTTCGGAGGGAAGAAATTTCTACATTCCAAGGCTGACACCCGCTACAATCAGGCCTAAAATCAAATAGCGCGCTTAATCCGGCCCGGGGTTCCGTACCCTTTGGATCTGAAAGAAATGCGGGCAGCCTTGAGAAAAGGAACTAGTATCAAACAACAACAATCATATGAGCGAAGAAAAAGGACTAAAAAAGCCGGTAAAACTGAAAAGTGAACTGGCAGAACTCTTGGGGGCTTCAGAGCTTCCCAGAACTGACATCACAAAAAAGCTTTGGGACTACATCAAAGCAAACAAACTCCAAACGAAGACCGAAAACGGGAAAGCAGAGGGCGGAGGGAAATACATCGTCGCAGATGCCAAGTTGCTGCCTATTTTCAATAAGACGAAATCAACAAGCAAGTCAGGCAAGCTCACCGATCTGACCAATTTGAAAGAAGGCGAGACGATCGATATGATGCAGATGGCTGCAGTCGTCGGAGCCAACGTGGAATAACCGTTTCCGTCTATTCCAGAGGAAGGGGAAGGTCTTGGAACTGAGAAAACTTCACAACTGAAGTCGGTTCCTTGACCTCACCACACCTGTCCCGGCGATAGCAGGCGATCGCTTCGGGTGGCGCGCCGGTGGAAGTCGAGGCGCTCTTAGTAGCGCCTAGACGAGTTCAAAAACGCGATCCATTCGATCTGAGATCTCACGGAGGCGTTTTGCGTCGCCGCCTCCTACCTCAGCGGCACACCAGCCGTGGAAATTGATTTCCTTCAGGGCTTTGCAGACGTCCGGAAAATCAAGATCACCTTCGCCAATACCCATAAATTTGTCCTGCTCCCGTGAAAATCCCTTCACATCCAGTTTGATAATCCTCTTTCCGAGGTCGCGGATCCAGTCTCCCATGGAACCATATTTCCAATGGTTGCCGATATCGAACTGCATCCCAACCCAGGGAGAATCAAACTCGTCTACGTAGCGGACATATTTCTCCGCCGTCTGGTCCGGACCGCCGTCGTGGTCATAGCAAAAGTGATTCCAGACATTCTCGATCGCAATTGCGACACCCAATTCCGAGGCTAAAGGAATCGCTTTTCTGATGTTCCCAACGGACCGCTTCCAAACTTCCTCCTCTGTGCCGTCTTTTCCGTGCCCAACGACTAGAAGTACGGTGTGCCCACCCACTTCATGAGTCTGTCGCAGAGCTCCGAGAAGGTTCTCAAGCGCTTTTGCCCGCACCGATTCGTCCGCATCGGTATGCTTTACCTGCCAATGCGCAGCGCAGACCGAGCCGTCTACCGGTAGGCCGGAGCTCTCTATCGCCGACCGCACCTCCTTCACATCGATTCCGGGAGCACTGAGTTCGACGCCTTGAAACCCGGCTTCCTTGGCTACTGCAAATTTCTCCGCGAGCGTTGCCCCCTCTTTGATCATTCCGATCTTTAAAGTCTTGTAGAAACGCCCTGCCAGAGTTGCTTCGCTGGAGAAAAGAGAACCGGCACCCGACACGGAAAAACCAGTGCCTAGAGATAACAGACCGGAGGACGCAAGAAAATTTCGTCGAGATTTAGGAACCATACTCGAATTGTTTTCCTTTCTCTCCCTAATGGTCAAGATGTTTCGCGCCGCAGTGACGGGGATCCACAGAGCTTCCCGGAACTTCTTCTTCCGTCTTTCGAAGAAGTACATAAAAAAACCGCCCTGTTTCCAGGGCGGTTAATAAAATAACCTGGCGGCGACCTACTCTCACATGGCCTTTCGCCACACTACCATCGGCG
>JARGNG010000032.1 GCA_029213265.1 Verrucomicrobiales bacterium | reverse complement strand
TCAGCCCGACAGGAATGATTTCCATCCCCACTGTTTTGAAGCGCCAGTAAAAGAGCCTTTACCGGTTTGCGATCCCGTTGACCCTTGGTAGTTTCTTCCCAAAACCAGCGCAGAGCCGCACCTTTCATGAATTCAAAATTTCCCAGCACACTGGTTGCTCTACTCGCCTTTCTTTGCCTCACGGGATGCAATAAGGATCTGGAAGAGCGTATCGACCGGCTCGAAGCAGAGCTGCGGGAAGTTCGCTCCGATACCCGGGAGAATGTCGAGGGGTTGAAAAGCCGCGTCATTGCCGCTGAAAACACCGTTGGAACCGCGGACGACGACCGCTCCTTTGCCGAGCGATTGCAGGCCGTCGAGGGTGCCGTCCGTCAGGGTGGAGCAGGCGGCGTCGGAAACCAAATGGTCTATCTGCGCCCCAATCTCCAGGGCCACGCCCCTCTCCAAACCGATCATGGAACCTTTCTCATTCGCATGGAGGGAATGGAATTGAATATCGAAAACAACAGCTACTCCGTTCATCTCAATATCGGAAATCCGCAGGCCATCGCGATCGAACAATTCACCCTTACGGGGGATCATGGAGGAGGTACTCCGGAACTCGACGAAGGCGAGGCCTACAGCCTCGACAATCCCAAGATCCGCGAGTGGCAGGCGACACTTAAACCCTTTGAATACCAGGTAACCAAAACCCTGGAGCCTTTCTCGTGGACTCCTTTCGACATCGAACTGGCAGCCGACTCACGTGATGAACTGGAAATGATCCGCTTCTCCATGTCGATCGAAAATGCACGGCTCAAACGCCAGGGCACATCCGGCGGGACCGAGAGCCCCTTTGCTCATATAAAAGTGGACTCGAAAGGCGCCTCCGTCCTCCGGACCGAATATGGAGCCTTCCTCGTTACGGTAAAGAAGAGCGAGAAAACCGATCTCGGTACGCGCCTCATTCTCGAAATCGGAAATCCATACGGCTTCACCATCAACCAATGCCGCATCATTGGTGATCATGGCCCCGCTCTCCCCGAACGAAACGACAGTGCCTCGCCTCAGGAATACAGCGAAAAGATGCGGGAATGGAGCGCCAACCTGCAGCCCTTTGAATCAGCGGTTCCTGACAAAATCGCCAATTTCCGTTGGAACCGGACGTCCATTCTGATTGCCAGTCCGGAAAAGAACGTGAAATTTCTCCGCTGCCAGTTGCGGGTGGAAGATGTGACTCTTCCCGCCGCTACCGATAAGAAATAGCGCCAGACTTATTCCTTTACCGGAGGGTTTCGAACGTCAATCAGGACGGCCTCGACCGGAACAATGTGCTTCGTGATAAAGGCCTGCGTCATGTCTTCGGCAGGAACTACCTCGTATGACGCGACCTCCTTCCCCTCCATGAATACCCGTCCTCGAAGCTGAATTTCCTGCGGCTCTTCAGTGATGGAGGACGGAACGGAAATCGAAACCCGGGCGCTTTCCGCACCGGCCGGGATGGAAGCTGTTTTCAGGGCATAGCCTTCCGGCGAGTCCACCAATTCCAGCTGTATTGCCCCTTCGTATCCATCAAGACGAAGCGCGTGGACCGTCAGACTGGCCGTTCCACCGGGCTTGGCATTGACAGATGAAGGAGTCGCTCGCAAAGCAATGTCGGGCGGCCCCTGAGAGACCTTCAGACGATAGGTGAACTCGTACCCACTCTGATTCTGAGTTTCCGCCACCCGAACGAAACAGACTCCGTTGCTGGGAAGGTCGACGGTGACCCGTGCATCCGCATGATGAGTAGTGAGTCCAGCCGACGGATTCTCAAAGTCGTCATTCCAGGCAATCTGTTTGCCGTCGTCATCAAAGATAGTAAGATTGGAGTCCAACGGAGACCCTAACCGACGAGCAAAAATCTCGAAAGTCATCGGCTGATTCCCTGTTCCCTTCGCCCGGTAGTAGTCGACGTCACCGGGCTTGCTGATCGAACCATTAATCACGCAGGGAAGCTCGAGCGAGTTGGCGGCTCCGATCCGGTCATTGTCTTCCCGTTCCTCATCCTCCCGGACATTGTCGACATGAAACGAAATCTGGTTCGAAAAACCAGCCTCCCCTTCCGCAGTCAGTTGAATAATCCCCGGCTCAGGGGGTAGCGGGAATCGCTTTCGTTCAAACTCGGTGAGATTTCCGCCCTGAAAGGCCAGGTCCACTTCCGCTCCGGCCTGCCCTCCCAACGGAGTCAACCCGGTCAAAAACGGCAGTTCGCCAAGCGTGATCCGATAGACAAAGTCTTCCCGGCCCCGGTAGATCGAGTCGTGAATTTTCAGCCGGAACTTCCCGTCCCTGGGAATCTTGTAGAAGAGAACCGGATCCGGGTTGAAGCGATAGTCATCTGAGAAGGCGAGTTCCCGACCGCGGGGGTCGACCAGCGAAACCACGGCTTGAAACCATCCCGGAACGGCATCCGCCAGGTAGGGAACGAGATTTCGTGCATCGACTGAGACAACGACCTGATCTCCTTTTTTTGCTTCAAAAACGAACTCATCCACCTCCCCGGGAAGAATCCGCCCGTTGATGGTGACAGGCAGCGAAAGAGTCCCGCGTATGACCGACTCATCCGTCTCCGTCTCGGGTCTCGTCTCGATGCCGAGATAATCCGTCAGGCGAAACGGCCATGGATTCAGCTCTCTCATTTCCGGATGATTTCCGACGACAAATCGCATCGGGTTGCTGAGTCCGTTTTCTGTCTGCAATCGACAGTATCTCATCCCGGGCGTTGCATTCGCCGCAATCGAAATCCGCGCCCGAACCGTTTCCCCGATCTGGGTGTTCAGTTGCCTCTTCGGATCGTTCCTTTCCCGGGTGTATTCCTCGATCTGCCGGATCTTCTTTTCGTCGAGTTCAACGGAGGCGAGGAGACGATGAATATCGGGAAGGATTTCGTCCGCAGGCACCATGCGCCCCTGCTTGAGGGCCTTCAACTCGGGCCGAATCGTGGAAAGTTTGTCTCGAAAATCACTGATCATTTGCGCCGCGGGCAGCCGGTTGTGGTCAATGATCTGGACAGAAATCCCTTCGCCGGAAACGATGGCTCCGTCAGGGCCACTGAGATATTGTCCCCCGAACTCAACTTCAAAGGTGGAACCGGCCTGCCCGCCACCGGGATAGATATATCCGATCCGGGGAGGGGCAGCACTCAGCGAAGAGGCGACCACGAGCCCCCCGAAACAAACCGTCCAGAACGCCCGGGCGGGAAATGATAGTACGTTCATGGCGTCAGCGCTACACAAGTTCTTTCAGCAATCCGCCCATCGGAACGCCCTCGGCCTCGTCCGGCACAACATGGGTCGGTGTGCCCTGCGGATGAGGAAGACTGGCGTCCGCAGGAATTCCGAGTTGTCCATAGATCGAACCGATCACGTCCGCAGGATAGACAGGGCGCTCTGCCACTTCTTCCCCGGTCGAATTCGTCGCACCAACGACCTGACCTCCCTGAAATCCGCCTCCGGCAAGGAGACAGGAAAAGGCTTTTCCGAAATGGTGCCGCCCGCCGTTCCAGGGGGACTCGGTCGCCACTTTGGGAGTACGTCCAAATTCGCCTGTGCACCAGACCACGGTACTGTCGAGCAGGCCTCGTCCGGAGAGATCCCCGATCAGAGCCGCGAGGCCCTGATCCAGCTCGGGAAGTTTCCGGTTCATGATCTGGAAGTGCTGCTTGTGAGTGTCCCACCCTTTGTAGTTAATCGTGATATAGGGAACTCCTTTTTCGACGAGTCGCCGGGCCATGAGACAGGACTGTCCGAATGTCGTTCTCCCGTAGCGATCCCGCATTTCATCCTTTTCCTGGCTTAGATCAAACAGCTTTCCGGCATCACCGAGAATCAACTCGTAGGCCTGCTCCTCGGAATCGACGACCGTTTTCAGCGCCGAGTGTCCCGGAAGAGCTCCTCCGAGCGTGTTGAGCTGCTGCATCAGAGTTCTCCGTTCCTTTTGCTGTTCCTCAGAAATGTCCGGCGTGACAATTCCTTCCACGGCAAATACCGGCGATGCGGGATTCCCCCCGGTGGCAAATGGCTTGTAGCGTGGCCCCAGGAAACCGGCTTCGGAAAACCTTCCCTGTGGTTCCGTCAGGACGATGTAAGGGGGAATCAGACCTTCGTAACCGGCATCGTATCCCTTGAAGTAGGATACGACCGCTCCTGAACCGGGAAAAACATCCCGCTCAGAGGTGCGCCCGGTCTGAACAAGATACGCAGCCGTTTCATGCCCATTGTTCCCATGGGTCATACTGCGAATCAGTGAATATTTATCCGCCTCCTTCGCAAGCCCGGGAAGAAGCTGCCCGATCCGCATCCCGCTGACATTTGTTTCGAGAGTGCCATCCAGCGCTCCCGTGTATTCACGACCCGCTTCCGGCTTGGGATCAAAGGTGTCAATGTGGCAGGGACCACCCCACAACCAGATCTGGATGACTGACTTCGCCGGCCCTGAGTTCATAGCGACCTTTTGCGGCGCGAGTGGATCCTGAGCGGCTCTCACGGAAAAAGGCTCCGTCAGGAGAAGCCCTGCCGACCCATAGACGCTCTTCCGGAGCGCCTCGCGCCGTGAAAGAGGAACTCCTCCGAAGGATTGGGTGATTCGCCCAACATCGCGGGAATGACGACGGGCAAGATTGAGATCAGGTGTACTCATGACGTTATTAGTTTTATGTTGGGGGGAAATCAGTGAATAAAGTAGAACTCGGGTTGATTCATCAGGGCCCAGACCAAATCAGCGGCCAGGTCCCGGCTGCTGGCACCGGTTCGTTCAAAGTATTCAGCGGTGACAAGCCGCTCATCCTCCGTTGGATAACGGGAAAGAAGATGAAGGTAGATCTTTTCGATCATCTCGGGCTGTTCCTCCAGACAGACTCCAGCTCCCCAGGTCACCAGCGGACAGACCTTGATCTTCTTCCGAATATGGCTCGAATTGAGAAGGTGAAGCCGCTGTGCTGCCGTTACATTTCGCGCTCTTTCCGACTCGAATCCGGTATCCCGCGGAGGCCGTCCGAACAATTCGAGAAATGAGCTGGTGATGCTCCCGTCTGCGAGAGCAATTCCGCGAATGTCATCCGGAACAAAAGTAAACGGCTCCGGGATGGGGCTGCTGTAATCCTCTTTCGTACCCGTGATTTCATTGAGAGCATCGATAAGAACTTCAGCTTCCATGCGCCTCAGCGGATAGTGGGCAAAATGCGCCGCCGCTTCTTCGGAATTCTGAATCGGAATCGAAGAAAGCTGAAAGGTTTGCGAATTCAGAATGATCCGGAAGAGATGCTTCACATCACAGCGGGAATCGTTGAATTCTGTTTCCAGAAAAGCCAGCAACTCCGGATTCGACGGTGGATTGTGCGGCCCCATGTCATCCGGTTCCTCCACGATCCCTCTCCCCATCAACCACGACCAGATTCGATTGGAGATCGCCTTTGAGAAATAGGGGTTCTCCGGACGAATCAACCAGTCCGCAAAGACAGCGCGGGGGTCCCGTTGCGAAGGCTCCAACTCCACGGGGCTGCCGTCCGGAAAGATGGCCCGCTCGTAGAGCTTTTCCTGATCGGCAGTCGGATCAAAATAGACGATCTCCTCTTTCCATTCGGACGTCGACTTGTAGGCGACATGGGAAAAGAATCCGGCCATCGCCTCCAGCTTCCGTTCGGGCCAGTTTTTCGTGCGTTCCCCCATCAAGGTCAACGCGACAGTCGAGGCAATTCCGCGGGGCGTGCGGTCCTGCATTGCACGATAGAAGTTCACCTCTCCCTGTCGAAAGTTACTTCCGCTCCCGATTAGGATCTCCCGGGCAAATTCGTGATAGGGTTTGTTCGTTCGAATGCCGTCATGAACCCAGTGATGGTAGGCCTGCACCGCATTCGGCCACAACTTGATTGGAAATTCCGCCTTGATGCGAAGAAGGTCGCCCCACTTCATCGACCAGTAGTCCGCAAATTCCGGTCGATCCAAAAGGTGCTCCACAACGAGAGTCCGCTTTACCTCATCCTCCGTCGCGAGAAAATCCCGCACTTCATCTTCTCTCGGAAGTGTGCCAATGGTCACCAGGTAGACCCGCCGGAGAAAGACTTCATCGGAACAAACCGGAGCTGGCTTCAAACCGACTTCAGTCAGTTTCGACAGGACCAGTTGGTCAATCCGCTCACTTGCATCCGCGGCCTCCCCATCCGAAACCGTCATGGGACCGGCTTCATAGAGGGACGGCGCCGCTGAACCCGGGGAGACAAGAAGAACGAGGCCCAAAATCAAAGTCGCCAATACCTTCATGACACCTCCTTTTCCTGATTTAATCCCTCGCCGACTCTGGAAAAAGCAACGCCCTCAATTTCAACGAGCAGATCCGGCCGACAAACACTGGCCTCTGCATAGACCGCCGGTATCTGGCCCAGTCTCCGTTCACATACCTCGCGACACTTTTCGTAGTCCTCCGCTCGTTTGACATAGACCCTCACCTTCGCGAGGTCGCTCAGATTGGCTCCGGCATCATCCCAGCCAAGTCGCGAAAAATTATCGGCCGAAATCAGATTTTCAATATTATCGAGTGTCTGCTCCGTCTGCTTGGCCACGTCGCCGGGATACACGGTTTCTGAATTCACGATACTGGCAGTCCCGGAAACCCACGTCGTCATGTGATCCTCCATCCGAATCGCAGTAGCCCGGGAAAATTTGGGGCTCTTGGCCGAGTACTCCTTGGGATAATCGAAAGCCGAAATCTGCTGCGGATTTTCGAGGGACAGCACGGCGACATCGTCCCTATCCGTCTGAACCGACAACGAAGTAATCACCAACCCGTGTTCTTCGGTTCCGATACCGGTGCTGGCAGGATAAATTCCGGTACCCGGGGCATTGGCAATGAGAGGATTGGAAGCGAAGTCGACTCCTTCAAAAAAGTCAGTGCGTCCGCGATTCAATTCCCGATAGCGTTCCATACCGGCTTCCTCTTCGGTGATTCCGCCCTGATAAAGCCACAAACGCAGGACATTTTGAAACGGAACGCCCACCGCCGTGAGCCGCTTCGAAAGAGAATCAAATGCTTCGACGGATTGCTCAAATGCAGAACGACCCGCCAGATGAATAGCCCCTGCCGATGCATACACCCATCGCAGTCCGTCGTGCTCCACAGTCACGAGATGAGGACCGTGATACCCGACAGAAACCGTGGCGGTGCTGACCGCCCAGGCCTCCACGGCAAGGGCCGAACCATCACACGGAGGCTGAACAACAAACAAGGTCAGCGGCATTTGCTCGTGAAAATAGGCTTCGAACAGCTTTTCGATGGCCGGCACGTCAGCCGCGTCCGCGACAAAAACCGTCTGCATTGTCAAAGCCATCGGCTCATCCTGTTCGCGGAGAATCGCCCGTACCATGGAAACTGTTTCCCAAGCTTGATCCCGAATTCCCCCACCACATTCAGGCGTGACCATAATTGCCAATCTCGTCAATCCCTCGTAGCGAATCACTGTATGATGCTGTCCTGCCAGAAGTCCCGAACGCACTGCCTCCGCTGCACCGGAGGAATTGTTCTCCACATTTACCGAAACCTGACGATCAAGTAGTGATTTGTCAGGACTCAGAGAACGTCCGGTTTGGGATTCGGTGGCCGCTTCTCTCATAGTCTTCAGTCAGGTTTCCGGGGTGCACTCCCCGATTCACTCTCTTACTGTGAATACCTTACAGGAACGCGGCCCTATCGATCTGCGCATGGATTGACATTTCCCATGCGCCCATTGGAGAGCACCTTTCTGCACCTCGAAAAAGGGGCGCGTTGGACTAGGCCGGAGCGACAACTTCTTCGCTGTCGTCCGCCTCATACATCTTACGAAAGAGCTGCCCGATGTCGTGCAGGATCAGATAATTGATCGGCACGAGGAAAAGGGTAATCACGGTCGCAAACAGAATTCCGTATCCCAGACTGACGGCCATCGGAATGAGGAACTGGGCCTGAGTTGCCTCCATCCGGATGAGAGGAAAGAGTCCCGCAAAGGTGGTGGCCGAAGTCAGGATAATTGCCCGGAAGCGAGCCGCGCCGGCGGTGCTGACGGCCTCAAAAACTCCATCTCCCGCCTTTCTTCTCCGGTTGATATAATCAACGAGGACGAGGCTGTCATTCACGACCACTCCCGACAACGCAAGCATGCCGAAGTAGCTGAGAAAGCTCAGAGGCATGCCTCCGCTGTCCGCTTTGAGGAAATCCTCAATCAAATGTCCTGCCACGGCTCCAATCAGTCCATAAGGAATCACAGCCATGACCATGAGCGGCTGAATATAGGATCGAAACGGAATCGCCAGCATCGCATAAATGCCGAAAACAATGAGCAGTGCCCCGATCCAGATTCCTCCTGAATTTTCCCGCTCTTCGCGAGCTTCGCCCTCGAAGCTGAAACTGATTCCCTGGTACTCACTCAACATCGTCGGCAACCACTTCGCGAGATCGTCGCGGACCGCATCCAGGTCGACGGCCTCTTTGTCCGCGTCAGCGGAAATCTCCACAGCCCGGTTCCGATCAATTCGCTCGATTCGCGGAAAGCTTTTCTCAATGACCGCCTCCGCGACCGTGGTAAAGGGAACCGCCTGCCCTTCGGCCGTTCGAATCATCATGGACTCGAGCGCAGCAATAGAGCGCCTGTCTTCCAGGGGATACCGGAGCATCACGCGCACCTCTTCCCGCCCCCTCTGAATTTTCTGGATCTCCTCTCCGAAAAATGCCTGCCGAACCTGGCGGGCGAGGTCCGACATGGTCAGACCAAACTGCTCTGCCTCGGGGCGAATGCGAAGCTGGATTTCATCACGGCTCTCATCAAGATTGTCGGAGATATCAAAAAGTCCCTCGTAGGTCGACATTTGGTCCCGAACTTTAGTGGCCGCTTCCGCGAGATCCTCGACATTCTGTCCCCGCAATTGCACTTCGATCGGGTCCCGCCCGCGGCCAATTTCCGCCCGGAAGTAGAGCTCTTTGGCTCCCACAATTCCGCCGCGCTTTTGAATTTCGTCGCGCCACTCGTTAGCGAGATCCCGCGTTCCGATTTCATACTCGCGATCTTCCGGAGGAGTAATAAAGAAAACAACTTCCCCCTGATGACTTTGCCCGACCCGGTTTGAGGAACGGGACGACGAAACGCCCTGTCCACCGATACTGGCAAAAACATCCTCAATCACGGAAACGCCATCCGGACCAACGTGCTTCTTCTTCATGTCCTCCACGATGCCCTCCATCATGAGCACATACTTTTCCGTCACCTCAAAAGGCGTACCTTCCTGCATCGTAAGACGACAGGTTGCCTTTTCGCTTTCGACGCGGGGAAAACTGACTTGCTTGATGCGTCCCCCTCCGAAAGCGCCTAACAAAACAATCAGCGTCCCCAGAAAAACGGAGAGGACCGTGTAGCGGTTGCGAAGCACAAAATCGAGCGTCGGCTGAAACGCGACACGGACAAACCATTCGACACTTCCCGCAACGGACTGCTGAAAGCGGGAGAAGACTCCATAGGCCCTGCCAATCCAACCCGTTACCGTCTCCCCGATAAAGAACCGCAGGATTCTCTTGATCCACTTCCTCGGGCTGTGAGTGAGGTGAGAAGGAAGAATCAGCTTCGATTCGACCAGGGAGAACGCCAACACGAGAATTACGATCGTCGCAATCTGAGGCATCCAGGCTCCATGGAACCCGGACATAAAGAAAAGAGGCACGAAGGCCAGCATCGTAGTGAGCACTCCAAACACGACGGGGAGATTCACTTCCCGGGTCCCCGCAATCGCCGCCTCGACAGGGTCTTCGATCTCCTTTTGTCGAGTGTAGATATTCTCCCCGGTAACAATGGCATCGTCGACGACGACACCGAGAACGAGAATAAACCCGAACAAACTCACAATATTGATCGAGACCCCCACCCACGGCATCAAAGCAATGGCGCCCATGAAACAAACCGGAATTCCGATCACGACCCACAGAGCCAAACTGGGCCGAAGGAAGAGAGTCAGAAGGAGAAAAACAAAAATCATCGACTTCCAGGCCGAGTCGAGAAGGGTGTCGAGTCGACCCCGCACAATTTTGGAAGAGTCGCTCCAGTATCCGATCCCGACACCGTCAGGCAGGCGCTGCTGGTATTCCTCCATGAATTCCTTCACCTGGTCGGCAATGCGAATGGCGCTTTGATTCCCCTCCCGGAAGACCGCTACCATGACACAACGCTCCCCGTTCATGCGGGCGACGAATAGGTTTTCATCGAATCCGTCCCGGACCCTGGTCACATCCCCGACGGTAACTCTCGTCCCGTCCTCGCGGGCAAACAGGGTGATCGCCTCAAATTGTTGCTGATTGTAGGCCCGCCCCTTAGTCCGCAACACGACCTCGCCGGAAAGTGTCTCCAGAGTCCCGGCGGGGACATCGATCGAAGACTGACGGAGTGCATTGGCAACCTGATTGAAACTGAGTCCGTATTTGCGAAGCGCATCCTCATCCACCTCGATCGAAATTTCATAGGGACGTGTCCCCTGCAACTGCGCATTGGTGATTTCCGGAAGCTCGACGACATCGTCCCGAACCTGTGCGCCCAATTGGGCCAGGTCATGCTCGCTCAAGTCCCCGCTGATCACGACACTGATGACCCACCGACTCGATTCCGCTCTGCGAATCACGACATTCTCCGCGTCTCCCGGCGGGAAGTCCTCCAAAGCATCGATTCTCGCTTCGAGAAGATCCTGCACCTCCCTCATGTCGGAGTCCTCATCGACTTCGACAGTGACATTTCCGCCCGACGAATTGGCCGTCGAAAACATGTCTTTGATCCCTTCCACGTCGGAGATCGCCTCCTCCACCCGAATCACGACAGACTCCTCCACCTCTTCGGGTGTTGCTCCCCGGTAACTGACTGAAATCGAGATGTTTCGGCTCTCAAATTCCGGAAAAACTTCCAGAGGAATCTTCCGGGACATCAGGGCATAGACGCCCGCGAGGACGATGGCCAGCAAGAGCAGGTTCGCAGCAACTCCGTTTCTGGCAAAAAAGGCAATCATGGTGCTTCGGGTCCCGTCAATTCAGGATTTCTGCGGCTCCGCTTTTGAGGGGTTCGGGGTGGCCTTCCCCCCTTTGCCCTTCTTACCACCTTTTCCGAAGCCCATCCCCCCCGGCCGGCCCGGTGGAGATTCAATCTCGGGTGTGACTCCATCAATGGTCGGAATCACTGCGGCGCCATTCGCCGGATACGCGAGCGGGGTCAAACAAACCACATCTCCGGCCTCCAGCCCTCCGGGACCGGCAGGGATGACCACTTTGTCTTCTTCCGACCAAACCGGATCCACCTTTCTCCTCCGGATCTTATTCTCCTTGTCGATCAGGATGACCTCACCCCCGACCCGAACGGCCTGACGAGGCAACACAAAAACATTTTCCAGGGTCTCCCCTTTCACGAGCGCATCAACAAACATCCCGATCTTCAGCAGCGGACTGACATCCCCATCCCGCAGGTGGTAGGGATCCTTGATTTCCGCCACCACAAACAACTGCCGGGACGCTTCGTCAATGGAGCTGTCGACCCGCACGACTTGCCCGGTCCATTCCTCGACCCGGCGACCAATTTGCCCGCGTATGAGCACATCGGGCCGGTCTTCTGCTTTGCCTCCGGCGGCGGGAAGATCGATGAACGACAACTGTCGATTCGTCAGCGGCAGACGAACTTCCATCACATCCGTCGCAAAGGCCCGGCCAAGTTGCGTGTTCGAAGAGACAAACTGGCCCACGTCGACGATCTGCTCCACGATCCGGCCATCAAAAGGTGCTTTTACCTCGGTACGTTCCAAATCCCGCTTTGCCTGTTCAACCTGAGCGCGGGCTGCACGCAATCTCGCTTCCGCTTCCCGGAGCTGCGGCTTTCTTGCAACCAGATCCCCGGGATTATCCCCCTTGCCGAGTCGCCGCCAGTTTTCCAGCGCCTGTTCCGAGCGGATCTTTTCCTCCTGCAATACCCGCTCGGCTTCGGCAACCGAACTTTCGGCAATCACGAGAGCAGTCTCGTAGTTCACTTTTTCGATTTTCAGCAGGGTTTCCCCTTTCTCAAAAAATGAACCTTCACGGAAATTCGAAGACACCTCTACGATGCGGCCGCTCACGTCCGGAATCAGGGTCGTGGTCGTTCGGGGACGGATCGTTCCCTGGGTATCGAGAAAGATCTGGTAGGATTGCGGCTTCAGCCTTGTCGCCTCGACCTTGGTAACCTGGGGAGGCATTTCAAACTTCCCGGGCTCGGGCTTCGTCTCCACAAAATACTTAGCCAGCCATGCCGCAGCCAGGACAATCACAAGCGGTGCCAGAATTCGAAAAGCGAGCTTCATACAAAGAGACAGAAAAGGAACACCGGAGGAACGCTTCCGGTTGCGAATTGGTTGCAAAAACTAGTGGCAGAAGAGCTTCCATGCAATCACTGCATCAAGCTCGCATCCGGGAGCAAAAAACCGCTAGATCGCCAGTCACGCCGGGTCTCTCCAGGCCCCTTGGGAGAAATTACCCTCCGAACCGGAGGGAAAGCCCCTCTACTTCTCGACCAGCGGGTGATCAAAGTCCCCTCCCAGGGCAAGATAGAGGTCGACGCGATTCCGGTAGGCCTCCAACTTGGCGGAGAGCAGAGCGCTTTGCGCATCGAACGACCGCCGCTGGCTTTCCAACAGGGTTATGATATCGACCAAACCCTGTTCATACTGGCTCTGGCTCAGGCCTTCCGCGCGGCGTGCCTCAGAGGATGCTTTCTCAAGAGCCGCTACCTGGCCCAACAAATAACGTTCCGCCGCGAGCGCCGTTTCCACCTCCCGAAAGGCGATCAGAGCCGTCTCCGCATAGTTGGAAACGATCTCATCTTTTTGCTCCTCACTGAGCCTGATTTCCGCCTTCAGCCGCCCCCCCTGATACAGCGGGCGCGTCAGATTCTGACCAATGCTCCAGACGAGATTCTGAATATTGAAGAGATCTCCGAAATCATCCGTCGTCGCGGTTCCTCCGTCTCCGGTGATGGAAAGGGCCGGAAGCAGGGCTTTTCGACTCGCCGCGAGTTCTTTCAAAGCCGCATCCACCTGCGCTTCCGCCGCGAGAAGATCGGGGCGTCGCAGGAGAAGTTCACTTGGCAGGCCGGCCGGAACACTCCGCCCCGGACGAGGGAGGTGGGTCAATTCTTCAATCGTTCCGGCTGGGTATCGGCCCAGCAGTGTCTCCAGGACTCGTTTCGCCGCATCCCGCTGTCGTTCTTCGGCGAGTAGATTGGATTCGGCGCGCGCCACATCAGCCCGGCTCAGGCTGATATCCAGAGCGGTCCGGTCGTCGGCATCCCCGGCTTCCAATTTGGAATCAAGAATTTCCAGGTTGGTTCGAAGGCTCGACAGGTTCCGCCGGATCAAGGCCATCTGCTCTCTCGATTCCACGACATCAAACGCGGTCTTAGTCACATTGGCTGCCAGGGAAAGCCGCGCCGCCTCATAGAGATTGGCCTCTGCCGTGACCCGGTCGAGTTCAGCATCGTGAAGATTTCTGATTCGCCCCCAGAGATCGACCTCCCAGGAAAGGTCGAGTGAGAAGTTGAAGTTGTTCGCCCGAACCGTTTGAAAAGCGGCTCCCCGAAGCCCCTGGGATCGGGTCGTCCGCACTCCGGTGTTCAGAGCCGGCACGCGATCCGCTCCCGCGATTTTTGCCCGTTCCTGCGCCTGCAAAACACGGGAGAGCGAAGCGGACAAATCAAAGTTATTGAGAACGGCCTCATTCACGAGAGCCTTGAGTCGCTCATTTCCAAAATCATCGAGCCACCCAGTCACTGCGGAACTGGGAATCGCCTGACTTCCTCCGGTCCAGCGTTCGGGAAGATCTCCCACCATCGTGGCCGGAATTGATTTCTCCAGATTGTTCAAGACACACCCTTGTCCCAATACCCCAAGGCCTATCGTCCCGAGGCCCATCGCCAGCGATACGGGAGCCCAACGAGAAAGAACCGGCGCCGGTTTTTCACGCTCTGTTTGTGTGTTCATCAAAGCGTCTCACTGAGAAGCGAAAATCGCGGTTTGTCGATCCCGAAATCTTAGAAAAACCGCTCCACCGCGAGATAGGATCCATAGGCGGCGAAGAGAACAGCCAGAAGATGAACGATCGCTTGGCGATACCAGTCGAATCGACTGAGAAACAAAAGAAGGCCCGCTCCGACAAGGGCCGATGCGATCAAACCCATTTCGGTTCCGAGCACGAAGCCGATCAAATCGGACATCGACGTCTTTCCTCCCCGGGAAAACAAATCCAGAAAGGGCGATGAATTGGAAATCAAGATGCCGGAAAGACTCCCTGAAAGGAAGGCAATCGCATAGCGCCACCATCCGCACGTCCGCCGAAAAATGGCTTCGATACTGACGGCTGCCAACATGAGACCTGCGAGGGCGGAAGTCCAAAGGGCAACTCCAATGATTCCCCAGGACACCAGGGCGAGAGCGAGGCATTGCCCGATCAGCAAAGCCGCTATCTGACCAAACGCGGCCGTTCTCTCCAGCGTGAGGAGAAGAATCGCGACCGGAAACAGTATAGGAAGAAAAGAGCCCGCGAAAAATCCCAGCCAACCGGAAATGATCGGGTGCGCCGGTGGTGCAGAGGTGCTCCCCTCCCCGGTCTCCGTGACCGCTGCCGGTTCACTCGCCATTTCCTCCGCCTTTGCTGGCTGCTCCTTCGACGCCGTAAACGGATCACCTTCGACAAGAGGTTCGATATTCACCGGGCGACTGTATTCCCCTGCCAGAATCACCTGCATGCGGCGCGAAGGGCGGTCGTCTTTGATCGCAACCATCACGACGGCCATGGGGCAGCTTGGGTCGAGATAGAGCAAAAACTCCCGTGCTCCCGGCGGAAATTCGCCCGACATTTTCACGAGCACCTGTTGTCGTTGCAGTTCAGCAGGCGTGTTTTCATCACTCGCGGTCTCGATCGAGATCTCCAACTCCGGAGTGACTTCCTCGTCATCAAACCGGATCTCGAGGAACTCCTCCGCAAACTGCCGGGCCGCATCTTCCGGAGAAATCTGATCATTCAAAATCTGATCGACACTCGGAACGACCTCCATCGCTGCATCGAGCAGGTAGACTCGCTTTTCCGTATCGAGATGAGAAATCAGCGATACGGACGAGACCTGGTGAGCAAACGCGGAAGCCAGAAGAAAATGGACGACCAGAACACAAAGCGCCCCGCGAAGGAACGGACGGCGAATCACTTCGCATCGCAGTGTGAGGAGGCATTTCATGATCTGACTCGAAGCCTACCGGTGGCCGATTCTTTTTGCACTCGCAAAGTTCCCTCATTCCGTCCGCCTGATTGCGTAGCGTTTTTGCTCTTGCTTTGGGCTCCGGAATCAGGCGACGTTGAGAGAACAACTATCAATTTCCCTATGGCTGACCAATCCCCCACCAAAAACGAATTCGACCGTCGCAAGTTCATGCGCACAACTGCTGCGGCAACCGCGGCTGCGACTACTTTTGCCGGAGCTGCCCGTGGAGCCGGAATTGATCCCGGCAAAAAGATCAAAGTAGGATTCATCGGAACAGGCGGCCGCGGAACCGGAGCCGCCTCCCAGGCGCTTTCCGCCGATGACAACATCGAGCTGGTCGCCATGGCTGATGTCTTTCAGGAAAAAATCGACAAGTCCCTTGAGAGCCTGAGCAAGAACAAGGCGCTCACCGAAAAGGTCAAGGTTCCCAAGGAGATGCAGTTTACTGGGCTCGACGGCTACAAGCGCGTTCTCGACTCCGATATCGACGTGGTCCTCCTGACAACCACACCGGGATTCCGCCCCCTTCATCTCCGCGCTGCGATCGAAGCCGACAAGCACGTCTTCGCAGAGAAGCCCATGGCGGTCGATGCAGCCGGAGTTCGTCATGTCTACGAAACGCTCAAGATGGCCGAGGGCAAACCTCTCTCGATCGTCGCCGGATTTTGCTGGCGTTACTCCGAGAGTCGCCGCGAGGCTTACAGGAAGGTTATGGAGGAAGGACTCATCGGTGATGTCACGAGCGTCTATGCGACCTACTACTCCGGGCATTCGAAGCCGCACCTGGACCCGAGCCTGCGCACCGACGGCATGACAGACATCGAGTGGCAGATCCGGAATTGGTACAACTACACCTGGCTTGGAGGTGGAGGTCTCGTCGAGCAGGCGGTCCACTCAGTCGACAAGATCGGATGGGTCATGGGTGACCAAAGCCCCATTCTCTGCCGTGCTACGGGTGGTCTCGCCGCCCCTCAAGTCGGCGACGGAAATATTTTCGACCACTATCACATCGCCTACGAATATCCGAACAACGTGTGGTGCCATCTCGCTTCGAGGAAGACCCCGGGCTGTCTCAATGAGAACGCAGACTACGTTCGCGGAACGAAAGGAACTCTCATCATCGGACGCGGCTCGGATCCCTACATCGAAGACAACGATGGAAAACTCCTCTGGCGTTTCCGCAAGCCGCGCACAGGCGAGCCGAATATGTATCAGGTCGAGCACGATGAATTTTTCGAATCCATCCGCACCGGCGAGCACATCAACGACGGCCCCCGCATGATTCACTCGAGCATGATGGCGATCATGGGCCGCATGTCGGCTCACACCGGAAAGCAAATCACCTGGGAGGAGGCGATGGCGGCCGGGGAAGACTTCTTCGAAGACGAAGGAGGCATGACCTGGGATCAACCTTACGAGCCGAATCCCGTAGCGGTCCCCGGCGTAACCCGCATCGAAGGAATCGGAGGCATGGAAAAAGGCCAGGCCGCCCTCGAGGAAAAGCTGAGACGCCCGTGGTTGCAGGGGTAGACCCCCTTTCTCAAAAAAGTAGCCGCGCTCGCAAGAACGTGGGGAACACGACTCTATGGCCACCTTTTTGCGAAGGCAGCTACGGTAATCAACTCTCCAGTCGCACAATCACTCGATTCTCTTTGCCGAGATATCGTGCAGCGACGGCTTGAATTTCATCGCGAGTCACCGCCTCGATTTGACTCGGAGCCTTCCGATAGTTGTCCCAACCGAGTCCAACCAGTTCGTCGACCGTCGCAGTTCCAGCCAACTCTCTGACTCCCTGAAGTTGGATCACTTCCCTTCCTAACCAGGATGCTTTCGCGCGATTGAACTCTTCCTCGCTCAGGCCTTCGCTCCGGAGAAGTTCGATTTCATCCAGCATTTCCTTCTGCACCTGATCGAGTTTCTCCGGTGCCGTGGAGGCATAGAAAACCATCATGCCCGGCTCAAGCCCCTGCATGCGGGTGGCTCCGACGGAATAGGCGAGACCGAGTTCTTCTCGAATTCGAATGAACATCCGGGATGCCATGTCACTGCATGCCTCATCGATCATCTCCAGCGCAGGGTTGTCAGGGTGAGTCAAATCAACGGTGCGGAAACCGATCAGCAGAACGGCCTGCTCTTTCTCGTGGGTCAACTCGATCACCTTCCCGGCCGCGTCGGGTAGCGGCGTGTTCAGTCGGGTTGTAAATTCGCGATCGCCGGATGGCATATCCAATTCAAAGCGAGAACGAATCAGATCCTCCGCCTCGTTCAGCTCCAGATCACCGAAGAGACCGACGACTCCGTTTCCTCCCACGACAAGGCGCTGGTGCATGGAAACGACATCCTCCCGCGTCAAACCCTCCAGCGACTCCGGGGTGCCACTCATTTCCAGCGCATACGGATGATCTCCGTAGAGCTCTTTTCGAAGTCGCTTCATCGCGACCGAAAAAGGACGGTCCGTTTCCGCTTTGATTTGGGCCAATTGAAATCCCTTTTCCTTCTCCAATACAGACTCGTAAAACGCCGCGTCGAGAAGTGTCTCCCCCAGCAGATCGACGACCAATTCCAGATCAGGTCTCATCGCATAGACGGATACTCCGAAGGAATTGTTGCCGATGGAACTCCCCATCCCTCCTCCAACGCTCTCAATGGCTTCGGCGAGGGCCTCTCCGGAACGAATTTTCGAATCCTTTACCAGCAAACGGGCCATGAGACGGGTGAGCCCACTTTTCTCAGGCGACTCCGCGAGAAGCCCCCCCCGGAAAACTCCGCTCGACTGCACAAACGGAATTCGATTGTCAGCCAGGAGGAGAACCGTCAGACCGTTCGCCAACTTGACCTTTCGAATGTCTTCCGAGCGTTTTCCGGACGCCTGACTTCGCTCCTCCTTCTTTTCCTCTGCCGGGATCAGGCTGACCCTGGTGTATCGCTGAAAGGTAAAATACTGCTGGGCGACACGCTTGATCGCCTCCGTGTCGACAGCCTGCACATCCCGAACATAATCGCTCGTGTAGTCGAGGTTCCGGGTCAGCATCCAGTTCGAACCGATATCGGAAGCCTGCCCCCTCATCGAGGTGAGAGTGGAGAACTGGGAGCTCAATGCCTGATTTTTCGCTTTCTGAAGCTCCTCTTCGGTCACTCCCGCGGCGACGAATCTCTTCAATTCCTCAAAAATCGCTTCCTCCGCTTCCTCTGACTTTTCCGGTTCGGTGTCGAAGCTCACCATCAGTTGGCCGGGAAAGGACGGGGTATAGGCATAGGCGCCCACAGAATGCGCGAGCTGCTTTTCCTCACGGATTCTCTGAAACAAATGAGAGCTTCTACCGTCCCCGAGAATGGAAACCATCAAATCGAGAGCAGGAATGTCAGGATGAGATCCATCGGGAACCGGCCAGGCGAGACGGGTGCGGTTCAAGTCGGTTGGGAACTCTACCGTCTCCCGGCGAATCCCAAGCTGGGGAGGTTCGTTCGGAAGCACGACCGGAGAGCGGCGGCGTCGTTCCAACCCTCCAAGTTGATCCCGGATTGAGGCAACCACCTTCTCCGCGTCCACATCCCCTGCAATCACGAGAAAGAGGTTGTCCGGTGAATATTTTTCCCGGTAGTAGGCGTAGAGCTCGTCCCTCGTAAGCTGATTGAACAAATCGAGATGCCCGATCACCGGGTAGCGACAGGGATGAGAGGCATAAGCAGTTCGGAAAAGGGCCTGACCAAGAACCTGCTCGGGGTTGTCTTCCCCCATTGCAATCTCGCGCCGAATCACATCGGATTCATTGGCAAACTCGTCCTCCGGAAGCTGGGCGAAACCAACCACATCGCAGAGAACATCGAGACAGACATCCGCTCCGGAGGAGGGAGCATCGATCCAGTAGACGGTGCGATCAAAGGAGGTGTAGGCATTGATGTAGCCGCCCTGTGACTGAACGGTCTGAACAATTTCGTTGGCATCCCGCCGCTCCGTCCCTTTGAACAACATGTGCTCGAGAAAATGGGACAGCCCCGCGCCCATCCAGCTTCCTTCGTGAATGCTCCCAGCACGGCACCAGGCCTGAATGCTGACGACCGGAGCCGAGTGATCCTCGTTAACGATGATCTCCAGTCCGTTGTCCAGGGTCCAAACCCGCGCTGCGGACTTGGGAAATTCGATCGAACCGCTCAAATCTCGCTCGGCTTCGCAGGTTGATTCCCTCTCGCTGGAGGCTCCAGATTCTGATCACTGTCCTTCTGCAAAACAACACGCCCACTGGGTCGAAACGGCGCCAGCAATTCCTCACGCAGGTCAATCACTCCCGAAAAATCCGTGGGAGAGTCTTCTTCGGACCTTCCAAAGGCACCGACCTCGATCAATTGAAAAACCATTTTGCCGATGTCTTCCCCGGAGGTAATGCCCCACGATTCGAGCACGGAGACGGCCATCGATCCAAACTCTTTCAGCGCATACTGAACAATGCCGTCGAGAAGTTCCGGACCACTGACGTGACGATGCTCAATCAGTTCATCCTTGCGAAGTTCGTTAACGGTGTGATCCAGCGCGTCCCGGAGAAAGTGGTAACCGTCCGGCTTGTAGACGCCACCGCCACCGGCGATCATTTTTACGGCTTCGTCAAAATTCGGTTTTTCCATGGAGAACGGTAAAGAGGTGCGGACACTTCCGAGTGAACCCCTATGACTTCGCCAAAAACGAAGGCCCCGTCAAGGCCAAAGCAGGATTCCGGTGAGTTGAAAGCACATTTCCTTCTGGAACAAGCGACCGATTCCGGAGTTTACTCTCTTTGATGGAAAAAGGACTGCGATTCCAAACCAAGCTGATGCTGATTCTCGGCGGAACTATTGTCGGGGTAACGCTTGCGCTGATTGCCGCAACCGAAGCGAAAGTGCGTCAGGCATACACGGAGCAGTTCGCGCACTTGTTTGATTCGCAGGTTGGCCATCTTGAGCTCTCGCGGGAGGAGCGCTCCCGGGAATACCTCGAGCTCTCGCTCGCGCTTTCGAAACATCCGTACATTATTTCGACCCTGAATGGGAACAGCACCGGCGAAACGGAAAAAGATTTCTGGAAAACCTATCAGGAATCGATGCAGGAAAGCGGAATTGAAGAACCCGGCCGAGTCCGACCGGGCGGAGCGAAATCAGGCAGCCTCTCCCAGGAAATTTTATCCAAAATTGGCAAACTCTCGGTCGTTAACCTGGAAGGTGAGGAAACCAATCTTTTCCACCCGAAGATTCCCGAAGACTCGAGAAAACGGATGGACAGGTTCAACATCCAGAAACGGGGGGCAAAGGACCGTCTTGAGAAATTCATGGCGAACGGAGAGCCGCAGATTCTGTATCACCCTACCCCCACACGGAGACCTAACTCCAAAGGAGGTCGGGCGGTGGTGCGAGAGATGGTAGCGGCACCGGTCACTGATCCAGAGTCCGGAAAACAAATCGGAGTCTTCTTTCGGGGAGCCTCAACCGAGACCAAAGCGCAGCGCATTCTTGAGGACTATCAGGAAGAGTTCGGAACTTCGGAGCGACTGATGGAGGGAATCTTCATGGACGGAACGATCTATTCC
Source organism: Verrucomicrobiales bacterium (assembly GCA_029213265.1). GTDB lineage: Bacteria > Verrucomicrobiota > Verrucomicrobiia > Verrucomicrobiales > DEV007 > Arctic95D-9. The sequence goes on along the minus strand of JARGNG010000032.1, from coordinate 29,909 downwards.
AGCTCCATGGAAGAGGAAATTCGAACCGGGTTGACGGAAGCGATTGCAGCCGTAGTTCAGAAACGGGAAGAGGAAAACCGACACAACGGGGAACCGTTCGAAATTTCGGTCGCCGGCAATGACTATCTGATTCACCTCGGTAGCCTAACCGGAGAGGGCGCCCTGCGACCGGCCTACCAGGTCGCAGCATTCCCCCTTGCAAACCTGCAGCAAAACCTCGCCGATCTTCGCCTGCGGGGAAGCGGCATCGGTGCGGGAGTATTGCTCTTTGCTCTGGCACTGGGTTGGATTCAGGCAAGAAACCTTTCCACCCCACTCCAGAAGTTGGCCCTGGGAACGAAAGCAATCCGGGCCGGAGACTTCAACTTCCGGGTTGAGAAACGGTCCTCCGATGAAATCGGAGATTTGGCCGACTCGTTTAACGAAATGGCGCAGGAGTTGAAACAAAAGGCCATCTATCGCGAGCTTCTCGGAAAAGTCAGCGACGAGACCGTTGCCCAGGCACTCGTGAGCGGAAGTCTCGATCTGGAGTTGGGCGGCGAAATCAAGACTACCTCGATCCTTTTTTGTGATATCCGGGGATTCACACGGATGACCGAAGACATGCACCCGACGGATGTCATTGCGATGCTCAACGAGCACATGACGGCGATGACCGCTGTCGTTCGTCGGCATTATGGAGTCGTCGATAAGTTCGTCGGAGACGAAATTATGGCGGTTTTCGGTGGTCTCAAATCCTACGGAAATGATGCCGATCTCGCCGCCTCCTGCGCCTGCGACATGATCCAGGAACGGGAACGGCTCAACCGGGAATTCGGCCACGAAATTGAGATTGGAGTCGGAGTCGCGACCGGCGAAGTGGTCGCCGGTTGTATGGGGTCGATCGATCGCCTGAACTTCACGGTTCTCGGGGCGCGCGTGAATCTGGCTGCCCGACTCTGCGGCCAGGCAGGCCCGATGGAAGTCGTCGTCGACGACAACACCTTCGCCGCCCTGGAATCCCACTTCGAGTCCGAAGTCTTGTCCAGCCTCCGGCTCAAAGGCTTCTCCGAAGACGTCTCCGCCTACCGGCTGAGGAGTGGCACGGCCGCGGCTATAGCTTCCGCAACTTAGAAATCCGTCCGGTTGCGACCCATTCCGCTACGAAAATATCTCCGTTCGCGCCGAAGCAGGCGTCATGAGGATGAATAAACTTTCCGTCGACCCAGGCGTCTGGATTGCGACGCATCGCATTCTTGTCTGCGGTGACTGCTTTTCTCCACTCGGGGTCCTCGCCCAAATGAACCGGGTTATTCTCTCCATCCAACAGGGTTACGCGGGCTCCCAAATCAGGCACGAGAAGTAAGTCTTCGTATCGATCCAGGTTCGCCGGGAGGATAAAACCGTCCATCGTTCGCCGGTGTTTTCCATCCAAATCAAACCACTGGAGTCGCTTGTTTCCCCGGTCCGCGACCACGACCATCTTGTCTTCTGCCTTTCGATCATCTATCCAGAGGCCGTGGGGAGTGTTGAACTGGCCATCCCCTTTGCCGGGTTCCCCGATCATTTTCTGCCACTCTCCCGCAGCGTTGTAGTGATGCACGACGTGCCCGCCATATCCGTCCGACAACAGGTAACCGCCATCGTCGAGGAAGGCGAAGTTGGTCGGCATAAACCGGTCACGTCCCCAAACCTTTTCCGGATTGGTGTCCTCCCCCTCCGCATAGATCTCCGACTCCATCGGCGCGAACTTTTGCCAGACCACTTCCCCGTCGAGCGTCAGTTTCGCGAAGGTCTTGAGCATTTGATAGGCGGTGACATAGAGAAACTCCCCGTCGGCCTCCTTTCTCACTTCCAGTCCGTGCCCACCACCTTGAAACTGACTGCCAAAGGCCTTGATAAAGGTTCCCTTCTCATCAAAAACGAAGATGGACGGATGATCCTGTTGCGCGTGATCACCTTCGTGAATCACATAGAGTCGGCTCTCGCTGTCGACGGCCACGTTGTGGGTAATCTGGTAGGTGTATTTGTCGGGAAGAACCGCCCAATCGGTGAGGATCTCGTATTGATGCTCCCCTTCCCCAAGAATGATTCCCCCCCGGCCGGAAGCGCCCTTGGAAGAGGTAATCAGATTCACGCTACCGAGCGCGGCAAGCGAAGAAGTTCCCAGGAATTGGCGACGGGAGGTGGATCGGGATTTGTTCATACTCCCGAAGGCTATGACAAACCTCCGCCTACTGTAAATCCCGCAATTACTGCCCCCGCACGGCGGAGACGACCCGATCCACCACCTCTTCGACAGAGAGAAAGGAGCTGTCGACCACAGTGGCATCGTCCGGAATCACCAGTGGCGAAGCTTTGCGGCTCGAATCAATTCTGTCACGGGCGGCAATGGAATCCCGGATCCCTTCGGCACGACGTCTCTGCTCCCGGACTTCAGGTGAGGCGTCGATGTAAAACTTGTGAGGAGTCTCCGGAAACACGACGGACCCGATATCACGCCCTTCCATGACCACCCCGTTTTCCCGAGCGTAGGCTCGCTGCTCCGAAACGAGGCGGGAACGCACTTCCGGAATGGCAGCGATCACGGAAACATTGGAGTTCACCGCCTCCGCGCTCATTTCGGCAGACGTGAGTCGCCTTCCTCCAATCGAAATCGTGCCCATGGCATCTTCTTCTCCGCAGACAAACCCGGTTTCTCCCAGCAGGGAAACCACTGCATTAGTCTTTTCAGGATCGACTCCGTTTTCGAGGATCCACCAGGTAAAGGCCCGGTACATCGCGCCGGAACTCACAAACACGATTTCCAGTTCCCTGGCTACTCGTTTGGCAACGGTGCTCTTTCCGGAGGCGGCAGGCCCGTCAATAGCAATGATCAGAGGATGGGAACTCATTGGGCCGCTATCCTGAACCGAGACCCCGTCTCCCGCAACGATTTTTCCCGAATCCACTTCTCTCAGAAAGGTGAAAAACTCCTTGCCCCAACCGACCTCGCTCCGTATCCGTGACACCATTATGATTCTGTCTGATTCCGAAATTCTGAGATCCATGGAACGTGGTGAAATTGTGGTCGAACCGTACGACCGCGAATGCCTCGGAACGAACAGCTACGATGTTCATCTCAGCAAGCACCTCGCGACGTATCGCAATCGGGTTCTCGATGCCCGGGAACACAACGAAATTGACCATTTTGAAATCCCCGAAGAGGGTTTTGTTCTCGAGCCGCAGATCAACTATCTGGGCTCGACGATTGAGTATACGGAAAGCCACCGGGCCGTTCCCTTTCTCGAGGGAAAATCGAGCGTCGGACGACTCGGAATCGATATCCATGCAACGGCCGGAAAAGGAGACGTCGGCTTCTGCAACTACTGGACACTCGAGATTTCAGTGAAGCAGCCCGTTCGCGTCTACGCGGGAATGCCGGTGGGACAGCTCATTTACTTTCTTGTCGAAGGGGAAATTCTCACTCCCTACAATTCAAAGCAGTCGGCGAAATACAACGACCGCACTCCCCTGCCAGTCGAATCGATGATGTGGCGGAATAAGTTCTAGCGGAATTACAGAGGACTCGTTTCGAGGTATTTCTACAGCACCGGATCGCGCTTGACGCCGCAAGTGAAGCTTCCCGGCGCTGGTCCTCCGCGAAGGCAAGCCCTCTCACGCAGACCTCTACAAATTTCACCGCTAGATGGCTCGATCCAAGGGAGCACTCTGCGCCCGCGAATCATTCCCCGTCGCGATAAACATTATGACGAGCGATCACGTGGCGGCAACTATGCGGTAGCGGAGTCTCAGCAAATTTCGTTGCAATCTCTATTCCTCATCCAACGCCTCGTTCAATTCAGAAAATGGGTTGTCGCCAAGTATCTCGTCCAACAGGTCAAGAGTTTCAGGTTCGATCACAACTTCTCCCGGAGCAATACCAACAGGTCCATCAACAGCAGTGATCGGACGAACGGGAGTTGGCTTGTTATCTTCTTCACCGATGGCATTTCGGGCACCAGGTCGTCCATCAATTCCGTTCGCGTTCCGCCAGTCCTCATTGGACCCGTTCGGGTGTCGGTTGGTATCGTTGATTTCCTCCACTGCCACGGTCGCAAGGCGTCGTCCGAAGATCGAATCCACTGAGAGTTGCTCGAACTCCATGTAGCTTCCATTGATCGCAGGTGAGAAGAAGGTTCGGAAGATCCCCTTCCCGCCTGTGTCCCATACCGGCGGACGCTCTTCCAGTTCAATATAGTGAGGCGAGTCATCCATGACCAGCCCACTGAAGCTGGCAACCCAGTTTCCGGAAATGTCTGCTACAATGGTCTGAGTTCCTCCAGGCAGGTATTCGCCGTTCGGCCCCAGAATGCGAATTGTCAACACCGTTCCCGGTGCCGTCGTTCCGGAATACGTCGGCATCATCGTCAGGATTGGCTGCGGAGTTCCGTCGTCATCCTGCTGATTCAATAATCCCCCCGGCTCGGCAAAACGGAATCCCTCCAAAATTGAGGACCCGCCCAGGAATTGTGTTCCGTTGATAGAGCCTCCGTCAGAACCGCTGACGGTCACTCGAATCTTCGAGGCCACTTTTCCTCCATTCCCGTCACTGACAAAGTAGGTGAAGGTATCCACTCTCGTTTCGCCGGGACGAAGCTGCCTGACCTCAGGAAGGCTGCTGTTCACCGCGTAGACAAATTGTCCATCTTTCGTGATCTGCAGGGTACCGAATCGACCGTCCACCGTGCCACCGTTCGCGCCGTTCACCTGACTACTGCCATGGTTACGTCCGCCTTCAAAAGCTCCGTTGTCCGAGCTAACCCGGATGACGTTCAAAACATCGGTCCGATCAACATCACTGTCATTGGAAAGAACGTTCCCAACAGCGGTATCCGGCCCACCAACACCGCTTTCGAATACGGTCGCGGTATCGGGCTTGAGGATCGGATCATCATTCCGTCCGATCACTGTGACTGTCACCTCCTGAATGGAAATACTGCCATCATCGTCGATCAAGGTGTAACGGAATGTGTCCGTAGTAGACTCCCCTTTTGCGAGATACTGGAACCTGTTCAGCGGATCATAGGTGACGGTACTGTTGTCCGGATTGATCGTTACACGTCCGCGGGTGCCGGTCGTATCGATCGAATCAAGATAGATGTCATCGCGAGGGCTCTGGTCGGTCGCTCCATCCAGAAGATCGATGACCGCGGTCGTGTCCTCGTCTGTTCTGCCATTATCTGTAGCTGGAACCGGGGCGACGTTACTGATCGTCAGATTCTGCGTCGTGCTGTCGGACTCGCCATCATCATCGGTCACAGAAACCGCAACCGTGCTGACATTGGATGCACTTCCGTCCTCAGGAACGTAAGTCGTAGACCCGTTGATTCCCGCATCGAACCCGTCATCGACATAGAGATGCGTCACCGAGAAAGTGATCTCACCGGTAGTCTGGTTGATCCCCGTAATGGTGAGAACGCTTGCATCCGTGCTGCTATTCACAGTTTGATTAAGCGCCAGATTCAAGGTAGTCGATCCATCAGCGCTGTTCACCGTGAATATCGGCGGAATGACAAAGGTCGCGCTGGTTCCGTCATTCGGATCATCCCAGTCAATCGTCAGGGTGTGTCCATCGAGCTTGCCGATATCGGTAAATGAACCCGTCAGGGTCGCAATGCTGTTCTCATCGATTGCGGTGACCGGATCAAGAACGACGACAGGTGCCACGTTGTTTACGGTGACCCCATCCGTCGCATCGATACTTGTCAACTCGCCATCATCTACCCGCGCCGTCACCGTCGTGAAGTCGCTCGGAGTTGTGTTCCCCGGAGCGTTTCCATCGTCGAGGTAGGCATGATCCACCGTGAAGCCGATCGTGTCATTCAAGCGGTCGATGCTGGTGATCTCCAAAGTTGATGAGCCATCGACACTGGTAATCATGTCTCCGACCATCAGACCGCTGGTCGCAGCCAGATTGAAGACGGAATCCTGGGCGTTGTTCGGGTCGCCCCACTCGATTGTTACGGTATGAGAATCCGCAGAGTCTGCGTTGGCGAGTGTTCCCGTCAGCGTGGTCGCCGTGTCCTCGGTCGTATCCGGAACATCAATGGTAACTTCCGGTATCCTGTTCCGAACCAATGTCACGTCGTTTCCGTTCCGCAACCCGGTCGTCGGATTCCACTCATAGGTGATGTGATAACGATCTCCATTGAGATTTACGACGATTCCCTCAGGGAATCCCGAGAAGATTCCCGATACGGGATCGGTACCATCATTGCTGATCAAAACGATCGGAGTGCCCGGTGCAGGATCGAGGCCCGCCCCCGCCGTAATATTGAGATTCGAATTTGCGTTCAGCGTCACCGTTCCCGTTACGTCGAGTGCATCAAATTCACCCGCATTATCCGTATCGATATCGATCGCAAGGGTTCCGCTCGATCCTACGTTCACATTTCCGACGAAGGTCAGGGTCTGAGTGCTGTCACCAGCATCACCTGGTGTAAGGGTTCCCGAATTCACATTCAGGCTGCCTTCCACTGTTCCTCCGCCCGACATTACGTCGCCGGCACTCATCGACAGATTGTTCGGTGCACGAAGCGTTCCACCCGCGTTCACGAGGGTACTGCTTCCAAGCAGAGCAAGACCGGAATCATTCAGGGTGAGAATGTCACCGGTGTTGACGATGATATTTCCTTCCGTGGCAAACGCATTCGTCGAGCTATCACCAAGAGTGAGGTTTCCAGCTGTCTCGATGAGTGATCCGGCCGCTCCGCTGACTTCACCCTCGAAGGATCCGTTTCCGTTCACGGTGCCTCCATTTTCGATGCGAAGATCTGCGCTACCCGGAGTTGTGACAGCAGCGCCGCCCTCAAAGCTTGTAGTCGCGCCATTCTCCGTTACGAGGCGGTTGTCTCCGCTCAGGGTCTTGGCTCCACCGGTTACGATTCGAAGGATATCAAGGTTCGTAAGATCACCTGCCGTTCCATCAATGTCCTGGCTCCGCCACTCGACTCCATTGCCGTCGACGTCAAGATCGAGCCCGCCGACTCCAATGACCAGGTCGCTCTCAACAGCTCCATTGCTCGAATTCGTAATCGCAATCGCGCTCGTCCCACTCGAAGTTCCAGTGATCGTCCCGGTCCAGTTGGACGCAATCTCGATGTCACCACCATCCGCGGTCCAGGATCCGAGTGCGTCAGAAGTGTTCGTGCCTGCCGCGATGCGAAGACGTCCCGCGTCGGCCTGAATCATTCCCGTAGCGGACTGAACAAACGTTCCCGAATTCCCGTCGAAGGAGAAGACGAAGGAAGGATCGCTGCCAGCAACTGACTTGAGGAAGAGGCCGTCGTTGATGAAAGTTGAGGTCGATCCGTCAGCAAATTGCAAGTCACCCTGCCCCTGGAAGTCGAAGGTTCCGTTGTTGTCGAAGGTGACGTCGTTCGCGAGAACAAGATTGTCATCTCCTCCGCTCTGGGCATGGACGAAAGTGCCATCATTGTTGAAGGTCCCCAGACCGGAAATCGTGCGATTCGCGCTGTTGCTGTAGGTCGTCGTTCCGTTGTTGTCGAAGACTGTTCCGGCAAAGCTGAGTTCGATCGTGCCTCCGGCGTTCCAGTTGAAGTTACCGTCGTTGACCACTCCAACTCCGTCGATCTGGACGTCGAAGGTACCGGTGTCACTGAAGTTCACGTTGGCACCCGCATCGTTGATCAACTGACCGCCCGTTCCCTTCAGTCGGCTTGTACCCGTCGTAGTAATGGTAAAGGTCGACTGGTTGCGAATATTCGTAGCGTTAAGATCGACATCACCACTCTGGAAGTCGATCGTGCCGGTGGTATTGACCAGTTCGTTGCCTCCGGTCAGGGTCTTCGTTCCACCAGACTGGATCACGAAAAGGCCAGTATTGGAGATTCCGCCAAGGGTCGTATCGACCGTAGCAGCCTTCCACTGGAGACCATCGCCGGTGACATTGAAGAGAGTCCCGCCCGCCGCAGAGGAGAATCTTGCCCCGGTTACGCTGTCAGGGTTCACGTTGCCGAGTTCAATATCTCCGCCCTGGCGATCCGCCAACCCGGTAATCTCGGTCCAGCGTCCGGAGAAGATGATCTCGCCCGTACCCGCCGTTTCGAGGTTTCCTCCCGTCGAGGAGAATCCGGGCGAACCGGTTCCGCCCGCGAGGCTGAGAATGCCGTCCTCGGAACGCAAAGTTCCCGAGCTGGTGAAGGTTCCGTGGCCGAAGATGTGGGACTCGTTGCCCGTTCCGACCGTCTTCACCACCGTTCCCTCGTTGGAGAAGGTCGTGCCCGCCTCGACTCGAATATCGCCTTCACCCTGGAAGTCGTAGATGCCGGTGGCGGTGTTCTGCACCGTCACCATTCCCTGGAGAGTGAGATTGTCTGCCGCTCCCGTCGCGGAGTGCTGCATACTCGCGTTGTTCACGAGGATCCCGGTTCCGTCCAGGAAGATGTTATTCGAGACGTGCTCAATGGTACCGTTATTGGTGAAGTTGGCGCCATCGAGGGTGATCCTGCCGCTCTCAAGACGAAGAATACCACTCGGTCCGTTTTCGACGGATCCGGTTCCAACAACGTCCGCGCCTGCCCCAACGAGACGGAGCAGACCTTCGTTGCGGAGAATGTTTCCGTTCCCATCCAGATCCGACCCACCGGAGCCGTTGCCCCAGAGAAGCCCATCGCCGCCAACGTTGATGATCGTGACCGGTGAACCTGCCGCAAAAGTTGTTCCCGCCGTGCCCGCCGGATCCCGGTTGCTTATCTGGATCTCGCCACCGCCGATGGAAGAGGTGCCTCTCAGCTCGTCCCAGACTCCGGAGAAGGAAAGCAGACCCGTGCCGGTTGTGACGAAGTTACCACCGGTGGAGCGATACTCCACCGATGCTGCGGTCGAACCGGCCACATTGAGATCCCCGGCGTCTGCCTGAATCGTTCCCGAATTAATGAAGTCACCACCGCGGCTGAAGATGAAGGAAGGATCATTGCTTCCCCCGACCGTTCCGGCGGTAGTCTTCTGGATCGTTCCCTGGTTCTCGAACCTGCTCGTGTCCTGCAACTCAATGTCGCCACCGCCATTAATAAAGAACTGTCCCGTAGTACCGTTCACGAAGGTGACCGTGTCGCCGGTGATGAAGTTGTCGTCGCTGATCGTTGTCGTGTGATTGAACGTCGCGTTGTTCGTGAACGTTCCCGTGCCATTCACAGAGTCACCCGTTCCTCCGCTGAAGAGGGTTGTGCCGTCATTGGCAAAGGCCGTCGTATTGAGGAGACGGATCGTCCCGTCGTTGAGGTTCAGGTTGGCTCCGGTGGAGTTGGTTCCGCCCGTGGCGAGATCCATCGCCAAGGTCTGCCCGTTCAGGTTGGTCGTACCGTTGAAAGTCGCAGTGTCACCGGTCAGGGAACTCGCACCGTTCAGGGTCACGTCGCCGTCAAAGATGATATTCTCTGCATTCACGGTGAGACCGCCCGGGAAGACAACCGGATCGCCGGTCGCGCTGCCGATGGTCACGGTATCCGCCGCGCCCGAGTCCGTCGGGTTGGCCGTCTTCACGATCACTCCACCGGTTACTGCCGTCGCGTCGATTCGCACGGTGAAAGCATCGGGTCGGGTGATCTGACCCGAAGTGAGCCCGGTAGTCGAGATGACGAGGTTCGGATCGTTGATGACCCACTCGTTGTTCGCGGCATCGAAAGTCACCGAAATCTGGTCGGCGCTTTCGTTAGTGATGTCCGAGATGGTGAGAACGCCGCCCGTCAGGTCGACATTTGTCTCCGGTTCACCGGCCAAAAGCACGACATCGTTTCCGTCGCCACCGACATAACTGATCACATACTTGTCCCCGTCGTCATCGGTCAGGACAGCGCCTTCGGGCACGCCCGCAAAGGTGCCCATCACCGCATCGGCATTGTCGTTGTTGATGATCGTGATGACCTGGCCGACCGTCGGAGCACCGGCGGTGATCTCCTCAAGGGAAATGTTGCCACCTAGGGTAACCGTGCCTGTCACATCGAGCAGGTCGGCCGCGGTGTCCCCGTTGATCTGCACCTGGAAGGTCGATCCGGCGCCAAGAGTGATATCACCCGTGTCAATCTCATCGATGTCAGAGCCGGAATTGATTCCCGGACTGAGCGTTCCTCCGCTTCCGATGACCAGAGTGCCGTTCACGGTTCCGGTTCCAGTGACATTGCCCGCATAGGTGTAGCTGCCTCCGGTCCGTCCCGTCACATCGAAGACTGCCGCCACTCCGTCGATTGCGATTTCAGAGCTCTCGTCGATCTCGGTGTTGCCTACCAGGGCAAGTGTTCCGCCCGTGATGGTCGTGGTTCCGGTGTAGGAATTCTCTGTTCCGCTCAGGTTGTTGAGCGTGAGAGTTCCCGTTCCTCCCTTGACCAGGTTCGTAGCGGTAGCACCATCCGTAATGCGGCCCTGGTATTCCGTGTCGGTGCTCTGATTGACTGTGAGGGTTCCACCTCCGGTGATATTCTGGTCGCCCATCATTCCGGAGAAGAACGGTGTCACGCTCAGTGACGCGATCGTCTGGTCAAATCCGTTGAGATCGAGCGTTCCCGAAGAGGAGCTCTGCGCATGCCATCCGAACTCAACTGCGGAGTCTGCCGGCAGGACATTGTCGGCCCCGAGCTGGAGGTAGCCGCCAAAGTTGATTCGCATGAGGTTCCAGTCATTACCCGCAACGTCGAGTGTCGAAGCATTAGCGACGTTATTTCCATTGCTGGTGATCGTGAGCGTTCCGTTGTTCAGATCGATCGGGTTGGTGTCGACGTGGAAAGTGCCGTTGAGACTGAGCGACTGGTTCGCCACGCTGCTGACTCCTCCCGAAAGCGTCAGGGAACCCGTGTTTTCACGGAAATCTGTATTGCCGTTCAAGGTAATCGCACCGGTGATCGTGTTGTCTCCGGCAAGGTTTCGGATATCTCCACCACCGGCACCGCCGTTGGTCGTGATGTTTTCCGCAATCGTCAAATCACCAGCCGTGCCGTCGATGTGCAGTTTCGCGCCGTTGGCTACGACAGTCGCACCTGCGGTGTCGCCGAGGGCCGTGTTGTTCGCGACAATCAGAGTGCCGCCGTTCACGTTAGTGGCACCTGTGTAGGTGTTCGGTCCGCTAAAGGTGAGCGTTCCACCGAGAAGGTTGATACCTCCATCTTCGCTAATGACACCTGAGAAGGTTGAATTGGCTCCGTTTGCAATCTGGAGGAGGCCGTTGGGAGTTCCCATCGTAATGTCACCACCTCCCGCGATCGTTCCGATCGCGTCATTCTGGCCATTCACATCCAGGGTGCCGCCGGCGTCCACGGTGATCGTGGCACCGTTGTGGATCCGGTTCGAGACATCGAGACGCATCGTGGCCCCGCTCTCGATGGAAATGTCGCCTTTGATCGCCCCGTCTCCCCCGAATCCGGTTCCGATAACGAGAGTTCCGCCCTCGACACTGGTGAGACCGGTATAGGAATTGTTGCCGGCCAGGGTGCCGGTCAGGGTCAGGGTTCCTGTGCCCTGCTTAATCAACTGCCCGGTTCCGGAAATGCCGCCACCCGTGGTGCTGTCGGTTCCACTGACGTCGACGGTCAGATTATTCGCACCGAGTGAGACCGCTCCATTCAGGAACACATCTTCCGCGTTCAGTTCCACCGCAGTGGTCAGCGTCGTGCTGCCGTTGAGAGTAATATCGCCTGTCGCAACAATGTCGGTGCCGACGGAAATTGCTTCTGCACTGACCGTCACATTACCGGCAATCGAAGCAGGCAGGCTGCCGATGGAAACTGAGTCAACGATTCCCGAATCTGAATTCTCTGTAACGACCACGAGCGAAGTCACTGCCGAGGCCAGAACACGGACTGTGTTCGCATCCGGGCGGGTCACCTGACCTGCGCCGAGACCGGTCGTTGAAAGAACGAAGTTTGGATCGCTGATCACGTAGTGAGTGCCATCGAAGGTGATCGAAAGATTATCGCCCGATCCTTCCGTATTGATGTCACGGATGGTTAGAACACCAGCTGTCAGATCAACATTCGTCTCTGCAGCTCCCGAGAAAAGAACGACGTCATTCCCAGTGCCTCCGACATAAGAGATCGTGTATTCATCGCCATCGTCGTCCGTGACCGTAGCGCCCTCGACCAGTCCGGAGAAGATTCCTGAAACCGCATCGGTATCATCATTCTGCACCACAAGAATCGTCGACCCATAAGTCGGCGCTCCTGCGGTGAGTTCCTCAACCGAAAGGGTTCCGCCCAGCGTGACCGTGCCGGTCACATCAAGAAGGTCGGAAGCCGTGTCGCCGTTAATCTGGAAGGCGTAGTCGCCCGTGATCGTCGTCGAACCGGCTCCAAGCGTTCCGGTGAGAGTCAGGGACGGAGCAAGAGTTCCGCCACTCTCGATGACCACCGTCGACGTGGTGCTTCCGGACCCGCCCAGAGTCGCGCCACTCTGCACGGTGATGGATCCACCGGTGTTGACCGCTGCGTGGTCACCATTGATCTCGAGGGTTCCGCCCGATACCACGACATTTCCATCGTAGGTATTGTCACCCGTGAGAGTAAGCGTGCCGGTGCCCTCCTTGTCGAAGCCGCCCGTTCCGCTGAGAACACCTGAGAACGTAATATTGTTTCCGTTGGAATCGATGTTGATCACATCAGTTCCGGTTCCGAGCAGCGTTGCCGCAGCCGCGGAAGTCGATGCCGCCGTGGCGACGATCGAGCCGCCCTGACCACCGAGGTTCACGGTGGCCACGCTGGCAGCAGAGTCATGATTGATCCCGCCACTGCCCAGGTTGAATGTTCCTCCGAGCACTTCGAAGGTGCCGTTTCCACCCGCACCACCGCGACTGTTCACATCGACCGAAGTCGCATTCACAATACCGCCGGTCTGGGTGAACCTACCGGTTCCATCCGTTGCAGTGCTCAGGGCAAAACCATTGTTGATGTTCAATGTTCCACCGGAGAGATTGTAGGTAGAGTCAGACTCGGGCCAGTGAGAAATTCGAAGACCATTTCCTTCGCCCGCGTCTCCGGTCGTCGTGACAGTTCCTCCACTGTGATTGATAACTGCCGTTGTCGTCAACCCGGCCGCCTGACGATTCCCTGTGACAATGCCACGGGTGGTAAGACTTCCCGATTCGATATTCAGCGTCGCGGAGACATTGGCCGCAGTGATTCCTGCTATTTCAGAGCCCCGGTTCGTCGCCACGGTTGTGGTTCCGGTCGTTGTGACGACCGCGTTGTCCTTGATCGTAACTGCGCCGTCACCAATGCGGAAATTGCTCAAGGCAATCGTTCCACCAGATAGCTCAAGCGTTCCCGAATCCGCAATATTCCCACGGATGTTCAAGGCGCCAACGCCTGAGATGTCACCGGTGAAGATGTGGGTCCCATTCAGGTCATCGAGGGTCAATCCACTTCCGTCGTTGGTGTGGTTGATGATATTCCCTGATCCCTGGATATTTCCGATCACTTCGGTCAGACCGCTCATATCGAGCGTTCCGTTAATCGTGAAATCACTTCCATTGGCGAGCACGTCGCTCTGATTGAGATCCAAGGTCGCTCCGGAATCAATCGTCACGTCTCCCTGGATCGCACCGTCCGTTCCGAAACCACTGCCCACGGCGAGGGTTCCGCCCTGGACGTGTGTGAGGCCCGTGTAGGAGTTATCCCCGGCGACGGTGTCGTTGGTGAGAGTGAAGGTTCCGGTACCCGCCTTGATGAGGCTGCCGGTTCCCGAGATACCTCCAGCCGAACTTCCCGTGGTTCCGGTCAGGGTGACCGTGAGGTCATTCGTGCCCATCGAAACCGTTCCGTTCAGGTCGACATTCGTTGCGTCGAGATTCACCGAAGCGGTCAGGGTCGTCGCGCCATTGAGGGTAATGTCGCCGGTTGCAACGACATCGGTTCCCACCGAGATCGCCTCGGCATTCACGGTGACGTTCCCGTCGATCGATGCCGGCAGGCTGCCGATGGTGACGGAATCGGCAATCCCCGGATCGCTGTTCTCCGTAACGACGACGAGAGAGTCCACGAGGGAGGCGAGCACCCGAACCGTGTTGGCATCCGGTCTCGTCACCTGCCCCGCTCCGAGGCCGGTAGTGGAGAGAACAAAATTCGGATCACTGATCACGTAGTGGGTTCCATCGAAAGTGATCGATAGATTATCGCCCGAAGCCTCTGTATTGATATCGGTGATCCTCAGGACACCACCGGTCAGGTCGACGTTGGTTTCCGCCGCACCCGCAAAGAGGACGACGTCGTTTCCATCGCCACCTGTATAGGAAATCACGTACTCGTCGCCATCATCATCGGTAACGGTCGCGCCTTCGGCAAGGCCGTTGAATGTCCCCATGATCGCGTCCGCTCCCGCATTGTCGATGACAAGAACAGTAGATCCTGTAGCCGGATCAGTAGCGTCCGTGACGACGAGCATCGAACTGACACCGAGGGTGACTTCGCTGGCCGGAACCGTCACCAACAGGGTGTCGGAGTTGGTTCCGTCGATCTCCAGCTGGAACTGGTTGTTGATCGCAACGTCGCCGTTGATCGTCAGTTCCCCGATGCCGGCCGCTGTGGCCGGATCACCGGTCGCGAGAATGCCGTTCACCGTAACCGTTGCACCGGTTGCCGGGGTGATCGTGCCGTCTCCACCGAGGGTGGTTCCGCCTGCCGTCACGTAGTTTCCGCCACCGGTGTGGGTTCCGTTCACGAGCAAGGCTCCTGCATTCAGTGCCGTTGTTCCTGCGTAGGAATTGGTGCCGGTAAGAGTGAGAACGCCGGAGCCGGATTTGACCAGCGATCCGGTTCCTGAGATGTCACTGGAAACGGCAACATCCACGTTGGAATTATTGGTGAATACGTTGTCAGTGCCGTTGAGAACGATCGTTCCCGCGAGGGTAACCGTGGAAAGAGTCGGAGAGCCCGGACCGTTCGCACGGAAAGTACCGTCGTTCATTACGATGTCCGCATCGAGAACACGGTTACTCCAGGTTGCCAGGGTTCCTGCATCGTTCACTGTGATCGTTCCGCTGACATTTTCGGCGTTGTTGCCCTGTATGCCGTAGGTGCCGCCATCGACGATAAGGTTCGTAACGGTGACGGTCGATCCTACCCAGACATCATTCGTGCCGACTTTCGTCAGGGTGAAGGCCCCGGTGACCGTGCCGCCGTTCAGGCCGAATCGCCCACCGTTGTTTCCGATTGAAGCATCGCTTCCGAGGATGAGGAACTTCGGTCCGTCGTTGACCATGTTGATACCGCTGCCATTGAAAATAGCACCGCTGTTCGGATCGCCGGGCACTCCGTCACCATTGATGGTGATGCGCTCATTGAACTGCGAGCGAACCCCGTTCAGGTCAATCGCGGCGCCGTCAAGCACGACGGTGCCATTCGCGGTCGAGGTCGAAGCGCCGAAAGCCCCTGCGTTGTTCACCTTGAAGATGCCGTCAGCAACAGTGAGAAGACCTCCGAAGGTGTTCGCCGCGCTGGCTGTAAGAGTGCCGTCGCCCTCCTTGATAATGTTGCCGGCACCGCTGACGACATCCTGAAATTCACTGTCGGTTCCGCTCACATCGAGAGTGAGGGTGTTCGCACCGAGATCGACCGTCTGCTCGAATATGGCATCGACCGCCGATACAGTAACGGACGCCCCGACGACAACATCGCCGGAGTAGGTCTGGTCGCCTGCAGTATGGACGTCCGCCGTGAGATTGACGGTATCGGCTGTTATGTCGAGATCCTGAAAGACCCCGGCTCCAATACCGTTCACGTCTACGACATCATCCGCATCGCCGATCACGACGATAGAATGCGGTCCGTTGACCGCGTCCGCGATCGTCGCCGCAGTGGTCGTCTTAACGACGACTCCCCCGACGCTGATTTCGAGATCAGAGCCGTTCATACCGAGATCGATATCGTCGGAATCGCCCACCGTTGTTCCGTCACTGAGGAAATCTGTCGCGTTGATTTCAATATCGCCGCGTCCCGTAATGGTCACACTGACTGTGGCCGTGTCAGTGCCTCCGTTCTGATCGTCCACCGTGTAGGTGAAAGTGTCGGTAAATGTCTCACCTTCCGCAAGCATCTGAAGTATGGCCCCATTTCTAGGATCATAGCTGAAGGTGCCGTTGGGGTTCACGGTAACAGAAGCGCCACCCGCACTGTAGGCGTCGTGAGTGCTCACTACGAGAACGTCCGTCTTGTCCAAATCCGTATCGTTGTCGAGCACGCCATTTCCAACGACACTCACCGTCAGGAGCGTGTCCTCGTCAGTACTGTAAGGCCCGTCATCGTTGGCTACAGGCGCGTCGTTCGTTCCGTTGATCGTTATGACCACGTCCTGCGTATCAGTGCCGGTATCGTCGTCCGTGACCGTGAGAGTGTAGGTCAGAACCAGAGACTCGCCCGCAGCGATATAATCGAAGGTTTCCGCATCGCTGTCGAAGCTCCAACTGATTGTGCCGCTACCGCCACCATTGATCACCGGATTCGCTCCAAGCGTGAGCATATTGAGGAAGTCTCCACTCGAGATTCCGTTCACATCCCCTGCCGCGGAAACAAAAACCCGGCTCGCGTCAACCACGTCGAGGAGACCCGGGTCGGTCACTGTGAGAGTTCCTGAGGTGGTCAGCGGCGCATTGGTCTCCGTCAGCGTTTCTGCAGCGGAGTCGGTTGTTCCGATTGAGATCGTAGGATCGACGTTCGACTGCGTCGTCACCACGGACTCGATCACGCTGCTAACGTTGACCGGCACAGGGGAAGCCGCGAGTTGTGCGACTTCAGCATCGCTGAGAGCGCGACTGTAGATCGCGATGTCGTCCATTCGACCATCGATCCCGTCGCTGTTGGAACGACCGAGAAGACGGAGATCACTTGTATTCGCCAGTCCATCGCCGTGAGGGTAGGTCGTCGTGTTATTCAGTGCGCCATCGATATACTCCTTCGTGCTTCCTGCGTCGAGGACGTAGGTCACGTGATGCCAGGTTCCATCAAGGACATTGTCTCCTGTCGCACGATGGCGATTCTGGTTGTGTGCTCCTCCCGCTGTGTCGGTACGGAAGTTGAGTTCGCTGGTATTACTATCCCGATTCACCATCCATGTGGTGTTCCCGCTCACTTCGTCGCCTTTGCGGATGACCCGGAACCAATTGTCATTGTCACCAGCTGCCGCGCGGATCCAGAAGGAAACCGTAAGTTGATCATCGATTTCTCCAAGAGAGGCAGAGTGAGCAACATTGATAAATCCAGTATCCTGCCCTTCCACCGATCCCCCGCCGTTCAGCGCGGCCGGTGCATCGGTTGAATCAAAGGTAATTCCCGTTCCGGAGATCGTTCCGTGATTTGCGTTTCCACTGGAATCGGTCGCGTCGCCATTGTCGAAGTTGTAGTGCGCTACGAGCTTGTATCCGAGAGTCTCCCAGGCCTGCACGGAAACCGTGTAGTCGTCCTGCGCCGTATTCGTTGGATCGTCGTCCGCATAGGTGTGGAAAATCGTAAACTCTCCCGTCGTCGCATTAAACGTTCCCTGTGCCGGAGTAATCTGGGCGAGATCGATTGCCTCGATGTCCGGATCGTTCGGGTCGCCCCAGTTGATTGTCAGGGTGTATTGTCCGTTGTAATCCAGATCGGTCACTGTTCCGGAAAGGACCGTCTGCGAGCCCTCGTTGGCGTCGGTGATCGCAACGTTCGTGAGAACCGGCTCATCGTTGACCCCACGGATCGTGATTGTCACAGTCTGCGTGTCCGTTGCTCCCTGGCTGTCCGTTGCTGTAATTGTGTATTCGAGCACAATCAATTCGCCTTCGCCAAGGTGATCAAACGCTTCACCGAGACTGTCAAAGCTCCAGTTGATCGTTCCGTCAGTCGCCGTGTTCCCAATCACAGGATTGGTTCCCGTCGTGAGCATCGCGAGAATCGCAGGATTGCCCAGACCATCATCATTTCCAGTAACAGAAACAGAAGTAACCGTCACGGCGACCGTATCACTCGTATCGAGGTCTTCGACGCTGAGCGTGCCGTTTGTCGTGAGAGTCGTGTCGGTTTCGGTCACACCTTCGGCGGCAGAATCCGTTCCGCCCACGGTAATGACCGGATCGTCGTTCTCCCCTGTAACGGTCACAGTTACTGACGCTGTATTACTTCCTCCGTCACCATCATCGACGATGTAGGTAAATGTCGTTGTCGTGCTTTCGCCCACGGCAAGGTAATCAAAATCACCATTCGGATTGAATGTCACATTTCCACTGCCATCAACTACTGCAGTTCCCCCGTTATTCGGAGTTCCCACACCTGTCACGAGGAGAGGATCATTGATCGGTGAACCTGTTGACCCATTCGGATTCGCAGGGTCTGTATCGTTAGCAACAAGGGTTGCGTTCGTGATGACGATTGAGGTGTCCTCGTCAGTCGTAGCAGTGTCGTTGACTCCCGTAGGAGCTACGTTATCCACCGTCACCTGGAAGGTGTGAGTAATCGTGCTGCCTTCCTGGTCGTCCACTGTCACCGTAACTGTGTAGACACCGTTGTCTGCGTAGGTATGGCTCCCATTGGAGGTGTATTCGCCAGTATCCGGAGTTGCCGGATCACCAAGCTTCGGATCGACCGCGGAATCGGTGTCGCGACTAAGCGAATCGTTTGATGTTCCGTCGCCCCAATTCACCGTAATGAGATGCAAATCAGTAGCATCTATGTCTGTGAAGGAAATAATGTCCGTCAAAGAGAGAAGAGCCCCTTCATTCACAGTCTGATCTCCAGCACCGGATACTTTCAGAACATCGTCATTCTCCCCCGTCACCGTAATTGTTGCAGTCGCGGTTGAAGTTGCCCCGTCGCGATCGGAGACTGTGTAGGTGAAGGTGTCGAGAGCACTCTCGCCAACACCGAGATGGTCGAACTGTCCGCTGGGATCGTAAGTGAAGGATCCATCGCCGCCCGCCGTATTTGTGGACGAGAGATGCTCAGGTCCCAGCACTACCGGTCCACCGGTGATACCAGGCCCGTCCCAGAGAACCTGGAGACGAGCTCCGCCGCCGCCTTCGAAGTGAACGATCTTAATTTTGTTAAGCCCTTCCGTCAGGGTCAGCGCACTTCCTGTTGCCGAGCCATTGCCATTGACGCGAAGCACCGCCTCGACGCCATTCACAAAGACAGCTGCACCATCATCCGAATTCAGGGTGAAGGTGTAGTCGCCGCCCACCGGAACATCGAGGTAGCCGGTCAGCATGACCGCGATTTGATCGCTATCCGTGTTCGCTCCTGTTGCTTGATGGATTCCCCCGAAAGGATTTCCTGTCGTTCCACCACGATTGGTATTGGAACCATTGCCCGGTATCTCCTCTGTGCCCGATCCAAAGTCGACCCACGGCACAAAGATGTTCGAATCGTTAGCAAAAGCCGATGAGAAGAAGCTCTCCATCAGTGTGTTTGCATCATCCGGAATTTCGAGCAGTAGATATCGCTGAGCCTTCCATCGGGCAAAGGTATCACGGTTGTTAACCCCGTTCACATTGGTGTTGTCGACGTCGTAGATCGTCCCCTTCAGCCCCCCTGAGACAAAGGTCCCAGAAGTCACCACGTCATTGTAAAGCGCGGTAGAAGGAATCACGGTCAGTCCGGTCGTATCCGGCCCGTCGTAGCTGATCTGGAGACCACCTGCGCCTCCGCCTTCAAAGTGCCCGATCACGATATCGTGCATTCCGGCTGTGAGATCGATCGTGCCGCTCGTGGCAGGATTGAAGCCACCTTCTCCATCACGGATGCCGCTCACGCGCACGCCATCGATGAAGATGATCGCACCATCATCGGCATTGACCGAGAAAGTGTAGGTGCCGCCGGTCGCAATATTGATCTTCCCTTCGAACAGCGCTGCTACATGATCCGTATCCGGAGCCGCCGAAAGACTCCCGTAGACTTCACCTGTCGTGTTCGGGAAATTGATCGTTGGAACAATCGCGTTCGCGACGGTCGGTTCCATTCCAAGACGCCCGAGCGCCTGCAGAATGAAATACTCACCCGGCAACGGAGCTGTGGTGAACCAGTTGCGAACATCAATATCGATGTCGTTTGCCGTTCCACCGAAGTTATTATTCAGATCAACAAAAGTTGCGATGAGTCCCCCGTCGTTTCCGTCCGTGAGATTAACAGTCGCATTTCCTTCCGTTCCTGTTGTATTAACTCCGGTAACAACCAGCTGGTCATTGGTATCCGGATCGGTGTCATTCACAAGCAATCCTGTAGTCGGATCGACTGTGAGAGTTCCATTCTCAGTCACCGTGTAACCGTCGTTGTTTGCAGTCGGAGCATCATTTACCCCGTTAATTTCAATCGTGACGGTAGCAGTATCAGTTCCCGTTGCGGTGAGCGGATTTCCGTCATCATCCGAGACTGTATAAGTAAACGTTTCGATCGCGCGGTCGGAAGAACTAAGGTGCTCAAAGGCGCCGTTCTGATCGTAGCTGAAAGAGCCATCCGCGTTCAGCGTGAGCAGAGCTCCACTCGCAAGACTGAACTGGGTGCCCACATTTACGGCGACGCCGTTCACGGCGACAACCTGCTGCGGATCCTCATCCGCATCTGCGCCTGTCAGATCAATATCATCCGGATCCGTATCATTCGAAAGCACTCCACTGGCTCCGATATTGAGGACAACGTCCTCGTTGACCACGTAAAGATCGTTGTTAGCAACGGGATCATCGTTCACACCGTTAACGAGAATACTGACTGTTGCCGTGCTCGTCGTTGTGAGATCCAGATCGGACGACAACTGAATGCCATGCACACCATCCGAGAGAAGGTTAAAATCGGTCGTATTCGTGAAAGACCCGAAGGTTCCCTGTGCAATCGAAATCTCCCCTGAATCACCGCCTCCGCCTTCGTAGAAGAACGCGTCAAGATAGAGAATATCTCCTGCATTTACCGTAAACGTTCCCACCGACTGATTGTGTCCAGTGCCTCCTGAGAATCCAACGACAGTATCACCTGAAGCGAACGCTCCATTCACCTGGTCCCCACGGGAAGTAAATCCGGAAAATCCTGGTGCAGAGCCAGCTGCCGCTTCCGTGAGAGAAATCCGGCGACCATCATCACTTCCAAGAGCAATGGTGTAGGTGCCTCCTACCGTGAATTCAAGGTAGCCCTGAGCGCGAATGCTGTAATTCGCTCCGGCTGCGCCACCCGGATTAAACGGGCCGGGCGAAGTCGTGTTGCCAGGTCCATCTCCGTTGATCGTGCCAATTGAGTTATTTGTCCCAAAGTTGCCGCCATTTCCGGCATAGTCGAAGACGGTTTCCGTGTCAGTCGTGTGATTCAGGACATTGTAGCCGCCAACAGTTCCGGGAACTGTGCCACCCGCATCCAGTCCATCCCAGACCTGTTGCCAGTTTGATGTCACCGTGCCTGGATTCGGCCCTCCGGTGTTCACCACCTGGACGACCATTAACCCATCGTTATTCACCGGCAGACCAGTTGTGTCATCAATCGTGTAAGTGAAGGTATCAATGATAGACTCGCCGTCGTCGAGTCCTTGCAGGATCGAAGCCGTAGTTGGATTGTAGGTGAACGATCCGTCAGCATTCACAGTTACCTTGGCACCATTGGCGCTGAATCCGTCGTGAGAAATCACCGTGATCGGATCTCCATCCGGGTCACTGTCATTCCCAAGAACTCCCGTAGCCGGGATGGTGAGAGATTGATCCTCGTTGATCGGATTCGAGACAGTGTAGTCATCATCGACCGCGATCGGAGTATCCTCGGTCCCATTAATCGTGATTGTGATCGTCTGCGTGTCGGTCGCCCCGGTCGGAGCGTCAGTTACAGTGACCGTATAGGTCATGACGAGAGATTCGCCCACGTCGAGATGGTCAAATGCTTCCGCTCCACTGTTGAAGTCCCAGTTGATAGTCCCAGCCGTGGATGCGTTATCGATCACATTTCCGGTGTCGACTGAGAGCATATTCTGCAGCGTCGTAGCATTGATGCCATCCGTATCGCCGACGGTTGCAATGTTAGATACGGAAACAGATACCGTATCTGTCGTATCAAGGTCCTCAACGTCAAGCGTTCCGCTCGTTGTAATGGTCGTGTTGGTTTCCGTCACCGTTTCGGCATCGGAACCGCCGCCCACTGTAATCACAGGAGCGTCATTGGTGCCATTGATCGTAACCGTTACAGTCTGCGTGTCAGTCGCGCCCGTCGGTGAATCCGTCGCTGTTACGACATATTCGAGGACGAGACTTTCACCAACTGCAAGGTGATCGAAGGCTTCCGATCCACTATCGAAGCCCCAGTTAATTACTCCCGCCGTGTTGCTTCCGTCGATAACCGGATTGGTCCCGAGGCTGAACATGTTCTGCAAGGCAGTGTTCCCGATTCCGTCATCGTCGCCGGTGACGTTGTTCAGGGTGAAGGTCGCTGCCACCGTATCGCTCTGGTCGAGGTCCTCGACGGTGAGAGTTCCGGTCGTGGACTGACCTGCGTTCGTTTCCGTAAAGATATGAGCGGCCTTGTCACCGGTCTCCACCGTGATGTCCGGTGCTGTGTTCACACCCGTGATATTGATCACGACCGTCTGCGTGTCCGTCGCGCCCGTTGGTGCGTCCGTCGCGGTGACGGTGTAAGTCAAAGTGAGAGTCTCTCCCACAGCTAGGTAGTCAAAATGCTCCGTTCCGCTGTTGAAGGCCCAGTTGATCGTTCCGGTCTTCACGCCGTTCGCAATCACATTTCCAACATCAACCGAAAGCATGTTGAGCAGGGCCGCATTGTTCGATCCCAAACCAGTGGTGTCTCCACTCGGAACAACGGTACTGACGGCAACACTGACGGTATCCGTCGTATCTTCATCAGACACACTCAAGGTGTCACCCAGAGTGATCGTGCCACCTGTCTCCGCCGTTGTTTCCAAAGCGGAGTCTGTTGTTTCCACAGTGATGTCCGGTGCATCGTTGGTTCCATTGATCGTGATTGTCACGATCTGATCGTCCGTTGCTCCTTCGGAGTCAGTTGCACGCACCGTATAGGTGAGAACGAGAGACTCGCCGGCAGCAAGATGATCAAAGGCTTCGGTCGCACTGACAAAGTCCCAGGCGATCGCTCCAGTGTTGGCCGCTCCCAGGATAACCGGGTTGGCACCGACTGTCAGGAAGTTACGGAGAGCCAGATTGGTGAGCCCATCGGTATCCCCTGTTGTTGCCAGAGAAAGAACGCTCGCATCAACCGTGTCACGGGTATCGACGTCACTGACACTGAGTGTGCCGTTGGTCATCAGTCCAGAGTCTGTTTCCGTCAGCATTTCCGCATCGGAATCTCCACCGCCGACAGTGATAACAGGATCGTCATTCGTTCCTGTAATCGTTACGGTAACAGTCTCCGTATCGCTCAACGGCATGCCGTCGTCATCAGCCACTTTTACGGTGTATTCGAGAATCAGCTTGTCGTCTTTCCTGAGGTAATCAAAGAACTCGGTTCCCGAGTTGAAGTTCCAGGTCAAAGTCGCCGAGTTGGTCGATCCGTTGAGAATCGTCGCCGGAGTCACCGTCAGGAAGGTTGCCAGAAGCGCGTCGGATGGAGCAGCCGCATCAAGGCGATCACTCGTTCCCGAGATCAAAAGCGAGTCCATGCTTGCTGTAACCACATCGGTCGTGTCGATATCGCTGACCGTGAAGGTTCCGGTATCGGTCAGAGCCGCATCGGTTTCGCTGAGACCCGTAGTCGCGGGTCCACCCGTGATGACCGGCGCGTTATTCGCACCCGTGATCGTAATCGTCACAGTCTCGGTGTCCTTTGCACCCTCGGAGTCCTCAACCTCAACGGTGTAGGTGAGAATGAGAGCCTCTTCCGCAGCGAGATAGCCAAAGTGCTCGCTACCAGAATCAAAGCTCCAGCCGAGCGAGTCGGAATTCTCTGTGTTATCGAGAATGGTCGCGGCATCGAGGGTAAACATCGCGAGCAGTTCCGTATCTGTCGGAGCCGCAGCGTCTGCGCGATTGCTCGATCCGGTGACGGAAAGCGAACGTGAAGCAGTCACCACATCAGTCGTATCCACATCGGTCACGGTGAGGTCGCCGCCCGCAGTGAGGGTTGCCCCATTTTCCGTCAGGAGAGCCGTATCCGGTCCGTCAGAGATGACAGGATCGTCATTCGTTCCTGTGATCATAATGGTGACCGTCGTCGTGTCGGTCGCCGTCGAACTGTCGGTTGCCGTGAGCGTGTATTCGAGAATCAAAGCCTCACCATCGGCAAGGTAGTCGAATGCCTCCGTGCCGGAATCAAACGACCAGTTCAGCGTCTCGCTTGTTTGAGTATTGTCGAGAATGGTCGCTGGAGTCAGCGTGAGCATTCCGAGAAGAGTCGTATCATTCGGAGCCGCAGCGTCGCCGCGATCACTCGATCCACCGACAGTCAAGGTCGGCACGACATTGACCGTGTTGGTGATATCAAGATCAGAAACGGCAACCGTTCCACTGGTGCTGAGACCTGCGTCGGTTTCAGTCAATCCTGCCACGTCATCTCCATCGGTGATGACAGGGGCATCGTTCGTTCCGTTGATCGTGATCGTGACATCGTGGTCATCGAAAGCACCGGTCGAATCGGTGGCACGAACCGTGTAGGTCAGGACCACGCTCTCGCCATCAGCGAGATGATCGAAGGTATTCGCAACTGTCGAGTCGAAGCTCCAGTTGATTGTGCCCGTCGTCGCTGCATTCGAGATGACAGGGTTCACTCCAACGCTCAACAGGGTTGAGACATCGATTCCGTTGAGGTTGCCAGTTGTCGATACGGACTGGACGGCTGCATTCACGGTATCGGTGATATCGAGATCTTCGACGGAAAGCGTTCCGCTCGCAGTAATCGCCGCATTTGTTTCGGACTCAATAGCAGCATCGGAATCAGTTCCACCCACCGTGATCACCGGCGCATCATTCGCACCCGTGATGGTAACCGTTACATTTTCCGTGTCAGTCTTTCCTTCATCATCAGTGACGGTCAGGGTGTAGACCAAGGTCACGCTCTGTCCCGCCCCGAGAAAATCGAGATCGGTTTCTGCGATGGTGTAATCCCAGTTGATCGTTCCATCATTGGTATTACCGCCAGCAGCAGAAATCGTGAGTGCATCCTCGATCTTCTGCTGTTGCGCCGCCGTCATGGAAACTCCGGCGCTCGGGGTCACGCTGAAAGTAACTTCTCCCGCTGTCGGACGATCAGTGAGATCGACGTCTGCAAAGGAAATCGATCCGTTATCAGTGAGCGTCCCACCTTCCGTGATCGTTCCGGTAATATTACCCGGAGTGATGACAGGATCATCGTTGGTTCCGGTAATCGTAATGGTGACATCCTGGGTATCGGTGGCCCCCTCGTCATCGGTTACTGTGATCGTAAACACAGCCGTGACGACTTCGCCTTCGCCGAGGAAGTCGAGCTCGGCCTCGGTGATGTCATATTCCCAGGTCACCGTGCCGTCGTTGGTATTGGCGGCTACGTTGGTAATGGAGAACGCATCTTCGATCGCGGTCTGCTGAGCCATCGTCAGCGTCAGAGCGGTAATTCCGTCCTGCTGGAGAGCGGTGACTGTATTGGTCGCTTCAGTTGCCACCGGACGATCGGTGAGGTCGAGATCGGTAAAGGTAATCGAACCGTTGTCGGTCAGGGTGGAGCCTTCCGTGATCGTCCCAGTCACGTTGACGACCTGGATTTCCGGATCATCGTTGGTTCCTGTAATTGTGATTACGACATCCTGTGTATCGGTTGCGGCATCATCGTCGGTCGCAGTGATGCGATAGGTCAGCACAAGCGTCTCCCCTTCCCCGAGGTAGTCGAAAGTTTCCGTTCCGCTGTCGAATAGCCAGGCAATCGTGCCAGCCGTGCTGCTACCATCGATCACCGGGTTCGTGGAAGTCAGGGTGAACATAGTGTCGAACGTGGCATTCGTGATGCCGTTGGCATCGCCCACGACCGTCTGAATTCCCGTATCAGCCTGGTCGACTGTGTCGGCGGATCCGGGATCGGTTACCGTGAGGGTTCCATTTGCCGTCAAGTTCGCGGCATCGGTCTCGGTGATCGTCCCGGTGGCGGAATCCGTTCCGCCCACCGTGATGTCCGGATCGACGTTGTTAACCGTGATCGTAACGGTGTCAGAGCTGGTGCCTCCGTCGTCATCGGTCACCGTAAAACGGAACACATAGGTTCCATTGTCGTTCGGAACAAAGCTCATGTTCGCCGCATTAACATCGGCGATCGTCTGACCATTGGAAGCGCTGTCTAGACTCCAGGTGACCGTGTGGGTGTCGAGCGTACCCACGTCGGTGAAAGATCCCGCGAGATTCACAGTATCCCCTTCGTTGACATTCTGGCTCGGCCCTGCTTCCACAACCGGCACTACGTTGCGAATCACCAGGCTGATATCGCGATCGTCCTTGTCGCCGTCCTTGTCCTCGATTTCGACATTGATGTCAGCCACGTCGAGAGCAGTAGGGACTCCGGCAATGCCGTCGTCGAGATACTGGTAGTCGATGTCGAACGACACCTCCCCTGCAATCGCGTCGACTGCGGTAATGGTCAGGGTGTTGCCCTTTGAACCTGCGAAGGTGTTGCCCACCACGAGAGTATCGATCGCGGCCACGTTGAAGACCTCGTCGGTATTCGGAGTCGGCGAAGAGTCGTCATCCCAATCCACCGTTACGGTGTGGGAGTCTTTCACTCCGTCATCCGTATAGGTCACCGAGAGCGTGACCGTGTCATTCTCGTCAATCGCACTCGAACTGAGCGAGACGCTGTCGACACTCGGATCGGCATTCTGCGTCAGCACAAAGGTATTCCCGGATGCGGACTGCATGTCCCCGTCGATCACCGTTGCGGTAATCGTGTAGCTGCCATTGTCAGCATACACGTGCGATCCGGCGAAGGCTTTCACCCCTGCAGCGAGATTGATCGTTTCGATCGCGGAGCCATCGCCCCAGTCGATCTGGACAGTGTGCGTTTCCGTAGTTCCGGGATCGACGAATGTTCCCGCGATATTGACGGTGTCTCCCTCGTCGTTGATCACGATGGGGGGAAG
Source organism: Verrucomicrobiales bacterium (assembly GCA_029213265.1). Taxonomy (GTDB): domain Bacteria; phylum Verrucomicrobiota; class Verrucomicrobiia; order Verrucomicrobiales; family DEV007; genus Arctic95D-9. Next base: position 2,891 of record JARGNG010000032.1, on the reverse strand, counting down.
AATGCTCACTGCGCTCGGAGCAACATTGTTCACTGTCACCTGGAAGGTGTCCGTTGCCGTGTTTCCTGCATCATCGGTCACCACGATCGTCGCGGTGTAAGTGCCGTCGACCGTGTAGGTATGGCTTCCGTCAGCAGAATGCTCATCCGGGCTGACCGGATTGTTTCCGAGGCTGCCACTTCCATCCTGGGTAGACGTCAGCGTCTGCACTCCGCTGCCGTCGCCCCAATCGATCGTTACCGTGTGTCCTTCGCCAAGATCAAATTCCTCAAACTCGACCACGTTCGTGAGATTCAGGGCTGTATTCACATCCACCGAAACATCCGCCTGCGGACTGACAATCACAGGAGCGTCTTCTTCCGCCGTAATCGTGATTGGAATGATTCGAACCGCCTGCTTCGAGCCACCAAATCCGGTATTCCCCTGGTCGTCCACGATCACGAGAATCTGGTCGGTTCCGTAGAAATTCTGGTTCCCGCGATAGATCAATCCATCGAGAGCTGCCGTTGCATCGCTCGTCGTAAACGTGATCGAACTGGTTCCGTTTCCGCTGACGCTGGAGACGTCTCCAACATTCGGATCAGGATTGATGACGAGACTCGGGTCGAGGGTGAGCGTTCCCTTCTGCACCTGAACCGTGACCTGAAATTCCCCGGCAACGGTGTTGCCAGCGACATCCGTTGATTCGTTGATGTCCGAGTCAGAAACGCTGATCGCAGTCGCGCCCGTGAAGACGAGATCGGTGTCCTCGGCGACCGTCTGGCTGCCCCCGCTGTAGTTGATGCTCGGAGCATCATTCTCGGGTGTCACCCGCAAGAAGATGTCGTCTACGTCGGTGAGGGTGCCTCCTGATCCGGTATTGCCAAAATCGGTCGTCGTCACCGTGATTTTGCCTTCCCCGTTGTAGCCGTTCGCCGGCTCGTAGCGGGCATCGATCAGCGCCTGATTGATGGCCGCAGCGGTGCCGCGGAGAGTCAGGGTCGCGGTGCCGTTTCCGGTAATCGTCACACCCGTTGTGGTCGGGCCGTGGAAGAGAGTTCCGTTCAGGGTCGTGTAATTACCAGACCCTGCGGTATCCTCGCGGAATGCCTGGATGGTGATCTCGAGAAGGCCGTCCGTTCCCGTACCGGTCGCGGTTTCCGCCACATCGACGTCGGAGACTTCGATCGTGGTATCCGGAGTGAGTCCGTCGAAGGTGAAGTCTCCGTTTTCCTGCACGAAGATAGGAAGCACGCTCGTGTCGGGCACGGTGTTGACTGGAGCGTCGTTCACCGGATCGACCGTGATAGTCACCGTCGCCTGGTCCGTTCCTCCGTCTCCGTCGGAAACCTCATAGACAAAGGAAGCCGTTCCGTTGAAGTCCTGATCTCCGGTAAAGCGGATGTTGGTCCCGTCGATTACCGCTGTGCCATTCGTAGCACTGATGATCTGAGTGAGCGTCAATGGATCCTCCACTCCCGCCGGATCATTGTCGTTGGAGAGTAGGCTGGCGATCGAAATCACCAACTCAACGTCCTCATCGACATTGCCTGCATTGTCATCGTTTGCAGTCGGCGCGACGTTATCGACCGTAAGCGTTGCCGTATCGGTGTGCACGTTGGTCCCGTCACTTACCTCGACTGTGACGGTCCGGGAATCGGGACCATCGTTAATTCCCAAAGCCACCAGTTGTGCCCACGTTAGGATCGCAGTCTGTCCGGTGATATTTTCATCGTAGTCCCCGTCGCCATCGACATCCCAGCGATAGGTCAGGATATCGGCAGGAACGTCAGCATCGGTCGTTCCGGCGGCACTGAGCGTCACGCCCTGGCCCTCGTCGATGGTGTAGTCGCCATTTGCTTCCGCTACCGGCGTAAAGTCGTCGTCGGTGATCGTTCCCGTGCCCTGACTGTCAGTTATTTCAACGCGAGATGCATCGACCGCTCCGTCGAAACGGGCATTCGTAAGATTTACAAGGACCGTTTCATTCAACTCGTCAAGGTTGTCGCCGTTGACCTTGATCGTAATTGTCTCGCTCGTCGAGCCAACTCCGAAGGTTACTGTTCCTGACTGTGAATCGTAGTCCCCTCCCGCAATCGTTGCAGTTCCGTTTGCAGTTGCAAAGTCAACCGTGACAGCCTCGGAAGCTGCTGTGCTGAGTGAGACGGTGTATACCAGATCGACCTGCCCGGAGTCTCCTTCAATCACGACCGGATCACTGATCGTAACAGAAATCTTGTCATCGTTTTCGATCACCGTGTTGGCAGTCGCTGTGCCAATCAATACTCCCAGGCTCGTATCCGAACTGGCAGCATTGCTCAAGGTAATGTCATAATCCTCGTCCGGCTCAACAACCGTGTCTTCGGTCGTTCCCAGGTCGAATGTAAAATCGGCCATCGCGCTGCCACTGCTCGTGAATGTAAGCGTATTCCCGACCAGGCTGAGATCCGTGCGTCCTCCCGCTGTGATCGCATCACTAATTGCGGTCAATAGAACCGCGTGATCAGCTGCATTTGTCGTGCCGTCCACCAACGCAATATCGATCGAGGCATCTTGACCACTCTGCAGAATTCCGCTGAGCGAAATCGTATAACTCGCCGCATCGCCTTCACTTACAGCGCTATCTCCAACGATCGACCAAGTCGAATCGTCGTTGTCGGTGATCGTTGTAGTTACAGATCCCGTCCCCGCAATGTCCGAACCAGTGGTACTGCCTGGACTTCCCGCAGCAACCGTGTAGCTCTCATCCGCCTCGACAAGACTGTCATCGGTTGCTGCAATCGTGAACGTCAATGCGGTCATCGCATTTCCGTCACCCGTGTAAGTCAGAGTCGTGCCATCAAAAGCCAGGTCACTGCGTCCGCTGATCGCGGCGGTGATCGCTGCCGCGAGGGCTCCGTGATCCGCTGCCA
>JARGNG010000123.1 GCA_029213265.1 Verrucomicrobiales bacterium | reverse complement strand
AAACGATCTCACGCAAAGGCCCGGAGGCGCAAAGGGATGGCTTGGAGCGTATCGACGTGGATACTCACTTTCCCGTGGCCGGAGCCGTTTCAGTAGGCCACTTCGGCCGGGTCCAGCTCATCTACCAAATCCAGGCCCGTTTCTTCCGCTTCCAACCCATCCAGCGGACTCTCGACGCCGAGGCCGTTGGTTCCGACTGCGACATGCAGATAAATCTCCGTTGTCGTGATTTCTTCGTGACCCAATAGCTCCTGAAAAACACCGAAGGCTTGTAGGTGTTTTGGACAGGAGCGAATGCGACGTGCTCCGAAGGAGTGAGCAGGCTGGCGGAGCCTGCGAATCAATCGAGCGAAGATCGGTTCCGCCCTCCGACGCTTCTTCCGAACCAGTCCGTGCCGCTTCAGAATCTCGCCTACGGTGCTCACCGCCGGAGGAGCTTCGATCCCATGGTCACGCGTAAGCAAGACCCGGATCTTCTTTGCTCCCCATGTGGGGTGTGCTCGTTTGATCCGTAGAATCAATCGCTCCACCTCCTTTGAGGTTCGTTGTGGACTGTGTTTTGGTGCCCGGCTCCGATCAATCAGATTCTCGGTTCCGCCGTCCTCGTAGCGGTCGATCCACCTGTGCGCCGTCTTACGGCTCACTTCGAATCGGTCCGCCAATTCGCTTACGGTGAATTCGCCGCTTCGGGCGAGACTCACCAACTCCATTCGCTTTTCCATCAGGGTGTCAGTTTTCCAGGGCATTTCGCCCTCAATCTGTCACCCATGTCGCCGGTTAATCTGTTACCTGTGTCCTCGGTCCATACCGTGAACGAGCATGGAAGTGAGTTGTATCCGCTACATCAAATTGTCCAAAGGACTGCTGCCGATGACGCCTGCCCGTCCGATCACATGCGTGTATCTCATCGTTGTCTCCAGCCGCGAGTGTCCCATCATCTCCTGGATCGTACGAATATCGGTCCCAGCCAGGAGGAGATGGGTCGCAAAGGAATGACGCAGGGTGTGGCAACCCGCTTTCTTGAAGATCCGCGAGGCATGTATCGCCCGTTTCATCGCGTTTTGAATCCCATTGTCACACACATGATGACGTCGAACCGTATCCGCTCGCGGATCCACCGACAGTTTGTGAGAAGGAAATAGCCAGAACCAGCCGAATTCCCTGCCGGCATTGGGATATTTGAAATCGAGCGCGTCCGGCAGGTAGACACCCGAGATATCCAGTTTGGAATCCTCCTCCCAGATCTTCTCGATCTCGTTGACGCGCTGGAGAAGATCCTCTCTGAGCTTCCCGGGTAGAGGCAGGATTCGATCCTTGCGACCTTTTCCCTGGCGAACCGAAACCCGGCTCTGATCGAAATCCAGATCCTTGACCCGTAGCCGGATGCATTCACTGAGCCGTAAGCCACACCCATACATCAACTTTGCCTTGAGAAGCTTTGTTCCCTTCAAATGGCTGAGCACAGATTTCACTTCGTTGTGAGAGAAGACCTCTGGCAAGGAACTCTCCTTCCCCGGCCGTTCAAAATCCAGATCTTCTGGATTGATCCCGAGAACATGGCGAAAGAAATACACCACAGCACTCAGGCGAGTCGATTGAGTGCTCGCACTGACCCCTCGATCCACTGCCAGATGGGACAAATACATTCCTGCCAGGGCATTGGCTTCCTCAGACGGAATATCCCGCGTGTCGTACTCCGTCCCCCTGATCTGCCTGACGAACTTGAGAAAGTTCCGCAGTGCTGACAGATAGGTTTGCTCCGTCTTGATCGCGAGGTTGTCGGTTCGAATCGCGTCCTTACAGGCTCGAATCAACTCGTGGTCTTGATCGGCAAGATTCCATTTGCGGGGATCAGAGTCTTTCCGTCGTTGTTCCAGGGTATCACGTCGAACTCTCGTGGGATGGCTGGGAGGCAGCGATTGGAACGACGCCTTGTGCCCCTCCCAGTCGACCGAATCCACCCACGAAACTTTCGCCCTCTTCAGTAGAAATTTCACCGCGTCGACGGCCTGAGAAGCCTCCACGAGGGTTCGGGATGGATCTCTCCCGATTTCATCGAAGAAAGCACTCACCATCGCCTCATTGGACTCCACCAATCGACAATCCAAACGGAAAACAAACGACTTCGCGAAGTCGATCTGCTTTGAAACGCTGATTTCCGAAAACTTGAATTCGCGCAGATACACCGCGAACCTCTCCCAAAAAGCCCTCTCGCGGAGCTGTTGTGATTCCATACCCAACGGGTAAACAGGTGTTCGGGCGAACGCAATAAAAAATTGTAAATTTGAACAGTTTTCCACTCAATTTGATCCGGAAGTCGCTCCCATGGGTGGTATAAACCGGAGAGAAACCTTTTCGAGAATCCGATTGCCGCCTCAGATTCAGTCAGTTACCATCCAAAACCAAAGCTGCCATCCCCGTTTATACCACCAGTGGTATAAACGGCTTGTTATACCACCAGTGGCAGAAGAAGATGTTCTCGCTGGAAGACAGGACTTCCGCAGGATGCCATTCCTCCGCCGAAACTGGGTTTTCGCAGACTTTTCCGAGGCTCTGAGGATCCGAGGCTTTCGCGACACTGCCATTCGTCCAAAGACTCCGAAGCACTTCCTTTGAGATTCCCGGCGAGTCAATCCAGCACGATGAAGCTCGACTAGCTGACACAGGCACCGCATGCGAGAACAAGGCAGCGCACCCAACCCGAAAAACGCATGGTGTTGATTGACTTCCGTGATTCGATTTCCTACCTTCCTGTCGTAGCCGCGCTCCCATTTTTCGGGTGGGTGGCTTTAGACGTTAGCCTAAAAATATGAAACCGAAACAACTCCGCGAGTGGCTTTTCCAGAACGGACAAGAAGACCAATGGTGGCTGTGCATCGATACCGTCACAGAAGAATCACCTTTGACTGTCGCTGAGATCGAAGAATACATCGCATCCGGAGATTACGGGACGGTGCAAGCGTTGCATGTTTCGCAATCAGAGATGAGCAACCCGCCTTGGATCGATGTTGAACTTCCGTCACAGCAACCGGCGCACTCGCCGGCAATGAGAACACCGATTCATTCCACTACCGCAGCGGCAGCTTCTCCGCAGAAGCCACAGGAGACTCTTGGGATTATCATCCTATTGTTGCCACTGATTTCCGCCCTGCTGATTTGGTTTTGGGTCGGCAGCATGAACATGCTTCAGAATCCTGGTTCGACTCTCTCTATGCTTGCCATCGGCACGGTTATTGCAACTGGTGTGCTCGTAGGTATCGAGGCGTCACAGCTTGGTATTGGCTCCGACTCCGACAAGGACAAGAAAGGTCGGAAGAAGACTGGGCCGATAGGATGGGCAGTCTTCACATTGCTGCTCTGGATTATCGGATTTCCCGCCTACCTTGGATATCGATCACGCTACGGAGCGAAAAACATGGTAGTCGGTGGCATTGCCGTTGCACTACTCTTCCTTGCAGCCGTCGCAGTGATGAATGCTACGATTGAGGAGGCTGCTGGCGAGATTCGCCGGAGCTTCCAAGACATTGAAGATGCTTTTCGATAGCACAACAAACACAAAGGCTAACAAGACGGTGCTGGACAACCGCCTACCGGCTGCGAGTTCAAATGATTTCCGTAACCACACCCTTCAACCCGCTGTCGGAGGCGCGCCGCCGGTAGGCGGTGCCAGACCTTTGACGTTCTAAGCAAAAGTATCTGAATGGCCTGAATCAAAACGAACTTTATGAAAACACTTTCGATACTGATAATGGCGGCACTCCTCATCGCCATTTCTGGATGCTCAAAAAAGGGGCAAGCTAAACACTTCAGTGTAGAGAAATTTAATGGGGTTAATTGGGTTGGCATTGAACTTTTAGATGGAGAAGGGAGTCTCACAGCAATTGCGATTGTTGAAACCACGGTTCACGGAGTTTGGGAGGGACCCGACAGTATAACGATTCGGGGAAGAAAAATTACAATACCCCCTGATATGAATTTGATTGTCGCCCGGGAAGGCGATGACGTGCGATTCTACAAAATGGAATCAAAAGATTTTCAAAGGAAACCAAGGGATATCGAGATGTTCGCACCTTACCTGAAAGCTGAGTAACTGGAGATTCCCGCGGCTTACCCCGAGACAAATTGAGCTTAGAACAAGACGTCGATCCTAACGCCTGACCCGCCGCGAGTCGAAAGCTTCATGAACATTCAACCATCAACTCAGGAGTCGAAGTGCTTCCTCGGTCAGGCGTAGGATGACTTGAACGTTAGCCCATGAAAGGATGTCGACTCTCCTGCATTTCGGCCAGAAGGAATCCAGCCCTCTAACTCAAATTCGCACGCATTAATGAACCTAAGAAACATGAAAGCCACTATCACCGCTCTGATCTTCCTATTTTTAGTCACATCCAATACATACGCTGGTCCCCTTGAAGGAATCTGGATTAACGCCGACCCAGACACTCGCTCATTTTCAAAGATTGAGATAACTAAAGAAGACACGGTATACGGACTTCAGTTGTGGTTAGTCGCGAGTGGAGATTCTGAACCTATCGCATCCATAGAACTGGAAGTGCTTGGTGACTCTGTAGATGACCCCAATCCAACGAAGTATGGATACGCTCAACGAGATTTAGACTGGGCAACGAAACGGTATATCCTCAGACGTAAAGGCGACGAACTTGAACTCGAAATTTTGACGATCTTTGTGCCGCCATCCGAGCGCCCGGGGCCTTTCATGGCGGATGATCGAGTCAATTCACGCAATTCCGAGATATTTCAATTACAGGAGAAATAGAAACCGAAAACAGGCTAACAAGGCGTCGATCTCAACACCTGACCCTTGGCGAGTCGAAAGCCGAATGGCCATTCAACCATCAACCCTGAAGACGAAGCCTACCCTCGGTCAGGCGTGAGATGACTCGAACGTTAGCCCAAAAAAAATATTGCTGAACCTTCAGCTCAACACCAACTTCGACCAATGACACAACAAGCTCCGCCTCCAATGCCGAACCCGAAAAGTGGAATGTCTGGAAAGACAAAAGGATGTCTAGGATGCCTCGGAATCGGCGTCATCGGATTCATAGGTCTGCTCATTGTCGGCATGATCGCCAACAATCAATTGAAAGACGATTTCACTGAAAACAAAGCAACGATTATCGCTGACATGACTGCTGCGATCGAGAGCGGCGATCACGCCCGCGCCGTTGAGATTGGCAAGCAGTATGAGTCTGTTGGAGATTACGAATTCAAGGAAGTTTTTGGCGCAGCCAAGAAAGTCGTCGATGCAGCTAACGCCGAAAAGCGAGCTAATCAGCAAGTCGCAGAGGCAGAAAGGAAGGGTGCCGCTGACGCGGCAGCCGTTGCTGCCGCCGCACCGGCATCGATCGGCGAGTCATTTCGTCTTGGCGATTTTAGTTACACAATTACGTCGGTTCGTAAGACCAACCATATTGGGGGATCAGATTTTGAAAGCGCATTGGTCGATGCGTTCGCACAAGGATTGCAGAAAGAACTTGGAGAGGAACCCTCGAACGATTCCGCTGTATTTTTGATTGTGCGTTACAGAATCAAAAATGAAGGAACCGAAGCGGCTGTCGTCTCCACAACAGATTTCACGATTGTCGACGCGAAAGGCCGTAAATTCACTACGTCATCTGATGCCACTTCCGAACTGGTCATGAATCAAGGGGCGGATTTTCTGCTCTCCGAGCTTCAACCCGGCATCGGAAGCGACGGAGTTCAGGCCTTTCAACTCCCGAACGATTCCTTTGATGGGGAATTGATACTAGTAGTTCCAGAGAAGGGATTTCTGTCTTCGGGAGAGAAACGAGTTAAATTGAAATAGACGACTATGAATATGAATGTCCCAGGTTTTACCACTGCCGCCCTTTTAGAGTTCCACTCGAAGATCACTGAATGTCTCACGAAAGATGACGAGAGCGATTCGGCAGCGAAAGATTACGGCGTGCGTCAATTCGCCGACTGGAGACAGCTTGCCGATGCGATTGAGGCGGAGCTGTCTAGCCGAGAAGTTCCCTTCACGAAGTTGTCGTGGTATAGCGAAAACGACGGGCTAACAAGACGCGGCTGAGCAACCCGCTACCCCGGCGTGAGTTGACATGACCCTGTTGGATCGGACACTTAACCCTGTTGCGACGCGGCGCTCCCGGTAGCGGGTGCCAGCGCTCGGACGTTAGCCAAAATTAATAAGCGAGAGATAAAATACGATGAAAACCAAATTTGC
>JARGNG010000122.1 GCA_029213265.1 Verrucomicrobiales bacterium | reverse complement strand
AAGACTCGGAATGCTGGAAGTATATCGGCAGCGCCGACCCGTGGCTTCGAAACGCCGCCCGGGTCCGGCTGGAACGGCGGCCAGTGGATGAATGGCGCCAACTGATGGAAGGAACGGGAGAAGGTCTTCCACGATTGACCGCCCTTCTCGCATTGGTCCGACAGGGCAACGAAGACGATCGAGCCTTCGCGGTTCAATCCGCGGCCCTTCTCGACACGAATGGTTGGCGGCAAACAGAAAAACTCACCTTTCTCCGGATCTGCGAACTGGGCTGGTCGGACTCCATTCCCGGCCCCACCGATCAGGACATTTCCGGGCATGCTCTCAGTTGGCTCGACACTCCGGACACCCCCGTGACACGCGAAGCCCTTCGTGTACTCGCCATGATGAATCATTCCGCGGCCGTTGAGCAGGGTCTTCTTCTCCTGACCGATTCCCAAACCCAGTCGGATCGCCTTTTCTACATGGAGATGCTGAGCCGGATGTCGTCCGGATGGGAGGACGACAGTCGAGTCAGTTTTTTCAAATCTCTGGCGAATGCGCGGGACACCTCCCGTGGCGACCGCTTCATGCCGCCGTTTTTCGAAGCCCTCGAAAAAGACGCCCTCGACTCCGCTCCGGAAGAGAGTCGCGGACAACTGGCGGCACTGCTCAAACCTGTCGCCCCTCCGGAAGAGGTACCGGTCACTCCGCGAGCCTTTGTACAGAACTGGAGCATGGCGGATTTTGACTCCTCCGATTTCGACAGTTCCGCTTCTGTATCCGGTGAGGCCGGGCTTGATCTATTCCTTGCCGGCCTTTGCCACCAATGCCACACCTTTGGTGCCACCGGGATTCCTGTTGGGCCGGATCTATCCACCGTGGGAAGCCGCTTCACGCAGGAAGACCTCCTTCGATCCATTCTTGAACCTTCCGCCGTAGTTTCGGAAGTCTATCGGAACGTCACTGCGGAGCTCGCTGATGGATCTTCCGTCACCGGTCGCCTCATGCGGGACGACTTTCGAAAGTCCGCGCTCTTTCTTTCCACCAATCCTTTCGCCCCCACCGTCCTCACCGAAGTTCCAAAATCGAAGATCCTCAAACTAACCGAATCAGAAACTTCGCCTATGCCCCCGGGACTTTTATCCGGCTTGAACAAGGCCGAGGTCATTCAGTTGCTGAACTGGCTTCGTCAGGGAACCGCTCCCTGATGTTTCTCCACACGCCTCCGATCGTTTCATCAAAATCAACTTTCACCCCTACCGTCGCAACATGTTGACCCGACTCCTTTCTATCGCAGGCATCTTCGCCTGTTTCCCTTTTTCTGCGGTAGCAGCACCACAAAATATTATTCTCTTCTTCGTCGACGACATGGGGTGGACCGACATGGCCTGCACCGGAAGTGATCTCTACGAGACGCCCCATATCGACACGCTCGCAAAGAACGGTGTGCGCTTCACAAGTGGCTACGCAGCCTGCACCGTTTGCTCTCCCACTCGCGCGGCTTTGATGACGGGCCAGTCTCCCGCCCGTCTTCACGTAACTGACTTCATTCCCGGGCATCCTTTCGTGAACACCCCGATGACGATCCCGGAGTGGACCCGGGTCCTGGAAAAAAAGCATCTCACTCTGCCTGAAATGCTCAAGCCACACGGCTATGTCAGTGCTCATCTCGGGAAATGGCATCTCGCTCATCGGGATGGATATACCACTGGCGGAGAAGACAGCGCCGACATCGACAACTATCCTCAGGCTCACGGATTCGACATCAATATCGGGGGCTGTGAAAAAGGCGCTCCCCCCAGCTATTTCTGGCCCTACGGCAAAGGAAAAACACTCGAGGAGAAAAAGGAGAACACGATCTTCGAAACACTCCCCCGGGGTGACCTTTCCGATGAAGACAGAGAGGGCGAATACCTGACCGATCGTCTCGCGGCAGAGGCCGAAGTCCTTCTGGATCAATTCGCCGCTGAAAAGAAGCCCTTCTTCATGAATTTTTCTTTCTACAACGTACACACTCCTCTGATGGGACGTCCCGACCTGGTCGGGAAATATACCGAAAAGCTCAAAGAGAATCCCGACCGAAAGCACACCAATGTGAAATACGCGGCCATGGTCGAAAGCGTCGATGAAGCCGTTGGACGGGTGGTCGCAAAACTGAAAGAGCACGAAATGTGGGACGACACCTTGATCGTTTTCACAAGCGACAATGGAGGCCTGAAACCGGCCGCCACGGACAACACTCCGATTCGCCAGGGCAAAGGTGGCATCTACGAAGGGGGGATTCGCGTTCCACTGATCATCCGCCTGCCCGGAGAAGGAGCCACCGACAAACTCTGTCACCGCCCCTCCATCACCATGGACATCGTTCCGACTATTTTTGAAGCGATTGGCAGGGAACTGCCCGAAGAGGCGGCAGCTGTTCAGGACGGCATTTCCCTGATTCCTTTTCTCAAAGATCCGAAAGCCGAATCGCCGAGGGAAGATCTCTATTGGCACTATCCACACTACCACTCCATGGGAGCGCAGCCCTACAGTGCTATTCGTTCCGGAAACTGGAAGCTCATCGAGGTGATCGGTCAGAACCAGGTCGAACTTTATGACCTCGGGAGCGACATTCACGAGAACAACAACCTGATCAATTCAGAAACGGCCACGGCGAAAGAGCTCTATTTGAAGCTGGTTGCCTGGAGAAAATCCGTCGGCGCACAGATGCCGAAGAGAAATACTTTGTTCAATCCTAACAATCCCACAGGAGTCCAGAGAAACGGGAAAATTCGTGAAGCCGCCCCGCTCCGCGACTAGATCCTAAATCGGAAATTGAAATCTTCCGCCCGCTACGCGCACTCGTTCGAAATCCTCATGAAGAGAACCATCGCCCTCTTATTCATCCTTTTCACCGTCTCTGCATTTGCTGCCGACCATCCGAACATCATCGTCATCTATACCGACGATCAGGGCTATGGCGACGCGGGCAACTTGAATCCGGACTCCAAGTTCGCCACCCCTGCGCTCGACCGTCTCGCCGCGGAGGGCATGACCTTCACCGACGCCCACTGTTCCGACACGGTCTGCACCCCGAGTCGCTATGGCTTGCTCACCGGCCGCTACGCCTGGAGAACCCGTTTGAAGTCGGGAGTCTTCGGAGCGGAAACCCCCTGCCTGATCGAGGGCGAGCGGACCACCCTCGCCTCATTGACGCGAGGCCACGGCTACGATACCGCCATGGTCGGCAAGTGGCACCTCGGTATGGAATTCCCCGGAGACCGCAACAACCGCGACTGGACCCGGCCAGTCACGGACATGCCCCTCGACAAGGGATTCGAGTATTTCTACGGAATCCCCGCCTCCTTGAACTATGGCATCCTCGCCTGGTTTGAAGGAAGGCACGCGGCAGTTCCCCCTACTCTCTACACAAGCAAGAAACCGAATCGAATTGCGATCAAGGACTACCGCATCATGCCGCCCTACGAGTCAGGACGCACCGACCTGAAACTCCCCAATGACACCGGGAATGTTTCGGGCCCACTTGAGATCGCCCCCGATTTTGTCGACAGTGAATGCCTCACCCGCTTCACCGACAAGACCATTGAGTGGCTCGCCGAAAAGCGGAATCCTGACAAACCTTTCTTTGTCTATCTTCCCTACACCTCCCCTCACAAGCCGGTTATTCCGATCGAGTCATTCCTCGGGAAAAGCGAAGCCGGTGCCTACGGGGATTTTATGATGGAAACCGACTGGCACATTGGTCGAATTCTCGATTGGCTCGATGAAAACGATCTCGCCGAAAATACGATGGTGGTATTCTCCAGCGACAACGGACCGGAGAACACCTGGCCGGAACGCTTGAAGAAATTCAACCACGACAGCAACGGAATCTACCGCGAAGGAAAACGATCCATCTACGAGGGCGGTCACAGGGTCCCCTTCTATGTGCGCTGGCCCGCCAAGGTGCAGCCGGGAACGACCTACGAGGGGCCCGTTTGCCAAACCGACCTTCTCGCCACCCTCGCCGAGATTCTGGACTGCGAGCTTGATGACAATTCGGGAGAAGACAGCGTCAGCTTTCTTGATGTGCTTCTGACAGGCAAAGCGAAAAAGACACGCCTTCCCATGATTCACCACGGAGTGGCGGGACGCTTTGCCGTTCGGGAGGGAGACTGGAAACTCGTCATGGAAACAGGGAAAAAGAGTGAGGTTCGCGAATTGTACGATCTTGGAAAAGATCCTTCGGAGACCCGCTCGATCCTCAAGGAACATCCCGAGGTGGAAGCCAATCTCATCGGGCAGCTCAATGAGATCGTCCGCAGCGGAAGGACCACTCCCGGCAAGGCGGCCGGCAATGACACGGGCTGGTGGAACAAGCTGGTCTGGATGGACGAATGGTAGAAACACCTATTTCTTCACCCGGTCCACCTTGCCGTCCATGAGCTCGCTCATCTCCGCTTTCTTCCCGGCTTGATCGGAATCACCGGCGAGATTGGTGAACTGCTCCGGATCGTTCTTCATGTCATAGAGTTCTTCGCTTCCGTCTTTGTATCTCATGTAGGCCCAGTCATCCGTCCTAATAAAGTGCCCTTTTTTCTGGTCCAGCGAGAAGGCTGCCTCGCGAACCCTCGCAGAAGAATCGGCAAGGACGGGTTGTAAACTTTCCCCCTGCACCGAATCCGGAACAGGAACACCGAGGAGATCACAGGCAGTCGGATAGATATCCATCAACTCAGCCAGGGCCATCGTCCGGCCGGACTCGAATCCCGGTGCCGAAACCAGCAGAGGCACACGGGTTACGTCTTCGTGAAATTTCGACTTCTGCCAAAAGTGGTGTTCACCGAGATGATAGCCATGATCACTGGTGAAAATCACGAGCGTGGAATCGCGCAAGCCCTGGCGATCCAGTTCCGCCATGACTTTTCCAAGCTGCTCGTCCATGAATGTCACCGTCGCATAGTAGTCCGACCACATTTGCTTGATGTTCTCTGGATACTTCGCGATCCCGCTGCTCTCCGAAGTCGTCCCTGATTTTCCCATCTTGGGGATATCATCCAAGTCACCTTCGGGGACTTCCGGAAACGGAATCTTCTCAATCGGGTAGTCTTCGAAATAGGAAGCCGGAGCCACACTCGGATAATGAGGCCGGACAAATCCTGTCGCGATGAAGAAAGGCTGGTCCCCTTTCCCGTGCTTTCGCAGCAACTCGACCGTTTTCCCGGCCGCCTTCCAGTCGGGTTGCTCCGAGCCGTCTCCATCCGATTCAACGCTCGCGAACATGCGGAACGGCATCCTCGTCGACTGTCGATTCTCCAGCGCCCGTGTTTCGATGTTTTGATTCAGCAAACGGTAGAGACCGGGAGTATGCGCCTCCTGCCCCTGGCAATTGAATTTCTCCGTCCAGGTATTGGCGACATCGTTGCCGTCGGTTCCGTCAATGATGTCACCGGGAACCCGCATGTGAAAAATCTTTCCGACCCGCGCACTGTAGAAACCCTGATCAATGAGGTGCTTCCCGAGAGTTGGACCCGTATTTCCCGCATAGCGGCTGTGCATCAAAGACTGACGGGAAGGTTGGCACCAGGTTCCCTGGCAATAGGCCCGCTCGAAGACCATCGACGTTTCGGCGAGAGCGTCGAGATGCGGCGTTTTGCAAATCTCATCCCCATAACATCCGAGAACACTCGCCTTGAGATCGTCCGCGATCAGAAAGAGCACATTGCGGACAGGTTGCCCGGAACGATTTTCCGATCGGTCTCCGGAACGGGCGATCGATCCGGAAAGAAAGAGGGCAAGGATCAGAAAGAAACTTCGAGGGTAGGAATTAGGAAACATCGGTGAAGAACCTATCGGGAGACCTGCCCACGACAACAGCCTATTCACGGATTTCCATCTCCGTAGCCAACCAAAATCGGCACCGGTGATTGACAGTGCCGATGCTTGCTGAACAATGAGCTTTGCGCAGCTATGTCGAAGAATTCCCGATCTTTTTACACAGGACGCTCCCACTGGCCCGGCGCCCTCCTGGTCCTCTCCCTTCTTGCCTTTGCCGACACGGCCGGAGCCCATGTGAAATGGTTTACTCAATATTCCTTTTCGGATGCACCTCTCTCCTTTCGGGAAGTTCTCACGAAAAATTTCTTCCTTTTACTGGGCCTTTCCGTCTTTGTCATCTCGCTTCTGATCCTGTTGGAGGAGAGACTGATGTCGGTCTCCTGGATCTCCCGAATCGACTCCTGGTTTGCCGAAAGATCCGACCACATTCTTTATGTGATGCGGATCGGAGTCGGCGTCACTCTCGTC
>JARGNG010000121.1 GCA_029213265.1 Verrucomicrobiales bacterium | reverse complement strand
ACGACCCTCCCCCTCGACCGTCCTATTGCCCTGATCTTCGGAACCGAGGAGCAGGGCCTCTCTGACGAAGCGCTCGCCGCTGCCGACGACACCCTGAAGCTCCCCATGTATGGCTTCACGCAAAGCTACAATATTTCCGTGACTGTGGCGCTGACCCTGTCGCGTCTCGTCGAAAGGCTGCGCAAGTGCGATCTCGACTGGCGGCTTTCCGACGAGGAGAAAAAGGAGCTGACGCTTCAGTTCTATCGCCGAATCGTAAAGCGGCACGATTTGCTGGAGGAGGCGTATTGGGGGCGGGAGTGAGACGGTCGGCAGGCGGGGCGCCCGCCCTGCAATCCAACATTCCCATTGATCATCACTTGCACCGCGTTTCGTCAGAAGGAAGCTTGGCCCCATGCCCTCCACCTCCTCCGAAATCACCGAGCGAACCTCCCCCGAACCGCACCGGATCGAACTCGACATCGCCATTCTCGGCGGTGGCTTTGCGGGCGTCTATTGCGGACAGAAATTGCGGAAGCTGATTCGCGCGGCAAACATCGATCCCCGACGCGTCGCAATCGTTTCGGAGCAGAACTACATGGTCTTTCAGCCGATGCTGGCGGAGGTGGCAGGAGCTTCGATTCAGCCACGCCATGTCATCAATCCGATCCGGCGACTTTGCCGCGGACTACGCGTCTATCGGGGCACAGTGAAGGGGGTCGACTTGAAGACCAAAGAGGTGCGCGTCGACACAGGCGACTTCTCGGCCGGCGTCGTCCTGCAATACGAGCATCTCGTCCTCTCCCTCGGGGCGGAAATCGACCTGAGCCGGGTTCCCGGAATGCCGGAGCATGCCCTCGTGATGCAGAACATCGGTGATGCCATGATTCTCCGCGCGACGGTGATCAAGCGTATCGAAGAAGCCAATGCAGAGTATCGCGAAGAAGTGCGACGACGCCTGCTCACTTTTGTAGTCGTGGGAGGTGGTTATTCCGGTGTGGAAACCGCCGGTGAAATTCTCGACTTGCTGCACGAGACCGCGAAATTCTACGCCAATGTTCCCCGCGAGGAAATCAAGGTTGTGCTGGTTCATTCCCGGGAGCGAATTCTCCACACGCTCTCCGATTCATTGGGCGATTATGCCGGGGCCAAGCTGGCCGACCGAGGACTGGAGCTTTGCTTAAAAGAACGGGTCAAGGCGGTCACAGCGACCAAGGTCTATCTGCAATCCGGCATGGAGATCCAAACGGCAACGGTCATCTCCACCGTCGGTAACGCTCCGAACCGGGTCATTCGCCAACTCTGCGACGAGCAGGGAGTTCCTCACGAACGCTATTGGGTGAAGACGAATGACAAACTGCAGGTGGAAGGCTTCGACGGCCTCTGGGCCGCGGGTGATTGCGCTTCGGTCCCGATGGCCGGGGAGGAAGGCAAGCCGTGCCCGCAAACGGCTCAGTTCGCGATGCGGGAGGGGGTTCAACTCGCAAAAAACATTGTGAGCTCGATTCAGGGAAAGGACTTGAACCCGTTTCTCTTCACCGGACTGGGGGAGCTCGCCTCCATCGGTCACCGGACCGCAGTTGCCAACATCATGGGCATGCAGTTTTCCGGATTCATTGCCTGGTTCCTCTGGCGATCGATTTACCTGTCCAAACTGCCCGGTCTCGACCGGAAACTGCGGGTCATGATCGACTGGACACTCGATCTATTTTTTCCACGCGACATCAATTTGCTCAACCCCCGCTACACCAGGCTTTTCAAGCAGGTCCATCTCGAACCGAATGATCTTCTTTTCACCCGGGGCGAGCCGGCATTTTCTCTCTACGTCGTTCGGGAAGGCCAAATTGACCTGATCGACGAATCGGGGGAAGTGGTTCGCTCGATCGAGCAGGGCGATTACTTCGGAGAGCGCGCGCTGGTTCACGGAGGAGGCTACCTCTATGACGCCCGGTCGCAGGGTCAAACCGAACTGGTCTCCCTCAGCGGAGAAATCGTTCTTCCCTTTTTCGAAAGCAGTCGCCGGTTCCGCCGTGTCCTCGCGAAGACAACCACCCAGGTTTCTGCAGAAGGCGAAATTGAGGCAATTGTCAAAAAGCTCGATCACGAAATTCTCGAACGCCCTGTATCCGAAGTCATGCGAACGGATCTGGCGACGCTGAAATCCGACCAGACCGTGAGAGATGCACTAAATCTCTTTCAAGATCGGCGTTTCAGCATTTATCCTGTGGTCGACGCCGATGGAAAGCTTCTTTCCATTCTCAGTCGGGAAGACTTTTTCGACTACCTGAAGCGGGAGGATGTGACCGACAAATCACCGATCGCGAACGTAGGGAGTATCTCCCTTCCCTGCTGCGAAAGGAACACCATGGTTCAGGAATCTCTGGAAAAGATGATCCGCGCCGGCAATCAGAAATGTCTCGTGACGGACCCCGAGAGCAGGCTGCTCGGAATCATCACGATCATGGACCTGCTCGGGGAAGCGGCCCAAAAGAAGCTATGAGCTCGAATCTACCGGTTCCGCCTATGCAATCTGGTCCAGAAGATAGCCGCGAAGCTCCGAAATCGGCATGCGCTTTTGCTCCATGGAGTCACGCTCGCGGATCGTCACGGTGTCGGCCAGTTCTTCGCCGCTCTCGCCGAGAGTATCGAAGTCGATCGTGACGCAGAACGGAGTTCCGATTTCATCCTGACGGCGATAACGACGCCCGATCGCTGCGGTCTCGTCATAGAAAACATTCATGTGAGGAACGAGCATCTTCTGCACCTCCCGTGCTTTCGCGACAAGCTCGGGCTTGTTCTTCAAAAGCGGGAAGACGCCGACTTTGACCGGAGCCATTCTCGGTGAAAACCGCATCACGGTGCGGGTTTCCTCTTTTCCTTTCTCGTCGGTGACAGTCTCCTCGTCGTATGCTTCGCAGATCAGCGCCAGAATGGTGCGGTCGCAACCGGCACTCGGCTCGACGACATGGGGAATGAGTTTCTCCTTTGTCTCATCATCAAAGAACTCCAGCGGCTTTCCGCTGTGCTCCTTGTGCTTGGTAAGGTCATAGTTCGTCCGGTAGGCAACTCCTTCGAGCTCCTGAATTCCAAACGGAAATTCGTATTCGATGTCGTAGGTCTTCTCCGAGTAGTGAGCCCGCTCGCCGTCGGGAATGTCGAGAACGTGGAGATGCTTACGGGGAATCCCGATCTCTTCGTAGAAGACGAGACGACGCTCGAGCCACTCATCCGTGAGAGCGAGACCATCTTCTGCCCGGCAGAAAAACTCGATCTCCATCTGCTCAAATTCACGCGAACGAAAGGTGTAGTTTCGCGGATTGATCTCATTCCGGAACGATTTTCCGATCTGGGCAATTCCGAAGGGAAGTTTCACACGGTTTGTTTCCGCAACGTTTTTGAATTGCACGAAAATGGACTGGGCTGTCTCCGGACGCAGATAGGCGACGGCACTCTCGTCTCCGTCATCGGCCGAGGCTCCCATGTGCGTTTTGAACATAAGATTAAACTCACGCGGCTCTGTCAGGAGCGATCCATTCTCCGGGTTGAAGCTTGTCGAATCGGCGATCACCTCTGTGCTTTCTCCGGCGAGTTCCAGCTTCTTCGGGGAAATCTGCTTGTCGCTCAGAAACTTCGCGTAGTAGAGACGCGCTGTCTTGCGAGCCTTGTTTTCATCCTGCCCTTCCTGAAGTAGAACTGAGTAGGGACGCTCGACCGACCATCCGGATTCTTCGTGAGAAGCACCGGTGTAGTGATAGGCGGTTCCGGACTGCGGATCGATCTGATCCGCCCGAAGCCGCGCGTTGCTGAGAAGACAGTCGCACATCGGATCGGAGAATCCGCCGACATGACCGGAAGCCTTGAGCACATCCTGGTGAGTGAGAATCGACCCATCGAGTCCGAGAATATCCTCCCGCTCCTGCACATTCTTTCTCCACCAGTAATCTTTGAGATTGCGCTTCAACTCGGCACCGAGAGGGCCGTAGTCCCAGCAACCGTTCAAACCGCCATAGATCTCAGCAGACTGAAAGATGAATCCACGTCGCTTGCAGAGGCTGACGATTTTTTCCATCAGGACAGTATTTTTTTCGGATGCGTTCTCGCTCATCAGTTTTGGGAGGAAATTTTATAAAACGGGCACAAGATAGCCGCCCCACCCCATCCGCAAGGGGAAAGTGCAACCCCTGTTCGGCAGACTGCAGCCGCCGTCACAAGACGGTGGCGACGACCCACGCTCCCGCGAGCGAGGCCACGAATCCCGGAACAAAACGTATTTCCCCTTGACCCATGGGGAAAAGTGCGGAAATTGCCCGCCCCGAAGCCGGATCTTACACAACGCGGCTCGGAATCAAGTTTCAACGGAGTCTCACGATGGCAAGAGTTTGTAAAATTACCGGTGCAAAAGTCACTTCTGGTCGCAAAATCCACCGCAGTGGTAAAGCGAAAAAGAAGGGTGGAATCGGTCGTCACGTGACGAAAACCGTAAAGCGTCAATTCAAGCCGAACCTGCGCCAAAAGCGTGTTTGGGTCCCTGAGTTGGGTCGTTACGTCCGCGTCAAGGTGAGCGCCCGTGGCCTCAAGACGATCGACAAGAACGGCGCCTACAAGACGCTCAAGACAGCAGGTCTCATTTGAGATACCCTGATTTCTTGAATTTCCCTTCCTGAGGTGTCGGATGTCTGACACCCCGCATTTGGTTGAACCCGGCGACGAGGAAGGATTTGCCCTTTCCCGGTTCATTTCCGTTCTCGGAATCGAGCCTGTTTATCCCGGCACTTTTTTCCCGGGAAAAGACGCGCTTCTGGCTCAGGCCTGGAAATCGTGGACGGAATCGACTTTCCTCCCCCTCATCGTTCCCGCTTTCATCGAAGCACTTCAAAACGGACTCGCCTCCCGCGTGGAGGAGATCTGCGGGAAGGATCGTGAACTCAGCCAGAACCTGCCCGAAGACATGGCTGTCCGGAGTCAAAAAGCGGCCCAAACCTTTCTCGAAGGAAAATCAGAGATGAAAGGCAACCGGGAATGGGTACGCTATGCAGAGGCGGTCGAGTCGGGAACCACCCCGGGGAATCTCCCCGTTGTTTTCGCTCTTCAGTCTGCTCTGTTCCATCTTCCCCTCGCTTCCGCGCTCTCTGCCTACGCCTGGTTTGAATTCCAATCCCGCCATGGAAAAGGCCTGCCCCCGAAGGCGACTGCAGAAGAAAAATCGATATTTGCGATGATTCTTCCGAAGGTCGCAGTTGCCGTGAAGAAGAATATCGACGATTCTGGGGGCGAGTTCGGATCTCTCCGGGCGATCTAACGATTTTCTCTGCCATGCCGACCGAGACAGAAGAAGTTGTCATCACAGAAACCGAGGAGGCCAACGATCTGGATACTCCGTGGAATGTCATTGTCTACGACGATCCGGTCAATCTAATGAACTTTGTCACGCTCGTTCTTCAGCGGGTTTTTGGCTACACCAAGCAAAAGGCGGAAATGATGATGATGGAAGTCCACAAAATGGGACAATCCGTCGTCTGGACCGGTCAACGCGAGCAGGCCGAGTTGTACGTGCAGCAGTTGCAAAGCCACCAGCTGCTCGCTGCCATGAAAAAGGCGTCGTAGTCGCCAGCCGGGCCTCCAGGTTCAATGGACAGCGCAGGAGCCCGATCCATAAACGCCCCCGGGTCACTCCGCTTCGGGAAAATACCGATAGTGTCCGACCACCTTCCACTGATTGATTCCCGTTTCAGTCTCCGGTCCGCTACCGATGTTGTGTACAAACGTGTCCGGCCCGACGACAATGCCGATATGCCAAAGTCCATTTCCGGTCAGATCCCACGCGACCAAATCACCCGGAAGGTAAATGGGTGACTCGTTCGCCTCGATTTCTGCCCCTTCCCTCTCCAGGAAGCGCTCAAGGTTCGGAACCCGACGATGATCGATATTCTTGTCAGGCCGCTTCAGTCCCCAGTTCTCCGGATAAACGGAAAAATTTTGTTTCATGTCCTCGTGAACGAGTTTTTGCAGATCGATCCCCAAGGTGCGGTAGGAGCGGATTACCACATCGGTGCAAACGCCCATGTCGGAGGGAACGTCTCCCCCCGGATAATCGAGAACGACATAGGCAGGATCGTAGCGCACCTCCTGAAAGGTTCGGAAATTGGCAGCCTCGACGAGACGATCCGCAAACGAGGCGCTCTTCGTTTCCACCGACGTCGTCCCCTGGGCAGACAGCATTTCTGTCAGCACCCAGATTCCGAAGAGGATAAACGAGATGTATTTCATGGCGTCCTTTACGATTGGACGCCCG
>JARGNG010000031.1 GCA_029213265.1 Verrucomicrobiales bacterium | reverse complement strand
TCTTCTCCGTTTTCAAGTAGCCGCGTTCGCAAGAACGTGGCCGGAGTCTGCGCCCCCACCGTCTTGCGACGGCGGCGACACGGCCTGCCGGACGCAACAGGGTTGACTCCCTCACTCTACCCTGTTGAGTCCCGGGCACTCCTGCCCTATCTTTGCAACCCATGCCCGAGATCCCCCGAATTTCCCGCCTCATCCTCTCCCGCTTTCGTCAGTTCGGATACTGCGACCTCGATTTGACGAACCCCGAAAACGGCGAAGCTCTTCCGCGCGTTTGCCTCCTCGGCCCGAACGGAGTGGGAAAGTCGACCGTGCTTGATCTGCTCTACCGGAACCTCGCTCCCGAAGATTCCAACGGAACGGCACCCGGCAGCAGTGACGCCCTCGTCCTCGCCGGATTCTCAGTCGCCGGGGAAACCCTTTATCGTGCGACGGACGGAAGCGACCTCCGCAACGCGGTCTGGTTTGGCGGCGAGATCGAAACCTCCTCGAAATGGGCTTCGCTGGAGAACAATCCTCCCGACCTCAGCGAATTCATTGAGCGGTTTTCCGAATATGCTCTTTCCGTCGCTCCGGAATTCACCTCCGGCTCGCTCGCTCTCTTTACGCCGGAGACCAACCTCGTCGATCATCACCCCGTGGGAGGCTTTCGTGAGTTTCTGGAAACCCGCGAAGCGGAGCGGCAAAACGAATACCACCAGTTTCTCAAGCATCCGGACAATCGCGACCGGACCATTGCCGAAGTCGACGCCGAATTCGCGGCGTCCTTTCCGAATGTTCTCGAAGCGATCCGCGAAATCTGGAAGCCTATCCTCAGCGCGGCCTTTCTTGAGTTTCGCCCCGAAGCGGAGGACCCTCTCACGTCGACCCAAACCGGAGACGAGATCTCCTTCTCCGCCCTGAGTCCCGGACTTCGGCAACACCTTCTCCGGCTCGCGCATGTGTATGCCCAGTATTTTCATCGTGATGAACAGGCCGGATTTCTCTTTCTCGACGATGCCGACACCGGGCTGAATCCCGATCTCGCGCGGGCGCAGATGCAGTTTTTCCACGACCTCTTCGAAAATCGCTCCGGCCAGATTATCGTGACCACCCACAGTCCCCGGGTGGCTTCGCTTTTCTCCCCCGAAGAGAGAATCCAATTGCAGTTTGATGAAGAGCGAGGCATCTCGGCTCTCAACCGAATCGTGCAGAAAGCGGACGATTCAGATCCGGAACCGGAATCGGAAATTGAAGAACCCGTCGTGGAGTCGAAAACGGTGAGAGCTCCCGTTCCCGCCGGGAAGCTGGCCGCGATTCGCCGGGCGATGGAAGAGACCGAAGACCAGGACGAACTGGCCGACCTGCTCGACGAAATGATGACATTGCGCCGGCAGCGATGAATATCCTCGTCGCCAGCGACAAATTCAAAGGCTCCCTCACGGCGGTCGAGGCCTGTGCCGCGATCGAAGCGGGATTGCGGGACGCCTCCCCGAACCGGTTTACCATTCAAACCATCCCTGTTGCCGACGGCGGGGACGGGCTTTCCCAAACCCTGACGGATGCCAAAGGCGGCCTTTGGAAAACCTGCCGGGTTCAGGATGCTCTCGGAGAACCGACCGGGGCGGGCTATGGGTGGCTCGACAACGGCCGCATCGCCGTGATCGAAATGGCAGAGGCATCCGGCCTCGCCCAACTGGGTTCCCGAAAAACGGATCCGTGGCGGGCTTCCACCTACGGAACCGGAGAACTCATTCTCAATGCCATCCATCAGGGAGCCGAAGAGATCATTCTCGGTATCGGAGGGAGCGCGACCAATGATGGAGGCAGCGGTATGGCGCAGGCTCTCGGGTTTCGATTTCTTGATGACGAAGGAAATGAGATCCATGACATCCCTCTTCGCCTCTCGGAGGCAAAGACGATTGAGCCGCCCTCCGATCTGCGGTTGCCCGCGATCCTGGTCGCCTGCGATGTCGAAAACCCTCTTCTCGGGCCCGATGGATGCACGGCGGTCTATGGGCCGCAAAAGGGGATCCTCGAACACGACGTCGCAAAACACGAAGCCCGCCTGGAGCACCTTATCTCTCTGCTGGGCGACCCGGCGAGGCAGGCGGCAACGCTTCCCGGATCCGGTGCCGCCGGGGGATTGGGGTTCGGCGGAATGATCTTTCTTCACGGGGAACTGGTCCCCGGGTTTACGCTGGTCTCCGACCTTCTCGATCTGGAATCTCACATTGCCCGGGCTGATCTCGTCATCACCGGAGAAGGCAAGCTCGACCGCCAAACCGATCAGGGAAAAGCCCCCGCCGGCGTCGCCAGGCTCGCGAAAGCCTCTGAAAAGCCGGTCTATGCGTTTTGCGGAATTCGCGAGGAAGGCGCCGGAGGGCAGTTCGAAGAGAGCATCGAGATTCGTGATCCCGACTTGAGCATGGAGGAAAACATGAACCATGCCGCGCGGCTGTTGCGGGACGCAGCGGAGAAATTTGCAGCATCGATTTGATTCCCTCAGAGGTCGGGGCAACCCCTTCCCACCGTCTTGCGACGGCGGCTACAGCCATCGCAAACCTGAATCGCCGCGTTCGCAGGAACGTGGCACCTTCCCTTCCCGCCCTGTTCAAAAACATTGCATCCATCTCGATCTTCCCCGACAAAGAACTGATGTCCGACCCTGACGTGCCGCCCGGCCCCGACAAGCAGAAGAAATTCCCCACCGAATTTGATCTGCGCCACGGTGATTGCGTTCGGGGCATGCGGGATCTCCCGGACGAGTCGGTTGATCTTGTCGTGACGTCGCCCCCCTACAACCTCGGGATTTCCTACCAAAGCTACAACGACAAGCTCAGTTCCGAAGACTACCTGGCCTGGTCGCTGGAATGGGCCGGCGAGGTGAAACGACTGCTCAAGCCGGAGGGCTCATTTTTTCTCAACGTGGGTGCCGCTCCCGCCAATCCTTGGATGCCGCACGAACTGGCCCTGGCCCTGCGCGATCTTTTCGATCTGCAAAATACCATTCACTGGATAAAATCCATCACCGTAGAGCCACGGGACAGCGATCCCGTCTCCGTCGGGCATTTCAAGCCTATCAATTCGAAACGCTTCGTGAACGACTGCCACGAGTTTGTATTTCACTTTACCAAAACCGGAAAGGTCCCGGTTGATCGAATTGCAGTGGGGGTTCCCTACGCCGACAAAAGCAACATCAAGCGATGGGGGCACACAGGGGGACGCGACAAGCGCTGCCGTGGAAACAACTGGTTCATCCCCTACGAAACGATTGTCAGCAGAAACCGGGACCGTCCCCATCCCGCGACGTTTCCCGTCGAGTTGGCACGCAAATGCATTCTCCTGCACGGCGGCGAGCCCTCCGCACTCACGATGATGGATCCGTTTCTCGGGATCGGCCATGCCGCCACCGCTGCGGGAGAGGAAGGCCTCGGGCGCTTTATCGGATTCGAGATCGACGATGGCTACTGGGAGGAAGCGAAAGAGCGGATTGAGTAGCAACGCCTCTCACTTCTTCGCGAGCGTTCCCTTCATGATGTGAAATCCGGGCTGACTGCGAGTCGCGTTGGAAAGAGAATCATTCGTGATGATCAAGTTCGTGCCCGGTGTCAGCACGGTGTCGAGAACGTGCTTCAGGCGGGGATCGGTCTTGAGATGTTGGAACGCCTGGAGTTCATGACTGTTCGCCGGTCCCCCGATCTGATGCCAGTGTGGATAGGGGTTCCCTGATTGCTCCCTCTCCCATCCGTCAAAAACGTAGGCATAAGTTCCTTTCGGCTTCGGAGCGAATGCCTTGAACTTTGCCTGCCCTTTTCCGATCAAAACGCCGTTGCGGACCACGATCACTTCTTCATCCGTAGAACTGAACAGAATCGAGACGGGGCCGGCCGGGGAATCATGAGGACTCCAATCGAAGTCGGAGGATTTCTCATCTTCGGCAAATTCGATTCGGTGCCCTTTCGAAACACCTCCGGTGGGAGCGTCGTCCGTAATGATCACCGTGCCGCCCATTTCCGTAATTTGGAAAAGTCGCTTGGAAAACTCATAGGGGAGATGGATGCAACCATGCGACGAAGGGTAGCCGGGCAAAGATCCGGCGTGCAGCGCCACTCCGCCCCAGGTCAGTCGCTCAGTAAAGGGCATCGAAGCATTGTTGTAGGTGCTGGAGTGATGGTCGGCGTCTTTCTGCAGAATATGAAACACACCTGTTGGGGTCTCATGCCCCGGCATACCCGTGCTGACAATGCAGCTCCCGATCTCAATTCCGTTTCGATACACCGCTGCCGTCTGCGACTTTAGATTGACCGAAACGACAACGGGCCCGGCCGGAGAAAGCGCTGGATTCCAGGTGAAGGAGCTCGGGTCGTTGACGCGCTCCTCCGAAATGGCAGAAAAGGAAGCGAGGCAAAAGGCCAGGATGGAATAGAGACACTTGTACATGCGCATACTTACGCCTGACGGACTTCACTTTTCAAGAATTGTTGAAAAAAATGATCGGATGTCTAGTCCGCCTCCCTCAAATCCAATTTCGCGAGAAGCGGATCAATCGCTGTAAATTGGGACCCGGTACGTTTTTCGCAAAACAGCTCCGCCAGACGAAACACTGTCGCAGAGGCCTCTCTCAATTCCGCCTCCTTGCCGGTCTCCAACCGGATTGATCGAATCAGGGCGAGAGCTTCATCGTATTCGGGGACGGCGACGAAGTGCAGGGCATCCTCCAGATCACACTCAACACGCTTGATCGCCCGGGCGAGTTGAACGGCATAGGTAAAGTCTCCATTTGGCAACCGTATGAATTCCCCATTCCTGTCGACCGGCGCATCCGTTGCCCTCGCCAGCGATTGCAGGAGGTAGGCCAAATGGACAAGCTTGCCATTAAGATACAGCATTCGCTTTCGCTCCTGTGGAATTGGCTGGGGATCGGAAACGTGCGTTTTCACAGAAGAAGCTGAGCCGCCCACGAGAAAGTTGTGCTTCACTTCGCCAGAGTACCACGAAAGGATTTCGAATCCATCACTGACAGCGGGATGCCCGGCATGATTCACGAGTTGCTCATCGTCGACGACGTGGCATTCGAAACAGGATTTGGAAATAGAAAGGATGGACTCCGGGTGGGACATTCCGAGCGCCACAGAGGCATCGACCCGGCTCTGGCGGGAAACATGTTTCCGGTTGTGCTCCTCGATCCAATCAATCGCTCCGCCATGGCAGCTTTCGCAACTCACCGCCATCGTCGTTTGGGCCGTGCCGGCTAAATCCTCCTGCGTGAAATGACAACGAACGCAGCTCGCTTTCATCGGAATCTCAGCGGGCTGAATATCCACTGCTGCGGCAATTTCGATCGCCTTGTCTGAGGAAAGCATTTTCTCAAGTGAGGTGGCATGGGCCGTTTTCTCCCATTGCTCGACCATTTCTTCATGGCAATCACGGCACGTCTCAGAGCCGACAATCTGCCCTGCCGGAATGGGAGGACGCTGCCCGAACGCCGGGAAAACCACGGCGAACGACAGAAATACGAGGGCTCGAAAGAGGATCATGAATGGCAAGAAAAGGGCGAATATCTGCAGAAACATAAAATAAACTTTTGTGAAATGCAATAATTTCCATATCTTCTATAAAATGTTTCGTTTCCCTTCAAAGAGTCCCTTCCTCACGATCACTGCGGTTTGGGCAATGCTTTTCCCGGTCTTCGCGCCCGTGGAGGTGCGCTCCGCTGACGGGGACCATCCTCTGAGTCCTGCCGCGGATGAGGCGCACCGGACCTATCTCGAAACACTCCGGGAAGAGAATCGCTATCCCACTGCAGTTAGCTGTGCGCAATGCCATCCCGACCATTTTGAGGAGTGGTCGGTATCGCCTCACGCCTACGCCATGTTGAGCCCGGTTTTCAACTCGATGCACACCTTCCTCACGAGTCGAACCGGGGGAACGAACGGAGACTTTTGCATTCGCTGTCACACCCCTGTGGGAATGGAACGCGAAGAGGACCTCTACGGATCCGTTCTTCATCGATCACCGGCGGTTCGCGAGGGCGTGACCTGTATCACCTGTCACCGCGTTTCGACGGACTTTGGAACAACGAGCGGGCGAATTTCTCTTCACAAAGGGCCTCTCTCCGATCCGATCTACGGTCCCGGCGGAGGCGACAGTTTTCAGCAATTGCTCAAGAATCCTGAATTCGGCCTCGTCACGAACTCAGAGGAGCGGGGCAAACTGACGCACGGGGAAACGATCGAGTCGCCGGTGATTGCCAAATCCGGGCAATGCGGCATGTGCCATGATGTGAATTCCCCCAGCGGGATCCGACTCGAGTCGGCTTTCTCCGAGTTCAAGCACTCGCCCGCCGCGAAAGAAGGAACCTCCTGCCAGGACTGCCACATGGGCGTGAAAGCGGGTGCCGTCGTCCCGGAAGAGGACCGATTCACCGAATCCGGTCGCGATTTGAACTACGCCTTCGGACCGGTTGCGAAAGTCCGGAACTCGCCCCGTGATCCGAAAGAGGGAAAGGCGACCCCTCCCCGCAAAAAGACGAATCACATGTTCATCGGTCCTGACTACAGCATCGTCCATCCGGGATTGTTTCCCCACTCGGTCGAAACGGCCGAATTCACCTACGGGACGCGCTTCCGTCACACGCTCAAAATCGAGTCAAAAGAATTGCTCGCCTACATCAAGAAGCTTTCCAATCCCGATCCGGACGTCAAGAAGGAGGCCGAAAAACAAAACCTGCGAACGGCTGCAAAGACGGCCAAGAAGCACACCCTGACCGACTGGTTGACCTTTTGCTGGGAAGAAGGATGGGGCACGGAAGCGTTTGAGGAGAACCTGTCGGAAACGGAGCGCTCCCAACGACTTACCAACGCCTCCTTTCCCTGGGCCGATCCCGGTGATCCAGTCGCCGCCTCCCTTCGCAGGAAATCAGCGAGGCACATTCTCGACAAGCAGTTTCAACTTCTCAACCGAGCTCACGTCGAGCGAACCCGTATTCTCCGCCGCGCCCTTCAGCTCGGAGAATTTGCAGTGAGCCGGGACGACGCCCGCGCCTTCGCGTTTCATCTCGATGTCCACAATGCCACGGCCGGGCACGCCGTCCCTACCGGCTTCGATGCCGAACGCGTCATGTTTCTCGAAGTGATGGTGAAGGACGCGCAGGGAAATCTCGTTTTTCAATCAGGGGATCGTGATCCCAACGGAGATCTGCGCGACCTGCACTCCTCCTACGTTCACGCGAATGCCGCCAAATCAGGACGCTGGTTGGAACAAAGCCGCTGGAAAGAAAACGCAGACCTTTCCCTGACGAAGCAGGACCTGGAATGGCGGCCCGACCCGTTTCTCTTTTCGCTGCAGTCGAAATTCATCACCCGCAATCTAGCCGGAGATGAGCGGGAATCAATTCTCCCGCTCAACACCTCCCTCGATCCGATTCCCTTTGTCCGGACGGCCACCTCAGCCAATGTCCACACCGGACGGGGCGGCGGGGCGAGGAAACAATTCCGCTCGATTCCCCCCCTCTCCCACCGCCGGGCCAAATACCAACTCGACCGCGATCAACTCTCCCCCGCCCGCCCCTACCAAATCAACATCCGCCTGCTATCGCAGATGGTTCCCGTCAACCTCGTGAAAGAAATTTCCCCGGTCGGATTCGATATGAACCTTTCCGCAAGGGAGGTGGCGGAACGCGTTGCGAACGGACACAAAATCGACCGCGCCGGCAACCGCCGTGGCGGCACGGTCACGATCTGGGAAAAGTGCATCCCTCTCTCTTCCGATGCCGACGGCTCTCACCTCGACTTCACTCCGACGGAGGAGGAAATCATGCACGTCCCGGTAAGCCACTACCCCTTTCCTCATCTCACCAGCGAGGAACTCGCCAAACGGGAAGCCGCCCTCGAAGGGGTCCAGGAGATAAAAGATTTCATGATCCAGCACCTCGGACCTCATCTACCCGAACTCTGGCCCGGAGGCGTCCCGGAAGGGCTCCCCCTGCTTCCGGAAGGGCCGGAGGAATCGCTCTTCCCCGAAACTTCCCCCACGAAAACCACCGGCATCGAAAAGAACTCCCCCGAAGCGGAATCCTGACAAGTTGAGCAAGTCCCTTCACAGCGCACTTCCTGACCTAGCGAGAATGGCCCGGACCGTTCTCGCCTTCGTCGTTTTGTGCGGATTGCCCCTCGCGGCAGAAGATTCGGCGCATTCTCTCGGACTGAGCGAGGAAGTCGTGCCTCTGGAGGAATTCGGCCAAAGTGCGCAGTCCCGTCAAAAAACAATCACCGAGGCAATTGACGATGCCGTTTTTCCGGAAAACAAAGAGCGGGAGGCCCTGCTTGCGGCACGGGCCCCGGACGATGTGACGACGGAGCTACCCGAACGAAAAAGCCTCTTCGGACAGGACCGGTTTCTCAGTCCCGGCCCGATCGATCCGGGAACAACTTCGCCAACCGGAGCCACCTGGCGGCCCTCCTTCTTCAGCTTCGGAACCTACCGCACCGCGCTTCAGAGCTTCGAAGCACCCGACGGGCAGCGCACCAACGAATGGGCCAATCGCCTCGACCTTTTCGGCAACTTTTCTCTCACCAGCACCGAGCGACTCCTCATTGGATTCCGCCCGCTCGATGACGAAGGAACCTTTACCGGCGTCGGTCGCCGGCAGGGAGAGAGCACCAAATTCCGGAACGGATGGGACGGGGAACCGCATACCTTCTTCATTGAAGGCTATCTCGACGAACTCTTTCCGCGCTTCGATCCCGATGAGCGGATGGGACTCGATCTGGGATACTCTCTCGGGCGTCAGCCACTTTTTCTCCAGAACGGAATTCTCGCCAATGACAACCTCGATGCAATCGGCCTGACAAAACACAATTTCTTCCGCATGAATGCCTCGGCGACCCGCCTTTCAGCCTATGTCGCCTTCAACGAAGTTCACCGGAATGACCGCCGTCGCGACTCGGGCGCCACCCTCTTTGCCCTTTCCAGCACGCTCGACTACCCGAAGCAAACTCTCGAAATCGACGCCGCCTACGTGAACGGGACCAATCCGGGAGACGGTGGAAGTGGCAACGGTGCCTATTTCGGAATCGGCCGCATCGCACGGATCGGTTACTGGAACTCCACCTTGCGGGTCAATGGATCCTTTGCGATGCACTCCGGACAAAATGCGGGCGGAATCAGTGCGGTGAATGATGGATGGTTGTTCACGCATCAGCTGTCGCGAACGATGAAACACAGCGACGACATTTTCACAATCAGCACCTACTCGGAACAGGGCGACTATACCTCCGCAGCCCGGGACCCGGCCACCGGGGGAGCACTGGGAAACTTCACCCTGCTGCAACGGGCCGTCGGCCTCGGAAGCTACGGGGCTCCGCTCGATACAGAAGCAGGTGATGCCCTCGGCTTCGAACTTTCCTACCAGCACTTTCTCGATTCCGAAGAACGACGCCAGTTGTTGATCTCGACGGGAGCAGCGAGGACCGAAACACCCTCCGGAGACTACACCGTTACCGGAGCCATGGGACTGCAGTATCAGGAAGCACTCTCGAAAAACCTCATCCTCCGCGCCGGAGGATTCGGCACGGTTACGGATGACGGCGAGAAGGGATTCGGTATCCGGACGGAGCTGTTGCGAAAGTTTTAGAGACGGGCGGAGTAGCGACTTCCGGCTGCCTCCTGCCTCCTCACTCCTTCCCCGTCTTCTCCTTCAAATCCGCCCAGAAGGCATCGACGTTGTCTTTCCGGATCTGGCGGCCGGGAATGGCGATGAAATCACCTTCGGCGAGGACGGACCCATCGCCACTGGCGAGATCGTTGAGCAGGCGGACCGACTGGTAGCCGTACTCGTAGGGATTCTGGACAACTGTTCCGTGAACGGTTCCGGACTGAATTCCCGCGAGGGTCTGCGCGTCTTCGTCAAAAGCGACCACTTTGATGGTATTCAATTTTCCGGCCTGCTCAAGTGCCTGGAGAATGGCCGGAGGATTGTAGGCGAACAGCCCCACCATGGCATCGATTTCGGGATACCGGGAAATCGCATCTTCGGCATTGGCCTTGGCCTTGGTGAGGTCGAATCCATCGGTCAGGGTGCCCAGGACCGTGAATTTTTCTCCTTTGATCGCCTCCCCGGGAGGATCGAAGCGCGAGGAATCATCCGGTCGGTCGAGCAGTTCGTCGATCACACCCTGGCGGCGTTTCCTTGAATTATCCTGTTCCATCCGTCCGATCAGGATCATGACCTCGCCCCCTTCCGGCAGCGCTTCTTTGACGAGAGCACCACACATGCGACCGGCCGTGTAGTTATCCATCCCAATATAGGCGAGACGATCCGAATCAGGGGCGTCAGAATCATGGGTGATCAGGCGGGTCACAGCCGCGACCCGATTGAGCATGTCGGTCTGGTTTTCAGAATCGATCGGGCTTACCGCGACACCATCGATGCCGCGGGTGATCGCATCCTCGATCATATTCTTTTGATCGGAGAGCGATCCCGGCATGAGAACACTTACCTCTACGCCCAAATCACTGCCCGCTTTGTTCGCCCCGGCCTCTGCGATGGTCCAGAACTCCGCGACCCCGTTGGTGATGAAGGCATACCGTTTCGACGCCTCCCCTTCCTCAGGTCCGCACCCGGTGAAAATTGCACCTGCTCCAGCAAGGAGACTGCTCAAAAAAAAGATCCGCTTCGTCATGGGGTGACGCTAGCGGATCTGTATTCGGTCGAAAAGCACTTTCCGAACCAATTACGCAAATCAGTCGATCAGCGTGTCGATCTTTTTCGCGACTTCGAAATCGAGGTCGGTGAGACCACCTACTTCGTGGGTCGTCAGGGACAGCAAAACGGTCGTCCAGCGAACATCGATATCCGGATGATGCCCTGCATCTTCGGCGATTTCCGCGACCGCATTCACGAAATCGATCGCCTCCATGAATTCTGCAAACTCGACGCTCCGGGTGATCGCCTTGCCTTCGTGATCCCATTCGGGAATCTTTTTCAGGAGTCTCTCAACTTCTTCCTCTTCGACGAGATCAGACATGATAAGTAGTGGTTCGGTTTCGAGGCTGCGATAGAATACGCGGCCATCCCGTTATCGCTATAGGGTAAAATCAATTCCGCAAGTGGCAAAATTGCGTTTTTTTGCAGAAAATCTGCGCCTCAAAATCGCATTGCAAGCGAGGCCATTTCGCGATACCTCCTAGGGTCACCTTTTGAAAGGGAAAATTCGTTTCCTTTTCGCTACTCAAATTGCCCCCTTTACAACGTCATGGCTCACGGAAAAATCTACAACAACATCGTCGAAACGGTCGGCGGAACGCCCCTCGTCAAACTCAATCGAGTCACCGAAGGTCTCGACGCTACCATCGCGCTCAAATGTGAATTTTTTAATCCGCTCGGATCCGTGAAAGACCGAATCGGAATGGCCATGATCGAAGCCGCGGAAGCCGCCGGTCAAATCACCTCAGAGAGCGTGATTGTCGAGCCCACCAGCGGAAACACCGGAATCGCCCTCGCCTTCGTCTGCGCCGCGAAAGGATACAATCTGATTCTCACGATGCCGGAAACAATGAGCCTCGAGCGCCGCACTCTCCTCGGAATGCTCGGAGCGAAACTCGTTCTTACGGAGGGAGCCAAAGGGATGAAAGGCGCCATCGCCAAAGCGGAGGAGATCGCGGCAACGACTCCGAATTCCTTCATTCCCCAGCAGTTCTCGAATCCGGCCAACCCCGCCATCCATGTCAAGACAACGGCAGAGGAGATCTGGGCAGACACCGACGGAAAAGTCGACATCGTCGTTTCGGCCGTCGGAACCGGCGGAACCGCAACCGGCTGCGTCGAAGGACTGAAAGCCAAGAACCCGAACATCCAGGTCGTCGTTGCCGAGCCGGAAGACTCCCCCGTCATCAGCCAGACTCTTGCCGGGGAAGATCTCACTCCCGGACCGCACAAGATTCAGGGCACCGGTGCCGGATTTGTCCCCGACAACCTTCACCTCAAAGGATCAAGCGGCGAAGCGCAAATCGATGAGTGCATCAAGGTCAGCAACGACGATTCCTTCGCAATGGCGCGACGCATCGCCAAGGAAGAGGGAATCCTCGGCGGTATTTCGACAGGAGCCAACATCTGTGCGGCAATCGAAATCGCCAGACGTCCCGAAAATGCCGGTAAGCTCATCGTTACAATCGGCTGCTCCACCGGGGAACGATATCTTTCCACTCCTCTCGCAGACGAAGCGCGGGCCGCAGTTGGAAGCTGACAAATCGGATTTTTCCGCTACGTTTCGGGCCGCTCTCCCACGACAGCGGTTCTAACGTCTTTTTACACTACCACTAATCATGTCAGATCGTTCTGATTCTCCTTCGGAAAATCCGGAAAATGCTCCGGAAGAAATAGAAGCTCTTGCCGCTTCTGATGCCGCCAACGTGATGGATGCGTTTGATCGCAACCGGAACAAAATCCTGATCGGCTTCGCGTTGATTGCCATTTTGATTTGCGGCGTCCTTGTCAGTGGACAGTTGAAAAAGCAAAAACATCTTGCAGCGGGAAGTGCTTACTCAGCCGCTCTCAGCAAGAAGGAAGTGGCCGCGTTTGACGCCGTCCTCGTTGATTTCCCCGGAACCATCGCCGCAGGAAACGCGATGCTCAGCAAGGCGGAGCTACAAATCGACCAGGGAAAGCCGGAAGACGCGCGGGCTACCCTGGAAATGTTCACCTCGGACTTCCCCAGTCATCCCCGGCACGCCCAGGGGCTTTTCGCCCTCGGAAACCTCTACCACATTTCCGGTGACGCAGCGAAAGCTAAGGATTACTACCAGCAGAGCATCGACGACCAGCCGGACGGCGAGTTGACCCCGCTTGCACGCATTCGCCTTGGTGACCTTGCTCTCGAGGCAGGTGACAAAGAGGCTGCCGATCAGAGATACCAGGAGTCCTACACGCTTCATCCCGGCAACCGTTTCGTCGAATACGCCGAAGAGAAAATCGCTTTGTTGAGAATTGGCAATCCGCCCAAGGTCAAGCGTCCGGAGCCTCCCAAACCCGAGCCTGCCCCGGAGACGGAGCCCAAGCCCGAAGCGGCCAAGCCCAATGCGGCCAAGCCCGGTCCCGCAGCCGCCCCTGCCAATAAAAAGGGCAAAGCTCCTGCCAAAGGCAAACAGCCCGCACCGAAAGGAAAAGGCAAAGCCAAGGGCGAGGACGGGAAAGCCGCTCCCAAGGGAAATGCGAAAGCCCCAGTGCAGCCGAAGTCTGCTCCGAAGGGTCCGGGAAAGGCGAAAGCTCCGGCACTGCCGAAATCCGCTCCAAAGGCTCCGGCAGCGCCCAAGGCGGATGCTCCGAAGGCTCCGGCCAATTGATCGGGAAGATATTTCGATGGAAGCCAGCCTGCCTGCGCGGGCTGTCCTCTACGGGTAGTGAGTTCCCAGGTAACTCCGTATGAGCATTCCCCATACGGCCCGCGCTTGAACGGCCAAGCCCGGCCTGATTCGCAACGGATCAGCACGCGGATCCTCTTCTCCCTGAAAATCCCCCTTCCCTTTGCGCGGTCCGCAGATACATTCTGCCATGTCATCCGTCATCGCCGACGTCCTTTTAGTTTCGCCCAATTCGTTGATCCGGCCTGTCTGCCTCGAAATCGACGATTCCGGACACATTTCCCAAATTTTTGAGGGCCATGATCCCCCTGCCGGAAGCCAGGTGATTTTCGATGGCAGCGGCGAGATCTATCTCTGTGCCGGATTCATCGATATCCACACGCACGGTGCGAACGGATTCGATCTCACCGCAGCGACTCTCGAGGCGGTCGAAACGATCGCAGAAGCCAAGCTCGCCGAGGGCGTCACCACCTTTCTCCCGACAACCTGGACGGAAACAAGGGAGAACAAAATCGCGATGGCCGAAGCCGCGGCCGCCTATCGTGAGAATCAGCGATTTGCCCGAACTCCTTTTCTTCACATCGAAGGCCCCTATCTGAATCCGGAGCAGGCCGGTGCGCAGGATCCAAACTGCATGCGAAGCCCGGACGTGGAAGAGATCCGCAATCTCCATTCCATCTGCCCGGTCGGATTGGTTTCGCTTGCTGTCGAACTTGAGGGAGCCAACGAATTCATCCGGGAAATGCGAAAGCTCGGTATCGTCACCTCCGCCGCTCACAGTGCGGCCACCTATGCCGAATTCTGCACCGCGAAAGAAAGCGGGCTGACCCATCTGACGCACTATTGCAACCAGATGTCCCGACTTCATCATCGCGAAGTGGGACTGGTCGGAGCAGGCATGCTCGACGACGACATCATGATCGAAATGATCTGTGACGGCGTCCACCTGTGCCCCGACATGGTTCGACTCGTGTTCAAGCACCGCAGCAAAGACCGGATTATGCTGATCACCGATTCGATCGCAGCCTCTCACCTCGGAGACGGCACCTACCCTCTCGGTGACCGTGAAATCATAGTCGAAGGAGATGCCGCCCGCATTCGGGAGGGCAATCTCGCCGGGTCGATCGCCACCTACGACCAACTGGTCCGGAACGTGGTCGAATACACCGGTCTTCCTCTCAATGAAATCGCCCGATGCTCCAGCGTAAATCAAGCACGCTCCCTGAAGCTCTCTGACCGCGGTGTCATCAAGCAGGGTTACCTCGCCGACCTAACCCTGTTGAGCCCCACCCTCGAAGTAGTTGCCACCTATGTCGGTGGAGAGGCGAGGTATTCCGCCTAGGTCAACGCGATCTGTCCCCGCGCCGGTTCCAAAAGATCAGCGCGAACCCCGCGCTTTCAGGATTTTCTGTACATCCTCGATGGGAACACCGATGAGAGGTTGCACCACCCCGCGGTCCGCCCATTGCTGACGCTCCCACTCCGCCTGATTGGGCAGAAGACGGTTTGTCGTCCACATAATCAAAACCAGCAGCAGATAAAAGCTGACTCGGCTTCCCACGCGCTGACCGACACTGATTCCCAAGGTGCTCATTGAGGAGCATTCAAGCGTAGTCCCCCTTCAAAATCCAGAAATTACTGTCAATTTTGAAAATATTCTCAAATATGATATGCGCCTCTGAAAAACAAGTCTTCATTTTTCCCGGAACGGTGACTTGAGAAGCCCCCTAAACTCCCTACATTTCTGCCCCGTGAGCAACGAAATTCCAGATTCTGAATCCCCGTATCAGGTCCTCCTCTACTATCGCTACGTACCGATTGAGGATCCAGAGGCCTACGCAAAGGAGCATCGGGCTCTTTGCGAATCGCTTTCTCTGCGGGGGCGCATCATTGTCGGGGACGAAGGGATCAACGGAACTGTCTCCGGAACAACGGCGGAAACCAACCGCTACATGGAATCCATGCACGGGGACCCTTTGACCACGGAGATGGAGTTCAAGGTAGATCCGGCCGGTGAGCACACCTTTCCCAAGCTCTCGATCAAGGTACGGGAGGAAATCGTCACTCTCGGTCTCGACGAATCAACGGACATCGATCCGAACGAGATCACAGGCGAGCGCCTCTCCCCCCGCGAATTTTACGAGGCCATGCAGCAGGAGGACGTTGTCGTGATCGACGGTCGCAACGACTACGAAGCGGAGCTCGGTCATTTCAAAGGAGCGATCTGCCCCCCCATCGGCAACTTTCGCGAATTCCCGGACTGGCTTCGGGAAAATGCCTCGCAATTAGAAGGGAAGAAAATCCTCACCTACTGCACCGGCGGAATTCGCTGTGAAAAGCTGTCCGGCTTTCTCCGGAAGGAAGGGTTCGAAGATGTCTACCAACTCGACGGGGGCATCGTAAAATACGGGAAAGATCCGGAAGTGCAGGGACGGGACTTTGAAGGGCTTTGTTATGTATTCGATCAGCGGGTCGAAGTGGAAGTGAACCGCACCGAAACCCGAAAAATCATCACCCATTGTCGCCACTGCGGAGTGGAACAACCTCACTACGGCAACTGCCGCTGGCCCAGCTGTAACGAACAGATTTTCGTCTGCCCTGATTGCCGCGAAAAACAGAGTCTCTACTGCGGAGCATCCTGCCGGGAAGCCCACGGAAAAGAGTTGGTGGCCAAACAAGTCGCAGCTTCCCAGGTGGAGTGATCCCGACTATTCCGGGGTCGCGCGATACTCGATGAGGTGCTCGACCTGGTAGTCTGACTCGTATTTTCCCTCCACCGAAGTCCATTTCGGCTGGCGCTCCTCCCCGTTGGCACAGACCCAGATGGAATAGTTTTGAAACCAATCATTGTTCCGGATCAAGTGGGATCCAATCATGAATGGATTCTGATCGCTAACCGGTTCGACTTCAACCCAGCCAATCCCGGGAATATAGATTTCCGACCAGGTGTGAACATTGGTAAAGTCAGGACGAATGGAGTGCAATTCCCCGACCCCGTCCTCTTCGTAGAGATTCAACCCGTGAATCGTCCGGACTGGAATCCCGAAGGCCCCGCAAAACTGACGGAAGATCGTCGCCTGATGACCGCAATGTCCCTTCTTTTCGGAAAGAATGGCATTCACCTGGTTCGTTTCAAACCAAACGCCAGCATCATACTTCAGGTATTGACCGATCCACGCAGAAGCAGCGAGAATCGCATCGTAGGGGCCACACTCCTCTTTAATTCTGCCGGCATGTTGCTGAATCAAGTCGTGGATTTCCTCATTCCGGGCTTCCGATGAAAGAAGGACGGCAGGAGGGACGGCAGAGAACTGCTCCCAGTCGGAACTGACGCTCCCGGGAAGAAGCATTCGCCGCATCGAGCGAACTTCAAATTGAGAGAGAAATCGATGCGTTTCACCGGGGTCCAATCGCAGGGTCTTCTCCCACAAAATATGGTGGGAGTTGTGTTTGGCCTCATACTCCAATTCTCCCCCTGTGGAAAACTGGATGCCCGTTGCTCCCACTTCGCCGGTGAACAGGCTCCACGCCTTTCGTGGCGGAAGGGCATGCCAGACCCGAAGCCGGTCTGTCTCGATTTTGCCGGGGATACGAAGCGATGTCGTCATCCGGATCGAATAGGTGACCGGGTCGCTCGTGGAGATCCTGGATTGCGCGAAACCGGTTTCCGGAATGCTGAATAGACCACAGCCAATCACAGTCAGCCGGAGCAGAATGCGTTTTGCGAGCACAGAGTTGTATTGGCAACACATTTCATAGATACAATAATTTAAAGACTCGCTTTTGTCGCGGGAAAAATGAAGGCAGGGGAAGGGCAATCTGAAGGAACCGATATCCCCGAAAACTTCTGCCGGGAAAGAGCGGGAATGATTCCACCCCGCCGTTCTGCCGGTCAGTGATCCACGTTACTCAACACCTCTTCGATCGTCGTTTCTCCACTGGCGACTTTGTTCCAGCCATACCTGCGGAGCGTCACCATTCCGTTATCGAGAGCCTGCTGCTTGAGTTGCGAATAGGGAGCATGGGACGTGATCTTCTCTGAGAGAGCCGGCTCAATCGCGCAGATTTCGAGAATCGCCATTCGGCCCCGATACCCTGTGTCGCGGCAGGCTCGGCACCCTCCCGCTTCCAT
The DNA here is from genome assembly GCA_029213265.1 of Verrucomicrobiales bacterium. Lineage (GTDB taxonomy): Bacteria > Verrucomicrobiota > Verrucomicrobiia > Verrucomicrobiales > DEV007 > Arctic95D-9. The sequence continues at coordinate 35,136 of JARGNG010000031.1, read as the reverse complement.
GATCCCTGCCTTTTCCTCCAGAGGAAATCCGACCTCCTGAAGATATTCGTCCTCGAGAACCGCCGGCCTTTTGCACTCATCACACAACTTGCGAACCAGTCGCTGCGCGATGAAAGCACGCACCGAGGAAGCAATCAGGAACGGCTCGACTCCCATATCGAGGAGACGGGTGATTCCCGAGACCGCGTCATTGGTGTGGAGGGTACTGAAAACGAGGTGACCGGTCAGGGCACCGCGAATCGCGATTTCCGTCGTTTCGAGGTCGCGCATCTCCCCCACCATGATGATGTTGGGGTCACCACGCAGAATCGCCCGAAGGCCGGTGGCAAAGGTCAGGCCGATTTCCGGTTTCATCGCGATCTGTACGACTCCGTCGAGACGATTTTCCACCGGGTCCTCGACCGTAACAATGCGGGTATCCTTGGTATTGAGCTGCTTGAGAAAGGTATAGAGCGTAGTCGACTTTCCGGAACCGGTCGGGCCGGTCACGAGAATGATTCCGTTCGGATGTTTGAGCAGCGTTTCGATCGTGTTGCGAGTCTCCTCATCGAGCCCAAGCATTCCGATGTCGAAATTCTGCCGGGTCAGAAGTCGCAAACTGACACTCTCGCCGTTGACCGAGGGAATCGTGGCGACACGTACGTCTACCGGGTTTCCATCGAGCTCGAGATTGATTCTTCCATCCTGGGGAAGCCTCCGCTCTGCAATATCGAGCTGAGCCATGATCTTCAGTCGGGATACCAGGGAATTCTGGAGGGCTCGAATATCGGGCGGCACGGTGACCTCCTGCAGCGAACCATCAATCCGGTAACGAATGCGTAAATTCTTCTCGAGCGGTTCGATATGAATGTCGGTTGCCCGCTCCCGCAAAGCCTCGCGAAAGATCTGGTTCACGAAATTCATCACCGAGGCCTCTTCCTCCTCCTCATCCAGGTGAGTCACTTCCTGCTCGAAATCATCCTCCGCGTTGGGATCCCGCCCCTCGATAAGTTCGTCAAATTGCTCCGCACCGACTCCATAGCCCTGCCTCAGACCTTCGAGAATGCGATAGCGGGTTCCCACGGCCCACGAAACCGGTTTCACCCATTCGCGACCCACCGCCTGGCGCGCTTCGAGGTCGAATGGGTCATAGGTCAGCAGACAAAGCCCGCCTTCTGGACGAGCCACCGGGAGGATCCGGTAGCGCAAAGCTACTTTGGCCGGAAACTGGCGATGCAAGGTGGTCGACTGATCCATTTCCGGTTCCGGAATGAATTCCAATCCGGCCTCCGATGCGAGTTGAGCGGCAAAGGATTCCTCTTCCACGATATTGGCGTCGAGGAGGGCATCGATCAGCGAGCTGTGCTTTCCGGCAGCTTCGGCAAGAATCGATTCGCAGCGCATGCTGTCGGCGCATCCGCTGTTCATCGAAATGCGGGTCAGTAAGGGGATCAGTGACATAAAATGGAGAATACGAGAATGGCAGGGAATGCGGGTTGGAGTCAACACCGATGCCGCCGTGAAGTTGCATGGCGGAAGTCAGGGGTCCAACATTCCAGCCGTCGCCGCGGGGCGGTTTCCGTGGAATCTCAAAAAAATTCACGCGCGCTCTTGAAAGGCTCCAGAGCCTTCCGCATACTCTGGCCCTGTGATCCTCGATCTCGACAAGTTCATCGCAAAAGAAAGGCCGTTCTGGGACGAACTGTCTGAACTTTTGCGAGTTCGCTCCGAGGACCCGGAACGGCACGCCCCGCTCGAAGAGGCGCAACGCTTTTATTATCTCTACCAGAGGACGTCTGCTGATCTCGTCAAACTGAACACCTTCGCCGGCGAAGTCGAAACAACTCGATTTCTCGAACGAATCGTCGCACGAGCCTACAGCCATCTCCATGAAAGCGGGGGCGAGTCCGTCCCCTTCCGCCCGCTGGAGTGGATCACGAAGACATTTCCCTGCACCTTTCGCAGACACTGGCTCGCCTTCACGCTTTCCTGCCTCGCCTTCTGGGTCGGAGCCGGGTTCGGCGCCGGCGCCCTTGCCTTGAACTACGATCTCAAAGGCGACTTCATTCCTCCGCAGTTCAGTCATCTGAATGAAAAGCCCTCGAAGCGGGTCGAGCGGGAGGAAAAGCAGGATTTTGATGCCTTCCAGGGACGGCATACCTTTTCGTCACAACTCATGGTGAACAACACCAAGGTCACCATTCTCGCCATGGTCCTGGGATTTCTCTGGGGAATTTTCACCTTCGTGATGCTCTTCTACAACGGCACCCTCATCGGGGTCGTCATGTTTGACTACATCACCGATGGTCAGGGGACCTTTCTAACGGCCTGGCTCCTGCCGCACGGCTCCTTTGAGCTACCGGCCATCTTTATCGGCGGTCAGGCCGGACTGGTCATTGCCCGAACCATGTTCGGCTGGGGAACCAATCTCAAGCTGCGACAGCGATTCTCAAGAATCCGAGGCGATCTTCTCACTCTGATCGGTGGGGCCGCCCTTCTTCTGGTTTGGGCCGGGATCGTGGAATCCTTTCTCTCGCAATACCACGCGCCGCAGTTTTATCCCTGGAAGATCGCGTTCGGGGCCATTCAGTTGATCGCGCTCGTTCTCTATCTGTCCTTTGCCGGAAGAAAACGAACCCCCGAAGCCTGATCGCATCCGCTTATGTTAGGAAGAACCACATCACTGGAAGTGAGAACACCGGAAGGAGTGACCTTCCAGGTTCCGATCGCGAGCCCGTTCAGCCGATGCCTCGCTCTCGCGATCGATTTTGCGGTCGTGGTGGCATTGACGCTCCTGCTTTCCCAGGTCATCAACCTTCTGAAATTCAGCGTGTCTGAAATCCCCATCATCGGCGATATCATTTCCGACTTCGGATCGGGAGCCATTGTCCTCCTTCAGTTTTTGATCTTTACGCTCTACGGAATGATCACCGAGTGGCTCTGGTCCGGTCAGACTCTCGGAAAGCGGATTTTCAGACTCCGGGTGATTGATGAACGCGGACTTTCCCTCGGATTGAAACAGATCGTGATTCGCAATCTCTTCCGCTTTCTCGACATTCTGCCCTCCACCTTCTACCTCCTCGGAAGTATTTGCTGCCTCTTCACGAAACGCTGTCAGAGAATGGGCGACATCGCGGCAGGGACGCTGGTCGTCCGGGAGGTAGATGTCAAGCCGCCCCAATTCAGCGAAGCCATCTCCGTGGAAGAGAACTCCTTCGCTACAGCCCCGCACCTGGAGGCACGGCTTCGACAGAAAACGCCCCCGGAGGAAGCGAGGATCGCTTTGGATGCCGTGACCCGCCGAAGCGAACTCGATCCGGATTGCCGACTCCGGCTCTTTGCCCGACTCGCCGATCACTTCCGCGACATTGCAGAATTTCCCGAGGAAATCACGATCGGGCTCTCTGACGAGCAATACGTCCGCAACGTAGTCGACACGCTTTTCCGCCGGGCCGCGGCCTGACGGGGCCTGTTCGAATCAACGACTCAAGTCTTCCTGACGAAGCACTTTGAAGCCTGCCTTGGAAAGGACAGAGTCTCCAAAGAGGTTGTCCTCCACACAGAGTGCGAGAGCCGCTTTTCCATTCGGCTGGGTCAGGAGCGGGTAGATGAAATGAATGTTCGTCTCCGCTTTCAGCAAGGTGCGAAGACAGTCCGGCATTTGCTCGGCTCCGTCCCGCAATTCGACGACGACAAGATCGGTCGAGTTGAACGGAATCCCCTTTTCCATGAAAATGGTCTCCACTGTCTCCGGATCACTGACCACCAGTCGAACCACGGTATTGTCGATCGAATCCTGCACCGACAACCCTAAAACAACCACGTGATTGCTGCGAAGCAGATCGAGAATCGAAACGAACGCTCCGGTGCGGTTGGGAAGAAACACCGCGATCTGTCGTACGGGAGTTCCCTGTTCTGTTCGGGTATTACCGGAATCTCCGGAATCGGAATCTTCGTTGTCCATGCGCTACCGTCTACGATGCAGTCATTTAAAGAAAAAGTCAGGCGAAAACAACACCTCACTCCACCGTGACGCTCTTAGCCAGGTTTCGGGGTTTGTCGACATCGCAACCCAGCGCGACCGAGAAATGATAACTGAGCAGTTGCAGGGGAATGACTGAAAGAATCGGGCTGAGCATCTCAGAAACAGGCGGAATATAAATGACGTCGTCGGCAATTCGCTCCAGTTCGGTTGACCCCTCCGTAGTCACCGCAATGACAGGGCCCTTTCTCGCCTTCACTTCCTCAAGAGTGCTCACATTTTTTTCGTAGACGGAATCCTTCGGCATGATGAAGACGCTCGGTGTCTCTTCGCTGACGAGGGCAATAATTCCGTGCTTCAGCTCTGCGGCTGCGTGGCCGCTCGCAAAGATGTAGGAAATTTCCTTCATCTTCAGCGCGCCCTCCAGCGCCGTCGGGTAATTAAACTGCCGCCCCAGAAACAGCATCCCTTTGGCGTCGAGATACTTCAGCGCGATCTGCCGGATATGCTCACTCTGACTCAGAATTTTTCCCACTTTCGCCGGGAGGTCCCGAAGTTCCTTCAGCATCTGCTGGCCGGCATCGACGGAAAGATGGCGCATCCTCCCTAACAGAATGGCAAGAAGCGTCAGAAGAGTCACCTGGGAAGTGAAGGACTTCGTCGCCGCGACGCCAATTTCCGGTCCTGAATAGAGATAGCTTCCGCCATCTGATTCCCGGGCAATGGTTGATCCGACCGAGTTCACAATTCCGAGAACGCGATGCCCTTTTCTCTGGCCTTCCCGCATCGCGGCGAGGGTATCGATCGTTTCCCCGCTCTGACTGAGCACAAAAACGAGCGTGTTCTTGTCGAGCGGTGGATTGCGGTAGCGAAACTCACTCGCAATTTCCACCTCGGTCGGAATCCGGGCAAGATGCTCGATCAGATATTCACCCACCATCGCGGCATGAGAAGCGGTTCCACATCCACAAAGCACAATGCGATCGACATCGCGAAGCTCGCGGGGAGTCAATCCGAGACCGCCCAGAATCGCCGAAGCCTGGTCATCCACGAGGCGACCCCGAAAGGCGTTTTGAATCGAAGTCGGCTGCTCAAAAATTTCCTTGAGCATGTAGTGCGGATAGTCCCCTTTCTCCGCCTGCTCCGGGGTAAAATCCACCGTGCTGACTTCGTATTCGGCAGCATCTCCATCTACATTTTCGATGGCAAAATCATCCTCCGTTAACCAGACCAGATCACGGTCCCGCAAGTAGATCGCATCGGTCGTGTGGGAGACAATGGCCCCGACATCCGAAGCCAGGAATTTTTCCCCTTTCCCCAACCCCACCACGAGCGGGCTGCCAAAGCGGGCCCCGACGAGAAAGCCGGGCGAGTCTTCATGCATCGCAACGATGCCGTACGTTCCGGAAACGAGATGCAAGGCCTCCCGCACCGCTTCCACGAGTCGGCGACGCTGGTCCTTCTCTGTGCTTGCCTCGTAGGCGTTTCCGACAAGATGAGCCAGAACCTCCGAGTCGGTCTGGGAATGAAAGATGTGGCCCTCCTCTTCGAGATGATCTTTGAGAACCTGGTAGTTCTCAATCACACCGTTGTGAACCATGGCAAGTTTGCCACTCTGGTCGAGATGGGGGTGGGCATTCTCATCCGTCGCTTCGCCGTGAGTGGCCCAGCGGGTATGACTGATACCGCAATGCCCTGCCGCCGGATTTTCCGTGAGAAGTGTCCGGAGATTGTCGAGTCGACCACTTCGTTTGCGGGTCTGAATGTCACTCCCCTCTCCGGAAGCGCTATCACTGAGAATCGCAACACCGGAAGAATCATACCCCCGGTATTCGAGGCGTCGAAGCCCCTCGAGTAGAATCGGTGTTGCTTCCGCTTTCCCTACATATCCGATAATGCCGCACATAATTTCAATAAATTCTAAACCTGACAGATTCGCAGGCGGAAACAGTCGTTCAAATCAAAAAAATGTCACGAAAACAGTCCCTATTCAGAAAAGATGGCACTACATTTACGTCAGCTATGTCTGAACTTGATCAACCCAAATCGCTCCGTAACACCCTCGCAATCATTATGGGAGGGGGTCAGGGGTCACGCCTCTTTCCGCTCACGCATCGCCGCTCGAAACCAGCCGTTCCACTCGCTGGAAAGTACAGAATTGTAGACATTCCAATCAGCAACTGCATCAACTCCGGTATTCGCCAGATGTATGTTCTGACGCAGTTCAACAGTGAGTCCCTGAACCGCCATGTCACGAGTGGTTACAGCTTTGATCATTTCGGCGAAAACTTCGTTCACGTTTTGGCCGCCCAGCAGACTCCGGGAGATGACAATTGGTACCAGGGCACCGCCGACGCAGTTCGACAGAACCTGAGCTACTTCCTGGAAAAGCCCTATAAATATTTCCTCATCCTCAGTGGAGATCAGCTCTACCGGATGGATTTCCGTGCGATGTTGCAACAGCACAAGAAAACGAAAGCGGATCTCACGATCGCGACAACTCCCGTGGAGCGCGATCCCGCCCGGGCCTTCGGTTTGATGCACACCGACGAAAACAGCCGCATCACCCGCTTCGTTGAAAAGCCGGGAGATGATGACGCGACCCTCGACGAACTGACGATGCCTCCCGGCTTGCTTTCTGCTGCCGGCCTTCCTGACGATGCCGAGCGCTTTCAGGCATCCATGGGAATCTACCTCTTCAATCGGAAGGTCATGGAGGATGCGCTGAACAACGACAAAGAGGATTTCGGAGGCGATATCATTCCGTCCATCATCCAATCGAAGAATGTCTTCAGCCACACATTTCAGGGGTTCTGGGAGGACATCGGAACGATTAAGTCCTTTTACGAGAGCAACCTGGAATGCACCAAGATCGTTCCCGCCTTCAATTTCTTCGATCCTCACAACCCCATTTACACTCGCGCGCGGCTGCTTCCAGCCAGTAAGATCAACGATGCGGTGATCGAAGAAGCGCTGCTGTCAGACGGATGCATCATTACCAAAGCAACCATCCGAAATTCTATCATCGGTGTTCGTTCGGTAATTGAGTCCGGCTGCGAAATCACCGGATCGATTATCATGGGTTCCGATTACTACAACAAAAGCGCCATCGACGACGAAGCCAACGTGACTGAAATCCCGATCAAAATTGGAGAAGGTACCCGCATTCACAAGGCCATCATCGACAAAAATGCATCGATTGGGAAGAACGTGATAATCCACCCGGGCGACCGCGATAATGAGGACTGCGAATACTGCTATATCCGGGACGGGATTGTCGTCGTGCCGAAGAGCACCGTGATTCCGGACAACACCGTGGTGTAAATCACTGAGCCAATGCGGACCGGACGATCCACCTGTCCGCAGGGAGCTTCCCCGAAGTTTCGGGATAAAAAAGAGGGTTGTGTGCCAGTGACCCAACCCTGTCCACGTGATCTCACGCAAACTACTGCGCCACAACACCGTCGCGGGCAATCGTTACGACATCCTCGGTCGCAAGGTCTTTCACGACAACGCCTTCGGCACGGATGTCGAGAACCTGGTAGTCCCTCACTCCCTGATCCGGTTGCGAGGTCCGGAAGACATCTCCCCGCTTTACCACATAACGATACTGGCTGTTCGCTGAGGTCAGAATGGCATAGGTATCCGAGGCCTGCCCCGAGACATCCTGAACCAGAAGGTGGGTCGCGCCATTCTCCCGATTCTCCACTTTCACGCGGGAAACATCAACCATGCGACCTTTCCCCTCTTTGGAGCTGACAAATTTTTTCGTCACTTCTTTCACTTCGTAGGGTGTTCCCGGGATGAGCGATCCGGGAGCGACTTCAAAAGACTCTGTCTCCTGATCCAACCGGCGAATTTCAGCCCGGTTTCCATTCACATTTTCAACCGCAATCGGGAGTGGCTCTTCGTGATAAGACGCCAGGACCATCGACTTGACCGGAGCAATAGCCGGGCTGGTCGAATGGATCGTAGAACCATTCAATGCAACGACCGGCTTGGATTTGGCATTCTTTCGAATTTCGCTGGCACTGGGCCCTGTGTCCGATGATTTCTTCTGCGGGGCCACCTTGGCGACCGTAGTCGGCGTCGAAGCTTCATTCGCCGAGGCAGAGGCATTCGCTGAAGCTTCGACAGATTCTTCCGTATCGAGGCTAGCCTCTACCAGCTGCTGAGAAGCATCCCCTGTCACGGTTTCCCCGACATTAGCTTCCTCCATAAGGGTTTCCTCGACACTGGCTTCCTCCATCAGGGCCTCCCGTGCTTCCGTCATCTCCTCCGCAATCTCCATTCCCGTAGCAGAGGTTCCCCACCGGTCCGGCGAAAGAATCAGATCTCTGACTGCGGTATGTCCGGCCAGTTCCGCCAGATTCGCTGCCGTTTTACCCTGATTGTCCTTCGCATACGGGTTGGCGCGATTCTGCAAAAGTGTTCTGACGGCCTCATCTTTGCCCCCGTCAGCAGAGATCATCAGAGACGTCTTCCCTTCCGGGCTGCGGGCATTGATGTTCGCCCCTTGTCCCAGTAAGGTGTCGATCACTTCCGCATCCCCGCTGAAGCTGGCGACCAGCAAGGCATCATCAAGAGCATTCGGCGTGGCCTGCGCGGAGAGAAGAGACACGACATCCGAATGACCATTGTAGGCTGCAATCGAAAGCGCGCTCCAACCTTCCTTGTCCTTCAATTCCGCATCGGCACCGCGGCTCATCAACATGCGGGCCACCTCATCGTATCCCATCGCACTGGCGGCAAGAAGCGCATCTCTACCAGCTACATTCACATGCCTCGGATCGGCACCCATTCCAAGAATTCGTTCGACCGTCGCCAACTGTCCTGCCGATGAGGCTTTGATAAGAGCGGTATTCCCGTTTTGATCTGTGGAATCAATCTCAAGCCCGGCATCCTGGAAAAAGACCAGACTCTCAAAGTCCCCGGCACCCGCCGCCACAATCAAGTCCCGGGTCGTTGCCTCATACCCCATTTTTTCCAGAGACTTGACCGCCTGCTTTTGCGGATCGCTGCATCCGACAAGAACCAACAGCGGAAATGTGAGGCTCAAAAGAATAATTTTGGAAGGGATGGTCAACTTCATAACTGGAATAAGTCTGAAAAATCTAAGATTCAAACAGTTTGACCTGAAATTGAAGTTCTGACAATCATTTATTTTATAAAACTTAACTATTAATTTAAACGAATTATATTCCGACTTTGAATCCTTGATTGCGCTTCTCTTATACACGGGCTTCGTATCCCTCTGACAACCTGACTTGCGACCATTGAAAATTGATACTCTCATTGTAGGGCAAGGCCTCGCCGGGTCGTTGCTCGCGTGGCAACTTCTCGATCGCGGGCAAAGGGTGCTCGTCGTAGATCGCGATGAACAGATCACTTCCTCGAAAGTTGCCGCCGGTCTCGTTACCCCGATCGCAGGTTCCCGGTTCAATGTTCCCCCGGAGTTGGGAGAAAGACTCTTGTTTGCGAAGCAATTTTATTGGGAAAAAGAGGAGGCAACTTCCGCTCAATTCTTTCATCACAAACGGATCGCACGCGTTTTTCGTAACGGGAAAGAGGCGGCAGCCTGGGACAAGAGGTTGAAAAACGACGGCGACGATCTCAAGCCCTACCATGAACCGCTTCGGATTGATGAGACAGCCTTTCACGCTCCTCACTCCGGCTTTGAAATGAAAGAGGGCGGCTGGCTCGACGTTCCTGCCTTTCTGGAGGCCACGCGCCAGCATTTGCTGGAACGAGCCTCTTACGCGATTGCCTCCCTCGACTCCGCTGATGTAATCGTGGGTAAAGAGGCCGGGCCGGATGGCTCCGTTCGATGGAAAAATATTGTCGCGGATCGAATCATCTTCGCAGAAGGATGGAAAGGAAACCAAAACCGCTTTTTCGACTGGCTGCCGATGAAGCCGGCTGCCGGCGACATCCTCCATCTGGAAATCCCGGAACTGGAAGAGGAAACTCGAATCGTGAATTGTGGAGGCTGGCTCCTTCCGCTGGGAAACGGCTTGTTCCGGGCCGGTTCCACCTATCGTCATGAATTCGATACGGAAGGCCCGACCGCGGAGGGACGGCGTGAGGTTCTGGAAAAGCTGGGCAATATCACACCACACGAGGGACGGATCATCAAACACGAGGCTGCGGTTCGTCCCATCATTCGAAGAAGTCAGATTTTCATGGGAAGACATCCCTCTCACGAGGAAGTCATTCTCTTCAACGGGCTGGGCTCAAAAGGAGTCCTCAATGGCCCCTGGCACGCCTCCCGGCTGGTGGAGCATCTGCTCGATGGGCGACCACTTCCGGAATCCTCGGATCTCAGGGAAAATCTGCTCTAAGCTTCTTCCGTGTATGAAAAGATTCCTCCGTGCGACGGGCTTTGCCCACCGACTGATCCGGGAACGCCTGCAGACCGGAGACGTGGCGGTCGACGCAACCGCGGGAAATGGACACGACACCGCGTTTCTGGCCACTTGCGTCGGCGATTCCGGAAAGGTTTTTGCTTTCGACATTCAGGAAGAGGCCATCCGTGCGACCGGGGAGCGATGCGCCAACTTTCCCCAGGTGGAGTTGATTCATGCGGGTCATGAGCAAATGGATCTTCACGTCAGCGAGCCGGTAAAGGCCGTGATGTTCAATCTGGGCTATCTTCCGAATGGGGACAAATCGAAGATCACCGAGGTGGAAACGACAATCATTGCCATTCGAACCAGCCTACGCCTGCTCGCACGAGGGGGCCTTCTCACCTGCATCTTGTATCGCGGACACATTGGAGGAGAAGCCGAGGCGGAAGCCGTTGAGAGCGAATTGTGCGGCCTTGATCAGGATGTCTACACGACAATTCGCTACGAATTCCTGAATCAGAGGAACTCCCCTCCTGCTCTCATGGCTGTCGAAAAGCGGTAGTCAGGTCGATCGCGGTGAACGGAAAGGCACTCCAGCGGCCCGCACGGCTTCGGAATCACGAAAAAGCGGTGTTCCGACTTCCGTCAGAACACCGCCTGTGAATTTCCTTTAAGAGAAAAGAAGCGGGGAGGATTACTCCGCGCCCTCTTCGCTCTCGCCTTCTTCGTTCTCCTTTTCCTCTTCTTCTTCGAGAATCCGAAGCTGTCTTTCGAGAAGATCTTCGTCGATTCCTCCGTTGATCCCGGAACCGTCTCCATTTCCAAGCGAGTAGATACTCTCTCCGAACAGGCCATACTGTGAGAATCCTTCGTAGTAGGTGTCAAACGACTTGAACCCGGTCGCGAAGTATTCCAGATCACGGCGCCAGTCATCCGTCGTCCGGTCATCCGGGAAGAGGAGGTCCAGCAGAGGTGCCGTCGGGATTACCGGAGGAACCGGAGGAACCGGAGGCTCTGGTGTAGGCACGACCGCTTCGATGACGATGGTATCGTAGTTGAAGTTGAATCCGCCTGCCGCGAAGACAGCTGGTCCAGTGCCAAACTCGTTGGCATGCTCATTCGGGAAGAGAATCACGTCACCAAGGATATTGATGGTAAACTCATTCGCCCACCGGCCCGGTGATGGATCTGTAGGCGCTCCCGTCCAGGTCTGACCGTTCAGCTTGGCTCCGGCACCAATCTGGTTGTTGATGCGTCGTGGCATGTAGAAGTAGAGCCCATCCGCACCGGCAAACTCGGAAGTGGAATTCGCACGAAGCGTTCCCGCATTCGGATCCGTTGGATTGTCGCGAGCAACACCAATGTTGGTCGTGCCGGAGACAGGGCCGGCGTTGTTGTTCGTGCTGTTGACGTGTCCGATCAAGGCGGTAGTCATCGTGATGTCGCTTCCAGCGCTCACTTCGATATCACCCGAACGGCTTCCTGTTCCCGAGATATTCGAGAAGGCACCGGTCAAGTTATCTCCGTTACCAATCTGGGAGTAGGCACCGTTCGCCTGGTTCGCAGTGCTCATGATCACGTCATTTCCGGCTTCCACCGTGACATCACCACCGACAGCTGCATCGGCGGAGCTACCTCCGTTACCGATCTGAGCAAACGAACCATTTCCGGCTCCACCGAGGATACCCACATCATTCGCAGCCGTCACATCAACGTCACCACTGAACTCGGTTCCCTGGGCATTGCTGCCGCCATGACCGATGATGGCTCCGGCAGACTGGCCACCTCCGCCACGGGCGATGACATTGTTTGCCGAATCGACCGTGATGTTCTGAGAGACCACCTGACCGTTGAAGTTGGATCCGCCATGACCGATCTGAGATCCAGCAAAGGAACCTCCGCCTCCCGTGACAATGATGTCACCGACGGTGCTCGTTACGCTGATTTCACCGGAAACCGCACCACTTCCGCCGTTTCCACCATTACCGATTTGAGTCGTGGCAAAAGACCCGCCTCCACCGGTGAGGGTAACGGTTTCCGCTTCGAGAGTGACATCGCCACTCTTGGTTCCGTTCTGACGCAAACCACCATTTCCGAACTGAGCGGCAGCGCCGATTCCGTCGCCCCCACTAAGAGTCGCATCAAGAACAGTTCCTACCGTGGAAACATTCCCGGTAATCGCTCCGTTGAAGTCCTGACCGCCATGACCGACCTGGGCATAGGCTCCCGTGGAATCTCCACCTGCAATCGTCAGATCAGCAGGCTCGCAGAAGCTCACCGTGATATTGCCGGTGATCGCGGCTGAGGCAGCGCCATTTCCGCCATGTCCAATCTGGGCGAAGTTGTTAAACGTTCCCGCCGCACCACCGTTGACAGAGACTCCGCCGGCACCGGCGAAGACATTGATGTCACCCGTGATATCACCGGAACCGTCTCCACGGAATCCAAGCTGAGCAAAGGAACGAACGCCGGTCGCTCCTCCATTGACGGAGATTGTCTGAGCGAGTGCGTTCGTGGCACCCTGGCGGGAACCAATCGCAACTCCGCCAGTCTGAGCGCCGTCTCCGATGAAGAGCGTTCCGACTCCCACACCGAAGTCATCGCAAACAGTCGCTGCGTTGATCGTGATGGGCTGGTAATCAGGCAGGCAGATCGTTCCGAGGGCCGGAACCGCATCGTGAGCGCCCGCCATGATCGGTGCCGCAAGGGCAGTCGATCCGGAATTGAGCCATCCGGCGATCAGGTTGACATCACCGGCTCCCTGATTCTGGTAACCGGTGTTGAGAGTGAGATCTCCGCCGGAAGCGAGAGTCAGTGTGTTCGCACTGTTGTAGGTGAATGTTCCTCCGAGGCCTCCGATTGTCAGATCAGTGCCGGAAGCGATCGTGACATCGCCACCACCCAGTCCGGATGCAATCGCCTGCTCCAGCCCGAGGACATTGATTCCATTCCCCGTTCCGGTAGCCATAGCGGTTCCAATATTCACTCCAGTCAGTCCGACAAGCGAGTATCCGCCATCACCAGCTGCCTGGACACCGGATCCTGAGTAGTCAACCAGGGCAACACCGTTCGTAGTCTGATGGGCGATCAGAGCATTTCCGCCAGCCCCGTCTGTCATCGTGATCGCACCATCGGCCCAGACGTTCAATCCGCCGGTCCGTGATCCGGAAGTCGTCGCGTCCGCGTTTCCGTGACCGATCATGGCACCGGAGTCAGCGAAAGATCCACCCACAACATTCACGTTTCCACCTGATACAAGGGAGATACTGCCGGCGAAGTTTCCGTTGGCATTCTGACCTCCTCCATGACCGATGTGAGCGTAGGTATCAATGGCAGCGGTTCCGCCAAGGACGTCGATGTTTCCACCTGCTGTGACCGTGATGAATCCGCTATGGTTGTTTCCGTTGACCTCCCAGCCGCCGTGACCAATCTGAGTGTAGGAAATCTGCTGAGTGGAGTTTGTGGAGTCAACGCTGACATTTCCGCCAACGTGCACACAGATATCACCCACGTGATCGCCATCGGTGTTTTCACCGCCGTGACCGACCTGAGCGTAAGCCCGCTCGCCCGTTCCTGACTCGATGATCAGGTTTCCAGCGGCTCCGATGTGGATGTTACCGGAATTTCCAGCTCCACGCTCTTCACGGACGCCATGTCCGATCTGAGAGGAGGCACCTCGATGGGTTCCTCCGAGCACTGAGATGTTTCCAGCTGATTCAACCGTAATGTCTCCCTGAGCAAGGCCATCGGCACGAACGCCGCCATGTCCAAGGATCGCATTGCTTTCCCAGACCGTTGGAGCAGCTCCACCGGCTGCGAACAGGATATCGCTAGTCGTCGTGGTGACGGTAATGTTACCGATCTTGGAACCAGAGGCCTGAAAGCCACCGTGTCCGAGTTGCGCGTTAGCGGTAGCTCCGACACCTCCCGTAAAGGAGATGGTGCCCGCAGTCACATCAATCGTCCCGGACAGCGAGCCGTCTGCCTCATTTCCGCCGTGTCCCAGTTGAGCGTAGTTGCGGTTGCTACCAGCAACCCCACCCGTGAACTCGAGTGCACCTCCAGCAATTGCGATAATCGCACCGGACTGATCTCCCTTGGCATTGTGACCACCGTGCCCGAGCTGAGCGTAGTTGTCATTTCCAGCGCCACCCGTGAATACAATGTCACCCGTAGTGGCTTCGACTGTGATTGCTCCGTCGTTACTTCCCTGAGTCTCGTCACCACCGTGTCCCAGCTGGGCGTAGGCATCTTCGATTCCCGCAGCACCAACAGAGGTAAAGCGGATATCACCCGTTGAAGAAGTCACATCGATGGTTCCTGTATTTCCAGGTCCTGTGACACCATCCGGCCGCTCCGAGTTCCAGCCACCGTGACCGACCTGACCGTAGGCACGGTGATTGGTTCCACTGACTACCGTCACATCATCTACCGCATCGAGGTCGATTGCACCAGTATGAACACCCCGAGCGTCACGACCACCGCCGTGACCGACCTGGGCATATCCCCAGTGTCCGCCACCTGCACTGGCACCGATGGCACCCGAGGAGTTGATCGTGATCGCACCGGTGTGATTGCCGTTGGTGAACATACCACCGTGACCAATCTGGCCGTAGGTATTGTCGGCATCGTTGTTGTTCGTGAGCATCACGTCACCACCACCCGTGGTGATGATGGAAATGAGTCCGTTGCTCCCAATGTCCGTGATGTCCGTATTGTTTCCATCCGGAGTGTCCGCATTGTAGCCACCGTGGCCAAGCTGAACGTAGCTGTTAACGATGGCTCCGTCGGCGTTGATCAAATTCACGCCCCCGGCACCGGCGGTCACGTAGATGTCCCCGTTGTGGTCACCACGCGCTTCCCGTCCGCCGTTTCCGAGGTGAGCAAAGCTGCCGCGTCCGGAAAGAATCGGAGAAAAGGTGGCGTCAAAGGCCTGGCTGCTGAAGACAACGCCGTTTCCGGCTGTCACCCGAATCTCCTCGCCCACTCTTCCCATGTCTCCGAGGGAAGCGTAGCCGCCGTGTCCAAGATGAACAAAACTGAACTCGTCGGCGCTGTCGTCCGTCATGTCCTTACCACCGACGAAGTTGATGCTTCCGCTGGCTCCCACGGTGATGTTACCGAAGTGATCTCCGTTCGAAGAACGCCCGCCGTGTCCAAGGACCGCGAAGTGATCCCGGCCCAGGCCCTGACCAATTCCTGTGAGGAGTTCGTTACCACCAAGGAAGTTGATGTCTCCTCCGGATGTCGTCACGCTGATGTCTCCGTTGTGGCCAATACCGGTCTGCTGACCGCTACCGTTGCCGGCGACGTCCGCATCCCATCCACCGTGTCCGAGCATGGCGTAGAGGCGGAAGTCCTCGTTCACGTTGGTAGCATTGGCTACCGAACCGGTTCCCGCCCAGAAGTTGATGTCTCCGCCACCAATCACCGTAATGCTACCGGAGTTTCCAGCAGCACTCGCAGCGTCGGCTCCGCCGGAGCGGGCGCTGCGGCCACCGTGACCGAGCTGCGCGTAGTTGTCGCGACGATCTCCTGCATGGAAGTCAATGCCTCCGGCAGCTTCCACGTAGATGGTGCCGGATTTCGTTCCGTCGGACTCATAACCACCGTGGCCGAGTTGCGCATACGCTTCGGGATCATCACCAGCGCCGATGCCAGCCTTGAACTCGATGGCACCGGTCGTGGAAACGACGCGAATGTTGCCATCTGAATTCAGCCTTGTGTGGGCCCCGCCGTGTCCAACCTGCGCATACGACCGATAGGCATTTCCAGCGGTGAAGGTGATGTCACCCCGTGCATCGACATCGATCGATCCCGTATTTCCGATATGGTTGTTGATCACGGTATGATCACTGGAATTCGGCTCGTCCGCATCAAATCCACCATGCCCCAACTGGGCGTAGGACTGTGTCGTTGTTCCTGCGAGGAAGGTGATCGCCCCGATTGCGTCGACATCGATGTTTCCATCGTGATCACCGCGAGCGTTCAAGCCACCGTTGCCGAGCTGGACATACCCGTTGTTGTTTCCAAGGGCACCACCGGCTGCCAGCGCAAAATCCTGCTGGAGTTGTGTAGCGAGGAATGTGATATCGCCACCGGAATCAAGCTTGACGCCGCCAACGGCATTGCCATCCGTGCTGCGTCCACCGTTACCGATTTGAGCCCAGTTGCTTTCGCCAAGGGTTTGGCCAACGACGTTCACGTCGTCAAAAGCAGCCACCAGAACGTTTCCACCGGTCGTGACGCTGATGTCACCCAGTGTTCCGAGTCGAACGGCACCACCGAAGTTACCGCCCGCTGTTGCGGGACTGGCGCCGATCGTCGGCGCATTCGGGTTCCAGCCCGGATCATCTGTCAGACTATACGGAGTCGGAAGAACTCCCGGATTCGGGTTGTTAGGACTAACGGTTTCCGGCCCAAACCACTGCAGGGTCGCGAAATCAGCGGTGCGGAACTCGGTGTCATAGCCACCATGTCCGATTTGAGCGTAGTTGTTGTATCCACGACGGCCCCAGTTGTTGCCATCGTCCACTCCACCCTGGGCACGCATCTCGAGCGTTCCACCGACGCTCACGGTAACGTCACTCGCATTGGCATCGCTGGCCGCATTGTGACCGTGGTTACCCATGGCCTGGTATCCACCATGACCGATCTGGGCGTAGGTCTCACCGACCCGGTATCCACTGAGAAGGCGGGCATTGCCGTCGACATTGATGTCAATGAGGCCATTGTGACCACTTCCGTTCACAGAATTCGGATCGGCTGAGTTGCGGAATCCACCATGTCCGATTTGGACGTAGGTTCCGCCGCCCTGATTGGCTGTAAATCCGAGACCATCGACCCCGATCATGTCGAGAACTCCGCCGCCGGTAACGCTGATGTCACCTCTATGGGTTCCGGGAAGGTAGCCGTCGTTGCTGGCGACCCGGCGATCAAAGAATCGGCGGTTTGCCGGAGTCGTGTTGTTCGGATCTTCCTGCTGCACTCCTGTGTTGTGATCATTGCGACCACCATGACCGATTTGGGCATAGGAACTGTTACCTCCGGCGAGAAGTTCGATATCGCTTCCAGCATCAACAGTGACGCTACCGCTCATATTTCCAGAAGCGTAAAAACCTCCGTGGCCAAGTTGACTGTAATGATTGCTTCCCGTGCTGTCATGGCGGGCGTCGAAGACGAGCCTGCCATCTGCATTGACAATAATGTTTCCGACCTGATCGCCATTGTTGTAGCTACCACCATGACCGAGCTGTGTGTAGCTGTTGTCGTCTCCTGAAGTAAACAGGATATCTCCACCCAAGGCATTAACAGTGATATTGCCGGTGTTGCCAGGGCTGCCGACAGGAACGTTTGGCCAACCTGGTCGATTCGGATTGTCGGCGTCGTATCCGCCATGTCCGAGATGAGCGTAGGCTTCGTTTCGTCCACCGCCTGTGAAGGCAATATTGCCTGTCAGGGTGTCTACTGTGATCTCACCAGAGTGATCACCACGAGCGCGCGTTCCTCCGTTTCCGAGAGAAGCGTAGGATCGGTAAGAACTACCAGCAGTGAAGGTGATACCGGTCTGAGCATCCACATCAATGTCGCCTACATGATTTCCGCTGGACTGGTAGCCACCGTGACCAAGCTGAGCGTAGGCTTCCTGTTGGCCCCATCCAGTTCCAGTCGTTCCTCCGGCGAAAGCAATCGCACCTCCAGAGTTTACTGTGATCTTGCTGACTGCTGCATCACCAGTGCCGTCATCGCCCTGATTTCCGCTGGAATCGCGGCCACCATGACCAAGTTGAGCATAAGCTAGTGCATCACCACCCGTGAAGTTGATGTCGCCGCCCGCTGCGGTTGTCACGTCTATCGTGCCGAAGTGGTTTCCGTTGGAAGCGCGACCACCATGACCGAGTTGGCTATAGGCATTGTCGTTATCGAGATCAGCAGGGTTGTTGGAGAACGCACTGAAGATGATGTCGGCATCATCTTCGGTTGCAGCAACAGTAATGTTGCCGTTGTGGCCACCAACGGAAGAGTCAGCATCCCAGCCTCCGTGACCGAGGTGGGTGTAGGCCTGATTACCGCCACCTGACTGGAAGCGAATTCCGAACCCATCAGTCGCGTCGATTCCCGCAGCAGTCACGTCGATCGTTCCGGAATTGGCACCCTTGGCATTCGTTCCACCGTGACCAAGAAGGGCATAACTCTGATCACTGTGACCACCGACGAAGTCAATCGTTCCATCGATTCCAACAGTGATGTTGCCGACCTGGTTGCCAGAAGAGCTGTATCCACCGTGTCCAAGGTGTGCGTAGGATTCACGAGCGCTGTTTCCATCAGCAGAGTCCTGAGGGGTTCCGCCGTTCACGGCACGTTCAGATGCCTTGAAGAGGAGGTTTCCGCCATTTGTGGTATTCACGAAGATGTTTCCATTGTCGCTGGCATCTTCTGTTCCATTTGGATCATCAGAATCCCATCCACCGTGACCAAGGTGCACATACTCACGACGACCACCAAGGCTGGCGTCGAATTCGATATCGCCGGCTGCGTCGACGTCGATGATGCCGTTACGATTTCCACGAGCCTCGTATCCGCCATTTCCAAGTTGTGCGTAGGAAACCCAGAAAGCACCTGCATTATCGCTACCGGAAGCAAAGCGGATTCCGCCACCTTGCGAATTAACAGTGATATTTCCATCGTGGTCACCGTCAGCTCTCATTCCACCCAGACCGAGCATAGTGTATGCCTCGCTTGAGTTTCCTGAAGTGAAGTTAATTCCCTGCGCGCCTGTCGCAGTCACCATGATATTGCCGGTGTGAGCAGTCGCTGCATCGGCTTCGTATCCACCGTGACCAAGCTGAGCGTAGGTGCGTCCAGCAGTTCCGCCGGTGAAGTTAATTCCACCGCCTGTCGCGGTTACGGTGATGTCTTCGCTGTAATCACCTTTCGCATCGCGTCCACCGTGACCTAACTGTGCGTAGGAGCTCTCTGCATTACCTGCAGTGAATGTGACTGATCCAGCCTGTGCTTCCACGTCGATCGTTCCAGAAGCATTACCATCGGATTGATAACCGCCATGACCGATTTGCACGAACGCCTCAACTCCTGTTGAGCCCGCACCGAGAAAATCAATATTGCCACCTGCGAGAATATCAATTGCACCTGTCTTAGTTCCGTCTACCTGAAATCCACCGTGTCCGACCTGAGCGAACTTCCAGTTCGCACTTCCGCCGCCGGAAGCGAATTTCACGTCTCCTGTGGCGTCCAGATCGATATCTCCCTCAAGAGCGAAGTTCCCTCCATTCTGGAAGAGGCCACCGTGACCAACCAGAGCGTAAGCTCGGTCATTGGTTCCAGCACCGAAATCAATGTCACCGTCAGTTGCTTCCACCGTAATATCACCTAAAACATCTCCACGAGCCTGATGGCCGCCGTTTCCGACTTGCACGTAGCTGGAAAGTCCAGACCCGCCTGATCCGGAGACGGAGTTGGCCGAAAGCAGGATGTTCCCATTATGAGTTCCCTGGCTGTCAGATCCTCCATTACCAATCTGGGCAAAGGTATTGGTGTTGGTTCCGCCGTTGAGATCGATGAATCCGCGCTCAGCTACTGTAGCGGTAGATGTAACATTGATGGCTGATGTGATCGCTCCGTCGGAATTGAGTCCTCCACTTCCGATTTGCGTGTAACCGCCTGCACCGCTTCCGCCGGTCATCGTAAGGTTTCCGAAATCAACCACATTGATCGTTCCGCCAATAGCGGTGTTTGCACTGCCGTTGCGGCCATGCCCGATCTGAGCGTAGGCATTTACGCCACCGCCATTGATTGAGATATCGCCGGTCTCACAGAATGAAACATCAATCTGAGCATCAATCTCATTGATGAAAGAGCCAGTACCGCCATGCCCGATTTGGACAAATGCTCCGTCAGCAGCGCCTGCGTTCATTGTAAGCCCTCCCTCGTGGGCTTTCACGTCGATGGCACCAGTAATAGGACCGGTAACTGTTCCGACATCGCTGGCTGCATTGTGGTGAAAACCAATCTGCGTGAAGCGACCTGCATCATTGTCGCTACCGTTGATCACGATACCGTTACCGCGAAGGTAAGTCGTGCCGAGGCGGCTACCGATACGGACTGCTTCCGTCTGGTTCGCACTACCGATCGTGAGGATACCCTGGGTATACCCGTTCGGATTTGTGGCTCCGCCATCTGCCGCCACTTTTCCGTAGCGCTCACAGTCATTGAAGTCGATCGAACCTGGAATGATCTCCGGATCGCAATCGCCGTTGTTGAAGTTGACGGAAGAAACGTCCTGCACGCCATCCCAACCGGCTACGAGAGCAACGCGGCCTTCACCTGCATTCTGGAAGGAAGCCGCAAAATCGAGGTTTCCGGTCGCCAAAATCACGAAGTCGAAGTTGTGATTTACGAACTGATCTCCCCAGACATTTGAGTTGTAGGCAAAATCACCGACATGGGTTCGCACAATGTTTCCTGATCCAAGATTTCCATCGAAAATCGTATTTTCGTTCTCAAACGCGAGTGAATTTCCACCATAGGCATTCCCACTTGTATTCCCGTTGAACACAAACTGGTAACCGTCTCCGCCGAGGTAGCTACCTGGGAAAGTAAGTCCACCGCCGTCGGATGTGCGGTGAAGCACATAGACGTTATTGTTGTCCGTCGTGGTCCCAGGAGTTCCGGTATTGAGATTAACATCCCCGTTCACAAAATACTGGAGCCCGCCTTCGCGCGTTCCGCTCGTTTGGCCCGCCAAGGAGCCGCCATCCGCAACGTAAGTTCCGCGTCCGTCACCGTGACCTGACATGACGTAACTGCCGGCACCGCCGCCACCAGTCATGGTGAGGTCACCCGCGGTTCCGCCCGTGCCGTCGTCGACGACTACGAATACGCGACCACCGAGATTTCCGGAAGATTCCTGACCTCCGTGTCCGATCTGGACCCACTGGTCGACCGCGTCGCCGCCTGTCATCGTGAGACCACCGACAGCCGTACGGCCACTGACCACGGTGACGTTTCCATCGTGATTGCCGTTCACTCCGCGACCACCGTGTCCGATCTGGACAAAACCGCCGGTGTTGTCTGATCCGCCAGCGGCGGAATCCATCGTGATGAGGCGTCCCAAGTGGACGCAGATATCACCGGTGCTGTGCCGTGCTGCAGTGGCGGGATCGAAGAAGCTACCGTGTCCGATCTTGGCATAAGCGCGGAAGCCCTTGTTGAAAGCGTCTCCGCCGTCGTTACCAGCTCCCGTTCCATTACCGGCCTGCAGGACGAGGTCTCTGCCGCCGAACATTTCGATTTCGGAATTGAGGTTGTCACCTCGCGTTCCGTATCCGCCATGGCCGACCTGGACGTAGGATTCCTCGCCATTTCCAGCGGTAAAGATGAGATCGGCGTCCGTGTCCGGCGTCAGGATCGTGTTGACCAGGATGTTACCGGAATTACCGGCGCGATTCGCTGTGTCATCGGCGTCATGTCCTCCGTGACCGAGTTGAGCGTAGGCACGAAGATCGTCGCCACCAGCGAATTGGATGGTGCCGGGAGCGTCGACCGTGATGTTACCATCATGGTTGCCGCGTGCACTGCGTCCGCCGTGGCCGAGCTGAGCGTAGTTGTCGTTCTGATCACCGGCGAGGAAAGAGATTCCTCCTCCGTCCTCACCAAGACCAGCGCCAACTTGAATATCTCCGCCGTGCCCTGCAAAACCGGTGGCAGGACGAGCGTCAGCGCCCTGACCGCCGTGACCGAGTTGGACATAGGCACCGTTCGAAGAATTCGCACCGGAAGCCTGCGCGTTTGCTATCTTGAGCGCATTGGTCGCGTCGAAGCGAATTTCGTTCGCCGCAGCAACCTGAATCGTGCCGCGATGAGCGCCATTTGTATTCTTACCACCATTTCCGAGTTGAGCGTAGGCATCGTTATCAGCACCGCTGGTAAACTCGATCTTGGCATCTTTGTTAAGGACGTTCAGGCCAGTATCAACACCCGCGAGAACGACGATGTTCCCGGTCGTCCCCTCAGCAGTTCCTTCGGGAGTATTGAGGTGGAAATTCGTTCCACTAGTCATTCCACCGCCCTCTGCGAGGAGATCGCGGTCCTGGAAGTCAGAATCATATCCACCGTGTCCGAGCTGAGCGAAAGCCTGATCTCCATTGACCCCAAGCGTCGTTGAAGGCGAAGCTGCGAAGCTGACTCCATCAGTTGCAAGAACCGTGATGTCGCCGCTGTGATCTCCGAGAGAACGGAATCCACCGTGACCAAGCATCGTGAAAGCCTGGTTTCCGATACCTGCCGCAAAATCAACGCTACCTCCAGCGGTAACATTGATTGCTCCGTTGTGGCCTTCGCCTGCAGCAGCCATGCTCTCACGTCCACCGTGACCGAGTTGCGAATGAGAAGACCCGGAATTGCCAGAGGTGAAGGCAATATCGCCCGCGGTCGATGTTACGTCGATCTGACCGGAATGCGTTCCGGCAAAGAAACGGTCGTTGTTGTTGTTTCCGTTGCCGTTGTTGATGCGTCCGTCATTGCGACCACCGTGACCAAGTTGAGTGTAGGAAGAGCCGTCGTTTCCAGCCGTGAAGGTGATGGCATTGGCCGCGTCCACGTCAATGGCTCCGGTATTTCCACCAGATGCGCGGTAACCACCGTGACCAAGCTGCGAGTAGCGGTTGATCGGAGTGTTGCTTGCACCTGCAGGATCGACTCCTGCGACAGAACTATCAAACGTGATTGCTCCATTCGTAGCCTGAACAGTGATCGTTCCCGTGTGATCACCATCGGTGTAGGCGCCACCGTGACCGAGTTGCGTATAGCTTTCTCGCTGCGTTCCAGCAAGGAAGGTGATATTGCCATTCGTGGTCGAAACGAGAATGTCGGCGGTGTTTCCTCCACGATCAGTAGGAGGCGCAATGTAAGGCACTGCGTCCGCATCCGTATCGGCATCGTGTCCACCGTGACCAATCATCGCGTAGGCCCGAAGGTTGGCGATTCCGTCAAAGCCCTCTCCGTTATTTCCACCGGTAAAGGTGATATCATTAACTGCAGTGACTTCGAGAACATTGCCTGCTACTCCGTGATCACCACGAGCCTGGCGGCCGCCATGACCAATCTGGGTGTAGTTGTCGTTGTTGTCGCCCGCAGTCGCTGAAATCGCTGCTCCGGAATCGACGAAGATGCTGCCGCTAGTGTTCCCGGCAGAGCCGAAACCACCATGACCGATCTGGCTGAAGGACTGGACTCCTGTCAGAGTGCCCAGCGGATCGGGGTTTGTCGAGGCGTCGCGAATTCCATCGAACCCGCGCATCGTGATTGCTCCAATTGCAGCCACATCGATGACACCATCCTTGGTGCCATCACTGTCGTGTCCACCATGACCAATCTGGGCATAGCCGCGATCGCCGGGACCTGCAACGATATCAAGAGTTCCTGAGGCGTCGACAGTCACGTCGCCGGAATGATTTCCGTCTGCCTGGCGGCCACCATGACCGATCTGAGCGTAGGAATCATCAGTTTGCAGGTTCTGGCCACCGGCCTGAAGAAGGATGTTTCCGCCGAGCACGTCGATCGTGCCGCTGTGGTCACCGGCAAGACGAAGACCGCCGTGTCCGATCTGAGCATACTGACGATCCACGGTGAATGCCTCGCTGGAGTCGGTGCCGCCCTGGATAGAGATGTCGCCGTCAGTCGTTCCGAAGCGAGTATCGACGTAGATCATCCCGCTGTGGTTTGGATCGGTCGCGTCGTCAGAATCGAGGTTGTGATCATAACCACCGTGTCCAATCTGAACGTAAGTGCTGCTGCCGTTGGTTCCGCCGTTCATGGTCAGGCCACCTTCTTTGGTGTGGACCATGATGTTACCGGTCGCATCGCCAAAGGCGTGGTTCGTTTGCGCACCGCCTACTGGATCCAGACTGTTGAAACCGATCTGGGCGTATTCGGACTGAACTGGAAGCGTGTTCTGAGCGTTTCCGCCGCTGAGGTAAACTCCGTAGCCGAGCACATTGGTCATGCCGTTCTGAGAACCGACCGCGATGCCGCGGCTGTTGTTTCCAATACGGACTTCGCCGGCCGCATTGAAGAATTCAGCGCTGCTGATGGCAAACCCGTTGTCGTTACCGAACTGGGTTCCGTCAGGCTTAACCGCGAGAACATTCATGACTGCCGTAGGCGGGCAGTAGAGATGGTTAACTGGCCCGGTCAGATCGGTTCCGTCAACGATCGATCCCTGTGCAAGGTTCGCACCGGCGATGAGGTTCACATCACCCGTTCCTGGATTCTGGATACTGAAGTTCACATCGATGTCACCACCGGCAATGAGATTGAGACCATTTACACGGTCCGCTGGATTTGCCCAAACGGTAGAAAAGTCGAGCAGTGAATTCACGGCAATGTTTCCACCGGAAATCGTAACCGGGCCTGCTGCGAGGTTCGGCGTGATGAGAAGATCGCGGATGTAGTCGTTGATCGCGAAGGTATCGGCGTTGTCTGGCAGATTCATGCCACTCCGTGCGATCACACTGTAACCTCCACCGAGGTTATCACCCGGGACAGCGAGCGTATTGGCCGCCCACGGATTGTTCGTGTTGTTCGTCATGTCGAAGACATGTCCGATCCAGGCGAGACGATCGCCGTTCCAGTCGATCGTGATCTCGTCTCCGACCACGTTGATGGCTCCCTGACGGGTTCCGCCGAGGCGGGTTCTCTCGTCATTGTCGTCACCACCGTGTCCGATTACTGAGTAGGTGTTCCATCCCCCTGAGCGCAAAGTGATATTTCCCTGCTCACTGATGACAGAGATGTCTCCGGTGATGTCTGCGGCCTGATTCTCGTGCCAGCCACCGTGTCCGATCTGAGCGTATGCCCGGCCACCGGTTCCGGAAAGCAGATCGATGTCACCCGTTGCGGAGACCCCGATCACACCATCCAGAGTAGTCACTCCGTCAAAGGCACTGCGACCACCGTGACCAATCTGAGCATTGTTCTCTCCGGCACCACCCTGTAGCAGAACCGTGCCGAGACCGGCCGATTCGAATTGAATTTCGTCGAGAACCGTATCGCCATCAAAGTCAGCGAGGTCGTTAAAGACTCCGACGCCGAGATTGGTGTAGAGATCGCCGGTTCCGGCGC
Organism: Verrucomicrobiales bacterium; assembly: GCA_029213265.1. Taxonomy (GTDB): domain Bacteria; phylum Verrucomicrobiota; class Verrucomicrobiia; order Verrucomicrobiales; family DEV007; genus Arctic95D-9. The sequence goes on along the minus strand of JARGNG010000031.1, from coordinate 9,687 downwards.
TGACCTTGATGACACCGACATGGCTGCCGTCAGCGTCATATCCGCCGTGACCGATTGCCGCCTCGTTCTGAGCCCGGTCGAGTCCTGCGAGCAGGCTGACGCTTCCTCCGGCACGAAGGTGAATGTCGCCCGAGTTATTGCCCTTCGTTGCATAACCACCATTGCCAACGCGAGCGCTGGAAATATCATCGGTTCCGCCTTCGAGCGAAATATTACCGGTGCGTGCCGCAACGGTAATGTTTCCACGATGGCCCAGATCGATAACATTGTTTCCATTGTCGGATTCGCCGCCACCGTTCCCAATCTGGGCCCAGGTGACGTCGTGGTCTCCGGTCTCAAAGCTGACCCAGAGGTTGACGGTGCCGGCGTCTCCGGCTTCCGTGTTCTGGCCACCGATTCCGTTTACACCTGGATTCACGTCCTGCAGGAAGGTAATGGTCGTGCTGCCCTCACCTCCGTAGTTCGTGACATTCGCGACCGTTGTTCCTTCCGTAATCGTACGCGTTCCGAGTCCATCCTGAAAATCTGCAGTGATGTCCGCATCGGCGGTCAAGGTTCCGTCACCCTCCGGGTCGGACAGGCTTCCAATCACCGTGCCGTCGTCGAGGCGAATCGCAATCGAAAGCGAACCTGCCACCACGCGGGTGTAGTTCGTGTTGAAGTTGGCACCGCCATTGAGGTTGGCCGCGAAATCCTGGTTGATGGTATTGTTCCATCCACTGGTGCCGTGCCCTCCAAAGCCATAGCTTACATTGTAGCCACTTCCTGCAGCAGGAGCCCCCGTGAAGCGGTCGCCACCGGCGAGCTTGATATTGCGCTCGGCAAACACATTGATGTCGGCCGCGTGTTCTCCGCGAGCAGCCCAGCCTCCGTTACCGAGCATGGTGTAGGAGCTCGGACCTGCATCTTCGGCGGTGAATGTAATGTCACGGCCTGCCATGACGTTGAAGGTATCCTGAAGCGTGCCTGAGGTATCCCTGGCACCAAGGCTTCCCTGGGAGCTTCGTCCGCCGTGTCCGAGTTGCGAGTAGTTGGCGTTGTCGGCCCACTCATTGTCGGTTGCGCCACCGCTTGCAAAGAGAATGTCGCCGTCTCCATTGGCAGCTACCGTTCCGTCGGCAGCAATGCCGGCACGAACCGTAATATCACCATAGTGGTTACCGTTCGTATTGGCGGCACCGTGACCAAGTTGAGCGAAGTGGTAGTTTCCGCGTCCGATTCCCGCGCTGAGTTCCAGCGGATTGGTGCGGACCGTTGGGTCGACTTCCCCTCCGAGGAATTTGATGGCTCCATCATTGGAAATCACCGTGATGTCCCCGTTGTGACCCGCAAGTCGAGTAGGATCAGCGACGATTACTGCGTTGGTTGCCTGTGCTACAGCATTCTGGAACTGATTTCTCACGTTGGCCGATCCGTCACGGGAAATGTCTGCATCGTAACCACCGTGTCCTACATGAACTGAGTTGCGTCCGTCCTCGTTGGTAAAGAGCGCCGGGTTGGCATAGGAACCGGCCACGAAGGTAATGTGGCCGTCGACTTCGATACCGATCGAGCCGGTATTTCCGAGAAGCCCTGCTGCTTGTGTTCCGTATCCACGGGAGAAAGCGCCACCGTGACCGACTTGAACATAGTCATCGTCCCAGTCTCCGGCACGACCGTAGAATCCGTATCCGTCGAGCACACCGCCCGAGAATTTACCACCCTTGATGTCAATATCGCCGTTGTGGTTACCATCAGCGTCGAGACCACCGTGACCGATCTGGGCATAGGCGTCATTGTTGGCTCCCGGGTTGAGATCACCACCCGCAGGATTGGTTACATCGCTGGATGCGACGAGGGCAATACCGCCGCTCACATCAATCGTGACGTGTCCGGAATGGGAATCGCGGGTGCTGTAACCACCGTGTCCAACTTGAGCGAAGGTCGCGAAGTCACGTCCGGCAAGAACCGTCAGGTCCCCGCCAGCTACGGTGATGGAAATATCACCGGAATTTCCGTCGTCAAACTCAGTCTGGCCAGCCGCATTGACCGCGACTCCACCGGTTGTTGGCTTATCAACACCGAGCATGTTCTGAGCGGCGTCTTTGTATTCTCCGCCGTCATCGTCGGCATCGTATCCACCGTGACCAATCAAGGCATAACTGGCGTTGGCTCCGTCAACCGAATCACCACCCTGAAGGGCGACACTCAGAATAGATTCAAGCGTAATACTTCCATTGTGCTTGCCGCCGGACTGGTAACCACCATGTCCGATCTGGGCGTAGGCATTGTCGTGGTTCCCTGTCGCTGCCGAGTTCCCCTGGACCGCTGTAAGCTCAATTCCGCCGCTGGTGGCGCCATAAGAACCGACAAAAATATTGCCCTGGGTATCGGCGAAATTGCGATAACCACCGTGCCCAATCTGGGCAGATGCCTCCTGGCCTCGACGACCGATCGTATTCGTCGTCGTGCCGACGCGGAACTCAAACTCGCTCGGAGCGATGACACGGACGGCCCCATCAGAACTGACCACGTCAATGTCCCCCATAAAGGTGCCGAGCTGGGCGATACCGAGCGAGATGTTATTGTCGCCATGAGCGCCGCCAGCGTTCACCGCAAGAGAGGCACCACCGTTGTAGAAATCGAGAGCGTTTCCGTCGTGGTTGGTCGTGAACGGAACGTAAGGATTGATACCACCGTCGTTCGGAACAACCTGGCCCGTGGGGGCATTTGTCCTGGCGATATAAGGCCCCAGGATCGCGTAGTCACTATTGGAAAGATCTCTCACATCGCGGAAGCTGGATCTCCAGCCGCCATGTCCGATGCGGGCAAAGTTACGGCTTCCTGCCGCATCTGCACCCCAGGTGCCGCCGCCTGAAGTTCCTGTCGCGACGACCTCAATGTCATCCTGCGCCAGGACGATAACATCGGAATCCATACGATTGTCGGATCCGTCACCTCCGTGGTTTCCGAAAGATTGGGTTCCACCGTGCCCGATCATGGCATGGTCGTGGCGAAGATCTCCGCCCTCCATCCGAATACCGCCACCAGTTGAGGTCACATTAATATTACCGCTGTGTCCGTCGCCATACTGCGAACTCGCATGTCCGTTCGCAACAATGTCACGACCACCGTGGCCGATCTGGACAAAGCCGTTCTCACCGTCGACATTTCCGCCAACGAACTCGATATTGCCACCAGACGTCACTGCGATATCACCGGAGCGGGATCCGGGACGGTAGAAGCGGTTCGAGGCATAGCGGAAGGTCGCGTCGGTGGTCGTGCCACCCCAGCGGGCCGTCGAGGTTCCGATCGAGCTTTGTCCACCGTGACCAATCTGGCCGAAGGAGTTGGAGTCACCACCATCAAATCGAATCGTGCCCCCGGCGTTGACGTTGATCGCCGAACGAATCTCACCGTCAGAGTAGAATCCACCGTGACCAATCATGGCGAAAGTCTGGTTTCCGCTTGCGGCAAAACCGGAGTTCGTGCCGTGCAGGTCGACATCGGCATTGAAGACGATGTTACCAGCCTGGGCATCAACCGTTACCGTGCCGCCGTGGTCTCCGGGAGTCTCATATCCGCCGTGACCGATCTGGGCGAAGGTGTTGTGGGCGTTACCACCGGTGAATGTGATATCTCCGCCTGTTGCAGTAACAGTAACGTCTCCGTTAAAGCCGTCCGCAAGGAATCCCGCACCGAGGGTGGTTCCGTCTACCGTAGCGTGGAAGGGAAGCCCCGTTCCATCCAGATTCTGCGGAACGTTGAAGTCATCGGCGTCCTGGTTTCCATCGGCAGGGTTCCAGCTCGTGCGATACTGACGGATGTTGAAGTAACCCCCGTGACCGATCTTGGCGAAGTTCATCGAACCGGCGTTGTCACTTTCCCCGTTTTGACGAGCGGACCCGAGAGTTCCACCGCTGAAGTTAATTCCGTTTCCGGCGGTTACATCGATGTTGGCTTCCTTGTCACCATAGACAAAGGTTCCGCCGTGTCCGATCATGGAAAAATTCTCGTCACCACGAGTGCGATTTCGATGGTTTTCATCCTGATTGCCCGCACGGTTCATCACATACACGTGCGCTCCCCACGGAACATTACTTCCGTCAGCAACCTGCGGGGCGCTTGAAAAATTGATCGCACCAGCCGTTGCTTCAACCGTGATCGCTTCCCCAACGCGACCGAGGTTACCGGTCATTCCGTGACCTCCGTGTCCGATCATAGCGTAGTGACGGTGGTCCGTGTTGTTTCCATCGAATACCGTGCCTCCACCGGTGAAGTTGATATCACCGTTGTTAACCACGACATCAATATTTCCGTGGTGGTTACCATGGGAGTTCATTCCTCCATGTCCAACCTGGGCGAAGTGGCCGTATCCTCGTGTACCGCCTGCCGCAAAATCAACATCTCCATTGTTCACTGTAATGCTGATATCGCCATGGTGTCCCTCGCGTGTTGAAAGCGGGTCGTTGGAGTTATTATCGAGTGCTCCGTCAGCGTCGGAATTGTGACCACCGTGGCCAATCATCGCGAAATTGAAATCGAGATCATTGATCCCTGCATTGTTGCGCCCCTGAGTAACGCTCTCGATATTTCCATCGCCACCGAAGTTGAAGGCCACATTCTGGTTATCCGTCATCCCATGTCCTCCACGGAAATCAATTCCTCCGTCAGCATTTGCTGTAATGGAACCAGAGTAGAAATGACCTGATGGTGCAATTGAATCCGTTCCGCCGTGACCGATCAGAACATATGTACGACGGTCATTTCCGGCTTTACCAATAATCTGGCCGCCGCCTCCATTGAACGCGCCAGTCGCATCCACACCTGCGCGGACATCGATGTCACCCGTGTGTCCAGTGTTCACTCCAGCTCCTTCCGCGTGAGTAGCGGTGTTGGATCGAGTTTCGTATCCGCCATGACCGATCTGCGCATACGTCCGAATGCTGTCATTGATGTTGAAATTCTCGTGATCATAATTCACAAAAATATCGGGCTGATTTGCTGTATCGGAGCCAAGAACGGCAGTGTTCCAAGTAATCTCACCGGTCACGTAATCAATCGTTCCAACGGCAGCACCACCACCAAATGGGACGATGTTACCTGCTCCATCATCAACAAAGTCCGCAGCTACGTTGCCATCATATACATTCGTCTGAAGGCGGAACTCAACTGTTCCGGCCTGGATATTTTCACCAATAAGCTTGGTCTTCTGCCCTCCGCCGGCAGCGGCAGCCTGATCCATGAGGAGGTAGTTCATCCCTCCGGTCCCCCAGAATGCGTTGAACTCGCTCAAGTCATTACCGTTTCCGCCGTTGGTTCCATTGATGTCACCGTATTCGCCGATTCGACTGACAACTCGAGCGTTGGTCAAACCACCCTGCATGACGATATCGTTTCCTGCCCAAACCTCAATATCACTGAGGTGAGTTCCGTCAAAGTTTCTACCGCCTCCGCCGATCTGCGCACTGCTGGAGCGTCCATCACCCGCAGCAACGACGACGTTCCCCGTATTACCGAGGCCATGAACGCGAATGATTTCATCGCTACGACCTGTATGCCCTTGATCATCAGCACCACCGTGACCAATCTGAGCAAAGTTGTATTTATCCTGACCGCTCCTGGAAGTGAACATTCCACCCACCACATTTACAGAACCATCTTCCGCGATGAATTCGATATTTCCGTGGTGATCCCCACCGGTCCAAAGACCTCCATGTCCTCCGATCGCGTAGTGATAACGCCCGTGGCCGTCACCATTACTTACAAGAGACGGATCGTTCGTAATCGGAAGGACGTTTCCGTCAGAATCGAGACGGTCAGCCAGGGCGACCGTGCTACCTCCCATGAAGCTGATATCGCCTCCTGTCGTGATAACAGAAATGTCCCCGAAGTGCCCCCATTTTTCTTCTCCGACACCAGCAGTTCCCGCATTGGTGTCACCGATCGCTGTGCGAGTGAATGCAACTCCACCGTTTTGGCCGAAGTTATTCGTATTGTTGTTCGATGGGTCTGCATCGAGCCCACCATGTCCAATTTGTCCCCAGATACGGAAATCGTCATTCCAGGTGTCATTGTTCCGTGAGCCCGTTCCGGCAATCACGGCTACGTCACCATCCGTGCGAATCACGATGTCCCCGTTGAGACCGAAGGCATTCGCTCCATCCCCTGTTCCCGAACGAGCGCTACGTCCGCCGTGTCCAATTTGCACGGTGCTATCCTGCGTAGATCCTGCTTTAAGAAAAACACCGCGGCCATCGGCACCGACCCCGTTTGTGATTCGGATGTCACCATAGTGATTTCCATCAGCATCGAAACCACCGTGCCCCACTTGTCCATACGCCTGGTAGTCAAAGTGACGATGTCCACCAGTTCCCGCCAAAACCTCTAACTTTCCACCTGTAGTTCCAGGCGAAAGACCAATAGTAATATCTCCACTGTGAGCACCCCGGTTGGAGTTTCCTCCATGGCCGATCTGGGTGTAACTGCGGTGATACGCTCCACCATGCATCCGGATATCGCTCGCTGCCTGGATGGAAATATTGCCAGAATTCCCGCCATCAGTCGTATTGCCATTCACCCCATCTGCATCGAAACCGCCATGACCGATCTGAGCATAGTTGTGCTCGCTGCGACCGCCGATGGACTGGTAGTCCACGCTGACGACATTGGAATTACCGCTTCCAATGGTTGCTGCGTTAAAACGAACGATCGCCTGGTCATACACGATTTCCCCGACCGTGTTCCCGTCCTGGTCTTCAATGAAGCTTGTCCGCTCGTCGCTTCCTGCGTCCGGACGATCCGTGATGATGGTTCCATCCGAGAGTACGATCCGAACCGACCCCGGCTTCACGTTGGCGCGCGCGAGAAAGGCTGCGCCGGTGGCAGTATTCTCGTTCGCTGTCGTGGCTGCCGTATCGGTGAGAGCACCCAAGGACATATAGACGTTAGCCATACTATTGGCCGTATCGACGCCATTGCTCAGATGCGTAAGATTATCTCCATTGGCAACGGAAAAGGAAATATCGGTCAGGGGGTTCGTCGTCGCGCCAAGCATATCGATCCCCCCGTTACTGAAAATCGTAATTTCACCGGAATGATTTCCCCGACTCTGGTATCCGCCGTTTCCAATCTGAACAAAGGCCTGAGTGTTCGAGTCGTAGGCCTGCATGATGATGCCTGTTGTTGCAGTTCCATCGATGGAGCGAGTCTGACGAGTAAAGCGCTGTCCGCCCTGAGCACTACTGTCAAAAATGATTGATCCACCATTTGCGATCACAGAGATGTCTCCGTTAAATCCATTCGTGTCATTCGCTCCGTTCGAATAGCCGCCGTGACCGATCATGGCAAAATCCTGATCCATGTCTCCAGCGGTAAAGGTGATCCCGCCGGTATTCACATCCCCGTCAGCCCCACCAAGTTGATTGGCAACATCACCGGTTCCGGAAGTCACCGTAATGTCCTGAGCATTCGGCATGATAAAATCACCATCGCTCGAACCGTGACCAATCATGATGTAGCGGTCATTCGCGTTGTACTGTCCCGAACGGCTCCGGTTGCTATTACGCTCGTTGAACCACCAATCCGCATAAGATTGTGAGACCTCAAGGGCGTTTTTCTCGCCGGACGCCCCAGAGAAAAATTCGATTTTCCCGAGGGCTGTAACGGAAATATCGGCTGCGTTTTCTGCACTGTTAAGATCACCATGAGCGGCAAAGCCACCGTGACCAATCTGGGCCGGACTTTCGTAATGGCGACCGGTCGAGAAGTAGATATCACCGTCTGTCGCTCCAGCGCCCTGGCCTGCCAAAACATTGATCAAACCACCTTTCGCACCATCGACATCCCGTCCACCGTGACCGATCTGGGTTCCATTCCGTCCATATCCCCAGTCCCGGTTGACCCGCTGATCACCACCACCGGCAAAGAGGATATCTCCCTGGTCAGCCTGAACATCAATGTCGCCCTGATACCCTGCATTGGTAGCCGCCCGCATATTCATACCGCCATGACCAATCATGGTGTAGGCGTGGGCGCTGTTACCGCTCTGCGCCCCGATCCCGATGTCAGACCCCGCACCGAGAACTGAGTCGTATCGCGAATCCTGGTAGGTTCCACCGGCAAATACTGTGATATTGCCTGAAGAAGAGTTGTCAGGCGTTCCTGATAGATTGGCACCACCGTTGGGCACAAACTGTCCACCGGAAGCCGGCGCACTCTGGTAGGAACCGCCATGACCGATTTGGATGTGTCCGTAGGTCCATGAACTCTCGCTCCCCCCGGTAACCGGCTCGTTGTATCCCTGCATACGGATCGCACCGGTTGTTGCACTCACGGTCACTTCCCCGCTGCGGGTCTGATCAAAGATCGTTCGACGGTTTCCTTCCGCTGTCGAACCGTTACCAATGTGCACGTAACGGCGAGTGGAACGACCGCCGATCAGGTCAATTCCGATTCCCTCGGGGGTTCCCGGGCCGACATCAGCGAGGCCGCGAGCGCCTTCCGCAGTCAGTGAGACAGCGCCGTGGAAACTACCATGATTCTCCGCTCCACCATGACCGATCTGGGCATACATGCCGTCGCTACCGTCATTATTGGCGGCATTGAGAGCAGCCGCCGTTCCAGTTGAAAGCCCGTTCGACGCCAGGACGAGAGCGGTTTCCTGAACCCGCACCGAAACATCCCCGCGAACCGCATAGTTGTTCACATTCGCGCCGTCGAGAGCATTAAAAGGGTTCGTCTCCAAATTGGAGCGCCACGTAGAACTGAAGAACATCCGGCCGTTGTCGCCCGGATCAATGAGATGCCCATCGCGGGTGACCCTCGTCACATTCGCGGCATTGTTAGTATTCCGCTCCACTTCAAATCCGGCCTGACCGCTACCACCGTGTCCAATCTGGACGTAGCTCCGGTTTCCATTTCCGGTCCGCATATCGAGAAGACCGTTCATAGAGACCGTGATATTTCCGTTCGCACCACTTCCGGCACCATCAAAAGTTCCTCCAGCATCGCGAGTGCCTCCGAGGAGAGCGATGTAGTTGGCTCCGGTAACCGCTCCCGTCACTGAAAATCCGGTTCCATCAGCAGCAGCATCACTTCCCCACCACTCATTGCGGCGATTGTAGTTTCCATGATTGGCTCCGATCTGGTACTCCGTCCCGTTGTCGGCGAAACCAAGCTGCGAGTAGCGCTCATCACTGCCGTTGCCGCCCCTCATGATCAAATCATGGCCGAGCACATTAGTATCCCCGAAGCGGGAACCGACGCTGACTCCGCGGGGAGTTGCGGTGCTGGAAATGAACACGGAACCACCCAAACGACCGGCCGAGTCATTCTCGGTATCGCCGTCGTAATTCATTCCGGCAAAAATGGCAGCCATATCCACTCCGCCGGGAAGATTGTCATTCTGGGGATGGTTATTCAGGAGTGGATCCACGATCCCCGTCATGCCGTCCCAACCAGCCACAACATTCAACCCACCGGTTCCGGCGCTGCGGACGCTGTCGTTGAAAAAGACGCTACCCATCGCAAGTAGGGAGAGAGTCCCGGGCGCAGTGGCCGTGCTTTGATACCATTCCACCCGGTCGGAGACCGTGATATTCCCCTGCTCGAACAGAGTTCCAAAATTCGTGGTGATGACCACGTTCGTTCCGCTATCGAGTGTGTTGGACAGATCGACATTGTTGATGTTCGGATTGCTGTCACCCG
>JARGNG010000120.1 GCA_029213265.1 Verrucomicrobiales bacterium | reverse complement strand
TCTTCAATCCCAAGAACAAGAAGGGGCTCTTTTCGCTGACGGGAGACAGCCAGGGCCGACGGGCGACGATGAAGTTGCTGGATGACATCGACGAGTTTTTCGAAGAGGTTGAGCACACCTGCCAGTGGAGCGACTACGGGAGGGAGTTTCGAATCCGGGATCCGGAGTTTGTCGAAGACACCCTCGGGGCCGGGTTGATCGAAGTGGGACGCCGGGCCCGAACGGTGGCGGATCTTGCCAATGAATCGGTCAAAAATGAACTAACCGAACTCGCGCGCCGGATGGCGGATGCGAGGGCGGCACTGGCGACCTTTCTCGATCAAAGCGAGGACGGGCTGGTTTACTGGGTGGAAAAGAGCGACCGGGAATCGATCAGTCTGAATGCGGCGCCGGTCGATGTATCGGAACTTCTCCGCCCGGTCTTTTTCGAAAGGAACCGTCCCGCTGTCTTTACCAGTGCGACCTTGGGAATCGGGGACCGCGACCTGAACTACTTTCGGAATCGGGTGGGAGCGGAGGAAGTGGAGTCCATTCAGATCGGGAGCCCGTTTCACTACGAGGAGCAGATGACGATTCATCTGGTCAAGGAGATGCCGCTGCCCAACGAGGATGCCTACGAGAAGGCGCTTATCAAATGGGTCGGCCATTTTGTGAAGAAGTCGAAAGGCAGTGCCTTCGTTCTCTTCACAAGCTATTCGCTGTTGCAGCGGGTTGCGGATGCGATGTTTGATTTTTTCGATGAGGAATCGCTTCAGTTGCTCGTTCAGGGCAGAGGGCAGTCACGGGGGCAGTTGATTGAGGAATTCAAGCGCGATCATTCCAGTGTGCTGTTCGGAACCGACAGCTTCTGGACGGGGGTCGATGTTCCGGGAGAGGCGCTTACGAATGTCATTATCACCCGCTTGCCGTTCGCGGTGCCGGATCATCCTCTGACGCAGGCCCGTCTTGAGCAGATCGAAGAACGCGGAGGAAACTCCTTCATGGAATACAGTGTGCCGGAAGCCATTTTAAAACTTCGCCAGGGGGTGGGACGACTCATTCGAAGCGGGGAGGATGAAGGAATGGTCGTGCTTCTTGACAATCGGATTCTGACAAAGCGATACGGGAAAACGTTTTTGAATGCGCTTCCCGAGGCTCCGGTGATTGTGGCAGAGTGAGGCTTGGATATGGGGTTCTTCGATCTACAGGTAAACGGATACGCCGGCGTTGATTTTTGCTCGGCCGATTTGACGGCAGAGCAATGCCGTAAAGCCTGCGAAGCGCTGCGGGCGGACGGAATTGAGCAAATTTTGGCAACGATGATCACCGATCATGTGGAGTCGCTTCAAGCCAAGCTCGAGAATTTCGTCCGGATCCGGGAGGCGGACCCCTTTGTGGCCGGGGTGATTGCCGGTTTTCATGTCGAGGGACCGTTCATCAGTCCGGTCGAGGGTTATGTGGGAGCGCATCCGGCGGATGCGGTAGTACCTGCGAATGTGGAGGATGCAAAAAGATTGCTCGGGGCGGGGAGTGGGTTGATTCGATTGCTCACCCTGGCTCCGGAATTTGACGAGGGGGCGCGCACGACTTCGTATTTGGTCGGGGAGGGCGTGACCGTTTCGGCGGGACACTGCGACCCGAACCTGGAGACCTTGAAACGATCGATCGATGCAGGGCTTTCGATGATCACCCATCTGGGGAACGGCTGTCCGGTGGATCTACCGCGGCATGACAATTTCATTCAGCGGGTTCTATCGCTTTCAGGGCAGCTCTGGGTCGGGTTCATTCCGGATGGAGCACACGTTCCCTGGTTCGCGTTGCAGAACTACATCAAACTGGTCGGACTCGAACGAAGTATCGTGACGACGGACGCCATTCTCGCTGCGGGACTCGGTCCGGGAACATATGAACTGTCGGGGGCACCCGTCGAAATCGATGAGAGCGGCGTTGCGCGCCGTCCCGGATCTCCAAACCTGGCGGGTTCGACGGTGCGGGGACAGCAGGTGGTGGAAAATCTCATTCAGCATCTCGGTTTTTCAGAGGAGGAGGTCCGTTCCGTTTTTTCCGCCAATCCAAGAACGGCGCTGGGACTTTAGCGCTCGCGATTCGCTTGATTTGTGTTACGGGAATGATCCGTATTTTCCCCCGAGTGAACCATGGGATCTGAACCTGAATTGATTGAAGCTGACCGACCGTGCCCCATCACTGGGACCTATGAGTGTGAAGTCGTCGCGACGAAAGCCCGCGAGGGCCATCCGCTCCGCAATGTGATGGCGAAAGCGAGTGGGATTGTCTACGTGGACCCGCTCCCGATCGAGGATCTGGCCGGCTACTACCGGGACGAATACCGCAAGACATATAAGAGCGTGGTGCGCCCGAAGCCCAAGCATGTCTATCGGGCCGGTTACGTTGCCCTGGAGCGTATGAAGCACGCGGGAGTGGAAATCAAATCCGGCCTCCGTTGTCTCGATATCGGCGCGGGGGGAGGGGAGTGGGTCTATCTTATGAACCAGCTCGGAAACGATTCCTACGGGGTGGAGCCGAATCAGGGCTACGGGACCTTTGCCCGCGATTCCTACGATGTGGATGTTTTCCTCGGAATGTATCAGGACTCGGTGTTCGAGCGGGAGTCTTTCGACCTGCTGACTTTGTTCCAGGTATTGGAACACCTTGCCGAGCCGGTCAAAGATCTGAAGCGCATGGCGGAGTATCTGAAGCCCGGCGGACGGTTCATGATCGAAGTTCCCGACATTCTTTTTCCGGGAATGCATTTCGCGCACAAGTGGCACGACGGTCACCTTTTCGGATTCGATGCGATTACTCTGGAGGCGGTCGCCGCCCGGGCCGGTCTACGCAAAGTCAGCCTCGAAGTGATGCCGGGAAACCTGTTTGGAGTTTTTGAAAAAGTAGAGGAAGAAGTGCCGATTCGTGACTCTGTGGCAACGAATTACGAAAATGCAAAAAAGGCATTGAGGGAGGGGAAGGAGAGCTATTGGTTTCTCCCGGATACGTATTTGAAAGTTCCCCGTCGTCTCCGCAAGCGGGCAAAGGAAAATCAGGTCAGTTCCTCCCTTCAGGAGCCACGAAAGATTCTTGATTACCTCTTTGATCGAAACGAGAAGCTGAAATCTCTTCGTTCGTGAAGATCTGGTCCGGATCTTGCGAGGATAGGTCTTGCGAGAATAGGAAAAGACAAGTCCCTGTAGTTCAATCACCCAAGCGGTATGCCTGAGACAAAACACAGTATGAATCGCAGACTTGCCGGGATTCTGGTCCCGGCGTTTTCCCTGCGTGGAGAAAACGATCTCGGAATCGGGGATGTTTCGAGTTTGCATGAATTTGTGAGCTTCGCGTCCGAAACCGGGTTTGGATTTATCCAGCTTCTTCCGATCAATGAAACGGGGCCGGATAACAGCCCCTACAACGCGATCAGCTCGGTGGCGATCGAGCCGATGACTCTGGATTGCCGCTCCGAGACTCTTTCTGATCTGTCGAGGGAGGCATTCGAAAAGGTCATCGGTGACTACGATGTCGAGACCCTGAATTCCGGGAATGTCGACTACGTTTCGGTTCGCAAACTGAAGCACGGGCTTTTGCGCGCGGCCTACGAAGGTTTTATGGCGAATGTCTTCGGAAGAGTGGATGTCCGTGCGGAAGCCTTCGAGGCCTTTCTTGAGAAAGAAGCAGACTGGGTCAACGACTACTGCGTTTTCCGCTACCTGATGGCGAAAGAAGGGGGAAGCCAGGTTTGGCAGGAATGGGAGGAGAAGTATCGCGGGAAAGACAAGGCCATTGCCGCGCTCACGGCGGAGGCTGGTGAGTCGAAGGAAAAAGCGGACGAGATTGATCGCGAGCTACGCTACTACGCCTATGTGCAGTGGCTCGCTTTCGGCCAGTGGAAAGAGGTTGCTGAATACGCCGCTTCGAAAGATATCTGCCTGATGGGGGACATTCCGTTCGGGGTGAGCCTCTTCAGCACGGATGTCTGGGCAAACCTCGATATTTTTGATCTCGACTGGTATGGCGGAGCACCACCGGAGACTCTCTTCAAGGACGATGAATTCGTTCAGAAGTGGGGCCAGAACTGGGGAATTCCGAACTATCGCTGGGATGTGATCGAGGACCGAAACTACGATTGGTGGTGTCAGCGGATCGAGAAAACGACCGAGATTTTCGGCATGTTTCGGGTGGATCACGCCCTCGGGTTTTACCGGATCTATTCCTTTCCGTGGAATCCTGTGAGAAATGAAGAGTTTCTCCCGCTTTCTCACGATGAAGCTGCCGAACGCTGTGACGGGCGCCTGCCCGGATTCCGTCCGCTGGACGACGAATCGGAAGAAAATCGCATTTCCAATCGCAAGGACGGGGAAAAATACCTTCGCATGATCCAGGACGCTGCCGGTGACGCGGAGGTGATCGCGGAGGATCTGGGAACCGTTCCGCCTTATGTGCGGCCCTCTCTCGATCAATTGGGCATTGCCGGTATGAAGGTTCCCCAGTGGGAATTCACGGACGGGCACGTCACCTCTGGATTGAAGTATCCGGCCTGTTCCTTTGCGACCTACGCGACGCACGATCATGCGCCGTTAGCGACTCAGTGGGACGCAGCGAAGCAAACGATGGAAACTACGGAAGTGGACAGCCCCGAATGGACCGAGGCCCGCGATTTTCTGGCGATTCTCTGCGCTTTCGCCGGAATTGAGCGCCCTGATGAGGTGGCTCCCGACTATAGCGATGGGGTTTGGACCGCGCTGTTCCGACAGCTTTCGTTTTCCCATTCCGACCGCGTCGCGGTGATGATCACGGATCTGCTCAGTGAGCGCGACCGGATCAATGTTCCCGGGGTGCTGGATGGAACCAATTGGAGCTACCGGCTTCCGGTTTCCTCCCGCGACCTGCTGGCCCACGAAGATCATGGGGATCTGCGAGAGATGACAAAAAACGTCTTGAACGAAACCGGACGCGCGCGAAGTGTGGGCGGTTTCTGAATCCTTCCTGAATCGAGCACAGTCCCGCTGTTTTACCCTTTATTTTCAGAAACAACCTATTCCCACATCCAGAAAAATGAGTAAGCCCATTCGAGTTGCAGTGACCGGTGCCGCCGGTCAAATCGGTTATTCCCTCCTTTTCCGTATCGCCAGCGGTGCGATGTTCGGACCGGACCAGAAAGTCGCCCTCAATTTGATCGAAATCGAGCCCGCTATGAAAGCCCTCGAAGGCGTTGTCATGGAGCTCGATGACTGTGCCTTTCCTTTACTCGAAGACATTCAGGCGAGTTCTGATCTGGACGTCGGCTTCTCCGATGTAAACTGGGCGCTGCTCGTGGGGAGTGTTCCCCGCAAGGCGGGTATGGAGCGGGGCGATCTTCTCGGTATCAATGGGAAAATCTTCACAGGACAGGGGAAAGCGATTGCCGCGAACGGTGCTTCTGACGTTCGCACCCTCGTCGTTGGCAACCCCTGCAATACGAATTGTCTCATCGCGATGAACAGCGGATCCGAGGTTCGCAATGATCGCTGGTTTGCGATGACCCGTCTCGATGAGAACCGTGCCAAAAGCCAACTCGCCAGCCGGGCGGGAGTGCATGTCAGTGAGGTGACGAACACAACCATCTGGGGGAATCACTCTGCGACTCAGTATCCGGATTTCACGAATGCAAAAATCGGCGGGGTCGCTGCCGCTGAGAAAATCGGTGATGACGCCTGGTTGCAGGGAGAATTTATTGAAACCGTTCAGAAACGCGGTGCCGCGATTATTGAGGCACGGGGTCTTTCCTCCGCCGCATCTGCTGCCAATGCGGTGGTTGATACGGTTCGCGGACTCACCACTCCGACTGCGGAAGGGGACTGGAACAGCGTTTGCGTCTGTTCCGACGGCTCCTACGGCGTCGATGAGGGCTTGATTTCCTCTTTCCCGATCCGTTCCGACGGGGAGAACTGGGAGATCGTTCAGGATGTTCCTATCGACGACTTCAGCCGGGGCAAGATCGACGCTTCGGTCCAGGAATTGCGGGAAGAGCGGGAGGCTGTGAGCGACCTCCTTCCCTGAAGGGGAAGAAATTCTAGAAATCTTAGTAATTTAACACTGTTAAACCTCTCGTCATACCCTGTTGACTCTCTGTAAGATTGGCCTTTAAATCAGCGTCCTTACGGAGACGATCAGATAGGGCGGGGATTCGTTCTTTGAACTGATTTGTTTCATAGATTTTTGATCTATTTTGTGAGTAGAATACCGAGGGAAGCATTGTCTTGACTCGATTTTTCGTTGTTATTTTCCACCAAACCAGAACATGTCTGAAGATCAATCATCGACACGTGAGCCATTGGCCATTGTAGGGATAGGATGTCGCCTTCCGGGTGGCGTTAC
>JARGNG010000119.1 GCA_029213265.1 Verrucomicrobiales bacterium | reverse complement strand
TGCAAGAAAGAGGTCAAAACCCAGATCAGCTACGCCGCCAATCTCTATGGACTCTCCGAGGAAGAGCACGCCGGGGGCGCGTTGGTGTTTCCCTCCTTTGATCTCGGGGAGCATTTTTCCCTGAGTGATTTCCGCCAGGAGGTGGACCATACCTTTGCTGAAGTGGCAGAGCGGTATGGCGATCTCATGGACGTCCAGCCGGAAGGGTACGGAATCGACAAGGCGTATTCGTCCATTCTCTACATTCCGGAGGACGCCGACATCGACCTGCGCGAGCAGACCGTCACCTGGACGAAGGAGGGGGAGTCGAAAACGATTCCCCTGCAACCGGAGCGGAGTTACGTCCTTCCCTCCGGCTACAAGGTGGAGATGCGCAAGCCATCGGCCGGGCAGCGCTGGCGCCTTGTCGGGACCAATGCGGAAGGAACCTTTTGTCATAAGCCCTGCACGGTTTCGGGCGGAGGAAAATCCGAGATTTCCAAATCCCTTTCCGATGCGATGGAGGAGGGGCCGGTCATCATGCCGCGATTTGAGCAGGACATGTTTCTCGTGGAGCAACTTCTCAAGCGCGACTACGGCGATCGTTTTCAGCATCCCGACGAGCCCGGGAAGCCGAGCCGCGGTATTCTTGCCTCGGACCGCTCTCTCGGTTCGGTCATGCGTCTCTTCACGCCGAGCACTGCTTTCACCGATGAATACAACGAATTCATCTCCACGATTCCCCGCAGTGTCCGGGATTTCATCCTGACTCTGAAGCGGTATTGGAAGCCGGGATGGAAAGACAACTGGAGAAGCCGCTTTCGCGTCGACAGTATCAACGGGGAGTCGGGGGTGCTCTTGAAATACCGACTCAATCAGGTGATGACCGGCTACATTCGGGTCGGCTACTCCCGGGACGGTTCCTGGCGAATGTTTGACCTGCGGAAAGATTTTTCCCCGGCAACCAAACTACAACGGGAAGACGACATCACCGCGTCCATCACGGTGCCTGCCGGCGATATCGACGAGGGGCTACTTCATCCTGACGTTCGTTTTCCGGCCTACAAATTCACCACGAATTGCGAATACCGGCTTTTCCAGCGCCCCGATGAAGCGATCCATCGCGGCTACGACAAGCAAACCGAGCTCGACTTTTCCAAGGGGGGGAATTTCTTCTCCAACTACGAGCCCAAGACCCGTGAGGAGGGCAGGGAGATGGTCTCCGATGCGATCCGCTTCAGTTACTTCACCGAACCTCTTCGAAAGACCCTGAAGCGCTTTGCCAAGGCAAAATCAGGTCCCGGATACGGGATCAGTTCCGCTCACCCACGCATTGTCGAAGGGAAGCCGAGTGAGAATCCGCGCTACCTCCAGAATCGTCCCGACCTCGAGAATCCGAGAGCGGAGTATCTGGCAGAGGTGGGATCCCGGCTTTACCGCCGGATTTCTCTCGACCATCCCGTCTACAATCCGGTTCACGCCGTGCTCCCGGGTCGTCGCAACAATCCCGGCAACAAGGAAGCCGGAATTCGTCCGCTCGCCGTGTTTGGCCCGATTCACTACCAGGAGCTTCCGGAGTTGTTTATGGATTTCGTGGCCAGCCTTACCGGAAAATCTCCCTCGACGACAGGAGCGGGGTCGGAAGGCGCACTCACGAAGGGGCCGTTCAATGCATTGCTTCCGGTGGTTGATTTGAATGCAGCACTTCTCAGTTACCTGATGACCGGCTACCAGGGCTTTTCGACGGCGGCAGGATATGTGGGGCCGAAGTACCGGGTCGATCACGATGTCAGTCTCGTGGTTCCGGAAATCTGGAGCCGGATGTTTCTCCATGAGAGACGCCCGGAATGGTTGATCGAAAATGGCTACCTCGAAGCGATGCAGGACTTCGATGAGGAAGGCGAGACCATTTGCGCCAGTCGCCTCGGTTACCGGATTACCTCCAAATTCGTGGAGATGTTTTTCGGAAGAATGTTCACCGAGCCGGGCAGCGTATTCACCGAGGACATGCTCCGGCCCGAGCTTCAGGATCACGAGCAGTTTGTCGACGGGATCAAGAACATCACGGAAACGCAGCAGCGGGTCGCCATGGCCTACTTCGAAGACGGTGGGATTGATCTCGCGATCCCTCCACTGCGGGCCATTCTCCACATCATGGCCTACGGGGAATTTGAAGGGAAAACGATTCACGATCCGGAGGTTCGAGGTCTCTTTGACAGGGACCTGGTTCTTGCGAGTGACTGGTATCAGGATCGACTGACGGCGAAAAAGGATCTCCGACTCCGCATGATGCGGGATCACATTCGCTGCCTCGAGGAGTTTCTGGATCGGGAAAACTATTCGCTCGAAGCCGAGCGTTTGGAGCTGAGCACCCGCTTGGAGGAAACCAAAGCGAACCTGGCTGATTTCGAGGAAAACCCCGGGGAATACATTCAGAGGATCACCGGCTCCATCGGTGTTGAACCGAAGTTCTACGAATAGAAGATCCCGACCCTAGCGCTTCTGCCGATAGTATCGGACGAGCCCCGCAGTGATTCCGTCGGCGTATTCCTGGTAGATATTCTTCCGGTAGATGCCGTCGATTTCGCGCAGGCCGGGGTATTCCCCTTCCTGGACGCGGGCGTGGATCTCGCGGTGATTCATGCAGTAGGGCTCGAAGAAAACGACCGGACAGAAAAAGACACGGTTCGCGAGAAGATTCCGGGCCCAGACCAGTTCGTTGTCATTCACCGACATGCCATTGGTGCCATCGTAGTGAAAGGCGGGGAGCCGGGTCTCCTTCCGCATCTTGTTTGCGATGATGTCCGATAAAGCCAGCTCCTCGTAGTAGACCCGCTGCAGGATTCGCATGATCATTTCAAAGCGGGTGTCGTCCTCCCGCATTTCCCCGCCGCTGTAGCAGCCGTTGATAAGAAGATGCAGATGGTTCGGACTCCGGAAAGTGGGGCGCCGGGAATTCCAGGGGGAGGCATTGAAGTGCAGGCAAAGAGCGAGGTCGGGCTGAATCGTCGTGTTCAGCAAATCACCCCGGGACCGGATCTCACTCGAGATGGCGAACATCTTTTTCGCGGTACTGGCGATCAGCCCGGAGGAGGGAACCAGGTTTCGCTGCTTGAGGTAGTCGCGCGCTTCCTCCTGGAGCGTTTCGATGCGCTCTTCGGTCACGGGATCATTGGTGTATCGAGTCAGGATGACCCTGGCACCGAGAAGGGAAAGGTCGCGTTCCAGGATCTTCGCGACGGTCAGGGTCATTTCCCCCTCCCGCACTTCGATGGTGTCTTTGCCGATTTTGAAATGCCGATCATCCCAGGTCACCCATTTTCCGCCGATGTGTCCCGGATCGACGGCAATGGTCAAACCTTCGAGTGGGCGGGTCGAGTTTGGTTCGAGATCCGGAAGGTCGACCGGACGTTTCCAGAATTTTGGGGCGTCTGCGGAGAGGTGGTTTTGGGTCCGGAATCGTAGATCGTACCAGCCTTTCTCGGGGAAATTCGATTGCTTGAGAATGAGCGCCCGGTCTTCCTGGATGTGTATAAGATCATCGAATTCCTCCGGACTGCGGGCGTAGCAGTGTTGAAGCAGGTAGACAAACTCCTCACGGGTGATCGTCTTCTGGAACGGGTCGAGTTCCGACCAGTCCGGGGCCGTGCCGAGGCGGGCAATGTGTGGCTTCGGGGTGTCAGATGCGACGGCCTGACCGGCTCCGGCGAAAAAAGCGGCCATCAAAAAAACTGCGCCGAGAGCAGGCAAAGGGAGCCGGGGGCACGCGAACCAATCCGGCTGAGAGCGAAGTTGATTGCGAAGTGCTTCTTTCAAGGCAATGAAACTTTTCGGTTTCCTCCAACGGAAATCCCAGCGAAGTAACCAAAGCATGCTGAGGATTCTATTTCTAGGAGATATTGTGGGAGAACCGGGCCGCAAAGCGGTAATCGGAAATATTGCGGCGATCAAAGCGGAGGAGGAAATCGACTTTATCGTGGCGAATGGTGAAAACTCGGCCGGAGGGCGGGGGATCACTCCGAAAATCGCGATCGATCTGATGCGGGCCGGTATTGCGGTGATTACCTCCGGGGATCACATCTGGGATCAGAAGGAAATTGTCGAGTTTGTCGACCTTGAGCCCCGCGTTCTTCGACCCATCAATTACCCGGAAGGAACCCCCGGAAGCGGATCGATTGTGTTGGAGACGGCAAAAGGGAACGTGGCTGTCGTGAACGCGCAGGGGCGAAGTTTCATCCAACCACCGCTCGAAAATCCGTTTCCCATCGTCGAAGCGGAAGTGGAGAGGTTGCGCGAGGAAGAGGACGTTCAGGTCATCTTGATCGATTTTCATGCCGAAACGACGAGCGAGAAAATTGGGATGGGACGGGCGATGGACGGCCTTGTCTCCGCCGTTATCGGGACCCACACGCACGTCCAGACCGCCGATGAGACGATTTTTCCCGGTGGAACCGCCTTTCTGACCGATGCGGGCATGTGCGGCCCTGTCGATTCGATCCTCGGAAGGGAGATCGAACCCATTCTCGAGAGATTTCGTACGTCGATGCCGCAGCGGTTTCCCGTAGCAAGGGGGATTGTTGGCCTCCGGGGTGCAGTGATCGATGTGGACGAAACGAACGGGAAAGCCGTGAAGATTCGGCGCTTTTTCCGCGATATTGACCCCGAAACAGCCTGATTTTCGCGATTCCGGCCACGAATGAGCTCCAATTGACGAAAATTTTACGCTTTTGATAATATTTTTTTGACAGATGCAGCCCGTCGAGTAGTTTTCGCCGCTAATTTTGGTGGATTGCACGTTGCCTCCGAGTTTCCTCCCTAAAGGGTAAGGTTTCCGGAGGTTTGTTGCCTCCCAGCAAGACTGGCTGCCTGAGTTATAAGATCGGACGGATCCTGATGGTCTTCGAAGCTCAAGGTGCTGAAAGGCTCTTGTAGCTCAGGGGTAGAGCACTTCCTTGGTAAGGAAGAGGTCACGGGTTCAAATCCCGTCAAGAGCTCCACTCTTTGAAGTGCAGGAATTGATTAGATTACGAAAAGAAAACAGATTGCGAATACGCAGCGGTAGCTTACCAAATCCTGTCGCTGGAGAGTCGATTTTCAAAACGACAATAACCAACTAAAAAACCAAACGACGATGGCTAAAGAATCATTCGAACGGAATAAGCCGCATGTGAACGTAGGTACCATTGGTCACGTTGACCACGGGAAGACTACTCTCACCGCTGCTATCACCTCAACGCTTGCCGAAAAGGGCTTTGCTGAAAAGCGCGCCTACGACGAGATCGACGGAGCTCCTGAAGAGCGCGAGCGTGGAATTACAATTTCAACTGCTCACGTGGAGTATGAGACGGAGAACCGTCACTACGCTCACGTGGACTGCCCCGGTCACGCTGACTATGTGAAGAACATGATCACCGGTGCTGCACAGATGGACGGAGGTATCCTCGTTGTTTCCGCAGCGGATGGTCCTATGCCCCAGACTCGTGAGCACATCCTGCTTGCCCGTCAGGTTGGTGTTCCTGCTCTCGTTGTTTTCCTCAACAAGGTCGACCAGGTCGACGACGAAGAGCTTCTTGATCTCGTTGAGATGGAGGTTCGTGAGCTCCTCAGCCAGTATGAGTTCCCCGGTGACGACATTCCGATCGTTCGCGGATCTGCTCTCAAGGCTCTTGAGGGTGACGCTACTCAGCAGGAGAACATCATGAAGTTGATGCAGGCTGTGGATGAGTACATTCCTGAGCCGGATCGTCCGATCGATCAGGACTTCCTCATGCCGATCGAGGACGTGTTCTCGATTGAAGGACGCGGAACGGTTGCTACCGGTCGTGTTGAGCGTGGTATCATTCACAAGATGGAAGAAGTTGAGATTGTGGGCATCCGCGACACTCAGAAAACTACCATCACTGACATCGAGATGTTCCGTAAGCTTCTCGACGAAGGTCGTGCCGGCGATAACGTTGGTCTTCTTGTTCGCGGACTTAAGAAGGATGATATCGAGCGTGGCCAGGTGATTGCCAAGCCGGGTTCCATCACTCCTCACAAAAAGTTCGAGGCAGAGGTTTACGTGTTGAGTAAAGACGAGGGTGGCCGCCACACTCCTTTCTTCAACAACTACCGCCCTCAGTTTTACTTCCGTACCACAGACGTGACTGGTTCCTGTGATCTTCCCGACGGTGTCGAGATGGTCATGCCTGGTGACAATGTGACGATTACGGTCGAGTTGATCACACCGATCGCTATGGAGAAGACAATCCGCTTTGCTATCCGTGAGGGTGGTCGTACTGTGGGTGCTGGTCGTGTCTCCAATATTCTCGACTAAGTGATACGGACCTGTTTTTGTTCGAAGCCCGGCTTTCCTTGGAAGCCGGGCGGAACAACTCAAACTCGCGAGGGGATCCGATTCGTCGGCTCCCCTCTTTCCGCCGATAGGCAGAAAATTTTTTAATTTCGCAAAAGGGTAGTAGCTCAATTGGTAGAGTAGCGGTCTCCAAAACCGTTGGTTCCGAGT
>JARGNG010000030.1:44817-53488 GCA_029213265.1 Verrucomicrobiales bacterium | reverse complement strand
TTGACACGGTGGGGGTCACTGGTTCAAATCCAGTATCGCGCACCATCTTTTTCCCCATGGCCGTTCTCTACGACTCACCGGTCCGCCTGGCCGTTCTCAATCCGAAAGGACGAGACCCTTACATCGACTATTGTGAGGGACCGGAGCGATACGAAAGAGGAATCCACGCTCCGATCAACTTTCATGCCTACGCGGCAGCCACCTACGGGGCATTTTTCGATTCCGTGAATCAAGTGATCGACGAAAAAGATCGATTCAGTGCCGTCCTGGTCCTCATCCGGCGACGCACCTGGATCACTCTTCAGGCTGTTAAAAAATTGAAACAGGCCGGAATGAAAGTGGCCGTTTCCTGGAAGGAATGCAGTCACAACCAGGTCACCAAGCAACTACGCAATCCGAAAACAATTGCCGCCTACGGAGAAATCCTCGAACTCGCCGACGGAGTTGTCTCGCCCACCCTGGCCTGGCCACCCCGCTGCGGAGTGGTCGATCAGAACGAATTCTGGCAAAAGCTCAAGTTCATCCCGACACCGTATCCGATCGATTTTCCCGCGTGGGATTTTTCCGTTCCGACCGAAAGCCGCGTCGGGATCATGATTGGGACACGGGAATTTAAGACCGAGGCACGCAATCACATTCAGGCAATTGCCCGCGCCGCTTCCCTCGCGCATGAGTACAACGTCCCCCGCGTCACCGTAATCAATTCTGAAAGGAAGGGTGGACTCTCGATTCTTCACGAACTGGCGAAAAGCTTCCCCCCCGGATGCTTTCACATCGTGGAAAGCCCCCTCGCCTATCCGGACTACATGCAGTTGCTCAGCAGCCACCGTCTTGTTTATCAAATGGATCGAAGCACCGTTCCCGGGCAAGTCGCAGGGGACTGCCTTCTGGCCCGCAACATTTGTGCCGGGGGGAGTTCCACCATTGAAAAGATCGCCTTTTCCGAATACAGCGATGATGGATCGATTCGAATGAAAAACATCTTTGATCGAATCACCCTCCTTTTGCAGGATGACGACGCTCTCAATGCCGCGATCACCAATTCTCAAAAAGAAGCTGCGAAACTACTCTGCTTTCAATCGGTCGCGAGCCAGTTTGCCGACTGGAAAGTCCTACAGTGATTCCGCGGCCATCGCCGAGCAGCCCAGGATGCCGGCCGTATTGCCGAAACGGGCCGGAACGACACTGAGATGATGGAAACACTCCAGGGTAAGTGTCTCCTTCAACTTGGCTTTAAGTGGATCGAACAGAAGCTCGCCGGCATGGGCCACACCTCCACCAATGACAACGGCATCCGGATTCAGGAGGTAAATCGTGCTCATGAGGGAGGCCGCGAGATAGTGCGCGATACGTCTCCATGCCTCTCTCGCGACTTCATCCCCATCACGGGCCAATATCGCCAGTCCTTCGGGAGAATGATCCTCCGGAACCGGAAGGCCTTTCTCCTCATACATCTTGGCCGCCATCTCCGCGATTTGGCGATTCCCGATGTAGCGCTCGAGCGCGCCTGAGTTCCCGTAGGGCCCTTCGACTCCGTTATAGTCGATACTCATCTGGCCAATCTCTCCCGCCGCATACGTACTTCCGCGAAACACCTCCCCGCTGAGAATCAGTCCGCCACCAACACCAGTCCCGAGGGTCACACAAACAACATTGCGGTATCCCTGGCCCGCGCCGAATTTCCATTCCGCAAACGCCATGCAATTGGCGTCGTTGTCGAGCACGGTCGGAAGTCCCGAGAGTCGCTGGATTTCGTCCCGCAACGGCACCGAACTCCAGCCCTTCACGTTCGTCAGGTTGTAAGTGATTCCCGTGGAAAAATCGACGGCACCGGGAACTCCGATCCCAATCGCGGCGATGTTCGGAAATGTCTCCCGAATTTCTTTAACCTGATCGATAATCGCTGCAATAAGCGGGTTCGCTCCGACAAAATCCTGAGTTGGAATGCGGAAGACATCGGTCAATAACTCCGACCCTTCGACAACCGCCAGTTTCACGGAAGTCCCTCCAAAATCGATGCCGATGACTTGCTGGTTGCTCATACAGGGAAATTCAAATTGGCGATCTTGAGCAGACCGTTCATGGTCAACTGCGACTCCACCGCTTCTATCTCAGAAAAATCCTCCGCGATCAATGCCGCATATCCTCCGGTCGCGATTACTTTGGCGGAAACTCCCATTTCCTCCCCAATTTGAGAAAGAATCTCCCGAACGAGGCCCCGGTAGCCATGGAAAGCGCCGGATTGCATCGCATGCTCCGTCGTTTTCCCGATGGCCCGATCCGGTCGGACCAATTCGATTTCAGGAAGCAAAGCGGTGCGCTGATGCAGATAGTGGCGCATCGCATCGAGCCCGGGAGCGATGACGCCACCAATATAGGCGGGCCTCGCATCGATAATGTCGAAGGTGACGGCCGTTCCGAAATCCACCACCACAACGGGCTCATTCGGAAAGCGACCGGCAACGGCTGCGGCATTGGCGAGTCGGTCCGCGCCCACCGAGGACGGATCGGGAAAATCCACTTCCACTCCGAGCGGGATCCGGTGGGAAATCTGAATGACCTCTTTCCCTTTTTGTGACTCGAGAAGAGTGGAAATGTGCGAGGGCACTACCGAAGCGAGAACGACCCGGTTCCAACTCCAGGAAGCGAGGAGTTCTGCGATACTTTCCACCGAAACATCCGCGGAAAAGAGCGCCTCATGAGCGATCAATTCCGACCGGGTCGAGAGCGCAAATTTCGTGCGCGTATTGTTGTCGTTGATGAGAAGAAATTCGCCTTCCATACCCCTCACAATTCCGCAGCTAATTCCGGCAAAACCACCTCGGTTCGCTCTCCCTGAAAATCGAGCCACATTTTGGGCGAGGGCTGCTCCAGCCAGAATCGCACGGTGACCAAGGATGGCTCGTCCGGACGAATCATTTGCTCCCGTTTAAAAGGTTCAAAAAAGTGGGCCACCGGGGTTCCCGTGTCTGTCGCGGCTTTCAAGGTGGATTCATCCACTCGAACCATCTTGCCGCTGTTGGAACGAGCCAACAGGGTTACCTCGACGACCTGACCCTCTTTTGGTTCCAGCCCGCCGCCACCAATGATCGAAACCTCTTCCACGAGAAGATCCTTTTCCGCAACCGCAGATTCCCCGGCATCTTCCGCTGGGGAGTCTGTTCTTTCGGCCTTTACAATCGAAGGCACGACTTCAACCGGTTGTTTTACCTCCACGACGGGGTCAGGCTCTTTCTCCTCCGGTCGAAAAGCGGAATAGAAAACGAATCCGATCACTGCGAGAAGCAGCCAGATTTCGAATCGTTTGAATATGACGAGGTATTTCATTCCGCTTAGCAACTTTCGTCACCTACTCCTTCTTCTTCAACCAGGGAAACAATCCTTTTTTTTCGGCGGTCTTCTCTTTCGAAACGGACGGAGCCAAACGGGTCGGTGAGTTTTGACCGGAAAGCCGGGCCGCGTTCTCCCCGCCTTCTTTCGGATAGCGCAGAATCCCGTTGCGGTTCAACTTTTCAACGAAGCTAGTCAGATCCCTCCGCAAGGCGGCGTCGTTGAGAAGAGCACCGGCCACTCCGTTTCCGTGCTCGATCTTTCCGACCAGTCCGTTCAATGCCGCCAGAGTCGCTCTCAACTCATCGAGCGTTTCGTCCAGTTCGCCCATCACCGGGGGCACTGCTCCAACCGCCTCGTCGAAACCCTCGAGGCTTTCCCCGACCTTCTCAAATGCGACATCCGCCTTATCTGCGGCCTCTGTCACTCCCGTTGCCGCCTCTTCCGTCTGATCGAAAATCGGCTCCAGCCTCGCCGTCGCCACTTCGAATCGCTCTGAAGAAACTCGCAGTTTTTCCAGTATCGTCGTGAGATTCTCCACATTTTCGTCCCGGAGAACTCCCGTCTCGAATTTCTCGAACATCCCATTGAGTTGTTTGACCGATTCTCCAATTTCGCTCAGAACATCTGCCGCCTGGTCCAGCGTCGCGACGGCACCGGTTGCGAGGTCATCCACTGTATTCGGTCCGGCCGCTTCGATTTTTTCCCCTTCTTCGTAGAAAGATTCGGCCCTCCCCGCCGGGGGAGTGATCCTGACAAAGCTGTCGCCCAGCAGCCCGCTCGTTCCGATCCTGACCTCGGCGTTTCTGGGAATTCGCCGACCATGGTAAATTTCAAGCTCAAGGAGAAGATCCGAAAATGACTCCCCCAACTGTGGATCCCGCCTTACCGATCCAATTTCAACGCCTCCGAGTCGAACCGGGGCTCCTTCCCGGATTCCCGAAGCATCCCGCACCACCACCTGGACGAGATAGGTGTTCTCCAATTTTTTCCCGAGAATTCCAAACTGAAACAGAAATGCCCCGAGCAGGATCAGTCCCACCAGGACGAAGATCCCGACCAGCAATTCACTTCGCTCGGACTTGGATGACATTGTGTTTCGTTTGCAGACCGGAAATTGATCCGACCGATCCAGTATGCCTCGAAACAGGTCCGGCGGCAACGGCTTTGGAAAGCTAACCCCGACCTCCGCCGGCGGAGAGGAACTCGACTACCGCAGGCTCCGATGACGAAAATAGATCCTTCAGATCCCCGTCGAAAACGAGCTCTCCATCCTGCAGAAAAAGAGCCCTGTCCGCGACAATTTTCAAGGCTCCGAGATCATGCGTTACCACAACGGCAGTCATATCGCTTTCCTGTGTGAGATCCCTGATCTGATGCGCGATCGAATCCGACAATACAGGATCGAGACCGGCAGTCGGCTCATCGCAGAGAAGACAGTCCGGCTTCGTGATCATGGCCCGGGCCAGCGAGACACGCTTTCTCATGCCCCCGGATAGATCCCCCGGCATCTTCGCCCTCTCCCCTGACAAACCTACCATTTCCAGCGCTCTCTCGACTTGATCCGCAATCCGCTTGCGATCACGAATGCCACTCTCAAGCAGAGGAAACGAAACATTCTCCTCCACGCTCATCGAATCAAAGAGAGCACCGTCCTGAAACAGAATTCCAATGCGTTTGCGAAGCTCCAGCAGCCTGCTTTCCGGAAGGTCCGAAATCTCTGTCTCCTCCATTTTAACCGAACCGGAATCCGGTTGCAGCAAGCCATTCAGATGCTTGAGCAGGACGCTCTTTCCCGCACCACTTCCGCCGAGAACAACGGTTGTTTTTCCACGCTCGATTTCACAACTCACCCCATCCAGAACCACCCGGGTCCCGAATGACTTCCTCACTTCATGGAGAGTAAAAAACGCCGCTTCTTTTTCCATTTTCAAAATTGAATCGAAAAGGCCGGAAGCCACTCGTTGAGAATGAGCGTGAGAAAGAAATTTACGATCAGGATCGCGATGCAGGAATCCACCACCGCACGCGTCGTCGCCGTTCCAACACCCGCCGCCCCTGTGCCGGTCCGGAGTCCATGATGACAGGAGATCATCACAATCAAGTAGCCGAACACGGCGGCTTTGATCAATCCCGTCAGAACATCGCCCCGCGTCACGGCCTCCATCATCTGTGTTCGGAACCAAACGGCCGGAACATCAAAAATTCTCACTACCAGGATGTCGGCCGCAAGGATCCCTACCAGGATCGACTCGGCCACAAGAACCGGCATCGAAACGACGGTCGCGAAAATTCGCGGGACTACGAGATAGTCTACCGGAGCAACCCCGAGGGAGCGAAGCGCATCCACTTGTTCGGTCACCCGCATCGACGCGATTTCGGCCGCCATTGCCGCACCAACACGCCCCGCGATCATGAAACCCGTCAGAACCGGCCCCAGCTCGCGACACATCGCGACGGCCACCACCGGCCCGGTCGCGCTGGCGAGGCCGATTTCATTGAATTTGAAAAAAGACTGCGCGGCAAACACCGCACCGGTGAAGCCTCCCGTGATCATCACGACAAACTGGGAACGAAAGCCAATCGAGGCAATCTGATCGAGGAAAAGGCGCCAACGAAACTTCCCTCCGGCAACGCTGCGCAGAACTTCTCCCGTCAATTGCACCAGTTGCCCCTGGTAGCGAGCCACTGCAACGGCACGACGCCCGACCCCACGAATCACTGCTATCATAACTCCCCCCGGCCCTTTGCCCGCTGATACATCTCTTTGCCGACTTTCCAGTCCTCGAGGGTCTGTTTCCACGGACCTCTTTCTGTAAAACGCCTCGCGGAACTCACCACAGGAGGAGAAATCAGTACTGTTTTTCCCAGCCTTTTCATCCGAACGGAAAAGTCGATGTCTTCGCCGGGGCCGAATTCCTCATCAAATCCCCCCAGCAACTCAAACGCATCCTTTCTCACAAAGATTCCCTGATCCCCGAGAAACACCCCCAACAAATACCCCCGGAGACCGGCGATTCGCGAGGTAAATGCGAGAACAGGCGATGAGGAATCAAACCTCCGGGCAAAGCCTCCGCCAACCAGCAAGTCACTCCCCCCCATCTTGATTTTCATCCGCTTCAGAGCCAGCGCCGGAACAGTCGTATCCGCATGCAGAAAGAGAAGCAGGGTGCCATGGCTCTCCTCCGCCCCCCGATTCAACTGCGCGGTCCGGCCTCCTTCCACATTTTCGAGGACGCGACAGCCAGCCGATTTCGCAATTTCGACCGTCGAATCGGAACTCCCTCCATCTACGACCACAATTTCATGAACGAGCGAATTCCGGAGTGCCTCAACTGTATCGGAAAGACATTCCGATTCATTCAAAGTCGGGATAATGACAGACAGTTTCGACACGAGTTCATCAAACACGAAACGGGGCTGCCGATCAACCTCTCTGTCATGGCAAAATGTAACGCTGGATTTCTCAGGCGGGCTTGTTACGATCCGACGCGATGGATCTGAAACTCGAGCAATTTCACGACGAGATTGAGGGATACGAAAACGAGTTTCGTGCGAGCCCCCGTCAGTTCAGGGCCAAGGTTCGGCTCTGGGTCGCACTCGGCTACGCCGCGATCGCCGCGTTTTTTCTCCTCAATGTCGCTTTTCTCGCACTCCTCTATTTGTGGTACCGCCAGGGCGGGCCCGCTTTGGTAATCGGGTGCGGAGCACTGGTCGCGCTGTTTCTCATTTTCTCTATCCTCCGGAGCCTGTTATTCCGCATTCCTCTCCCACCTGGAATGGTGATTCGAAAGGCAGACTATCCCTATCTCTACGAACTCGTCGAGTCGTTGCGAAAGCCAATGAAACTGCGGCGACACAAACTCGAAATCCTTGTCGACTGGGACTGCAACGCCTATGCCTTCAGCCGCCCCGCCTTTGGGCTGATGGGCCCTGCCACGCACCACATCGGTCTCAGTCTGCCTCTTCTCGCCAGTCTCAGCGAAGATCAACTCAAGGCCGTTCTTGCACACGAACTCGCTCACTTTTCCAGGATGCACAGCGGCTTCACTTCCTGGGTGTCGCGCATGCAAACGACGTGGGTTCTGCTCCTCGAACGCCTTCAGAAAAATCGAATCACCGGGTTCCCCTATCGTGCCTTCTACCGCTGGTATGTTCGACGATTATCCGCCTACACCATCGTTCTGCGGCGTCACAACGAGTTTGAAGCCGACCGTCTCGCCGCCGGGGCCGTTGGAAAACGGGCCATGGCACAGGCCCTCCTGCGAATGGAACTGCGCAAGAGTCTCGTCATCGACGATCATTGGCGCGAGATCTGGAGAAACGCCCTCATCGATGAAGTGCCCGTCGACCAGGCCGTCAGTCGACTTCTCGTCCGCCTCGAAAGGGAGCACCTCGACCCGGAAAAGGCCCTCGGGGAATTGCGATGGGCTCTCGGCGAACACACCGAATTCTGTGACAGTTACCCCTCCCTTTCCGACCGTCTTCAAGCCCTCGGAGTCGATGTGCCGGATCCCGAAACCGAATCTGCGAGGATCATTGGGGAATGGAGTCTCATACGACCGGAATCGACTCTCAAAAAATTCCTCGGAAAAGATCGAAGGGAGGCGGGCCGCTTTCTGGATCAAGTTTGGTTTGTCTCCTATTCGCTCGAATGGAAACTCAAACACCATTTCTCCGCTCCCCTGACCAAGCTCATGAAAGAGCTGGATCAGGAGTGGAGGGAAAAGGGCCGCCTGAGTGTCGAGAAAGCATGGAAACGCGCCTACATCACGGATCTCTACTACGGATCAAAAGCCACTCTGCCAATTGTCGACTACATCCTGAAACTGGACGATACCCACGCTCACGCCAACTACATCAAAGGGGCTGCCCTCCTTCGCGAATATGACTCGACCGGGATTCTTCACATCGAGCAGGCAATCGAAAAGGACCCGGTTTCATATCAGGAGTGCGGTCTCGCCCTCCTCTCCAGCTACTACAAACGAATGGGTGCGGAAAACGACTACCGGGAAGCCAAGTATGAGTCGTTCGCCGCTTTCGAAGAAACCCGCAAGGCGCTCCAGGAACGCGCCAAACCTGTCCGGAGCTTTGATTCCTTCGAGTCTCATGATCTCTCCGAAGAAGACTGCCGCGACCTCGCCGAGGGCTTTGCCTCCATGCCTGAGATTCGCCGGGTTCATCTCGTAACCAAAAAGGTGAACCATTTCCCGGACAGCCCTCTCTATGTCTTCGGGATCATCCCGACCCTGGGAGGGCGGTTCAAATTTCGATCCCGGGAGGTCCTTTCCACAGAAAGGCTGATCTTTTCACGAATCCACCAAATTAAGTTGCTGACATT
>JARGNG010000030.1:0-44717 GCA_029213265.1 Verrucomicrobiales bacterium | reverse complement strand
TTTCCACAGAAAGGCTGATCTTTTCACGAATCCACCAAATTAAGTTGCTGACATTTTCCTCCCTCCTCCTCCGTTGGAAATTCCGAAACATCGGGAACAGCGTGATTTACCAAAAGAAGCGGTTCCAAAAATCAAAACGCCCCGGGAAAGAAGCGGATCAAGGGAAGGACTAGACAAGAACCCCGTTTCTATTCCTTTCTCGCGATTGTGGAACGAAGTCAATTACCGGCAAGCGGAAACCGGGAATCGACTTTCCTAATCCCGTCCCCTATACCGGTCTTGACGGACTTGTCGCAAAGACTAGAATCGCTGAACGTTTTTCAACCCTATCGATCCAGGAACCAACCCAATGAGCGAACCTCAAGTCAACGAACAGGAATCCGCCGAGCTTGCCGCTCTGGCTGATCAGCCCGCCGGAAAACGAATCGGCTACTACGCCAAAAAGACCGGTCCGGGCTGGCTTCAGGCTGCTATTACTCTTGGGGGTGGCTCTCTTGCAGGCGCTCTTTTCCTCGGGGTGATGATGGGCTACAACCTGATGTGGCTGCAGCCGCTCGCGATGATCCTCGGGGTCGTCATGTTGAGCGCGATCGCCTACGTCACGCTTTCGACCGGGGAACGCCCCTTCGCCGCGATCAACAAGCACGTCAGCCCCGTCCTCGGCTGGGCCTGGCTCATTGCTGCGATGATGGCCAATATCGTCTGGTGTCTGCCACAGTTCGCTCTCGGAACCGGTGCTGTTCAACAAAACCTGATTCCCTCCCTCGAAAGCGTTTCCGCCGCGCCTTGGTTTATCGGTGCCGTGCTTCTCGTTGCCGCAGCCCTTGTCGTTCGTGCCTATGATTCAAACAGCAAAGGGGTCAAGATTTTTGAGGCCATTCTCAAAACGATGGTTGGAATCGTTGTCGTTTCTTTCTTCCTCGTCGTCGTCCGTCTGACGACAACCGGGGCTCTGAACTGGGGGGAAATCCTCGCCGGATTCATTCCCAATCTCTCCGATATTCGCGAACCGGCCCCCGCTATCGCCACCGCGATCGAAGCCACCGGCGAAAGCGCTGAAATCTGGAGAACCGGCGTAGCCAGCGTGCAGAAAGACAAAGTCATCGCCGCCTTTGGAACGGCGGTCGGGATCAACATGACCTTCCTGCTTCCCTACTCCATGCTTCGAAAAGGATGGGGCAAGCACCACCGTGGTCTTGCCATTTTTGACCTCGGGACCGGCCTTGTCATTCCCTTCGTCATTGCGACGGCCTGTATCGTGATCGCGGCAGCAAGCCAGTTTCACGGAAAAACCGCCGACATATTGAATGAAGACGGATCCGTGATCGCCGGAAAAGAAGCCAGCTTTGCCGGTGTCGCGGATAAGTTCATCGTGAAGCGCTACGCCGCCGACCTGGAAGGCCTCGAAGGAGACGCTCTGGACGGCAAGGTGACGGAACTTCGCGACGCACTTCCCATTGCCGACCGGAGGATTGCCGCCATGCTCGTGGACCGGAAAGATTCGGACCTCGCAAAGTCACTCTCCTCTCTGGCGGGGCCGGGCGTTGGGAAAATCATCTTTGGAGTCGGCGTTCTCGGCATGGCGCTTTCGACGATCATCATTCTCATGCTGATCAATGGATTCTGTCTTTGCGAAGCGCTCGGGCGCCCCGGTGATAAGAAGCTCCATTTCCTTGGGAGCCTCATTCCGGGATTGCTGGGGATTTGTTTCCCCCTGATCTGGACAGGCGAGTCCAAGGCCGCTCTGGCCGTTCCCACGTCCGTGATCGGCAGCTCTCTCCTTCCGATCGCCTACTTCATCTTTTTGCTGATGATGAATTCCAAGAAGCTTCTCGGTGATGCCATGCCGAGAGGTGGCAAGCGGGTCATCTGGAATGTTCTCATGCTGATCGCAACCGGCCTCGCCACCTTTGGATCGATCTGGGCACTGAAAGATAAGAACCTTGGTTCCTTTCCGATGGGCAAAGTCGGTATCGCCGTTCTTGTGGTTCTCTTTGTGATCGGAATCGCAGGCTTCGTTTCCAAGAACCGGAAAACTGCCTAGAACCTTCCCATTTGTCTTTTTCCCACCCCAAACGGTGTCAGTTATGAAATTTGGAATCATTGGAGCCGGCATGATTGCCAACTTCCACGCAAAGGCGATCGCAGCCATGGAGGGCGGGGAACTGCACTCGTTCTACGGTCGCCGTCAGGAAGCCGTTGATGAGCTGGTTGCGGAAAACGGAGGGATCGGCTACACCGACCTCGACGAATTTCTCGCTGATCCTGAGCTTGATATCGTCACGATCGCCACTCCGAGCGGAGCCCACCTTGAGCCGGCCATTGCCGCTGCCAAAGCCGGGAAACACGTCGTTTGCGAAAAGCCTCTCGAAATCACTCCCGAGCGAATTGACCTGATGATCGCAGCTTGCGAAGAAGCCGGCGTGACCTTGGCCGGTATTTTTAACCGGCGCTTTCATCCGGCGATGGATGCTTTCAAAAAAGCGGTCGACGACGGCCGGTTCGGCACCCTCACCATGTGTGACGCCTATGTGAAATGGTATCGCGATCAGGCCTACTACGATTCCGGAGCCTGGCGCGGAACCTGGGCCCTGGACGGGGGCGGCGCCCTCATGAACCAGTCGATCCACCTGATTGATCAGCTCATTTATCTGGCGGGAGATGTCGCCTCCGTGTCTGCCTCGATGGCCTGCCTCGCACATGAGGGAATTGAAGTGGAGGATACCGCGGTAGCCATTCTCGAATTCAAAAACGGGGCCCGGGGAGTCATCCAGGGGTCCACCGCTTGCTGGTCTTCGACCGGTCACCCCGCAGAAGTCAATCTTTGCGGGGATCAGGGTTCCGCCTTTCTCGCCGACGAAAAATTTCGCGTTTGGGATTTCGCGGAAGAAGCGCCGGAGGATGCAGAAGTCCGGGCCAGCCTGATGCAGGGAAGCGACGCGAAGGGTCTCGGTGCGAACGATCCCAAAGCCATTAACTTCCTGGGTCATCAGCTCAATTTCGAAGACGTTGTCACGGCGATCCGCGAAGGTCGCTCTCCCAGTGTCGACGGAAATGAGGCGCGGCGGGCCGTCGCCCTCATCTGCGCGATCTACGAAAGCGCGAAAAACGACGGAGCCAAAGTTCATCTTTGAGCACAGGGATGTCAGAACTCCTCCTTGCGACCGAAGGAGGACAGATCGTAGCGTTCAACGCAGCCACCGACGAACACACCTGCGTTTTCCACAGTTCCGACGACGAGGCGATGATGGGCATCGAAGCATCGGGAGAGCATCTCTTCGTTGCCAGCTTGAGCCGGATCTACAAACTTCGGCTGAGTGATTTCGCCCCGGTTGAGGAAACAGAATTTTACGAGCCGACCCCCGATTTCCACCAGATGCAGATCTACGATGGCGTCCTCTACATGACGTCCACCAAGATCAATGAAATCTGGCTCTACGACGAGGATTTGAATCTCCTTCGAACACAGGCGGTTGCGCCTCCGAACCCGAAGCGGCGGATCAAATACAAGAAGAACTACAATCACCTCAACAACATCATTCGGCACGAAGGCCGGTTTTACATAGGGCTGAACTGGCTCACGACGACGCAGTATGCGAACAGCGGCGTCCTCGTAACCGACGAAAACCTCAAGGAGATCGAACGGTTCGAATTTGGATGGGAAACCCACGACTTTCAGTTCATCGACGGGAAACGAGTCGCGATCTGTGCCACCTCGGACAAGGGAAAGCGGGTCAAACACGTGCGCCGCTCAGGGCTCATGGTGGAAGGAGAGCTCGTCTTTGAACACGATTCCGATGAAGCCTTTTGCAAAGGTCTCTGCTACGACGAGAACTACATCTACCTCTGTGGCGGTCGCAAAATGGAACGGAGGCACCGGAAGAAATCGAGTTCCATTCTCTACGTTCTGAACCGCAGCGATTACTCACTTGCAAGGAAGTTCGAAAGCACCGACATCAAGGCAGTGAAAGGGGCGATCCTCCGTCCCGCCTGATTCCAGAAATGAAATCCGCCCTCGTCACCGGCTCTGCCGGATTCATTGCCAGTCGTGTCGCCCGCCTGCTCGCGGACGAAGGCATCAACGTAGTCGGGCTGGACAATATCAATGACGCCTACGACAGGCGAATCAAGGAACACCGCCTCGAACAACTCAAAGGCGTCGATGGCTTCACCTTCTACGAAGCCGATATCGAAAACCTGTATGAGTTGGAGCCGATCTTTGAGAAACACTCCTTCGATGTGATATTTAATCTGGCCGCACGGGCCGGAGTTCGCTACAGCATCGAGAATCCGCATGTCTACATGCAGTCGAACGCTCAGGGCGCTCTCAATATTCTGGAGCTGATGCAGCGCAACGATTGCGGGAAGCTCGTCCTCGCTTCGACCTCGTCGCTCTACGCCGGGCAGCCGATGCCTTTTCACGAGGATCTGCCCGTAGAACGTCCGCTTTCCCCCTATGCTGCCTCCAAGAAGGCGGCTGAGGTGATGAGTTATACCTATCACCATCTCTACGGGATCGACGTCTCCATCCTGCGCTATTTTACCGTCTATGGGCCGGCCGGACGACCGGACATGGCCCCGTTTCGTTTCATCAAATGGATCCACGAAGGGACCCCGATCACCGTTTTCGGCGATGGCACCCAGACTCGTGATTTCACCTACGTCGACGACATCGCCCGTGGCACGGTTCTCGCAGCGAAACCATTCGGGCATACCGTTATCAATCTCGGGGGAGGCAAACGACCCATTGCCCTGCTCGATTTCATTCGCATGATCGAAGACCGGCTGGGGAAAAAGGCCGAACTGGTTTTTCAACCCATGAGCGCCTCGGAAATGATCGACACATCCGCCGACATTCGGAAGGCAAAGGAAGTTCTCGGTTGGGAACCGGAATTCGATCTTGAGGAAGGCCTCGACCGCACCGTCGCGTGGTATCTGGAAAATTTGGAGTGGGCCGGCCAGGTCAAACTCTGAGGAACGCCCTTCCTCCTGCGCATTTCTGATCATTCGGGATGCGCTTGCGTCCTCGCAATCGGGGTTTACCGTCCCGCGCTATGACCTCACGTGAAATCCGGCATTCGTTTCTCGATTTTTTCAAAGAAAAACAGCACACCATTGTGCCGTCGGCCAGCCTCATGCCCACCTCTCCAAACCTGCTCTTCACGAATGCAGGGATGAATCAGTTTATTCCCTACTTTCTCGGAACGGAAGCGGCGCCTTATGATCCTCCGAGAGCCGCGGATACGCAGAAGTGCATTCGTGCCGGGGGAAAACACAACGACCTCGAGGATGTGGGATACGATACCTATCACCACACCATGTTCGAAATGCTGGGTAACTGGAGTTTCGGCAACTATTTCAAGAAGGAGGCGATCGCCTGGGCCTGGGAATTGTTGACGGAGCGGTGGAAGCTTCCGCCCTCCCGCCTCTATGCGACCGTCTATTCTCCCGACGAAGGGGATCCGGCGGAGTTTGATCAGGAAGCCTACGATTTCTGGGAAGAGATTTTCACCGCAGCAGGACTGGATCCCAAGGTTCACATTGTGAACGGAAACAAGACGGACAATTTCTGGATGATGGGCGACACCGGCCCCTGCGGCCCCTGCTCGGAATTGCACATCGATCTGACTCCGGAAGGCGATACGAAGGGCAGCCTTGTCAATGCGGACGACGCTCGCTGCATCGAGATCTGGAACCTGGTTTTTATCCAGTTCAATGCGAACGAAGATGGGACTTTCCGTCTTCTTCCCGCCACTCACGTCGATACGGGAATGGGATTCGAGCGGGTCTGTTCAATCATCCAGTGTACGAAAGGGCTCACCGATTTCACATCGTTGGCCTCGAACTACGATACCGATGTCTTTTCGCCGATCTTCAAAAAACTCTCGGAACTGACCGGGAAGTCCTACACTTCGACGGTGCCGGAAGGCGGAAGCCGAAGCGGCCTGTCCGATCAGGAACAGATCGACATCGCATTCCGCGTCATCGGAGATCATATCCGGACGATCAGTTTCTCGATCGCCGACGGCATCGAGCCGGGGAATGGCGGGCGGAACTACGTAATTCGGAATATTCTCCGTCGCGCAGTTCGTTTTGGCCGGGTTTTGGGATTTGATGCAGAGAGCCCATTTCTCCATCAGCTCGTTCCCATATTGGCAGAAGAGATGGGAGACGTCTTTCCCGAACTGCGAACCCGCCGGGAAAAGATTGCGGAAACCCTTCTTGCCGAAGAAGAGCAATTCAACCGCACGCTTGATCGTGGATTGAAGTTGTTCGACGAGGCCGCTGCCACCGTTTCTGATGGAGAAAGCTTTCCGGCAGCGACGGTCGTGAAGCTCTGGGAAACTTTTGGATTCCCGACGGATCTGACGCAACTGCTGCTCGATGAGCGTTCGTTGAAAACCGACCAGGACGAAGTCGAAACCCTCGTCGCAGCGCACAAGGGAACCGGCGCGGAAGGACAGAAGTCGCAGGTGGTCGAGGCCGTTTCTGTGGATACCGATGTGGTCACCGAATTCGTCGGCTATGAGCTGGACGAAACACCAGCCACCATTATCGAATGGATCGATGACGAAAACGGAACCTTTGCCGTCGTCGACAAGAGCCCGTTCTACATCGAAAGAGGCGGGCAACTCGGCGATTTCGGGACCATCGAAATCGATGGAAATTCGATCGCAGTAACCAACGTCCTGGGGGTAGGCGAAGCAACCCTTCTGCAGGTGGCTGAAAAGCCTGCCACAACAACAACGGATGTAATTCTTCGCGTGGATACCGATCGACGTCGCGAGATCGAAAAGCACCACACCGCAACGCACCTTTTCCACTGGGCGCTTCATCAGGTCGTCAACCCGGACGCAACCCAGCAGGGTTCACTGGTGGCACCGGATCGTTTGCGATTCGACTTCAACTCCAAGGCCCTCGACGAAGATCAGATTTCTCGAATCGAATCGGAGGTGAACAGCTGCGTCATTTCCGACGATCCGGTTTCGATCTCCGAAGTCCCGCAAGCGGAGATCAAGGACAATCCTGACATTATGCAATTCTTCGGGGACAAGTACGGCGATAAGGTCCGGGTGGTCCAAATCGGAGGCAAAGCAGGTGCTTTCGACGGCTACTCCATGGAGCTTTGCGGAGGAACCCATGCACCCTCGACGGGATCGATCGGATTTTTCAAAGTGAAGAGCGAGGGCGCCGTCGCTGCCGGAATTCGTCGAATCGAAGCCGTCTGCGGAAACGCAGCGGCGGAACTGATTGCAGATCAGTCAGCGGCCGTTGCTTCAGACCTCGCAGAGGCCGCTTCCAAGCTCGAAGCAGCAAACGGGAAGTTGGCCGCTATGAAAAAGGATCCTGTCACCGTGGAGGCATCCGATGACCTCGCTGGTCAGATCACCCGGTCACTTGAGACTAGCGACTTACCTGCCGCAAACGCCCTCTTGAAGCAATTCGAAGCACAGCGCGACGCGGTGAAAGCAGCCGCAATTCAGGCGGACAAGACCGTCAAGAAAGCGTCGGCCGGAGCCGCTGCGCAAATCGCCGATCAATGGTTCGAAGACACCCTGGCAGAAGGAGACGCGGATACCTACGCCGGTCTGCTTCCGGGGGATTCTCCGGCTCTCCTTCAGGAGGCTATGAATGTGGTCAAAGCGCGGCAGTTCAGCGGAGCAGTCGCTCTCGGTGTCATCGCAGACGGTACGCTGCACTTCGGGGTCGTAGTTTCGAGCGATGCCACCGATCGATTCAAAGCCGGTGACGTGGTTCGCGAATCCCTTGCCGTTGTTGATGGCAAAGGCGGCGGAAAGCCCGAAATGGCCCGGGGGGCCGCGCCCAGTATCGGAGATCGTGCTGAAGAAGTCATCGCGAAAGCAAAAGAACTGCTCGGATAACTCATCGGAGAGTAAGCGTCCCATGCCTTTGATCCAGATCCAAACGAATGTGACGGCTTCGCCGGGCCAGTCCAACGAGCTGCTCGCGCAGGCGACTGAAATCGCAGCCCGGGAGCTCGGGAAGCCGGCATCGATTATGATGGCGACTCTCGATGCGGGAAAAACGATGACTTTTGGTGGAACTTCGGAGCCGACCGCTCTGTTCGAGATTGAGGGAATTGAATTGTCTCCCGAACCGGCCGACGCGCTTTGCCAGCAGCTTTCAGATCTGGCTGAGAAGCAGCTTCAGGTCCCCGCCAATCGAGTCTTCGTGAAACTGGCGAATGTTCCGCGCGGCTACTGGGCGGGAAATCGAAAAGTGTATTAGGGCCTCATCCAGCCCTTGGATAAAGCCGTCTACTCTGGAACTTCGCCGGAAATGACGCCACCAGTCGCCGCGGGCTTAACCGTGGTCGGCTTTTCACCGGTCTCTGTCGCCGGCTTGCCGCCCCCGTTCGAAACGATGAGACGCTGGGAGCCGTAAGTCATATCGACGAGCTCTTCGACCATGACGCGAAGTTCCTGCACTTCGCCTTCACTCAGAATTTCCTGCTTCGGTAGGTCGACCTTCTTCTGAATCACCTCGAGATCTTTACGGATTCGCTGAACGATCTCATTTTTCTGAATCGGAGGCTCGAGGGTTTCGAGGTTCAAGACAAAATATTCAATCACCTCGGGACGGGCCAGCGTCTGGGCTTTCTCCGGGTTGTAGGGATTCAGGGAAGCTGCGCATCCAATCTCGAAAGCACGAAGCCACCCGCCGAGGCTGATCAAATTCGCGGCATCCACATCGCGAATCAGAACCATTTCCTTCTCCACATCTTTCTGGGTGCGGGCGAGTTCTTTCTTCAGCTCATCCCAGTCACTGCGCGCCCCTTTCTCCAACATGCTTTTCATGTGGCTGGAGATCCGGGTTCCTGAACCGAGAACTTTGGCATGTTGCAGGAGGGAACGACCCACCGGCTCGAGGTCGAAAAACTGTTCCGCTTCCACGGCAAAGAATCCATCCGCAAGCAGCAACCCCACCGTAAGTGCGAGTTCCGTGCGGTCCTGCGGAGTCTCCTCCGGCATGGGCCGCTTCATTTCATCGTAGGGAAGCGGACGAAGGGTTTGCAGATCTTCAAAAATCTTCCGGATCGAAGGGGTCGTAAATTTGTTCACGCCGAATTCTTCACGGACGTGCTCGTCCTCCAGCAACGCATCCGGAATTTCCTGGGCGACGCCAGAGCCGTGCAGCAATGCGGTTGCGATACTGAGCAAAATAACCCGGGAAAATGACTGCCACATGTTCATGAAGGGAGAGGTTC
The DNA here is from genome assembly GCA_029213265.1 of Verrucomicrobiales bacterium. Classification (GTDB taxonomy): domain Bacteria; phylum Verrucomicrobiota; class Verrucomicrobiia; order Verrucomicrobiales; family DEV007; genus Arctic95D-9. The sequence goes on along the minus strand of JARGNG010000030.1, from coordinate 35,488 downwards.
TTTGTCCAATTCCGGAGGAGAACCCTTTGGAAGCGTAAGGAAACTACTATTTGAGACGAATGAAACCAAAAACCCGCAGAAAAGATGATAAGAAAATTTGCATTTGGTTAAGATAGATTGATATTACATCTGAGAGCATTCTCAATCCAGCCACTCAATTACTGGAATCAACACATCGGGAAACGTAGCGGAGGTCTAATAAGAACCTCGAACCTGCGTTATTTAGTCTACCTCCCCCGATATGAGTGCTGTTACCAAAATCCAGTTGGCTGGGTGTGCGTCTCTGCTCGCCCTCTCCCTTTCCACGACCAGTTGTGCCGTGCAAACAAGCGCAAAACGCGACGATCTCCATGTCATGGAAGTCTCCGTTCCACAGCAAAAGATGGCCCTCTACCGACAGGGTGAGCTTGTAAAAACCTATCCTGTCTCCACCTCGAAGTTCGGTCTCGGAAGTGAAGCGGGAAGTTACCGAACGCCACTCGGAAAAATGGAAGTCGCCGAGAAAATCGGGGCTGGAAAGCCGGCCGGAGCGGTCTTCAAGAGTCGCAAGTGGACTGGTGAAGTTATCAAACCGGATGCTCCCGGGCGTGACCCTATCGTCTCCAGGATACTCTGGCTTAACGGGTTGGAGCCCAAGAACAAGAATACCTACTCCCGTTGCATCTACATTCACGGAACCGCTGCCGAACGGGATATCGGACGCCCGGCGAGCTACGGTTGCGTTCGCATGAAGTCCCGCGACGTCATCGACCTTTACAACAAGGTGGGAGAAGGATCGAAAGTGTTCGTGCTCCGCAAAGGCCTTTGGCGCGACGTGGAAAAGGGATTGGAAATGGGGGAGCCGATCCAGGCCCTGCCCGTGACCGAACCGCTTTCCCCCCCGCTCGTATTTCAGCCTGCCGAACCTACCGCAGCGATGCCGGTTTGGAACCAGGTGGGCACCTTCCGGACCGGAGTGGACGTTCTCGGGGAGGAAGGGTATGATGTAGGGTACCTCACTTTGCCGGAGCCATCAGAACTCGGCCTTGACGGCTAAAGGAAAAAGCGTATGTTCCGCGCCCCGAAAGGGATTCACAGACTTAGACAATCTCATGGCCAACTCCAGATCAGCACTCAAGCGCGTCCGTCAGACGAAAACGCGCACAGCACTCAACCGGAACCTGAAAGACCGGGTCAAGGTTTCCCGCAAAACGGCTCTCGCAGCGGTGGAAGCTGGTGATGCGGCGGCTGCCAAGGAGGCGCTTGATAAGTTTGCCTCTGCTGCAGACAAAGCGGCTAAGGGTGGTGCGATGCACAAGAACACCGCCAGTCGTATCAAGGGACGGGTTGCCAAGAAGGTGAACGGTCTCTCCGCCTAAGCGCAGGAGCCCCATCGAATTTTGAAAAGCCTCGTCGAAAGACGGGGCTTTTTTGTGCCCTGCAGTCGCTGCCTCCCCCTGTAGCCGGTCTCTCCAAGACCGGACGGGACGTCCTCCGATTCAACAACTCACTTTCCGGGGTCGCAGACTCCGGCTACAGACGATCCTCTCCGGGGAAATTTCTCCCTGTGGCAGCCTTATCCCTCGCACTTTTTCTGACGGGCGGTATCGATCAGTTGCCCCGTCGACCGCAATGAATGCCCTCCGCAGACAGTTTTTTCTCAGCTACGCCGTGATCGGAAGCGTGATGCCTCTGATGACTGTCTTTTTGCGGGAGCAGGGCGGATTCGATTTTCCCCAGATCGGACTCGCGATGTCTCTCATGAACATCCCGATGCTCTGCTCGCCAGCGCTCATCACACTACTCGCGGACCGGAATCTCGACTCCCGGAGGATTCTCGCAATCGCCTACACTTGCAGCTCCATTGTCCTGTCCCTGATGTATTTTTCGGACAACATCGCTCTCACGCTGACCTTGTTCTTCTTTCACGGGCTTTCCTTTGTCGCAATGCTGCCGCTTCAGGACGGCTACTATTTTTCTCTCGCCGAATCGATGACGAAGCGGGACGAGGCCCCCCTGAGCTATCCTCTGGTCCGGGTCTGGGGAACGGTCGGGTTCATTCTTCCCAGCCTGATTCTCTTCCTTCCCCTCTCGCGGGGAGCATCCGCCAGTTCGATTCTCCCCTGCGCGGTATTTTTCTGCCTGCTCAGCCTCGCCAATTCCTTTTTTCTTCCCAAAGTGGACCGGCCCATTCTTTCGAAGAGCAGCCTTCCGACCAAGGACGCCCTCCGCGCGATTTTCGGACCGGATGCGCGCTGGCTTTCCATTGGCCTGTTTTTCGGATTCATGGCGGCGTCGACCTACTACGCCTTTATCGGAAATTACCTCGATGAAGTGGTCGGGATTCCGAAACGCCACATCGGACTCATCATCAATATCGGCGTCGTTCTCGAAATCGGATTTACGCTCCTCATGCCCTGGATGCAGAGAAAAATTCATCTCAAGGGCATCATGGTCGCGGGCCTTTTCTCCATGCTCGCGCGCATGTTCCTGATGGCCTACTTTCCGACGACCGCAGTCGCCATTCTCGTGCAGGTTTTCCACGGCCTCGAGGTGCTCGCTCTCTTCGTCGGACCGGTCATGTTTCTGAATCGCCTCGCAACCGATGAATTCCGGAATTCCATTCAGGGTGTATTCACCATGGCGGTAGGCGGTGTCGCCCGTGTCATCGGAGGAGTGGCCGCCGGATTTGTCGTCGGCCAGTTCGGTTTGCAGGGCGGACTCCTCTACGGAGGAATCCTCGCAACGATTGCGTTTTTCATCATCACCTTTCTCTTTTCCCGCATTCCTCCCCCGAGCGAGATCGATAAGATTGCAGTTTCCACTTCCGGAGCATCGTGATACCTGTTTTCCGATCCAACGATGTCACAAACGCAACCCATCTCTCCGGCTTCTAAGCACTGGTCACGCAGTGCGATCACGAGTGCCGTTCTCGCAGTGATGGGTTTTGCGACGCTTTGGATTTTTGTGGGCCTCTTTCTGTCCGCCGCCGCCACTGTTGTCGGACATGTCGCCCGTCACGATACCCGGTCCGGAGAATTCAAGGGACGAGGCCTCGCCACCTTCGGAGTGGGGTTGGGGTATTTCTCCATGCTGACCTTTCCGATCCTCGTTCTTCTCATTTCGGCTTCCTTCCCCGCTCTCTCGATGTGGGAGTCCGAAAAGGCAGAGGATCAGCGCAAAGCGAGCCAGTCCCGGGCATCCCGCCTCTTCGTCGCCTGCGAGGCCTATGCCCGCGCCAATTCCAATCGCTATCCTGCGGATTGGCAGGAGCTCTCCGGTCGCTTTGTGGCCGCTCCCGAGCTCGCGGAGATTCTGCGCAGCCCCTACGAAGGTGGCAAAGCCGTAGCTTTCGAAATTGTGCCTCACGACAGGCCCGTTCTTGACGCGATTGCCGATTCTGTAATTGTTATTCAGGAGATCGCACCGCCCAATCAGAGACAAATCGCCGTCGTCTATGCCGATGGCCATGTGCGCTCGATCCACAACCCGGACTCACCATGAAAACACTCAGACCACTCCTCCTCGCTCTCGTCCTTCCTGCGTTTCTCCAGGCGGACGATAAGCCCGCCATCTACATTGACGCCAAGGAGACCGAAGAGCTGATGGCCAAGGACGGCCAGAAAGTGACGGTCTACGGGGAGACCACCGGAAGCGGCAAATCCTCTTCGGGCATGAACTTCGTGAACTTCAAGGGCGCCGAGTTTTATCTCGTCACTTTCAAATCCGATCTCGATCAATTTGAAGACGGCGAGCCGGCCGATATCTACGATGGCAAGCGTCTTGCCGTCACCGCCGTACTTTCCATTTACAGGGAAAAGCCGCAGATCAAGCTCACCTCTCCCGATCAGGTCGTCATCCTGGAGGACGGCGTCGAATTTCCTCCGCCCGGCACCGAAGTGGTGGAAGAGAAGCCCGGGGAAAAGAAGGGCGTCAAGAAAGAGGAAAAGGTAACGGAAAAGCCGACGGAGGAAGAGCCCAAAAAGAAGCCGCCCGTCGATCCGAAGAAATATTTCAAGTAAGCGGACTCCCGAAACTACATTCCCACGGCGGACCGGACCCGGTCCATCACCTCGCGAGCCTGGGCCCGCGCCCGCTTCGCGCCCTCTTCGAGAACGCCGTCCACGTAGTCGGTATCTTTCTCCAGCTCCTCCCGCCTTTCGCGCATCGGAGCATAGTAGTCCCGGATCGCTTCGAAAAGCTGCTGCTTGTAGTGACCGTAGCCTTCCCCGCCCGCGCAAAAGGATTCCTCCATCGCCCGGACATCGTCCTCCGAAGCAAAGAGCTTGTAGAGATCCACGAGATAGCTTCCCTCCGGATTCTTCGGATCTTCGACTGCGGTCGTGTCCGTTACGATCTTCATGATTTTCTTCCGGAGCTTTTTTTCCGTCTCCTCGAAAATATCGATCGTGTTTCCGTAGCTCTTGCTCATCTTCTGCCCGTCGAGACCCGGGACCGTCGCCGTTTGTTCGCGAATCTGCGGCTCCGGAACGACCAGTAGATCGGCTCCGTAGCGATCATTGAACTTGTTCGCGATATCACGCGTCACTTCTAGGTGTTGCTTCTGGTCTTTCCCGATCGGAACCACGTTCGAATCAAAGATCAAAATATCCGCCGCCTGCAACACCGGATAAGCGAAGAGACCATGCGAAGGGGAAATACCCTGCGCAATCTTGTCCTTGTAGGAAACGCAGCGCTCGAGAAGTCCCATCGGTGTGACACAGCTCAGAATCCAGGTCAACTCCGTGACTTCAGGAACTGCCGACTGCGTCCAGAAAGTCGCCTTTTCCGGATCCAGCCCGCAGGCCAGAAAGTCGATCGCGAGCCCTCTCACATTATCGCGAAGAACCTGCGGATCGTGCGTCGAGGTGAGCGAGTGATAGTCCGCGATAAAATAAAATGCGTCCCCTTCCTCCTGAAGTCGGATCGAAGGTTCCATCATTCCGAAGTAGTTGCCGATATGAGGCCGTCCGCTCGGTTGAATGCCGGATAGAATTCGCATGTCAAAAATGTTTTTTTGTCGCCCCGGGTCACTCCGGGGAATTCGCCAACCCTTCAACAAACCCGCTCCGAAATCAAATCACCCTTTTGCAGGAGAGGAAAAAGAATCCGAAACATCCCGGCCGCCGCGGAATCCCAATACCCAAGAACCAAGAACCAAGAACCAAGAACCAAGAACCAAGATCCAAGATCCAAGATCCACCAAAAAGGTGAAAATGCGAACATGTTCACTTTTTTACTGGACGTCTGAACACCTTCGTGTATTCTTCTGAAATCCTTTGGCATATTATGGTTGAACTGCTATCTCCTAACGACAACGAAGTCACTGCGAATTCCGGAATGCAAACACCGGACGCACCCGATACGTCGGATACGACTTCCCCTGCGGAATCCGCAATTGAAGAATCTCCGTCGGAATCAGAGAAATCGCCGAACGGAGGGAAAGCGGAAAAGGCCTCCAAAGATTCTAAAAAGTCGAATACCTACCAGGCGAAATCATCCGTATCCAGAAAAGCATCTTCCAAGGTCAAAGAGCCCGATACTCCCTCTTCCACCACCAAACCCAAATCTGCACCTAAATCACAAATGGCCGCGTCCAAAAGCACCGACAAGGAAACCAACCGCATCGCTGAAGCGAGAGCCAAGAATCTCGATCTCGCCATCTCTCAAATTCAAAAAGACTTCGGCGAAGCTGCAATCATGCGGCTCGGAACCGACACCCACATGGATGTCGAAGTCATTCCTACAGGAAACCTCATCATCGATCGTGCCCTCGGTGCCGGTGGATTCCCCCGGGGAAGAATCGTGGAAGTCTACGGACCGGAGTCCTCCGGTAAGACGACCCTGACTCTCACCGCGATTGCTCAGGCCCAGAAAGCCGGCGGATTGGCCGCCTTCGTGGACGTGGAGCACGCTCTCGATCCTCAGTATGCAAGACGCCTCGGCGTTGACCTCGACAACCTCCTCCTCTCGCAGCCCAGCTCCGGTGAAGAAGCCCTGCGAATCGTGGAAACCCTCGTCCGCTCCAACGCGCTTGATGTCATTGTTCTCGACTCCGTCGCCGCTCTTGTGACAAAGCAGGAACTCGATGGGGAAATCGGTGATGCTACCGTCGGAGCGCAGGCACGCCTTATGAGCGCGGCGCTCCGGAAACTGACCTCCATCATTTCCAAAGCCCGCACCGTCGTCATCTTCACGAACCAGATTCGGGAGAAAGTCGGCGTCATGTTCGGCAATCCGGAAACCCAGCCCGGTGGTCGTGCCCTCAAATTCTACAGCTCGGTTCGCTGCGACATTCGCCGCATCGGAAGCATCAAAGGCTCCGATGGAACTGTCTCCGGGAACCGTACCCGGCTCAAGATCGTGAAGAACAAGGTCGCTCCTCCCTACGGCGAAGCTGAGTTCGACATCATGTTCAACGAAGGAATTTCCGCAGTGGGCTCCCTGCTCGATCTTGCCATCGAGCACGAAATCCTCCAGAAGCGCGGCTCCTGGATCAGTTACAAAGGCTCGCAGCTCGCACAGGGTCGCGATGCCGCCAAAGAGGCTCTCAAGGCGGATGACGCTCTCTACGCCGAAGTAGAGGCGGAAGTGAAAGCCGTCATGGACGCGGGCGACGAATAGACGCCGGCGATTCTTCGCTTCGATAAGAACCACGAAATGGGGACGGCAGTAGAATGCCGTCCCTTTTTGTTTGTACGGCTCGGAATGTACAGATAAAGCCCGCCTTCGGTCAGGTGTTGAGAGAAAACGCTACGACGCAGACACCAGCTTCCGATCACCGAGATCGCCCGTAATTAAAACTTATTAACGGTATTTTTCATATGTGAGTATCGTTTTTTATAAGTATTGCCTTTTCAATAGGATCATTTGTCGTAGTTTAGCTCAATCTAGGAATCCGCCCGTCACTCGATAGGGATCCAACCACGAGGAATTATGAAGAATCTGAATCCAATCCTGTTGTTGACCCTCGCGCTGGCCGCGGTTCTCCAGCCCTCTTCAGGGCAGGCACAAGTAACGCCCCTCTTTTCCGAGCCATTTACCTGCCCCCAAAACCAGATCTTTCACACCATCGATCACGACGATTTAACATCGGGCTCTTTTCCCGGGGGAATTACCGTGACGACTGCAATCAGCGACATCGCCGGAACCACGACCATCTCCACCCCGGGCATCACCCTGGCAGGGGCCGGATCCGGCTTTGTGGCGACCACACCTTTCATTGAAGGCGGGGGCGCACTTCGCTTTGTGAACACTGACAACGAGGCCGTTCAGGTCGTCTACAACTTCTCCGAGGCACTGACCAATCCTTTCCTGTTTATCCAGTCCGACGGACCGGAACAGGGAACGACCTTCCAATTGTTCGAAGGCGATGGCGTCACTCCGATTGGAATCACAAAGATCGACGGCGACTCAGAGATGGTCGTAACCGGTGGCAGCCTCGTGGAAAACACCGACGTATCGGCGGCTGCCCAGAACCATACCGCCTACTTTCAGGTTCAGGACAATACGGCGAGAGCCACCATCATTCTCCGGATCTTCAACAATACTCCTCACGGCCTCGATGGATACAACGTAGGCATCGGAGCCTGCGTGGCTGACCCGACCGCCTCCTTTCCCCCGATCGACTGCCCTCCCGGTGTGAAACTTCACACCGTCGAGCACCTGGATCTGACCCAGGGGACACTCCCCGGAGGAATCAATGTCAGCACGGTCGTAACCCCGACCGGAACTCCTACCGTATCGACTATTTCCGCGACTGGCCTGGCTGGTGCGTTTGTCAATACCACCAACTTCATCGAGAGCGGGGGCGGACTCCGATTCGTGACTACCGACGGGGAAGCCGTCGATGTAGCCTTCACCTTTTCCAAGGCAGTAAAGAACCCCTTCGTATTCATTGGAACCGATGGCCCCGAGCCCGATACCCTCACCGAGCTCTTCGAAATTGACGGCACCACTCCCATTCCTTTCGTCAAGATCGATGGAGAAGATGAGTTCGGAGTCAATAATGGAAGAACGATCGTGAACACCGACACGACTTCGACCAACCGACAGGGATACGTCCAGGTGCAGGATGGAATCCTTAGAAAGAGATTCATCCTCCGCGTTAGCAATACGGAAGTCTTCGGGCTCGACGGCTACAACGTCGGGATTGGAGTCTGCCCTCAAATGGAATGCCTTGATCTAAGCACCAGAACAAAAGACGGAAGAAAGAAGGGGGTGGGAATCATCAATAACAGCGCGGCGGGCCAAACCATACGCCTGGTTTCCAGGAAATGCCGTTCCGTAACCGCCTCGGTCATCCTTCACAATGATTGTGGGGCCGACGACGAAGTTCGGTTTACCGGAAGACGGCCCTCTTTCTTCTGGGATATCAACTATACCATCGACGGCCGAAACGTAACCGGTGCCATCAAGCGCGGGGCCTATCAATTCCCAATTGGCATGGATGAAAAGGTGACGGCCAAAGTGCGCGTAAAGCCGATCAAACAGCTCTGGCGTCGTTACAACCAGACCTCGAGGCGGGTGCAATTGGACGTCAAAGTGAAAGGCACACTCGTTTCCGATCCTACGATTAAGGATGCGAACAAGCTTCGTGTTCTCCTTCGCTGATTCAAAGGGGAGCCGGAGACTTCTCGTCAGAGAATCGGGGCTTTGCACGGAACCTGCGTCACAGAAGAATTGTGTCCACCCATTGCTCTGGAGTCGCTCCGAAAGCTTCATGCGTGTTCCGCATTTCGCAACTTTTGTATCTTTTTGATTGAACAAAAGTCAGCCACACGGGTCTACCACTATAACAACGCGCTTCCTCCGGGAGGCGCAGAAGTTTCACCAATACCCAAACACACGAGAGAAAGAGAACCCCACTCACCTCGGCGATGTGCCGCCCACATCACGATCGAGGTCCCCAGAAAAAAGAGATCGAGATACTCCTGAAGAGCCTCCCTCCCGAATGGCCGCTCCCAAAGCGGATCCACTGAGGACACTACCCGAACCTGAAAAGGCTGCCCGTCGCCGGCAACAGCGACAGACCCATGGCAGCCTTTTTTCATCTCCTCGATTCCCTCCGAACGGACCGCACCGAATCTTGCCCGGTTCCTGAGCCCAAAGCTCCCCGGATCGGGATTGCTTTCTCCTCAGGGGGAGCCAAGGGACTGGCCCACATCGGAGTGATCCAGGTTCTCGAGGAAAACGGAATACCGATCGCAGGAATCGCCGGATCGAGCATGGGCGCCTACGTCGGTGGCCTCTGGGCCTCCGGAAAGAATGGCACGGAACTCGAAAAGCTTGCCGCGGAAATGGCTTCGAAGCGGGATCTCTTCGGCCTCGTCGACCCGGTCTTTCCGCCACGCCGTGGCTTTCTCCGCGGACACAGCATCCGCGAACGACTTGAGAAAACGCTTCGCGGCAGGACTTTCGCGGAGCTGGATCGCCCCTTCCTCGCTGTCGCGACCGAACTGGACACGCTCGAACGGGCCGTCCTCCGGGAGGGGGACGTGGCGTCCGCCATTGTTGCCAGCCTCGCCGTTCCCGGGGTGGTTGTCCCGGTCACCAGAGACGGAGTGGAATACATCGACGGCGGTGTCTGCGATCCGCTTCCCGTCACCCTGGCACGGGAAACCTGGGATCTTGATGTGGTTATCGGAGTGAATGTTCTTCCTCCGATCGGCTCTCTGCGTCGACGGAAAGCACGACCTTCCAAAGCGAAGCCGTGGCGGAAAGTGCTCAGTGCCGTGAACCGCCACCTCAACTACTTCGCCCGGGGCAACCTTCTCGATATCCTTCGCGGAGCCGCGATGGGATCCCAAATGCGACTGGTCGGACGCAGCGCCCGGAGTGCGGATGTCCTCATTTCCGCTATCAGCTCCGGCAGCGGCTGGCACGACTATCACAACTACCGGCACTACATCGAAGTCGGCCGGGAAGCCGCCCTGAAGGCACTTCCTGAAATCAAAGCTCTCCTGGCCCCGGCACCCGCCCCGGCCACACCCAAATCGAACCCGAACACGGAAGAAGCATCATGCGTATGACCAATCACAAACTGAGAACCCGATGGGATTCCCTGAGCGCGGAAGAACTGCGCGATTGCCAGGCCCATGCCCTGCGACGGTATTTGACGAATCACGTCGTTCCATTCTCCGGCTACTACTCAGAACTCTTTCGAAAAGAAGGCATCGACCCCGCTTCGATCCGGTCCCTCGAAAATCTGGAGCGCCTCCCCTTTTCCTCCAAGTCCTCTTTGATTTCGGCAAGCGACGGGACGCCGCGCACCCGCGACTTTGTCCTCGTGCCGGACGAGAAGATCCTTTCCCGGCGCCCTTCCACCATCGCCCGTGCTCTCTATCGCGGGAGGGCCGGCGTAAAAACGGATTTCGAAAGCGAGTATCGTCCCATTCTCATGACGAGCACAACGGGACGCTCTGCCGAGCCGGTTCCGTTTCTCTATACGCAGCACGATCTCGATCACCTCGAGACGACGGGACGACGTCTCATGGAAATTTGTGATTCCCGTCCCGACTTTCGTCACTTCAACCTCTTCCCCTTCGCTCCGCACCTGGCTTTCTGGCAGGCTCACTATGCCGGCCTCGGCTACAACACCTTCACTCTCTCCACCGGAGGAGGAAAGGTCATGGGAACGGAGGGAAATGTGCGCCTGTTAGGCAAAATCAAACCCGATGCGCTCATCGGAATGCCCACCTTTCTCTATCACGTTCTCCAGGTTGCGGTGGAGGAGGGACTCGAATGTCCCAACATCCAGCGCATCGTTCTCGGAGGCGAAAAAGTCCCGGACGGATTGCGGAGAAAGCTGAAGACTCTCTGTGCCGAACTCGGCTCAGGATCAGTCGACATCATGGCGACCTACGGTTTGACCGAGGCAAAAATGGCCTGGCCCGAGTGTCCGTCGCGCGATCAGGACGAACCGACCGGATATCACCTGTATCCTGATCTCGGAATCGTCGAGGTAATTGATCCCGACACCGGAAAAGTCGTCGGCGAAGGCGAGCCGGGAGAAATTGTTTTCACCCCGCTCGACAGCCGTGGCAGCGTCGTCCTGCGCTACCGGACCGGGGACCTTATTTCCGAAGGCATCACCTACGAGCCCTGCCCAGCCTGTGGCCGGAAAGTGCCCCGACTGCTCGGACGAATTTCCCGGGTCAGTGACATGCGTCGACTTCACATCGGCAAGGTCAAAGGCACTCTCGTGAATTTCAACGACCTCGAGCATGTGCTCGACGATCTCGACGGCGTCGGAACCTGGCAAATCGAGCTTCGCAAACGCAACGATGATCCTCTTGATTGCGATGAAATCCTCGTTCACGTCGCCCCTACCGGACGTCTCTCCAAAGATCGTCTCTCCAAAGCCATCAGCGATCGCTTTTCCGCGGCGACGGAGATTCGTCCCAACCGGATCGAATTTCACGATGCCGAAGACCTCCGGGAACGCCACGGCGTCGGCATTGCACTCAAAGAGGAAAAAGTGATCGACCGGCGCGAAATCGACCCCATCCCCCAAAACTCCGAAACCACAGTATCTCATCATGAGCCTTCCTGACAAAACCAAAACAACAGACCCACTCGTCATTGTCGACGGCGTCCGAACCCCGTTTCTGAAAATGGGAAGCGACTTCGCCGGTCTCGATGCAACCGAACAGGGTCGGGTCGCAGTATCAACCCTGTTGACTCGCACCGGAATCGATCCGGTGCTGATCGACGAAACCATCTTCGGATGTGTCTCGCAGCCTGCCGACGCCGCGAACATCGCCCGGGTCATTGCCCTTCGGGCCGGGATTCCGAAATCCGTCCCCGCCATGACGGTGCACCGGAACTGCGCGAGCGGACTCGAGTCGCTGACCATCGCGGCGGAGCGGGCTGCTTCCGGTCGGGGGGAAATCTTTGCCGTTGGCGGAACGGAGAATATGTCGCACATCCCGCTGCTCTTTTCAGCGGCCGCAGCCGCGAAATTCTCCGCGGTTTCGCGGAGGAGATCTGCGGGCGGCAGAGCGGCTGCGGTCCTGAACTTTCGCCCCTCCGACTTTGCCCCTGTCATCGGACTGAAACTGGGTCTGACCGATCCCGTCTCGGGCATGAACATGGGGGAAACGGCCGAACTACTGGCCAGGGAGTTTGATATCTCGCGGGAGGAACAGGACAAGTTTGCCCTCGACTCTCACCGAAAGGCGACGACTGCCCGGGAGAAAATGGCGGAGGAGATCTGCCCGGTGTATCTGTCCGGCGGAAAATTCTCCGACCGCGACAACGGCATCCGCGAAGGCCAGTCCATGGAAGCGCTGGCAAAACTCGGGCCCGTATTTGAAAAAGGAACCGGAACCGTCACGGCGGGAAACAGTTCCCAGATCACCGATGGAGCAGTTGCGCTTCTCGTAATGACGGAATCGAAGGCGGAAAAGCTGGGCCTGACTCCGCTCGGGCGACTTATCGACTACGCCTACACCGGCTGCGATCCCAAGCGCATGGGACTCGGCCCTGCCTTCGCGATTCGAGACCTGCACGAACGGACCGGACTCCGTCCGGAGGACGCTGACGTGGTGGAAGTGAACGAAGCTTTCGCCGCTCAGGTCCTCGCTGTCGAAAAGCTGCTCCGCACGCCCGATTTTTCCGGTCTTTCCCTCCCGAAAGACCGACTCAACCCGAACGGCGGCGCCATTGCCCTCGGCCATCCCGTGGGAGCGACCGGAGCCCGCCTCATCCTTACCACCTTACTCGAACTCAAACGCCGGAACGCGAAGCGCGGACTGATCAGCCTCTGCATTGGAGGAGGTCAGGGCGGAGCCGCCTGGCTCGAAACCCTCTAACACAATTAAGACCATGAAAGACACCCTCCTCAGAGACCAAGTATCCGCCCCGTCACGGAGAGGCGGACAAAAAGCCGAAGCCGGGAAAAACCGTCGACTTCACCTCGACGTGACTCCGGAAAATCTTGCCGTGATCACTTTTGCTCACCCTGACAAATCAGCCAACGTGTTCGACGAGGCGACCCTGGACGAACTGCATCTCGCAATCAGTGCCGTGGAATGCCTCAAGCCCGGCGGGCTCGTTTTCGTCAGCAGCAAGCCGTCGATCTTCATCGCCGGCGCGGATTTGGACTCCCTCGCGGACGCCAACCAAGAACGCCTTGAACACCTCATCGTGAAAGGACAGGATGCGTTTCGGCGGATCGCCGATCTTCCAATGCCAACGGCAGCAGCCATTCACGGGGCCTGCGTCGGAGGAGGTCTGGAACTGGCTCTCGCCTGTGACCTTCGGATCGCCAGCAACGACCGCTCCACGAAACTGGGTTTGCCCGAAACGATGCTCGGTATTCTCCCCGCCTGGGGTGGCTCGACCCGGCTCCCGCGCCTGATCGGATTGCCAAAAGCTCTGAATGCGATCCTCAGCGGCAAAAGCTACGCGGCAAGTCATGCGAAGAACCTTGGAATCGTCGATGCAGTCGTTCCTGCGGAGCGTCTTCTCGAAGCCAGCGCAAAGCTGCTGCGTCGCAGTCCAGTCTCGAGGAAAAGGCACTTTGCCACGAACAATTTCGTTTCCGCGACAGGCATTCGATTTTTCACGAGGCGTCGCGTTCTCGAAAAATCCCGGAGCAACTATCCCGCGCTTTTAGAAGCCATCGAAGTCGTTTGCCGGGGCGCGAGTGGATCGATCGCCAAGTCTCTGGAGCGCGAGAAGGACGCCCTTCTTCGCCTCTCCGGGACTTCCGAAACCAGGAATTTGATGAGACTCTTTCGGCTCCAGGAGCGGGCCAAAAAGCTGCGTTACACCCCCTCGATCCAGCTGGCTGATCTCGATCCGATCGAGCGGACCGCCGTCATTGGTGCAGGTGTCATGGGAGCGGGAATTACGCAGTGGCTCAGCTCGAGAGAAGTTCCGGTAATCCTTCGCGACATTGATCGCACCCGCGTCGCCGCAGGGATGGAGTTGGTCCGGAAACTCTTCGGCTCGGCCGTGAAGAAACGCATCCTGACCAGGCACGAGGCAATGCTGCGAATGGATCTGATCCACCCTTCTGCGGAACCTGTTTCCTTACAGCGTTGCGATCTCGTGATCGAAGCAGCGGTGGAGGATTTGGAGGTGAAAAAGAAAATTTTCGCTGATCTCTGCAAGCGTTCCGGCGACAATACCATTCTCGCGACGAATACCTCAGCACTTCCGATTTCGGAACTCTGCACCGCGGACGGAATCACCCATCCGGAGCGCATCGTCGGTCTTCACTTCTTCAATCCGGTCAGCCGGATGAAACTCGTCGAAGTGGTGATCACCGATCACACCTCTCCCGAGGTGATTGAACGGGTCCTCGCCTTTGTGCGGGAGATTGGAAAACTCCCCGTCGTGGTGAAGGACTCCCCCGGATTCCTCGTGAACCGGATCCTGATGCCCTACCTGATAGAAGCCGGGCACCTCGTCGACCGGGAATACGATCCCGCTTTCATCGACGAGGCGATGCTGGATTTCGGGATGCCGATGGGCCCCCTTCGGCTCCTCGATGAAGTCGGCCTCGACGTCGCAGGGCATGTCGCCGTCACGATGCGCGAAGCCTTCGGCGATCGTTTTGAGCTGCCGGAGTGCATTCACGAACTTACGAAGGAGGAACACTTCGGTCGCAAATCCGGGCGGGGGTTCTACCGCTATGAAAATGGGAAAGCGATCGGGGAATCGGCAAAAGACACCGTCTACGGCGGCCTCTCCCGGGAGCAACTCGCAGACCATCTGGCCGGCCTCATGGTGAAGGAATCAGAGGGGTGCCTCGCAGAAGGCATAGCCCGCGACGCGGAAGACATTGATCTCGCGATGGTCCTGGGAACCGGGTTTGCCCCGTTTCGCGGCGGCCCGCTCGCCTGGAAGGACGATAGAAATTCACCCCCACCTGGCAACTCGAAAACTGATCACTTCACGATCTAACACAGAAAGGACAACGACTATGAAAACCACTTTTGAATCCAAAAAACCAGATCGCGACAAGGGCGACAATCCGAACGTCATCGATACTTCGAAGATGTCTCCGGAGGAGCGCGCCGCACTGGAGCTCGCCGAAGCGGCCCGGGTCGAAGCCGGTCCTACCGCCAGCTTCGGAAGCTCCCTCTTCCTGGGGCGCCCCGCCTTCGACAATCTCTTCCCCTTCCCGGCGCAGTCCGTCGAGGATGAGGATCAGGGAGACGCCTTTCTGGCCCGTCTCGAGCGATTTCTCGAGGAAAACGCAGACCCCGATGAAATCGATCGGACCGGGGAGATCCCGGACGCAGTGATCGAAGGCCTTGCCGAACTCGGAGCCTTCGGAATCAAAATCCCCCGCGAATATGGCGGGCTCGGGTTGTCTCAAACGAACTACTCGCGCGCCGCCATGCTGCTCGGGAAATATTGCGGCAACCTGACCGCACTTCTCTCCGCGCACCAGTCCATCGGAGTGCCGCAGCCTCTCATTGTGTTCGGAACCGAAGAGCAGAAGAAGAAGTTCCTGCCGCGTTGTGCCGGCGGTGAGATCTCCGCCTTCGCCCTGACCGAGCCGAATGTCGGTTCGGATCCTGCCAAGATGGAAACCTCCGCTGCTCTTGACGAAAAGACGGACGAGTACGTCATCAACGGGGAGAAACTCTGGTGCACCAACGGGGTCAAAGCCGGAGTCATTGTCGTGATGGCTCGAATGAAGGGCAGCGATCCCGAACGCCCGAAAATCAGCGCGTTTCTCGTCGAGATGGATACGCCCGGAGTGGAGGTCACTTATCGCTGTCGCTTCATGGGACTGCGGGCCCTCTACAACGGCGTGGTGAAGTTCACGGATGTCCGCATTCCGAAAGAGAACCTGATTCTCGAGGAGGGACGCGGACTGAAGGTAGCCCTTACCACACTCAATACGGGGCGGATCACTCTGCCTGCTGCCTGTGTGGGAATGGCAAACCGCTGCCTTGAGTGGTCCACCAAATGGGCCGGTCGACGGGTTCAGTGGGGAGCCCCGGTGGGTCGTCACGACGCCATCGCCCAGAAGCTGGCCAAGATGAAAGCGGATACCTTCGCGATTGAGGCGATGGTTCGTTATGTTTCTCTGCTAGTCGACCGGGACAAGAAATCCGATATCCGCATCGAGGCGGCTTTCGCCAAGATGTGGGGAACGGAGAAAGGCTGGGACATCGTCAACGACACGATGCAGATCCGCGGCGGTCGCGGTTATGAAACCGCCGACTCCCTCGCCGGACGCGGGGAAGAACCCGTTCCGGTGGAGCGGTTTCTACGCGACAGCCGGATCAATACGATCTTCGAAGGATCGAGTGAGATCATGCGGCTCCTCATCGCCCGCGAAGCACTGGATCCGCATTTGAAAATGGGGGGGCCGGTTCTCAATACCACTCTGCCGATGAAGGACCGCATCACAGCCGCGGTTCGCTCAGCCTGGTTCTACGGTCGCTGGTACCCGATGCTCTGGATGCCCAACCCGTTCAAGACGGGCCAAGTCCTTCCGGAGTTTTCCAGTGAGGCGAGAAAGGTCCGCACCTTGAGCCGCAAGCTCGCACGAAAGCTCTTTCACGCGATGATCTGGAACGGTCCCAAACTGGAGAAGAAGCAGGTTCAGCTGGGACGCTTTGTCGAAATCGGCGCCGAACTCTTCGCGATGACGGCCGCGATGGGATACGCCGGCCACCTCATGGAAAGCGGCAAAGGAGATCGTGAGGATCTCGTCGAGACGGTGCGATACTTCTGCAAAACCTCTCGCGGCACGGTCGAAAAGCTGTTCCACGATCTGCGTTCCAACGCGGATGCCGGGGGCTATCGGATCGCGAAACGGATGATTGAATGATGTTGTGGTTGGAGCGCGACGTTCCCCCGCGGGGAACGTCGCGTCTTTCTTTTGCAACAGTTTCGCCGCGAAATCACCAATTGCACCTTAGGGAACTCGGGGAATAGATTGCGGCATGACGATTACCGAACTCAAAGATGCTCTCGCCGACCACAAAGGAAAAGCTCTCACCTTCCGCCTGCCGGACAGCGAGGCGATCCCGCCTCATTTCCACATTACCGAGATCGGATTTTCACGGAAGGAATTCATCGACTGCGGGGGAACGGTCCGGGTCGAGGGAAAATGTCTCCTCCAGGTCTGGGTCGCCAACGACGTCGATCACCGGGTCAATGTAGATAAGTTTCTCCAGATTCTCGATCACGGAAAGCCGGTCATTCCGACCGATTCGCTTCCGGTGGAAATCGAATACGAGCATCCCTGGGTGTCTCACTTCCCAACGGAGTCCCTCGAAATTTCAGATGACGCCGTCGTGATCGTTCTCTCGACCCGCCATACCGACTGCCTCGCCAAAGATGTCTGCGGGATTGATGAAGAGGATTGCTGCTCGGTGGGGTCGAGTTGCTGCTAGGAAAAACAAACCCTCGCAGCGGAACCGCTTCCGGTTCAGCTACGGTCGCCGAAGGCGGAAACGATCCGCCTTTTCCGAGCCTCCTTTTTCCTTACCAGGCCGGGTTCAAGCCCCACTTGTCAGCCAATGGCTGCAACTCGGGGCGCATCGGCCAATGATCAGGCTGAGGATCGAGCCCTTCGTAGCGGGTGCTCGCTCCTTTGAGTGGCATGCAGCCCTCGTTGTTCCCGATTTCGCGAATCGTTTCGATTTCTTCGTTCGTGAGGGTAACGTCGGGCAGGGCTGCGAATTCAGAGATCTTTTCCTCCACGGGGCGGGCGTCGTCGCCGGCTTCCTGGATGAAGGTCGGCCCGACTGATTTCACCGGATCCTGGCTCAGATCCCAGACACAGGCAAGCTGGAGCATGGTGATGCCGTATTTCCCGGCGATCGGACGCATTTTTTCCAGCTTCTCGTTGCCGTGCTCGATCCATCCTTCAGGGCGGTAGGTGCGGTGATCGCCGTCCTTGAAAAAATGGCCGGGCTTGACGTCGTCGTGAAAAATTCCGCCGAAGTCGACAACCCGGGCCAGAATATCGATGTCGAATTCCTGCGCGATCGGGAGAACATAACGTCCCGGCCAGGGCTCCATCGGATTGAGAATGATCATGGCGGAGTCGATTTCCCGGTGAAAATTCTCCATGCAATACGCCATGTCGATGGCGAACCCGTTGGCGGGGCCGGGAGCGATTCCGGTCGTTTCAGCGAGCCCCTTTTCGCGCAGGCTGGCAACCGCAGACCAGACGTCAGGGCTGGAGTAGCCGATCGAATCGGGATTGTGCAGCATGACGATGTCAAAATGATCGGTGCGGCAGCGTTCCGCGCACTTCTGTGTGGCCCGCTGCAGGTATTCCGCATAGCCGTCGGGGCCGCGCAGGTCAGGATTCGTAAATCGGGCGTAGCCCTTCGCACCGGCGCGCTGCCCGTCGTAGATGTCGTGGCCGATCATGGCGACGAGGCAGTAGGTATCACGGTCGACGCCTTCGAGGGCCTCCCCGAGGAGTTCGTCGCCTTTGCCGACTCCGTAGACGTCCGAGGTCAGAAAGGTGCGAATTCCTTCGTCATAGGCCTGACGTGCCATCGCTTTCCAGCGGTCTTCCTCCATTCGCTGACCGAAGTGCATAAACCGTCCACCGCTCCAGGAGCCAAATGCTGTTTTTGTAAGTTCCATGCCGATACCGTCGCGATGGTTCGCGGCTCCGTCAAGAGACGGGGAATAGGGAGATTTCGTACATTTCGCGGTTCCAAAAGAGGCCACCGGATGGCACAGTAGCGGATGGCAGGATTGTCCGCGAAAGCGAAAAGCAGAGTGTATTCAAGTCTGGAGAAATATGCTCGTTCCGGCATGGGGATGGAAAAAGCCTGCGATTCCCTGCTTCGACAGCCGCGAGTAGGGTCGGCAGAGAAAAAAATCTATCGCGGCATTCTCAAAGGACTGTCGCAGGGCAGGACGATCGGCGATTCACTGAACCTGTCCGGCGGCGTTGCTTCCCCCCTCGAAGTGGAGGTGGTATCGGCCTCCGAGGAAGGAGGCATGCTGGAAAAGGGATTCGGCCATCTGGCGGAGTATTTCCGGAGATTGTACCAGACGAGACGTCGCATCCTCAAAGGTCTGACCTATCCGATTGTCTTGATTCATCTCGCCGTCCCCATCTCGACATTGGCAGTGACCGCGTTCCGTCAATTTTCGATCGAAGGAGTGGGAACCGGTCCGAATTTCTCATCCGCTTTCTGGAACATGGGGAAAGCGATGGGGGTGGCGTATGCGATCATTTTCCTTTTGATTCTGGGGGCTTTTTTCCTCACCAAAATGGCCCGTCACTCAGGTGCGATCGATTCCCTTTTGAATCTGATTCCCCTGCTGGGGAAGGCGCGGAAGTCGGTCGCGATGGAGCGATTTTCCCAGGTGTTCGAAATCTTCCTTCTCGCTGGGAAGAAGATGAGTGACGCATTGTTAGGCGCCGGCTCGGCTTCCGGCAGCGGATTGCTCCGGGAAGCCAGTGCCGTCGGCGCCGAAATCGTGGCGGACGGGGATCCCCTCGCGTCCGCGCTCTATTCCGCACCCGGGGCGTTTCCGAATGATTTTGCAAGGGGTGTCGCCGCCGCCGAGGAATCCGGCCAGCTTGATCGCGAACTGGCGGAGTGGTCCCGCTACTACTCCGAGGCAGCGAAGGAATCGATGGAGCAACTTGCCGAATGGGCTCCCAAGTTATTCTACTGGGCGATCCTGTTTTTCGTGGCGTTTCTCATCATTCGGTCCGCTCTAGCCTACCGGGATCTGTTGATGAATCTGCTCGAGAACAGCGGATTTTGATCTCACTCCCGGATCAAAAATACGACATCGCGGTCCTCCGGAGTCGGCAGGACGACCTTGTCGACATCGCCCGAAACGGTCGTGGTGAAAGCTTCGTCCACCTCCGGCCATTCACCCGTATCCGGAAAGAACCGACGGACCGGGAGCGCTTTCGATTCGCCGGACCAGGTCAGGTGTACCTCTTTGACAGAGGCGGGAGCAAAAATGACATAACATCCGCCCGGCTTTGCGAGGCACCAGGGCAGTCCGCTTTTTCCCTCCGGATTACCGACCCGTTCATCCGCTGATTTCATCTCCGGGAAAGGAATCCCGTTTTCCTGAAAGAACTCGAGAGCGATGCGACAGGCATCCCAGGACTGGTCCCGACTGCGGAAGTCTTCGCAGATAAGATCGTTCTCCGGAAGCTGGTAGCCAAAGTAGTATTCAACCCCGGCGCCGCCGGCCATGAGATTCCCCCAAAGCGTCTCGCGACGAATGTCGGTCCAGTCGTAGGGTTTTGCGTCGGACTTTTTTTCTTTGGCCCATCCGTCGAATCCTTTGTATCCGGGATCGGGCGGAACCCCGAGGCCCGCCGGATTCTGTTCATCGTTCGCAACCACCCATTGCTTTCCCGCCTTCGCTGAGGCGGCGATCCACTGCTTCGTGCGGCGATGAACATCACGCCACGGGTTCTGCAGGGAAGCTCCCGTGAGTACGGACTGGTCGCCGACGAGGGCAGGATACACCTTGTCCTGCTGATTGGGAAAGGTGTGAATCACGATGGGATGATCGTAGGGATCGGTGTCCCGAATGAACTTCGCCATCGCCCGGACTTGATCCGGCGACTGGGTATTTTCTTCCCCGATGTTCCAGTTCAAAGCGAGGTGATGCCCGTAGCGGGCGATGAGTTCGCGAAGGTACAACTTCCGCTGGGGACCGAGGGCACCGCCGTCGAGGGAGGTCGGGACCTTGGAAACCTTTTCCTCTTTGTGTCCATGCCGGTTGTCGTCGTTTTCTGTTTCCTGCAGCTTGAAGTGCAGGTGCAGGCCCTTGCTTCGGGCATGATCGAAAACAACGCCCCACTGATCCAGCTTCGAACAGTCGTAGTGAAATTTCTCATCCCGCTCCACAAAGGGCCACACGTTTTCCCCGTCTCCCCCTGCGTTGTAGGTGAGAAAGGAAAAGGCATTCACCTTCTTCGCGGCGAGGTAGTTCAAAGCACCGATCAGGGCCTTTCCTTTTCCGTCTTTCCAGGTGGGGTCGCCTTCCTTCCAATCGGAAAGGTGGGGCGCCCAGGTTTTCAAAGGAGATTTCCCGGGATTCTCCGCGGTAGTTCCGTCAAAGTCAGCATAGGCGAGCAAAGTCTCCGGCGCATCGGGTCCGGCTTTGAGAAAGTAACTCTTGTCGCCGGCGAACTGAAGATAGCGCTCCCCGATGTATGTCAAGCGACCCCGGATCCGGAAATCGGGAAGCCCCTTGTCGGTAGGAGTAACTTCGAAAGAGCCAACCTGATGATAAGCGGGCTCCGGATTCCGCGACCCCGGGCCGAGACGGAACAGGCGGGTTTCGTAGTTCCACTTTCCGGGCTTGTCAGGCGAGAGATGGGCCCGCCATTTCGTGCCCTGCTCAGCAGAGGTTTCCCCGGCCCTGCCATCGGCGGCGAAGTATCCGGGAACGAGGTAAGAAGGCTGGCCCGATTCGTGGGTAAAGGTGACCTGAAACTCAAAATGGGTGAACGGATTCGGATCGTCGCTGCGTTCTTCCGCGTAAGGGCCGTCCAGCGTCAGAGTAACGGTATGCCAGGTCTGCAAATCACCGGTAACCGTGACAGATCCATCGCCATCCTCCGCAAGGCTGCATGAGCATACGAAGAGGCACAAAAGCGGGGCAAGGAATCGCATGGGCGGTTTGTATCGAAAGACCAAAGTGCTGTAAAATGAATCCTGAAGGTCGCGTAGCGGAATCGGGAAGACTACCGGTGGGTTCGCTAGGATACCAAAAGCGCGTTGCCTCCGCAGAATAGTTTCCCGTCCTCCACGGGCTCCAGCGGAAAAGGCTCATCGCTATCGAGGAGGTCGCGAGTGATCCGGAGAAACTCCTCCCGACTTGTCGCGCGGCGCAGTTGCCCGGTGAGGGCCCCCTCAAAGAGACCGGCTGCGATGTAGTTCGCAAATTTCTTCATCCGGTTGACCAGTTGCGAGTCGGCTTCGAAATCACCTTCGGTATCCACTTCTTCGAGGAGCTCTTCGAGGTAGTCGGCGACATCGCGAAAGGTGGGTGGAAACCACTGAGCTCCCGCGAGGGAATCCCGAATCTGAGCAAACAGCCACGGATTTCGAATGCCCCCCCGGCCAATCATGAGGCCGTCGGCACGGGTCGCAGAGAGCATCGCCTGCGCGGTATCGACCGAGACAATACTTCCGTTGGCGGTCACCGGAAAAGGAAGCGTCGCAACTGCTCTGGCAATGCATGCCGTGTGAACATTCGATTGGTATTTTTCTCTCACGGTACGCCCGTGAATGGCCAGCCCGTCGATGGGGAGTTCCGAAAAGAGTCGCAACAATTCATCGAACTCCTCTTCCAACTCGAACCCCACCCGCGTTTTCAGGGTGAGTGATCCGCTTACGACGGGTCGAAGCGAACACGCGATTTCGCGGATGAGATCGTGATTTTTCAGCAAGGCTCCGCCGGCCGCTTTGCCGCAAACCTTCGGCGCAGGGCATCCGAGATTCACGTCAATGCCGGAACAGTTGGATTGCTCCTGGATCAGGATGGCCGAGCGTACGAGGTGCTCCGGCTCATTTCCGATCATCTGGGCGATGACCGGTTTGTGCCCGCCGATTTCGTTGATCGAGCGCAGGATCTTTTTCCCGGGATGAGAATCCCGATGCACCCGGAAATATTCGGTGACATAGAGATCCGGACCACCCCGGCGTTCGAGGCATCGCCAAAGGGGCAACACCGAGACATCCTGCATCGGAGCCAGGGAGAGGGGACAGGAAGAAGGCATTCCGACAAAACTTCCGGCACGAAACAGGGCCTGGTCAACGAGGTAACCCGGTTGACTGATCGGCCGAAAACTAGATTTCGTAGATGACTTCGCCGTTGACCCGGGCCTGGCGATTCAGCTTGTCGCAGGCAATTTCGCAAAGCTCGAAGACCAGTGGCTCGTTGATCGTGTAGATCACCTGATTGCCGTGCTGCTCGCGATCAAGAAGATCGGCATCGTAGAGTGTCTTCAACTGTTTCGAAACATTGGCCTGGGAAGTGGGCAGCGCGTTGACGATGTTGTTTACCGAGGAGGGACCCTTCCGAAGCATTTGCAAAATGGCTAGCCGGGTAGGTTCCGCGAATACCTTGAAGAACGAGGCGATTTTCTCGAGTGCTTTTGAGTCGAAGTCGGGATGGGAGGCCATTGGAAATAGAATCCAACAATACCGCAATTGGAGGGAATTGAAAACAAATTTGACCGTATCGCTATACAGTTATATAATACCGCCGATGAATGACTCAAAATCTCCTGAAGCTGTCGGCTCTCTCTCCATGAAGAATCCCTCGTGGAGTCCCTATCTCGTGGGCGCCGGAATTGGAATCCTGAGCTGGCTTGTATTCCTCGTTGTGAACAAGCCGCTTGGAATGTCGACCGAGGTTTCCAAGTTCTCCGGCTGGCTCGCCGGCCTGTTCGTTGGAATGGATGCGGTGACCGAAAATGCCTACTGGGCCGGCAAAACGCCGAAATTCGGATACAGCACCGTCTTTCTCCTCGCGACCATCGTGGGCGCTTTTCTGAGTGCCAAATGGAGCGGAACCTTTCGCTGGGAGAAAGTTCCGCAAGTCTGGAGTGAACATCGGGGACCCGGAGTGATGGGTCGCATGATGGCCGCTTTCTGGGGCGGAGCGATTCTTCTTTATGGAGCCAGAATGGCGGGCGGCTGCACGAGCGGTCACGGAATCAGCGGAACGCTGCAGCTGGCAGTTTCCGGCTGGGTCTTCTTTGCTGCCATGTTCGCCGCCGGAATCGGGACGGCCGCCGTCCTCTTTCGAAAATCCAAAACCCAATCCTGATCTTCCTCTTCTGAAATAGGTATTCCCTACACGCTATGAATCTTCCCTTTTCCACCTCCTCCACTGCCGGACTTATTCTCGCCGCGGTATTTGGTCTTCTCTTCGGAATTCTCCTGAATAAAGGCCGGGTCACCGACTACAACGTCATTGTGAATCTCTTCCGCTTCCGCGATTGGACGGTCCTGAAAATCATGCTGACAGCGATCCTCGTCGGCGGAATCGGAGTCTTTGTGATGATGAGCGCCGGATGGCTTCCCGAATACCATATCAAGGACACCAATCTGCTTGGCCTCATTCTCGGAGGAGCTCTCTTCGGCATCGGAATGGTCGTCTACGGGTACTGTCCGGGGACAGGAGTGGCCGCGATTGCGACGGGTAGCCTCCATGCGCTCGTTGGATTTGTCGGAATGCTGCTCGGCGGAGTGGCCTATGCTCTCAGCTATAGTTGGGTCAAAGCGAACATTCTTTCGGTAGGTGCCCTGGGAAAAATTCGAATTCCGGAGGCCACCTCGATTCCGGAGGTTCTGATATGGATCGTCCTCGCTGTCGGCGCTTTTTTCCTCTTTCGGTTTCTGGAAAAAAGCAGTGCCAGGGTCTAGCTCTTTTGCCCGATGCCGGGTGCCGGGTGCCGGGTGCCGGGCGCCGGGCGCCGGATAGTTCACTTTCTACCGGCACCGCAGGAGTGGCGCAAATCGTCCTTACTTTCCAGAGACGGTCGCGCGCGAGCCTGATAGGGTCGAAGGGATGAAACCCATCGTCCAAATCTCCCTCGATCTCACCAACATTGACGAAGCTCTCGAAACCGCAGCGCTGGCCCGGCGGGCCGGAGTGGACTGGCTCGAGGCGGGTACGCCTTTGATTCTGGCCGAAGGGCTCCACGGAGTTCGGGCCCTCCGCGAGGCATTTCCCGATGTTCCTGTCGTCGCAGACCTGAAGACCATGGACGGCGGCTACCTCGAAGCTGAGATGATGGCCAAAGCCGGAGCAACCCAGGTGGTCGTCATGGCTCAGGCGCACGAGGAAACGATCAAATGTGTAGTCCAGGCCGGAAAGGACTTTGGCTGTGAAGTGATGGGCGACAACCTGAACTGCGCGGACATGGTGTCGGGAGCGAAACGGCTTGAAGATCTGGGATGCGGCTACGTCATCCATCATATCGGCTACGATGAGAGACGAGGAATTGCAGCAGCGGGTCACCGGATGCCGAATCCGCTCGATCAGCTTCGCGAGGTGGTCGATGCCGTACGCGTGCCGGTTCAGGCGGTAGGCGGATTGAGCCTCGAGCAGGCGATTGCCTGTCCGCAGTATGGAGCGCCCCTGGTTGTCCTCGGAGCCCCGCTGACGATTGATGCCGATGCTTTCAAAACTGCCGACGGAGACCTCGAAACGTCCTTGCGCATGATTTGCGAGGCAGTGCATGCTCAGGAAGTTGCCTGAAAATGAAATCACCCGCCGTCGTCAATTTTTCCCCCGAGGCCGGATCCGTCGAGATCCGGGAGATCGATCGCCCTGAAGTCGGCCCGAACGATGTCCTTCTCGAAGTCGCCAATGTCGGCGTGTGCGGAAGCGATCTTCATCAATGGACCGCCGATCACTCCTGGCCGGTGAACTATCCTGTCGTGCTCGGACATGAGTTCGGGGGACACATTGTTGAAACCGGCTCGGAGGTTGAACGCTGGAAGGAGGGCGATCGCGTCGTTTCCGAGACAGCCGCGATCATCGACCCTGACAATCCCATGACCCGGCAGGGGCTTTACAATCTCGACACGAGCCGAAAGGGCTTCGGATACGGAGTCGACGGTGCCATGACGAAATACGTCCGTGTTCCCTCCCGCATATTGCATCGCGTCCCTGACGGACTTCCTTTCGAGCAGGCCTGCCTGACCGAGCCGACTTGCGTGGCTTACAACGCCGTCGTTCGAAATGCCCGCATTGAACCCGGCGATCGTGTGGTTGTGCTGGGCCCCGGGACCATCGGAATTCTCTGTGCCGCGATGGCGAAGCAATGCGGAGCGCAGGTCGCCCTCGTCGGGCTCGAACAGGATGCTCATCGCTTGAAGATCGCCGGGCAATATGGTTGCGAAACCCTCATCGGTGACGCGACCGAATGGGCCATGGCCCGCGACGGTCTCGGGTGCGATGGAGTGATCGATGCCGCCGGGGCCAGCGCCACCCTGAAACTTGCTCTCGAGTTGGTTCGACCTGCCGGCTGGATCAGCAAGGTCGGTTGGGGCCCGCAGCCGCTCAATTTCAACCTCGATCCCCTCGTACAGAAGAACGTGACCTTGCAGGGAAGCTTCAGTCATCACTGGACGATTTGGGAGCGCGTCATCGCCCTCATGGCAGACGGGCAGTTCGATGTGAAACCTATCATCGGAGGCGTCTGGCCGGTGACCGAATGGCACGAAGCGTTTGAGAAAATGCATCAGGGCGACGTCGTGAAAAGTGTTTTGAGGCCGGTATGAAAAACGACCCCGCTGCCCGCGAACTTACTCTGATCCTTTTCGCGAGCCTGTTTCTGCTATTTTGTGGACCCTACATGGTCGTCAAATTGTGGCGCCCTTATCATCCCCAACTATTCGGAGAACTCTTCTATGTGCAGTTTGGCTCCGGTGAAACCGGGATGATTGGTGAAAGCCGACTTCCCGCCAACTGGTTCCGGCAGCAACTGGGAGGGGAGGCCACCAGCGCGTTGAATCTGATCTTTTTCCGCACCCAGGGGAAAATCGATTTGTTGATCACCGGACGGAAAGTTTTTCTATAGTCTCCGCAGCACCCTGCCCTCTGCCCTCTGCCCTCTGCCCTCTGCCCTCTGCCCTCTGCCCTCTGCTTCTTATGCCACAACTCGCCGCCTTTCCCAAAGCTTTCATGCAGGCCCTCTGCAAAGACGGCACGATGTCCGTCTCTGAATGGATCACCCTCGCATCCGATCTCGAAGTCGAAGGGCTGGAATGGTATGCCGGGTTCCTCGAAATGGAGGACAGGTCCAACTGGTCCCGTTTCCGCACCGAGGTCGAAGAACGGGGAATGGTCATTCCCATGATGTGCTGTTCGCCGGACTTCACGCATCCTGATACAGAGTTTCGGGAGGCCGAAATCGGGAAGCAGAAAAACTGGATCGAGATGACGCACGCCCTCGGGGGAGACTACTGTCGCGTTCTCAGCGGTCAACGTCGACCGGAGCTGTCGCTCGACGAAGGAGTCGAACTCGCCGCGCAATCCATCGAAGCCTGCCTTCCCTTTGCCGAAGAACGCGGAATCACACTCATCATCGAGAATCACTACAAGGATGACTTCTGGGACTATCCGGAGTTTGCCCAGAAGATGGATGTGTTCTGCCAGCTCGTGGATCGGGTCCGGCATTCGCATTTCGGAGTGAACTACGATCCCAGCAATACCTACCTCGCCGGCGAAGATCCCATCGAATTGCTCAAACGCGTCTCGGACCGGGTTGTCACGATGCATGCCAGTGATCGCTTTCTCATCGAAGGAACGATCGAAGATTTGCGACGCGAAGAAGGCGGGGCAACCGGCTATGCGAAGCGGCTCAGCCACGGCGAAATCGGAAAAGGGCTCAATGACTACGACGCCATTTTCTCTGAATTGAAGAGCAAGGGCTTCGACGGCTGGATCAGCATCGAGGATGGTGTCGACGGGATGGACCAGCTCGCCCGGAGTGTCGCGTTCCTGAAAAGGAAGATCGCCAAGTACTGGCCGGAGTGAGAGGCAAAAGACACAGCGCCGGATTCTCCGTACGACCCGAATGCGCTACGCCAGTGCCGGGCGCGCTTTCTTTCAACGGCAATTTCATCGGGCAGACATGGCGGAGAATGCCCCTCCCCTGCCCGCTCTGATCGCTGCCCGATTTCGGCCAGGCATTACCCAGCTTTCAAACATCATTTTGGTCGATGTTTCACCCACTGTTTATCAATTCGTCGATTTCGGGAAAGATTGCTACTCTGGTGGGGAATACAGCTTGTGATGTTATGGAAGAATTACTTTTCTTATTGGTTTCTGTCCTTCTGACTCTCTCACTCGTCCTCCTCTCTCGAGTGGGGAAGGTGGGTGAAGAAGTCGGAGACGTGAAAAATGAACTCCGCGAGGCTCTCGCGCTGATGCGGGCCCGGGAAAAACGGGACCGTTCTCAGGAAATGCGGGAAACGGTCGCGAGAGAGAGTCAAGCGGATGAACCCGTGGCTGTCGCTACTCCGGCTCCGGAGCCAGTCGGTGCTCCCGATCTTTCCGTTCCAGGGGAAGGAGAAGAAGACCCGGAGAAGGCGAAGGAAATCGAGTACGCCGGGTCCCCGCCACCTCCGCTTCCGGCCGGAAAAATCAGGCAGGAAGCGGCCCGGGAGAGTAAACCTCCGATCCCGACTCCCAAACCGGCCCAGCCGTCCAAATTCGAAGCCGCCGCCCGCGAAATCCTCGGCAAGATCTGGAATTGGATTGTCGTGGGTGAGGAACATCGCCCTAAAGGGGTCACGATGGAATACGCCGTCGCGACGACCTGGCTCCTCCGCATCGGCGTTCTCATTCTCGTCATCGGAATCGGTTTCTTTTTGAAGTACTCGATCACCGAAGGAATCATCGGTCCCATTGGAAAAGTGGCCCTCGCTGCGCTTGGCGGAGTGGGCCTGCTGGCCGGGGGCCTTAAACTGTTCAGCGGTCGCTACGATCTCCTCGGTCAGGGTCTCGCCGGCGCCGGTTTCGCCACCCTCTACTTCACGTTTTACACGGCTCAAAATGAAGGACTTCTCGGAGCGGTTCCGACCTTCCTGCTCATGATCCTGGTCACGGTAGCTGCGGGTTTCCTTGCGGTCCGGTTTCAGTCCCAACTCGTCGCCATCCTCGGTCTCCTGGGCGGTTATCTCACTCCCTTGATGATCACTTCGGCGCAGCCGAGTCTGACAATCCTCTTCAGCTATCTGCTTCTGTTAGGGCTGGGAGTATTTTTCATTGCGGCGCGGAGAGAATGGAGACTGCTGCACTATCTAAGTTTTGGTGCCACCTGGATTCACGTGGCGAATGCGATCGACAAAGGATTCACGCCGGAGAGATTCTGGACTTTTCTCCCCTTTCTCATCGCGTTCTTCCTCCTCTTCTCGACAGTGACATTTATCTATCACCTCGTTCACAAAAAGAAGTCGACCGTGCTGGAACTTCTCTTCCTCTTTCTGAATGCAGGCGTGTTTTTCGGCTTCACCGTTTATCTCATGGACCGCACCTACCCGCGCGAAGCTGTCGCGATCGTGACGGTGGGACTGGCCCTGTTCTACATCGCCCACATCTACCTTTTCATGAAACGCCAGGTCCTCGACCGGGGACTGCTCATGAGCTTCCTCGGCCTTGCCTCACTGTTTGTCGCGATCACCTTGCCACTCATCCTCTCGAAAGGGTGGATCACGGTGAGCTGGTCCGTTCAGGCTTTCGTGATGTTGTGGATTGCTTCGAAGATGAAAAGCGAGTTCCTTCGTCAGCTTGCCTACGTTCTCTACCTGATTGTCCTCGCCCGCTTTGCGATTTTTGATCTTCACTCGCAATACAGCGCCATCTCAGACACATCTCCGCCCGGCGAATACTGGATGATGTTTCTCGAGCGTCTCATGGTGCTCGGGCTGCCGATCGGCTCTTTCTTTGCGGCAGGGTACTTGTTTTCGAAAGAACACCGATCGGAAGGCAACTGGATCGTGCCGGAGGCAAATGACATCCGTCCCTGGTTCGGGCAGTCGATGCTCAGTCGCTGCTGCTTCTGGATCGTGGTGTTGCTCGGGTTCGTCTATTTCAATCTCGAAGCAAATCACACGATCGGCTATCTCTTCGATCCGCTCACCACTCCGGTTCACACGCTCATCGGAATCGGTCTCGCGGCAATCCTCTTCCGCGAGATGATGGCCAATCGCGAAACCATAGCGACGGCGCTCTTCTGGATCATCAGTGCCGCCCTGCTCCTCAAGGTGTTTGTCTTTGATTTTGTCTCCTTCCGGCCCGGATACGACCTCGCCTTCTACCAGCGGGATTTCACGGAGGGATTTCTGATGCGACTGTTGGACTACGGAGCTGTGATCAGCTTCCTAATCGTTACCTGGTTGCTCCTGTCTCGTCGCGAGGGAAGAAACCGTGCCTCCTCCGCCTTTGGCTACGTCGCTCTCGCCGGAATCTTTCTGTACTCCAGCCTCGAAGTCTGGACCGGACTGACCCGATTCCTTCCGGAATTCAAGATGGGCGGCATTTCGATTTTCTGGTCGCTCTTTTCCTTCACCCTGCTCTTCACCGGTATCTCGAAAAACCTCGCGATTCTGCGCCGGATCGGACTGGTCATCATGACTGTTGTCGTCGGAAAAATCTTCTTTGTTGATTTGTCAGGCCTCGAACAACTCTACCGAATCGTTGCCTTCATCGCCCTCGGGATCATCGTCCTGATCTGCTCCTTCCTTTACCTCAAATACCGCCACCGCTTCACAACGGATGACGAAGAAACCAACGCCGACTCATGAAACTTGCCTACTCCCTTTCTATCCTTTTCATCGCTGGCGTCCTCCGGGCGGAGCCATCGGGTGTCGATACGACTCCCCATGCGCACCAGCGAGTGTTGGAAGCTTCGAATGAAAAAGAGGGCCTCGGAGTGCTTCGCCTCGATTCGGAAGTGTTTCGCGATGCCAACCAGAACCTCGGGGACTTGCGGCTTCTTTCGGAGGCCGACAGTGCCTTTGAGGAGATCCCCTATATCATCGAACGAAAGGTAATCTCTAAACCCGCGAAGCATCCACGCCCGATTCCTTCCCGGGTCCTCGATTTCTCAGAAACGGAGAACGGAACCATCGAAGTTATAGTCGAGTTAGAAGAGGATTCCGGGAAAGCAGCGGTCCTGAAGATCGAGACGCCGCTTCGGGATTTTGAGAAACAGATCCAGGTTTCGGGAAGCTCCGATCAATCGAATTGGACCGGGCTCGTCACAGAGGGGCTGATTTTTGATCACGAACGATTTCTCGATTTCCGGAGAACGACCCTTGAACTTCCCGCGAACGATTTCCGCTGGTTCCGGGTCCGTATTTCCGGGGCAACCGATCAGCAGCGATCCCTCGTTCGCTCGCTCCACAAAACGGTCAGTGAATCGAACGGCCTCACGATGCAGGAATCACTCACCGAAACCAAACGGACCTTCCGGATTGACCGGCTCGCTTTCTACACGGAGAAGCAAAGCTTCGAAAAGCGAATGTCGATGCTCTCCTACCCGGCAGAAATTTTCGCCAACACCGTCAACGAGGAGACGAACCAGAGCGAAATCCTTCTCGATATCGAAAGTTGCCCCGTCGATACTTTGCGGTTCGAAACGCCGGACCGGAACTTCCGCCGCAACATCGAAATTCAGGCTCCCCGTGCTTTCACTCCCTCGGGAGAAGTGTCGCAATGGCGAACCTTTCATAAAACTTCCATCCACCGGTTTCAAATCGGAGATTTCTCGGAGGAGAAAATGGAGGTCTCTTTCTCTCCCCCTGCAATCAACCAGCGGGCGAGGCAGCTTCGCATTCTTCTGAGCAATGGGGACAGCCCGCCCATCACCATCGAGAGAATCAAGGCCTTCGGGGAAATTTACGATCTGAAATTTCTCACCACGACCTCCGGAACCCGAACCCTCTACTTTGGTGCCGGAGGAAATGACATTCAAAAACCATCCTACGACGTTTCCGCCATCCGGATCGCCGACCGCGAGAACGTGGAACAGATTCTCTTCACGGCAGGTCCCGTGATCGCCAATCCTGCCTTTACCGGCTCCGCAAGCAGAGGACTCGCCCTCAACCAGCCCTGGATTCTCTGGCTCGCCATCATCGCAGTCGTCGCCTGCCTTGTTCTTGTCCTCGTTCGCGCCGCCACGAAGATCCAGGAAATCCCGGAAGCGGAGGAGGAGTAGCGCCTTCAGGAGCCGAAGGATCCACCTCCGTAGCGACACGTAGGTGCCGGTCGACCTCCCGTCCGGAGAGGGAAATCCGCCCGCCAAACACCGCCAAATCTGTGCTAATTACTTATCTCAGCAAGCTTAAACGATATTTTTAGCTTTCTTTTGCCAATTATTAGCTTATAGTGGCGCCATGAAAACTAGAAGCCCCCGATTCCCATTCCTCCCACTTGAAGAAGCCATTGATTTGCTCCGCAAGCTGGATGCCTTTTCCAACGACCGTGAAACACCGCTCAAACAGCCTCAAATGCTGAAAGCTCTCGATTATGCGAGCTTTCACGGAGCCGCCGTCAAAACCATCGGTGCCTTGCGAGCCTATGATCTTCTCATCAAGAACGGAGACGGTTTCAGTATCTCTCCGGTTGGCGCCAAAATCCTCGACGCCAAATCGGACGACGAACGCCGTGAAATCCTGCAACGGGCCGCCCTGTCCCCGCTGACCTACCGCATGATCTGGCGCAACGCCCGGCACCTTTCCCGCCCCGAGCTGAAGGATCTCCTTCTTGGTCGCGGATTTACCGAGCCGGGTGCCAAGCGTGCCTCGAAGATCTATCGCCAGAACGATGATTTCGCCGGATTGCAGACGCTCGAACTTGAACCGGAGCTCCCCCCTCGCGGCGAAGGTCGACAGGCCATGATCCAGCGAAAGCAGGCCGCCCGCAAGATGGCACGCGCCGGACGCGGTCCCAAAGCCTGCACAACTCCCTCGCCCCGCCCCGGAATGCTGCGCCTCCCCCTCGGCAACGGCGTCGCGGTGATTCCCAAAGGAATGAAAGAGGAAGAGTATGCGCTGCTGATGCAGACGCTCCGGGCGTGGAAAGAGCAGTTGGTGGCGTGAATAAAGTGGAGGATAGAGCTCCCGCGCTGCCCTCCCTCTTCCAACCGAACACCCCACAAAAAAAGCCGGAGCAAACGCCCCGGCTTTTTTCGTAAAGTCGTGGTTCCGGCCACCGATCAATGGTAGGAAGCCTGCGAACCTTTGATGTCGCGCTTCTTGAGCCACGGCATGAGGTTGCGGAGACGCTTGCCGACCTTTTCGATCTGGTGCTGCTCGCCTTCCTTGCGGAGGGCTTTGAAGTTTTTACATCCTTCGTCGGACTCTTTGATCCACTCTTTGGCGAATTTGCCGGACTGGATGTTCTTGAGAGCACGTTCCATCTTCTTTTTCACAGAAGCATCGATGATGGTAGGACCGGTTTTCACATCACCCCACTCGGCGGTGTCGGAGATGGAGAAACGCATTCCGGAAATGCCGGACTCGTTGATGAGGTCCACCGTGAGCTTGAGCTCGTGGAGACACTCGAAGTAAGCCATCTCGGGCTGGTAGCCAGCTTCGACGAGAACTTCGAATCCGGCCGTGATGAGCTGGCTGACGCCACCGCAAAGAACGGTTTGCTCACCGAAAAGGTCCGTTTCGGTCTCTTCTTTGAAAGTGGTCTGGAAAACACCGGCGCGAGTGCCGCCGATTCCCTTGGCCCAGGCGAGAGCGATTTTCTTCGCGTCGCGTCCGGGATTCTGCTCCACCGCAATGAGGCTTGGAACACCTTTTCCTTCGACGAACTGACGGCGAACAATGTGTCCGGGGCCTTTAGGAGCAACCATAACCACGTTGACGTAGTCAGGAAGTTCGATCGTGTTGAAGTGAACGGCGAAGCCGTGGCTGAAAAGGAGGGTCTTTCCTTTCTCCAGGTTCGGAGCGATGTCAGCATTGAAGATGCCGGCGATCTTTGTGTCAGGAGTCGCGATGAAAATCACGTCCGCTGCTTTGACCGCATCGGCAGTGTCCATGACTTTGAACCCGTATTCTTCAGCGACCGCACGCGATTTACTTTTCGCGTAGAGGCCGATGATGACCTTTACGCCACTGTCCTTAAGGTTCAGTGCGTGTGCGTGTCCCTGGGAACCGAAGCCGATTACGGCACAGGTTTTTCCCTTGAGCACACCGAGGTCTGCGTCTTTGTCTGTGTAGATTTTTGCTGCCATCTCTATTCTCTTTTTGAGGCGCGTAGAATCCGCGCAAACAGGGAAATGGTCAAACGCTAATGTCTCCGAACCTTCAACGCCGAACTTTCCGCCTAAAACCTTCAACTCCGCTTTCTCGACGAGATCACACGACTGCCCGAAGTCGGCAGCACAACGCGGAGTTTACTGACCGCCTTCGCAATGGCCCGGATGGTGTCATCGATTTCCTCCGGTGTCGTGAACCGGGAAAGGGAAAAACGAACACTGCTGCGGGCGCGGGCGGAGGAATGACCCATCGCTTTGACAATCCGGCTCGGCTGCACCGATCCGGTGCTGCAGGCGGAGCCGGGCGAACAGCAGACACCGGCTTCGTCGAGGAGAATGAGAAGACCTTCCCCGTCGACACCGGGGAAAAATAGATTGCTCGTGTTGGGAATGCGGTTTTCCGGCTCGCCGTTGATCTCCACACCATCCACGGTTTCGATTACCTCGCTTTCAAAGCGATCGCGGAGGGCCGCAATCTGTCCGCGATCCTCGAGCTTCGACGCAGCGAGCTCCGCAGCCATCCCGAGACCGACGATGCCGGGAACATTCTCCGTTCCGGAGCGGCGTTCGTTTTCCTGCCCTCCTCCCAGCGATTGCGGACGAAAACGGGCATGGCGGTCGAGATACAAGGCTCCAATGCCCTTGGGTCCGTGGAATTTGTGGGCGGAAAGGGAAAGCGCCTGGATTGGAAGCTCGCTCACGTTCAACGGGAATTTTCCGACCGCTTGAACGGCGTCGGTGTGAAAGTAGGTATTTCTCTCCGTAGCCAGGGCGGCGGCTTCGGCGATGGGACTTAGAACGCCGGTCTCGTTGTTGGCCCAGATGAGAGAAGCTAGCGCGACCTGATCGTCGGAGAGCGCATTCTTCCAGGCCTCCAGATCGAGCGCACCGGAAGAGTCAACGGGGTTGAATCGGGCTTCATACCCTGTTTGGCCGAAGAATTCGACGACCTCCTCGACGGCACTGTGCTCGACGGTTGAGGTGAGAATGGCCTTCCGCTCCGGTTGCAGAGCGAGAGCCGATCGGATCGCAGTGTTGTTCGATTCCGTGCCGCCACTGGTGAAAACGATTTCCCCGGGATGGGCTC
Source organism: Verrucomicrobiales bacterium (assembly GCA_029213265.1). Taxonomy (GTDB): domain Bacteria; phylum Verrucomicrobiota; class Verrucomicrobiia; order Verrucomicrobiales; family DEV007; genus Arctic95D-9. The sequence goes on along the minus strand of JARGNG010000030.1, from coordinate 692 downwards.
CAATAAGATAGGCGACCTGTTCCCGCGCCCGTTCGACCGCCTTCCGAGCCTCTTTTCCAAAGCGGTAGCCACCCGATGGATTGCCGTATTGATCCTCGAGCCACGGAAGCATGGCGTCCCGGACTTCGGGATCGACGCGGGTCGTGGCGTTGTTGTCGAGGTAGATCATAGGTAAGGGCAACATTCAGCCTTCAACGCCAAACCTTCAACGCTCAATTGGGGGAGTTCACGCGGAAACATTTCCAAGCCGTAATGCCCCGGTCATGGAAGGGAAAGAATTCGGATCTTTCTTACCGATTGAAAGAAAACGGAAAAAGCGGATGATCCCGGACCGGATAACGTCTTTTCCGAAGCTTGCGCGAAGAGGCGGCGGAGGCGAAAAAAGAAACTCCGGCGCTGCTTCGGCACGCCTCGAGGAAACACAAACGAGACACGATTTTTGAACGAGATACTACCACGCCTGGCGATGGTGGCAGCGGCGGCCCTTCTGCTCGCCTCTGTTTCGGGATGTGTCGTGCACGCGGTGGATCCCGGATCGGCGGCTTCCCAAAACAGGGCGAACTCTGAAAACGCAATTCCGCAATCAGCATCCCGGCCCGTGGTTCGAAAAACGGGTTGGTGGAAAAGTTTCCAGGATCGGGAGCTCAATGCGATCGTCGCCACGGCGTTGCAAAACAATCCCGATCTCCACG
>JARGNG010000004.1 GCA_029213265.1 Verrucomicrobiales bacterium | reverse complement strand
GGGATTGACTCCCGACTCTACTACGGGTTCTCGTCTCAACGGGTGGGCACAAAAAAACCGCCAAGGATGGTGGTTTGATATGGCGAAGCGTATGGGATTATCTTGCGCTTCGCTCCAAATTCGCCAGCCTTCTCCTCTGTCGATGGCCGTGGCAGTCGAACTGCGTTCTCGTAATTTATTGATCTGCAACGAGTTGCACTAATTCTCACGGATACAGCGACTTACGAAAATTGGAATTTTGCAGATTGATGCAGATCGATGCGGATTATTCGGAACATTTTGTTGTGCGTTGTTGTGCATTTTCAGGGTCTTGCAGGTCGACTATCACCCCGCTCGCCTGATATCTTTTCATCACTACCAATCCAAAACCTCGGACCTGGTAGGACAGGTGTTCGCTTCGATTCCGATTTCCTGGAGCAACCGGACGCGAAGCGGGGGATGCGTTCCAAAAAACGGGAAAAAAGTTGGCCAATTTTCTATTGGGGGGAACTTAGTCTGTGAAACCGCTGCCTTCCCATGGCTGATTCGTCTCCAGATCCATCCCGTCACGAGGAATTCGTTTCGCTCTATGTGCGACACGAGCCGGCTGTCTTTTCTTTTGTCCTTTCGATGGTTCGGAATACTGCCGATGCCGAAGATGTGGTGCAGCGGGCCAGCCTGACGATGTGGCGGGGCTTTGATCAGTATGAGTCGGGAACCAACTTTCGGAACTGGGCCTTCCAGGTCGCTAAGAACTCGGCGCTGAATCATCTCACTAAGCAGCGGCGGGACCGGCATGTGTTCGGGGAGAAGTTGGTGGAAATGCTGGCCGTCCAGGCTGAGGAACAGGCAGATCAGCTCGACGCCCGCCGGAGAGCTCTGGATTCCTGCCTGGAGAAGTTGCCGGAGGAGGAACATGAGATGGTGGCGGGATGTTATGCGGAAGGTTCGTCGATTCGGTCATTCGCGGAACAGGCCGGAGAGAGTGCCAACAAGATTTACAAGCGGCTGAACCGGGTGCGCAGCCAGTTGCAGAAGTGCATCGAACGACAACTCGGACTGGAGGAGGTGAGAGGGTGAAGGATCCCGAATTACAGGATTGGATTGATCGATCCCTGAATGGGACGGCGAAAGAGTCGGACGCGCGGGCCCTGGAAAAGCGTCTGCTCGAGGATGAGCGGGCGCGCGCCCACTATCTGAACGAGGTGAATCTTCACGCCTCCTTGCGTCGTCGCTTTTCCGCTGCGGGGGATTGCCCGGCCATTCCGGTGATACCGGCCCACTCGCGACGCCGCCTCATCCTCGGGTTGGCAGCCGCTGCCAGCGTGGCACTGGCGGTAGGGGTTATCTCCTTGTTGTCACCTTCACCAGAGCCGACGGCGGTCATTGCCCATGTAGTAGGTGCCTACGACAAGGCGGGTGCGGAGTACGTTGCGGGTGAATCTGTGGAGCCAGGTCGCTTCGATCTTTCGAAGGGGCTGGTTCGACTGGATTTTTCCAATGGAGCCAGGGTTTCAGTTGAGGGGCCGGCCGAGGTTGAGGTCGTCGATGAGATGGGGGTGATCCTGCATCGCGGAGTGGTCACGGCGACGATTCCGGAGTCGGCCGTGGGTTTTGTAGTGGATACTCCCGCTGCCCACGTCGTTGACCTAGGCACTTCCTTTGGAGTTTCCGTAAGTGAGACAGGACTGACCGACGTTTGTGTTTTCGATGGCGAAGTCGAAGTTAGTTCGGGTCATCGGAGCGCTGACACCGCACCACACCTCCTCAAGGAAGGCGACGCAGTGCGGGCGGGCCGCGAAGCCAGTTTGATCGAGTCGGTTGTCTACGATTCTTCTCCCTTCGAGAACACCTGGCCGGTGAATTCCGGTGTGCTCCAGACCACAGGCTCCATGCGCTTTGTCTCTCCCGGTCCGGATTTTCATCCGGGGAACTACGAGGACAACGAGCACATCGTGGTGTTTCCGGAACGACGGGGTTTTCTTCCCAGTGGTCCGACCCGGGTGGACATGGTGGATCCCGGGCAATACGCCAAGACGCTCCACGAGGACAAGCCGATTTTGCTCCCGGAGCAGCGCTTGACGAGTTACCTGCTTCAGTTGAACGCCTACCCTGAGGGAGAGAATCCGCTCCGTCGTCGGAGTGTTCGTGGTCAGATCACCTTTGCCAAGCCCATCGTTGGAGTCGTCATGGCGAACCGCCTGCTGAAGGAGTCGGAGGAGGTGTTTGGTATCCCCGGCGTAAAATATCCGGTGGCTCGCATGATCGAAGCCCGGCCCGAGGGGGATCCGCGCAAGGGGTTTGATACCGTCATCCTCGCCGCCGATCGGCGAACTCTCATCATCGAACTCCAGGAAAACCCAGGCAACCTCGACCAGTTCCGCGTCCTCGTGGGAGCCGAGTAATTACTATGAAACGATGTCTCTATCTTAATTTGCGATCCAACCCTGTTCAGTCAGTGACCCAACCCTGTGGGATTTCGCTTGTGCTGATCGCGTTCCTTTTCCTGTCTTTTCAGGCAAGGGGGGAGAACGGTTCAAAGCCTAACATCATCGTGATTCTCGCCGACGACCTGGGCTACTCGGACCTGGGGTGCTATGGCAGCGAAATCGAAACGCCGCGTCTCGACGATCTTGCCGAGAATGGTCTTCGTTTCACGCAGATGTATAACGCGGCGCGCTGCTGTCCGTCACGCGCCAGCCTGCTCACCGGTCTCTACCAACACCAGGCCGGAGTGGGCTTCATGGTCTACGCTGACTGGGGCGAGGGCTACGAGGGCTCGCTCAATGAAAACGGAGTCACCCTGGGGGAGGCGTTGAAGGAAGCGGGATACACCACGTTCACGAGCGGAAAGTGGCATGCGGCCGCCCACGAAGATCCGCCGGCTCATTCGCTTCCCGAGAACCGCGGCTTCGACCGGTCCACGGTCGTCCGCACGCACATCGATAGCTACTGGAAGGTGCTCAGCGGGTGTGACATTTATGAGGACGGTAAGCTGTTAATTCCCGGTGACAACGACAACACGACGCTGAAGAATCCCTACCAGCTGGACAAGGACTTCTACACGACCGAGTATTTCACCGACGTTGCGCTCGACTACATTGATGATGCGCTGGATGAAGGTAATAAACCGTTCTTCCTCTACCTGACCTACAACGCGCCTCATTTTCCCCTTGAGGCGGAGGATGAAACGATCGCCAAGTACGAGGCAAAGCTGGACGACCCGGAGTGGGTGGCTGAGTTCGGCGAGGGCTGGGATGAGATGCGGCAGAAGAAGCTGGCCCGCCAGAAAGCCGGGGGAGTCGTCCCCCCGGGGCAGCGTCTACCGGAGGTTCACTATTTTAACAATGTGCGCATCATGCCAGGCATGCAGACTGGCACGGATCGCAATCCGCTACCGAAGTGGAAAGACCTGTCCGAAGAGGTCAAGAAAGAGGCTCAGTTTCGTCGGGCGATCTACAACGCGCAGATTGACGACATGGACCGGAACATAGGGCGCGTGGTCGACAAGCTGAAGGAAGAGGGCGTCTACGAGAATACCCTGATTCTCTTTGTCTCGGACAATGGATGCTCCGGCGAGATGGGGGTCTTCGGGACCCACTTCGCGGGCGGCAAATACGACTACGCCGAGGGGGAGTGGCGCGATGGCGAGTTTACCCGAAGGCGCGAACAGGAGGAGGGGGGCTGGTCGCGGAAGGACAAGCTCGGTGGCGTGGGATACATGAAGGCGAACTACGAGCAATGGAAGAAGTTCAGCGGCTGGGCCACCTCGCAGGGGCAGGGTTGGGCTTCCTATTCGAATTCTCCTTTTCGCAAGTTCAAGAAGTTCGCGCACGAGGGCGGCATCGCTTCTCCGTTGATCGTGCACTGGCCAAAAGGATTCGAAGCCAGGGGTGAGGTCTCGAGTCAGCAATATTTCCACTTCGTCGACATCATGCCCACCTTGCTTGAGGTCGCAGGAGCCGAGTATCCTTCGAACTTCGGAGGCAAGGTAAGACTCCCGTTGGAAGGCACCAGCATGCTGCCTTACCTGCGCCAACCTGATCTCAAGATGGAGGATCGCCCGATCTTCTGGCAGCACGAAACCCATGCCGCCGTTCGCCAGGGGCAGTGGAAACTGGTCACCGACAACGATCGCAGCGAGCCGATTGCCTGGGAGCTCTACGACCTCGCCAACGACCGCAGCGAGACCGAGGATCTTGCTGAGAAACATCTGGAACTTGTTGCCGAATTGTCCGCCGAGTGGGGGCGTTTTGCCGACCGGGCCAACGTCCGGCCCTTTCCTGAAACGAGAGACGGTCCTCGCGTGGTTTCCTCGCTCCCCGGAGCCAATGCCACGGCACTGATCGACGAAACGGAGCCAGCTTCCTCTTCTGACTACCGGGTGCCTCGTCTCAGCTTTCATCCGAATCGGGGAACGACAGAATGGGTCCAGTTTGAATATGCGGAGCCGCGGACCTTCGAGAATGCGGGTGTCTACTGGTTCGACGAAGCCCAGGCCGCGGCCACGTTTCGAAACGAGCGGCAGGAAGTCCTTCCCAAGTCATGGAAGGTCCTCTCGTGGTCGGGAGAGACATGGAAGGAAGTCGCCCTGAAGGAGAAGAGCCCCGGGATCGAACGGGATCAATTCAACCAGGTGACTTTCGCCGAGCCGGTCACGACCACAAAGCTTCGCATCGAGATCGAGCTGCACGAAGATCTCTCCGGGGCTGTGCTCGCCTGTCGTTTCAACGCCGAGGCCTCTGATCCGGTCACGGCCTTTACCGATCCTGACAAAGAGCTGCAGCGGATCAAACAGGAAGCCGCACAGGCCCTGACGGCGGACGTCGACGAGTTCAATGGCTACTCCCATCTCAACGGCAACCGCCCCGAGTTCGACGGCTGGCTCGAGAAACACAACAACGAGGAATTTCTGCAGCGGAACATTCCCAAGTTCCTCTGCTCAAGCGAGGATTACACCGAGGTCTTCAACTACCGCTGGTGGATGATCACCAAGCACCTCAAGGAGTGGAAAGAAGACGGCAGGACGTACTTTGTTTTCACCGAGTTCCCCGGATTTCCCGGTTGGGCTTCCAACAGCGGGGCGATCCCGGCACCGGCCGGCCATCAGTTTTATGATCTCCGCTGGATGCGGGACCCGAAGTATCTCCAGTCCTACGCCGAATACTGGCTCGCGGGACCGCCCTCGCGCAAGATGCAGGCCCAGAATAACACCTGGCTCGCGACCCTGCCACGACCACAAAGCCATCACTACACCAGCTGGATGGTTGATGGCTCAGAGGCGATGCTCAAGATTCATCCCGACCCCTTGTGGCGAGAAAAACTTCTTCCCGCAATGGAGCGCCACCAGGAAATCTGGGATCTCATTTTTCAGGTCAAGGCTCCCGGGACAAAGACTGACGGTCTCTACAAATGTCTCGACATGTATGACGCCAACGAGTTCACGATCTCGACGACCCTGGGGCTAATCGCGTCGGAAGGTGCCTTTTCCGGATACACCGCCGAGATCAATCAGGAGGAGCCGTATCAAGGCCAGGAGCGCTGGCGTCGCTACTTCACGGACGGCAAAGGTTGGCAGGCGGCTTTCGACGAAGGGATGCGGAACGATCCGTTCATCTATCCTCAGCCGTTCGATCTTCGCAATTACACAGCGACGCCTCAACCATTCGGCGGCAATCATGATTGGTTCATCGACAAGGACGGCGAGCGTCGAACCCAGAACCCGAAAAGCTACCCCAACTGCTTTACCGTTCGCCCGTCTCTGAACTGTTACATTTACGGGAACTACGCTTCACTCGGCAATCTCTACGCGCTGCAAGGCGATGACGGGAAAGCGGCGAAATACACCAAGCGCGCGGAAAGACTCCAAGAGCAGATCATCGAGGCGATGTGGCACACGCCCACGAAAGACGACAAGCACCTGTTCTATGAGAAGCGGGGATCCATCGATGATCCCTTCTTCTTTACCCGCCTTGCCGGAGACAACCTCCACACCGGAGGTGTCGTCGATCAACTCAGCATCATTCGCGAGACCGTGGGCTACACGCCCTGGTATTTCAACCTGCTGCCGACCCGGGAAGAGCAGTTCGATGTCGCCTGGAAGCAGTTCGATGACGAATTGGGATTCAGACAACCTTTCGGCATGTCGACCGCCGAGTACCGCCACGACTTCTTCAATGAAATGTCCTATGGCTGGAACGGGCGCGGATGGCCTTTCCAGAACTCAGTCGTCTACAAGGCCTTTGCCAACTACCTGCGAAACTACAAAGCGACGCGGGACGAGATCAGCGACGAGGACCGCCAGCTGCTCTACGATCACATGACGCAATACGTCGAGCTTCACGGTCGGCGCCGCACGATCGGCGAGTGGTATCTCCCGCGCACCGGTGGCTACCGGATGCCAGGTGGCGGAGACGTGGTTCAGAACCACCCCGCCATGGGAAAAGGATTTGGAGATGTGCAGGACTACTTCCACTCGACCTTTCCCGACATGCTGATCGAGGATCTCATCGGATTCCTGCCCAGCCATGAAAAACGCTTTACGGTTCATTCCCTGGTCCCGGAAGATGCGTGGGATTTCTTTTACCTCGGAGACCTGCGTTACCATCATCACGATGTCGAGATTCTCTGGAAACGGGACTGGGACAGCGAGCAAGCCGGAGATCAAAGTAGGCTCTATATCTGGGTGGACGGCGAGCGGGTTGCCGAGAGTGATGATATTACTGCGGCACTGGAAGTAAACCTTCCTTGAGCCAATGTTGGTGTTTTGAAAAAGTCGAAAAATTTGGCCAATTTTCTGATTAGAAGAACTTAGTCATTGAGCGCTCCTACCCGGTAATTGAAATGATGAAGACAGCTGCCCTGAAAATTCTGTTCCCACTCAGTATCGTCTTGTTGCTGTCGAGTGCCGAAGCGGCCGATTTCGATCCACGTCCGGCGGCCGGGAAGGTGGACTCTTTTCTCAATGCTCATCTCGAATCGGAAGGGCTCACTGCGAATCCCACGATCTCCGACAATCAGTTTCTGCGTCGGACCTACCTGGCGATCATCGGGCGGGTTCCGACCATCGAAGAAGCGGACGCGTTTCTCGAATCCACGGCGTCCGACAAGCATTCCGGGCTCATTCAGGAACTCCTGGCGAACGATGCTGGATACACCGCGCATCACTACCATTTCTGGGCCGATCTTCTGCGCGTCGAAGGAAATGTGCACTGGGCAATCGAGTATCGCGAATGGTTGAAGAAGCAGATCGCCGCGAACACTCCGTATGATGACCTGGTCAGGAGCCTCGTGACCGGTCATGGTCTCGTCTTCGATAATCCGGCCGCGGGCTATTACATCCGGGACACGGGAATGCCGCTAGACAACATGTCGAATACGGTTCGGATTTTCCTCGGCACACGACTCGAATGCGCCCAGTGTCACAATCACCCCTTCGACAAGTGGACGCAGATGGACTACTTCCGGATGGCGGCGTTCACCTATGGATATGACCACCGCGGTGGCAATCCGCATCGTTCCGGGGTACACGACGCATTGAGAGAGGAAGAGAAAGCGGCCTATTTCGACGCGGTTGGGATCGAAGGTTTTCCTTTCCTGAAAGGGGAGCCTGAGATGGAGCAGTTTCTGTCCAAGCCATCTACGGAGAACTTTCTGGAGCGCCATCAGCTCACCGGAGACGAGTTTCGCGAGCGGGCCCGGCGCGGGATCGCTGCTCGTGTAGAAGCCGAAACCAGGAACGAGCCCGTCTACGGTTCGATTGGAAAGCTCTACAATATCACGACTTACCTGGAGGTCCGGCATCTCAACGAAACGGATCTGAAGTTGCCGCACGACTATCAGTATGATGATGCGAAACCGCATGACCTCGTCACCCCCGGTACGATGTTCGGTGCTGATATCTCGCCGTCGGCCGACCCATCGGAACGCAAGACGGCCTACGCGGAGTGGCTCACGAGTCCCGAAAATCCCCGGTTCACCCGCGTGATCGTGAATCGACTCTGGAAGCGTGCCTTCGGTCACGGGATCTTCGAGCCGGCCGACGACCTGACCGACACGACCGTGATCCATCAGCCGGAGCTGCTGGCCTATCTAGAAGACCTGATGCGCGAGCTGGATTACGATGTCCGGGCGTTTCAAAACGTGCTCTTTCACACCGATCTCTTTCGACGGGAAATGCATCGCGAGGATCACTTTCCCGGGATGCCGTTTCACTTTGCCGGACCGCTGATGCAGCGGATGAGCGGCGAGCAGATCTGGGACTCAGTCGCGACCCTGGTCATTCCCGGCGTCGACACCCATGGCCCTCAGCGCCAGAAGACGCAGGACCGCATGGCGCAAATGAGAGCCACTTATTACAGCCTCAACGAGAGATCGATCGAAGAAGTTCTTCCGCGAATGAAGCAAGTCGGAGAGCTTCTACGAGCGTATTCTACGGTGCAGGTGGAATACGAGAAACGAATCACGGCTGCCTATGCTGACCGGGAGAATGAGAAGGCCAGGCAGTTGACCGATGAACTCAAGGAAAAGGAGCGGACGCTCGACCGGCGACGACGCGAAATCGTGCTGGTGGATCTCGAGGGAGGACGGACCGTTCCCGCTGCGATGATGGCGGGAATGAGCGCGGAACTTCCCGAGGTCTCCTCAACACAAATAGTAAAGGGCGTTCCGAGAAATCCACCTGAAGGAATGGACAAGGAAGAGCAAAAACGCTGGAGAGATCGTGAACAGGTGAGCCTTCGTCAGTTCAACGAAGTGGCCAGGGAGATGGCACGGGCGGTGGAGTTGGATTCGCCTGCGAGGCGAGGCCATTTCCTCCGGGACTTTGGTCAGTCCGATCGGGATGTGATCGAGAATGCCTCAACGAATGCCTCGGTGCCGCAGGCGCTGTATCTCCTCAATAGCCCTCTCAGTGTCGCGATATCCAATCCCAACTCGGTCCTCGGAGCGCATCTGGAACAGACATCGGAACCTGCCGAGAAGATCCGGACTATCTACCGCGCGATGCTGACGCGGGAGCCGAGCGATCGGGAGGTAACGCGAATCCTGAACGACTACGATTCTCATGGCGAGGAGACGATCGAAGATCTCGTCTGGGCCTTGCTCAATTCCCGCCAGTTTCTCTTTATCCAATAATTCCTCGCCTACTCGATCATGAAAAAGACCGATTTGAATCGTCGCCGTTTCCTCGAACTTGCTGCCGGGAGTTTCCTGGGGGTGAGCACGGATTCGATTTTCGCCGCGACAGGTGATAAGAGCGTGATTCCTCCTCGCGCGAAACCCGCCAAGCAGCTGATCTATCTCTACATGGCGGGTGGCATGAGCCACATCGACACCTTCGATCTGAAGACGGGCCACGAGAACCAGGGGGCTACCAAGGCAATCAATACCAACGTGGATGGCATCCGCGTCTCAAGTCATCTTTCTCAATTGGCAAAGCATGCCGACAAGCTGTGCGTCGTGAACTCGCTCACCTCGACGGCCGGAGATCATGAGAAGGGGAACTACTTCATGCACACCAGCTATGAGCAGCGGGCCACGATTCGTCATCCGGGTCTGGGTGCATGGAATCAGAAGTTCAGCGGAAAGCTCAATCCGACGATGCCGGGTTCCGTGTTTATCGGAAAGGAAAGCCGTTTTCATGGCAGTGGTGGTTTCTTCGAGCCCGAGTTCGAGCCTCTCGCCATCTCCGAACCCAAGTCGGGTCTGAAGTACTCGAGATCTTCCATCAACGGAGATCGTCTTCAGCGGCGTCTCGATCTCGCCAGCGATCTCGATGTCGAGTTTCTCGAACGTTATCACTCCAAGCCGATTCGAGCTTATGGTGATATGTATGATAATGCGGTCCGCCTGATGGAGAGTCCTGATTTGGCTGCCTTCAGCATCAACAAAGAGGATGAGAAAACGCGTAAGCGATACGGCGATGATCCCTTCGGGCAAGGGTGCCTCCTCGCTCGTAGGCTCATCGAGAGCGATGTCCGTACGGTCGAGGTCAGCTACACGGGCTGGGACACACACACGAACAATTTTACCTCGATGCCGCTTCTTTGTCAGACGATGGACAAGGCGGTGGGGGCACTGATCGATGATCTGGATCGAATTGGAAAACTTGATGATACGGTCGTGGTTCTCACGACCGAGTTTGGTCGCACTCCGATCGTGAACCGGAACATGGGCCGCGATCACTACCCGCAGGCATTCACCAGCGTTGTCGCCGGTGGTGGGTTCAAGGGCGGTTACCTCTATGGAGAAACCTCAGAAGGCGCAGAAGAGGTAGTAGCGAATCCGGTAACGATCCCGGATTTTAACGCTACGATTGCTTATGCGCTTGGGATACCTATAGATCAGGTGCTCTATAGCCCGAGCAAGCGTCCTTTCACTGTGGCTCACAAGGGGCAGCCTGTGTTAGATCTTTTTGCATGAGCAGAAAACTGGCAGTCGCGTTCGCATATTTTTGCCTGGGAATTCCCGGCCACCCGAACGAGGTGCGACCTTCCAAGCCTAACATTGTCATCATGATGGCGGATGACATGGGGCTGGGGGACGCCAGTGCCTACCTCGGGAAATCTCTTGGGCCGAATGCGGCTCCGATCGCGAGGACCCTGCGAACTCCAAACCTGGAGAGTTTTGCGAAGCAAGCCGTGGTGTTTACGGATGCTCACGCGCCGGCTTCAATGTGCAGCTCGACTCGATACTCCTTGCTTACCGGAAGGTTTGCCCACCGGGCCTATTTGAAATATCAGGGATGGCTGCCACATGGGCCGAATACGCCCATGATCCATCGTGATTGTCCGACCTTGCCCGGCATGCTGCAGAGCAACGGATACAGGACCGCGGGGGTCGGGAAATACCACGTCGGAATGGCCTTCGACGATGGATATGGCGGAATTGCTGATGAGTATGATTTCAGCGATGTCGATTTCACGAAGCCGTTTCTCGATGGTCCGACTCATCATGGATTTGATGAATACTTCGGGGTGACGGGCAATACCGAGGACCCTCTCGACCTCGAGCCAAGGAACTATATTCGGAACGCGGGCTGGTCGTTTACCGATCGTTCCCGGATGAATCGGATCGGGATGCGGAATCGGGAGGGACGCGTGCTTGCTATGCCGGACTGGGATCTTTCCAAGCTCGGACCGGACTACCTCCGCGAGGTGCAGGAATTCATCCAACGCCAATCCCGGACGAAAGATCCCTTCTTTCTCTACTATGTTCCCAATGCCAATCACTACCAGAGGCACCCGGGAGGGGACTATGCCGTCCCCGATCAGATTGCCGGCGTACCTATCCGGGGGCAGAGTCGCTATTCGGATGGCACGCCCGCAGGACCGCGCGAAGATATGGTCCTCGAGAACGATGCCGCCTTTGGTGAACTGCTTCGGATGCTTCGCGAAACGGATGACCCTCGCTGGCCGGGCCACAAACTCATCGAAAACACCCTCGTCATTTTCACCAGCGACAACGGCCCGAACATTGGAGACAACATCGGAAGGAACCAGGAGAGCGGTGGTCTGCGAAGTAAGAAGGCGAAGATCTGGGAGGGCGGGATCCGCGTGCCACTGCTGGTTTACTGGAAGAGACGGATCGAAGGCGGAACCATCAATCGCCAGGTCTGCTCCCTGACCGATATTTACGCGACCCTGGCAACGGTCGCCGGGCATTCCCTCGCACCGAACGAGGCCCAGGACAGCCATGATTGCCTGCCCTGGTGGTCCGGACAGATGGAAACCGAGGATGAAAGGCCGAGAGTATTCTTCTGCCACCTCGGGCCACCTTTCCTGAACGACGTGCTCGCCATTCGCCAGGGGAACGAAAAGGTGCTGGTCGATGGTGGGTTGGCCCTGGCCTCGATGGCCATGGGCAGGAGAGGAGCGTCTGTTCCGATTGCCTACTACGATCTGGAATCCAATCTCTATGAAGAGGGAGACGAGATTTTACCTGCCGACTCCGCCCGTGCGGAGGAACTGGCCGCAGAACTCCTGAGGATCCACAACCGGGGATTCTCTCGTGACCTTGCTTTGGAAGACAGCGCAGCCCTCATCGCGGATGATGGATGGCACAACTTACGCAATGATCTTGACGGAGAGATCGGTTTTGAATTCCGCCTCCGCGACGATCGGGTCGCAACCCACTTGGGGATGTGGGACGATCATCCCAGGGATACTCCGGTGCGCGCGGCACGAAATGTTCCCACCGAGTTTGATCGGGATCATCCCGGGATCGGGGGCGGCAAACGCGGTGCCATCCAATCGGTCCACCTGATTTGTCTCGACGAAATCGATGAAAATGGTGAGGTGACCGCGATTGCCCGATTGGAAATACCTGCCGGCAATCCGGGAGAATGGGAGAACGAATTCCGCTATCTCCCTCTACCAGGGCCGGCCTCGTTGAGGAAGAATACGAACTACCGAATCACCATGTCCACTTCGGTAGGAGACGGGGATCATTTTCGCGATCCTGCCGCATTCGACGGACTGTCCCCTCTGGTTCATCCCGCCGTCGAAGTCATTCGGAGTGTCCTCGTGCGTGAGGACCGGGTGACCGCCATTCCCGCGTTCGGTGACATGAGCGAGTCCTATTCGGCACATCGATTGCCCGTCGGGCCAACTCTCAGATTCGGGACGCCACCCCCCTGAAGAAAGTGTTTTCCTATGCGAGCAAGGAAACTTGAGGTGGGAATGAATATTCGGTAGTTTCCCGGGACTCATTTCAATCATTTGATCGTCAGCCCGGCTCCATTCAGGCAGACATGTCCCAACACTTGGAAAAAGAATTTATGATCCCCATTCGAAGTCTCCTCTTCTCGGCTATACTGGTCCCTGCCTTGGTGAATGCCCAGAGCTTGGAGCCCGCGGTCGAGTCTCTCGACCCACAGCGCTCTTCCAAAGTTATTTTTCTCAATCCGGAATACCTCGCCTATCATCCGGAGAAGGTCGAAGCCGACACAAAGCTTCCGCTCGTGATCTATCTTCACGGGGCAGGAGGACTCGGGTCTGACATCCGGAAAATCACCGGGCAATCCCGCAGATTCGTTGAAGCGATTGGCCAATTCAGCAAGGGGCCGTGCCTGGTCGTCGCTCCGCAATGCCAGCGCGAAAGCGAGAAGTCGGACTTGAAAGGAATCTGGGAGCCGGCCGACCTCGATCTCTTTCTCGAACATCTTCTCGAAACATACGGTTCCATCGATCCCGATCGAGTCTACCTGACCGGCAACAGCATGGGTGGCTATGGTTCCTGGGTCTGGGGCGGTCATTCTCCGCAGCATTTCGCGGCCATCGCCCCCATGGTCGGCGGAATCGGACGCGGTGGTCCGAAGGACGTGTCGCCCGACATCAAAAAATGGGCCGCGAATTTGACCAAGGTTCCCGTATGGGCCTTCGCGGGCGGACAGGACAAGGTCGTGCCGGCAGATCGTTCCGAACGCATGATTGCCGAAATCAGGAAGGCGGGCGGGACGAAGGCGCGGATTCTCGTGTATCCAGACGAAGGTCATGGAGCATCCCGCCGGGCCTACGAAAGCGAAGAGTTTTTCGATTGGATGTTTTCGCAGATGCGCTCGGCCCAATCAGATTGAAAGGCACCCGGCCTCGGGTAAAACCCGTGCTGATGTAATGTATAAACGGCTGACCATGTGCAGATTGTGGCGACCCGTACGGGATTATCTTGCGCTTCGCTCCAGATCTGCCGGGAGTGTCGCTTCGCTCCAAATTCGCCAGCCTTCTCCTCTGTCGATGGCCGTGGCAGTCGAACTGCGTTCTCGTCCCTACGGGTCACAACGAAAAAACCGCCGTGAACGGCGGTGTATTTTGGCGACCCGTACGGGACTCGAACCCGTGTTACCGCCGTGAAAGGGCGGTGTCCTAACCACTAGACGAACGGGTCACGTTCGTCGCTGAATCCGTGGGGTAAGCCTCGGGTAGCGGGGCGGAAATATGCGGACTTCCTGACGCTTCGCAAGTCGAAAATGTGAAAGAATTTCCGCTGGAAGGTTCGCGCTGTCCTGCCACAGTGGCGGATGCCCGTTCTCATTGATCTTCTTTGGCTCGTTGCCGGCCTTTTCGCCCTCTATTTCGGGGCGGATTGGCTCGTTGGTGGGGCTGCCAAGCTCGCGGTTCGGTATGGGATTTCCCCGCTCGTCGTTGGACTGACGGTGGTGGCTTTCGGAACGAGTGCTCCGGAGCTGTTTGTTTCGATCGGATTCAACCTGGGCGGCTATCCGGACATGGCTCTGGGGAACGTGATTGGGTCCAACATTTGCAATATCGGTCTCGTCCTCGGAGTGAGTGCTTTCATTTGCGTGCTTCACGTGAAAAGCGATTTGCTCGTTCGCGATATTCCGGTCCTGCTGGCGGCTACGCTTGCTTTTTGCTGGATGCTTTCGGATGGGGCGATTTCGAAAATCGAGGGAATCATCCTGTTTGCCTCGGTCGTTGGATACACTCTCTACCAGTTGGTTTTGGCAAAGAAGGTGAAAAACCCAGCGGTGATTCAGGAATTCGAGGAGGAGTTCAACGTCGAAGAAGCCAAGGAGAGTTCGGTCTTTGTTCTCGCGATCCTGATTCTGGCCGGGCTGGTGGCGCTCTATTTTGGAGCCGACTGGCTTGAGCGGGGTGGCGTCAGTCTCGCGAAACGCCTTGGTGTGCCTGAGGCGGTGATTTCCCTGACCTTGATTGCTTTCAGCACTTCGGTTCCGGAATTGGCGACCTCCGTGATCGCCTCCTTGAAACGGGAAGGGGACATCATCATCGGAAATGTGATCGGATCCTGTATCTTCAATCTTCTTTGCGTGATCGGCGTGACTTCCTTCATCCAACCAATCGCCAGCGCCGGGATTGAAATGATGGATCTCTACGTGATGATCGGGTTTACGCTGTTGTTGATCCCGATTCTGTGGAGGGGACGTGCGATCACCCGCTGGGAGGGCGCAGTCCTTCTTCTCGGTTATTTTGGCTATTGCACCTTCCTCTACTTCGACCGGGTTGCGGCGTAGAAACTGGCACCATCCGGCGAACCCTACAGCGCGCGCAATCGTTTGATCAGGCGCTTCTTGAGCTGCCTCGCTTTTTCCTGCCATACCTTTGTGTTGGCACTGCGAATTTTGGCTTTCAGCTTTTTGTTCTTCCGTTGGAGCGAAGGGATCAGGGCGGTGTTTCGCGGCGGGGATAGGGTTGCCTCGAAGCGGAGGACGCGACTGACAACAGAGTCGACGAACCAGAGTCGATTGTCTCCCTCCGTTGCGAGATGGCCGGGAGACGAGACTTTCACATCCGAGACCGTAGAGCACCCCGGTCGTCAAATCGGGTTGCCCGTGGACAGTTCCGGCTGCTGCATTCGTCTGCAGGGCCGCCATCGATGAATAGCGAAGAACACGATTGTTTCCGGTGTCAGCAACAAAAACTTTTCCGGTGGTCGGATCGACGGCGATCACTTTGGGGGAGCGGAGGGTGTTCGCGGAGACCGCGATTCCCTGATTCTGCAGACCTACGGTGAAGTCCGGCTGCCCGAGGACGGATTCTGCGGCCTGGCCGTCGGTCCACTTGTCGGCAGCCTCTGTGAAGGGAGTGACTATCCATCCAAAAAGGAGGAGAGCGTACAAGGGGAGCGGGAAAAGTGGTTTCATAGTGAGTGATAGGCAACTCAGCCGAGACTGATTTCAATGTTTCTTACAAAATTTGTGACTGCGCTGTGAGGAGAGCGCGAGCAGATTCTGTTTCGGTCGCGATGCCATCGAGTCCCGCCCCGGCCGTAAGTAGGGGATTGGCAATTCGGCATCACGGGATATCTTCGCGATGATGAAGCGCTTCGTTCTCTATCCACTGCTGGTCTTCGCGGCGATGAGCTACGGATGGCATGGATTTGAATATTTCTGGGATGGGGATTTATTTCCCGAAAAGGATCTGAAAATGAAAGTCGAGAATGTGGGAACAGCCAGGGCAAAGCAACTCATCGACGAAAACCCGGATCTGCAAATTGTCGATGTCCGCCCTGAGCGCAGTTATCGCTCCAATCACCTGCCGGGAGCTGTGAATGTACGATACGGGGGCGGTGAATGGGATGACGAGGGGGCGAAGTCCCTCGATCCCGCGAAGCCGGCCCTCGTCTATTGTGACGGCGGTTTTCGAAGCCGGATGTCGCTGAGCGCCTTCGAAAAGGCTGGTTTTACGGAGATCTACCATCTCCATCGCGGGATTCTATCCTGGCGATTTCGGGGAAATGAAACAGAGGCCGGTGAGCTGTCCGATTCAGCTGAATAGACGCATTTTTCTTTGCGAAAGGGTGGTTGTCTAAGAGAGAGACACGTTATCGCGTGATCCTTTACACCCTCGAAATGTCGCAATATTACAAAAAAGGATCCGGTCGAACCTATACGGGTGCGATCTACGTGATACATTTCTCCGTGCTTCGGAAGAGGCGTTTTTCCTGACTTCCCCTTTTGGACGCCATCCAACCCTGTAAGCCCCTATGACTCAACCCTGTTTCCTCTCTGCTTTCGTCATCAGTCTCGGGCTTTCGCTTGTCTCGGTGACGGGAGGGTATTCGGAGGAAGCTGGCGTGGCCTTCTATGAGGAGAAGGTTTTCCCCATCCTCAAGAAGAATTGCTTCAAATGCCACGGCGCGGAGGAAAAGCTGAAGGGGAATTTCCGGGTGACGAGCCGCGAGGGGCTCTTGCTCGGGGGGGATTACGGGCCGGGACTGGACGAGGCCGAGCCGGCCAAAAGCCTCTTTCTGGAAATGGTGAGCTACAAGGATGAGGAAAACCAAATGCCTCCCAAAGCGAAGCTGCCGGACCCGGAGCTCGCGATTCTGTCGGAATGGATCGAAATGGGGGCGCCGTATGATCCGGCCCTCGAGATCAAAGGTTCTGCAGCGGAGGGAAAGCGGGGATTCACGGTAACGGACGAGCAGCGAAACTGGTGGGCCTATCGTCCTGTCGTGGCTCCGGAAATTCCGGGGATCGAACCGCGGTTGTCCGGATTCGTGGACGAAGCCAATCCGAATCCGATCGACGCTTTCATCCTCGCGAGGATAGGGGAGGCGGGATTGATGCCCAATGGACCGGCGGAGGCGCGCCCTCTTGTTCGACGGGTTTTCTATGACTTGATCGGGCTTCCCCCCACTCCCGAAGAGGCGAGTGAGTTTGAAGCCGCATATGCAAAGGATCCGCAGGGAGCCTACGAGGCGGTGATCGAGGATTTGCTGGCCCGGCCTCAGTATGGAGAAAAGTGGGCGCGTCACTGGCTCGATATCGTTCGCTATGCGGAATCAAACGGGTTCGAGCGGGACAATCCCAAGCCGGAAATCTGGCGCTATCGGGACTACGTGATTTCTGCGCTGAATCAGGATACGCCCTACGACCAGTTCGTGATCGAGCAACTGGCCGGGGATGAAATCGCCGAGCCGACGAGAGAGTCTCTCACTGCTACGGGATTTTATCGTCTCATGCAGTGGGACGATGAGCCTGCGGATCGCAAGCAGCACGTCTATGATGTCCTCGCCGATAACGTGCTGGTAACTACCGAAACTTTCCTTGGGATGACAGTAGGATGTGCTCGTTGTCATGATCACAAGGCGGATCCCATTTCGCAGAAAGACTACTACTCGTTCATGGCGTTTTTTCACGGAGTGACGCCCTACGAAACACCGGGAACGATCCGGCCCTGGGCGGAACCTGACGTTCTTGCGAAGTTCGAAGAGGACCGGGCAAAGCGAGTGCGAGTCTTGCAGGCGAAAGCCACGTCGCTGGAGGCAGAGATGACCGAATACCTGAGGGATGCCGGGAAACTGACAAGCAAAGGGGAAGAGAGAATTCGAGTCCAGACATTCGTCGATGACGCGAGAGGGACTCCGGCGACCTGGAGTTATATCTCCCAGACTCCTGCGCCGGGCTGGAAAGAGGTCGGCACCAAGGTGAAAAACTGGTTCAAGGCGCAGGGGGGATTTGGTACGAAGAACACGCCCAATACGTATGTGACCACCGAATGGACAGAACCGGAAATCTGGATGCGGACCGACTTTGGCGCCCAGGAAATTCCGGAGACCCTCGTGCTCGAGCTCTATCACGATGAAGATGTCGAGGTGTATCTGAATGGCGTCGAAATCTACAGGGCGACCGGATTTATCACTGACTACCAGGTGATCGAGTTGGGGCAGGATGCCCTCGATGCTTTTCAAACTGGCAAGAACGTTCTCGCGGCCCATTGCAAGCAAACGAAGGGCGGGCAGTTCATTGATATGGCGCTCCGAACCGGGGCTCAGAAACCCGATGGCCTCGGTGTGGCTCTTCGCCGCGGCGGAAAGCGGCTGGAGAAGGAACTGACGGATCAACTGGGACGCGATGTTGCGAAGGAATTGCGGGACACGAAGAACGCGATCAACAAGATTCAGCGTGAGTATCCCGGGACGCCACTGAATGTGGTCAAGGAGTCAGGACCGAAGGCGCTCCCTCTTCAGGTCCATTTGCGCGGCTCCGCCCATGCCCCCGGCGAAGAAGTCGTGCCGGCGTTTCCTTCTGTTCTCGGCAGCGGTAATGAGCCGATTCCCGCGGAATATGCCCCGGTGGATCAGGCGATCGGGCCGAACAGCTCAGGGCGGAGGCTCGCTCTCGCGAAATGGATTGCCAGTCCTGAAAATCCGCTCACCTCCCGGGTGATTATGAACCGCCTCTGGCAGCATCATTTTGGGCGCGGCATTGTCCCGAGCACAAACGATTTTGGTCAGTTGGGTGAACGACCCACCCACCCGGAGTTGCTGACATTCCTGGCCGCTGAACTGATCCAGCGCGGATGGAGTCTCAAGGAGATGCATCGTCTCATCATGACGAGCCGTACTTATCGGATGTCTTCGGCTCCGAATGCGGAGAATCTTCTCAAGGATCCGCAGAACAATCTCTTCTGGCGGTATAATATGCGGCGACTCACGGCGGAGGAATTGCGCGACTCGATGTTGTCACTGTCAGGGAAGTTGAATCTGCAAACCGGCGGTTCGTGGGTTTTTCCGCCGCTTCCGAAAGAAGTTCTAGCTACGGCATCGAAGCCCGGGGCTGGCTGGCCGATTTCGCAGAAGGAAGCGGATCATTATCGACGTTCGATTTACATTCACGTGAAGCGCAGCCTGCGGCATCAGATGCTTGCGGACTTTGATCAGGCTGACACGGATGCGCCGTGCGCGGTTCGTTTCGCCACGACGGTTCCGACGCAGGCCTTGACGATGCTGAATTCCAAGTTTGTGAACGATCAGGCAGCCCTGCTGGCCGAGCGTCTCAAAGGCGAGCCTGATCTCGAATCACAGGTCAGGAAAGGCCTCTCACTGACATTTCAGCGCGAGCCGTCGGCGGATGAAGTTGCCTATTGCGTCGAGGTAATCGAAAAATTTAAAGGAGACCATGAACTCAATGAGCATCAGGCGCTGGAGCGATTTGCCTTGTTGGCGCTGAATTTGAACGAGTTTGTCTACCTGGATTGATCCCCATTTTGAAAGGAACGATGATGAAAAATCAAAAACCGAAATCTACCTTTTGCGGCAACATGAACCGCCGCGAAGCCCTTCACAATATCGCCGGCGGGTTTCCTGCTTTGGCTCTGACGGGCATGCTCGGGGCCGATGGCTTTTTTGGCAAAACGGCAAGCGCGGCGACGCACGGAGAAGGCGGTTTTCAAAACCCGCTTCAATCCAAACCGGCGATGCTTCCGGGTAAAGCGAAAAACGTGATCTTCATCTTCTGCTACGGCGGTCCAAGCCACATCGACACGTTCGACTACAAGCCCAAGATGGTTGGGATGGACGGCAAGACGATCGACGTGAAAACGTTCGGTCGTGGCGGGAAGAAGAATCAGGGCCGAATTGTCGAGCCGAAGTGGAAATTCAAGCAGTATGGCGAATGCGGCAAGTGGGTCTCCGATCTCTTTCCTAACATTGGCACCTGCGTAGATGACATTGCCTTTATTCACTCGATGACCGCCGATTCGCCGATTCACGGTTCGGCTCTTTTGATGATGAACAGCGGTTCCGTCATCTCCGGCAAGCCATCGCTCGGTTCGTGGGTGAATTACGGCCTCGGGTCGGTGAATGAAAACCTGCCCGGGTATGTCGTCATGCTGGACGAATCCGGCGGGCCGATTTCCGGGGCGAAAAACTGGACGAGCGGTTTCATGCCGGCGAGTTATCAAGGCACGGTTTTTCGTTCCAAGGGCGATCCGATTTTGAACCTGCAGCATGTGAACGGCATGGAGCGGGACGAACAGCGCCTGCTCATCGATTCGCTCAATCACATGAATTCGGGCCACATGGCGGATCGATTCGATAATACCAATCTAGCAGCGCGAATTGCCAGCTACGAGCTTGCCTACAAGATGCAATCAACGGCCCCGGAAGCGATCGATCTGGAATACGAGGACATGGAAACGCAGAGCCTCTATGGAATCGATGATCCCAAAACGGAAAAATTCGGCCGCAAGTGTCTGCTCGCCCGCCGTCTCGTCGAGCGGGGGACACGCTTCATTCAGTTGTATTCCGGCGGTGCCCACAATGACCAAAACTGGGACGCCCATGGGGATCTCGAGAAAAATCACAACCTTCACGCAGGGGAAACGGACAAGCCGATCGCCGGTCTCATCAAGGACTTGAAGCGCCGGGGTATGCTTGAGGACACCTTAATTGTCTGGGGCGGTGAATTTGGTCGCCAACCGACTGCCGAGTATGCCAAGGGAACTGGTCGGGATCACAACAGCTATGGATTCACGATGTGGATGGCTGGCGGTGGCACCAAGGGCGGTGTCAGTGTCGGTCAGACGGATGAACTCGGTGCTGCCGCGGTCGAAAATCGATTCCACGTGAAGCATTTGCATTCCACGATCCTGCATCTGATGGGTCTGGATGCGAACAACCTGACCTTTTTCCACGGGGGACTCGACGAGAGTCTTGTCGGCGTGGAGGGTGCCGATCCGATTCGCGAGGTTATGGCGTAGGTAGATCTCCGCATTGCCTGTAACGGCGCCAAATGACTGGCTCCCGGGGAACGGAGATTCGTAGAGTCGTTGAATGGAACTGGAAGAAAGAGTGAGGCAGTTGGATCGCGGAGTTCGGGCGATCGGGGTGGTGGTTCTGCTGTTCGCGGGACTTTTTTCTGTGAGGACCGCAATGCAGGCCGATGAGATGGAGAATATCTTCAGGGAAATGCTGGGCGATAAACCGCTCCCATTGGTCTCCCTGATTACCTTCCAGTTCCAAGGGGAAATTCTGGCGGTGGCTTTGCTTGCCCCGCTTGCAGGAATCACGGCTGCCTTCGTAGGCAAATCTCCCCGTTGTGCGCTTTACACGGTCGCGGCGGCGGTGTTGGTGAGTTTGTCCGTGGGATTGTTTATGTTTTCGGGATACTATGCGCCCATGAAAGCGATCATCATGGAGATGAACGCTCAATGAACGCGAACTGGACCGGCTTTCTGGCAGCGATCACAGCCGTGTCCGCCTTCTACTTCGTCTACCGGTTTCTCAAGGGGCGTTCACGAAAGGAACGAGTTGGTTGGGTGATCTTGTCAGGGGTGGCGGCTCTTCCTGCCGCCAGCTTTTCGATCTACTATCTCCACTGGTTCCCTGAACCATGGTGGTAGATGGAATTTCGTTCCTGGAGGGGCATTGTGTGGTGTGTCGTTGCTCTCGGGATTGCCGGAGGGGCGATGGGGACATTCTTTCCCGGGTTCTCCGCTCGATTCCGCTGGCTGCGACAATTGCCTTTTCCGTGGTCCCCTTTTTGGAGCCGGTCATGGGGCCGCTTCCGTACGACTTACTGACTGATCTGTGGCGGGAGGAGGTTTGCATGCAAAGCCTGCCGTCGACCTGTGGAGCGGCTTCCTCTGCGACGGTTCTTCGGCAATTCGGTATATCGGCGTCGGAAGGGGATGTCGTGCGGGCTGCCTACAGCTATGTGAACGGAACCGAGGCGTGGTATCTGGCCCGGTTTCTTCGCAAAAAGGGGTGCGAAGTCCGGTTCCGAACCGGAGTGACCCCGGAGGATTCTCTTCGACTCCCGGCCATTGTCGGAGTGGATATCATCGGGGTGGGGCACTTCGTTCCGTTTCTGGAACAAACCGGTCCGGGACGTTTTGTGATCGGTGATCCCCTGCGAGGCCGCGAAGAGCTTTCACTCGCGGTGCTGGGAGCGAGGTATCGCTTTACCGGTTGGTGTATGGAAGTCAGCCGACCCAGGCAAATACGACCGGCTTCTCAATCTCGGGATGGAGGCTGAGAAAGACGGGACAGTTGACGGCTGCTTTTTCGATGGCTCTTCGCCGGGGATGATCCTCGGGGAGCGGCACCGTGATCTCAGCAACGACGCGGGCGATTCGTCGCGGCAACTCTTCGGTCATATGTTTTTCGATCCGGACTTTGGTTCCGGTGAGGTCCATGTCGTGGCGCTGGCCATAGATGCCCATGATCGTCATCATGCAGGTGCCCATCGCCGTGGCGACGAGGTCGGTGGGAGAGTATCGTTCGCCCCTTCCCTGGTTGTCGACCGGTGCGTCCGTTTCAATTACGGTCCCCGAAGGTCCGTGTGATGCTGAAGTGCGCAGTTCGCCTTCGTAGGTTGCCGTGATTTCTACCATGATCGTTATTCCGGGGGATCCGAGTTCTGCATGACGCGACCTTGCAGTTCGCCTTTCAGGGTCAGTCCTTCGTCGATGAATTCAGCCGCCCAGATTTCGAGGTCTTTCGCGAACCGGGCGCGGGTCGTCGCGGTGACTTTCGCACCGGTCAGGGTGGCCGTCTCCCAGAAGTCCCCAGATACCGTGATGCTCTGTCCGTAGATCGCGATGGGTACTTTTGTCTGTGGTGCGTTGTAGATGATTTCGGTTCCGAGATAGGCAGTGGGTTTGTCAGGGGCCTCTGAAATGGTGACACTGGGAGAGTCGGAGTGATTGACGACTTCATACCCTTTTACGAGATGGCGGGCGGGGCCAACCCAGCCGACAATGACAAATATCGCTACGAAAAAGAGCACCACCACTACGAAGCACCCCCCGACGCATCCGCAGCAACCCTTCTTAGACTGCAGGGGACCACTTCCGTTTATGGAAATCCGGTCGAGCGGGTGGGCCCCGCCGCTTTTGTCCTTTTTCCCGCGCTTCTTCTTCTTCTTTCCGCTGTCCTTCTTCTCTTCCCCGTAGGTGGGACCTTCCTTGATGATATCGTGGAGGTCCGGTTTGGGCATCGGCGGAGGTGCGATTCCCTCGGGCATTCCCAAATCGTCAGATTTGTCTTCAGCTTTCGGATCGTCCGTTTCCCTGGATTCGTCTTTGCTCATGGAAGAGAAGAGTGTCTTGATAGGGATCGATGAAACCGATCGCGTTTCAAGTAAAAATCAGTCATGATCCTTTATGGGGAAAGTAGGTGTAGTCATTCCAGTATACAATCGAATCGCGTCCACGATGCGGGCAATCGACTCAATTCGGGAACAGACCGCTGCGGTCGATGAAGTGATTGTGGTGGATGACGGCTCAACGATTGACCTGAGTTCGGTCCGGTCCCACCTCAAGTGCGCGGGCGGTAGGTGGATTCGTCTTGCCGAAAATGCAGGCGTCGCTGCGGCAAGAAATGCAGGCGTCGCTGAGTCGGACAGTTCGTGGATCTGTTTTCTTGATTCAGATGATGAGTGGTTGCCGCAAAAAATCGAAAGGCAGATGGAGTGGCACAGGGAAAACGTAAGCATTCGGATCTCGCAAGTTCAGGAAGAGTGGATTCGAAACGATAAACCGGTCAAGAAACCGCCGCATTGGAGGCAGGAGGGGGGGGGATTTTCTCAAACTCCGTGGAGCGCTGCTCCGTTTCCCCTTCGTGTGTGATGATCCAACGGGAATTATGGGATGAGGTAGGTGGCTTCGATGAGGCATTTCCAGTATGCGAGGACTATGATTTGTGGCTTCGGATTTCGCAGGCGGAATCTGTTGGGCTGGCAGGCGGAGGGCCGCTCGTGAGGAAATATGGCGGACACGGAGACCAGCTTTCAGCGGCGATTCCGGCAATGGATCGCTTTCGAATCCTGGCGCTGTTGAAACTTCTCGCCAACGGCGGGCTTACTGCCGCGCAGGAGTCGCAGGTTCGGGACGGAATTGCCACCAAGGCCACCATTGTTGCCGCGGGGGCGGGGAAGAGGGACGAAGAGATCCGGTTTCGTCTCTATGCAGAAATGGCGAAGCAATTGGCTTCCGGGAAAAGAGGGGATCCGCAGGAATGGATCAAGAAGGTCGAGGAGGAGATCGAATCGTCCGATTCCGCGAGCCCGGCGTAAGAACTGTATGGCCCGCTACAAAACTGTAATCCATTGGTTTCGAAGGGATCTCCGCCTTTCGGACAATACTGCGCTACATCATGCCTCGAAAGATTCGGAGCAGATGGTGCCGGTTTACATCGCAAGCGACTGGAAGAGCGATCATCATTGGACCGGCCCGGGGCGTCAGGCTTTTCTTTGTGGCTGCCTTGAATCGTTGTCGAACAATGTTGATCACGCGGGAGGACGCTTAATTTTCCGAAAGGGGGACCAGGTGGAGGAACTTCGAAAGCTCATTCATGAAACGGAAGCGGAGGCGGTTTATCTGAACTGTGATCCGGATCCTTTCGGCAGGGAGGCGGAAAAACGGGTGAAAGAAGTATGCCGTGAGATCGGAATCGAGTATCACGATTTCCAGGATGTCGTCCTCCACGGGGCCGATGAAATCCTCACGGGATCCGGAAATCCCTACAAGGTCTACACTCCCTACTCGAACAACTGGTTTGATCAGGAAAAACCGGAGGGTGTCGAAGGAGTGCGAACCATTCACACGCCCGGTTCCATCGGGAAGGGGGACCTTCCGAGGGTGGGGGATTGGGGGATGAAGTTCGAGGGGGATCTCGTCCGCGAACCCGGGGAAAAGGCAGCGCGTCGACGGTTGAAGCGGGCGGTGGAGGATGTGATTTCTGACTATTCGGAAATGAGGAATGATCCTTCCGCGGATGCGACCTCCCATCTCGGTGCCGACCTGCGATACGGAACGCTGTCGCCACGCGAAGTCTTTCATCGGGCTGAAGAAGCCTTTAATGCGTCGCGGTCCGAGGCGAATCGAAAATCGATCCGCACTTTTCAGAAGCAACTCGCGTGGAGAGAATTTTTCATGGCCATCCTGCATCACTATCCCGAAGTGCTGGAAACGGACTTCAATCCCGGTTGGCGGGGACTTTCCTGGGATGATCCGGGGAAGGGGGATAGCTTCGAGCGTTGGAAGGACGGAAAAACCGGGTTCCCCATTGTAGATGCGGGGATGCGGCAGCTCAGGGAATCGGGCTACATGCACAACCGGGTTCGAATGATCACGGCCATGTTTTTGACCAAGGACCTCCACATTCATTGGCGACACGGGGAAGCGCATTTCATGAAGTATCTTCTCGATGGCGAAATCGCGAACAACAACGGGGGATGGCAGTGGTCCGCCGGGACCGGCGCGGATGCGGCCCCGTATTTTCGAATTCAGAATCCCTGGACCCAGTCCGAACGTTGGGATCCGGAAGGGGAATACATCAAGCGCTGGGTGCCTGAGCTGGAAAAGGTGAACCCGAAACGGTTTTCGAAGCCGCCGGAGAATCAGGGTAAGCTTTGCGCCGACTATGTCGAACCGATGGTTGATCACAAGACGGAGCGCGAAGAAACGCTGGCCCGCTTCAAGAAGCACAAAGAAGGTTAGACTACTTTTCTTGGATCTCCCCGGTTTCCGCTGTGCCGCAATTGGGGCAGTCCTCGAAAAAGTGGGGCTGAGCCATTACTTTGAAGTAGTCCTGTCCCGGAGCGCCGTTTGATTGTCGTCTTGTCAGGTTGAAGCCGCATTTCGCACAGGCGATCCGGTGGAAACGAGGTGGTTGCAGTATCGTCTCGCTCCCCAATCAACGGGATCATCAGAATCAGAATCCACCGCAGCGATGGTTTCCAGATAATGAAAGGGATGCAAATGAGGGGCAGGAGAAAGGGAAGGTAGCAACCGATCAGATCCGGCTTGTTCGACCCGGGCATCAAACTCGATTAGTTGATCTATTTGAAGTGCTCTGGATCCTTTTCGGGACGGCTCATGGGGCGATGTCAGTGTGATTTATCTGGGCGGGAGAGTCGCAGTATGCGAAACCTCAGGAAATCGTAGTGATTTCCGTGACGATTTCCGTAATTTTCTCCGATTCTTCATTTTCCTTCTCCGATTCTTCTCTACAGTGGGCCCGTGAGTGAGTCCTATCAGGTTTTTGCGAGAAAGTATCGTCCCCGGACATTTGAAGATGTTCTGGGGCAGGATCATGTCATTCAGACACTGCGCAATGCAATTGCTCAGGAACGACTTGCCCATGCCTATCTTTTTGTGGGGCCCCGTGGAACCGGAAAGACGTCGACAGCCCGGATTCTGGCGAAAGCGCTTAACTGTCCCGGCGGACCCAGTGCGACCTTTGATCCGGAGGATCCGGTCTGCCTCGAAATTGCCGAAGGAAACAGCCTCGACGTCCTGGAGATTGACGGTGCCTCCAATAACGGCGTCGAGCAGGTTCGCGAATTGCGCGACACGGTGAAGTTCGCCCCGAGTTCAGGACAGTTCAAAATCTACTACATCGACGAGGTCCACATGCTGTCGACAGCGGCATTCAATGCGCTCTTGAAGACCCTTGAAGAGCCGCCCGCTCATGTGAAATTCATCTTTGCGACGACGGAGCCCCAGAAAATTCTGCCGACCATCATCAGTCGATGCCAGCGATTCGATCTTCGCCGCATTCCGACCGACATCATCGCTCATCATTTGCAGTTCATTGCGAAAGAGGAAGGGATCGAGATCACGGAAGGGGCCGCCTTCGCGATTGCAAAAGGGGCCGAAGGAGGGATGCGGGATGCCCAGTCCATGCTGGATCAGCTCGTGGCCTTTTGCGGCGACAAAATTGACGAATCCAACGTTCTCGAGATCTTTGGATTCAATTCGACCGAATCGATCGCCGAACTGGCCGGGCAAATCCTCCGGCGACAGAACTCTCCGGCGCTGGAGGGAGTCCACCGGCATGCCGAATCCGGAAAGGATCTTTCCCGTTTACTGGGGGACCTGATCGGGCACTATCGCAATGTTCTCGTTGTGAAAGTCGATCCGGAAGCGAACACGGGGGAAATGCCTTCCGAGGTTCTGCAATTGATCCAGGAGCAGGCTGAGCTGGTCGATACCCAGCGCCTCCTCCGCCTGATTGATCTTTTCGCGGAGACGGACTCCCGCATGAAGTGGGCCCCGAATAAGAAGCTGCATTTCGAAATCGCCGTGATCAAAGCGATCCAGTGTCTCGGTGAATCTTCGATCGATGATGTCATCGCCCTGGTATCGGGTGCTGCCTCTGCGGCGGAACGACTTCCGGCTGCTGTGCCAGTCTCGTCGCCGCGGGCCCAGGCTCCTGCTCCGGCGGCTGTGGTCGAGCCGATTGCGGAGAGCGCTCCTGTCGCTACGGAGGAAGCAGCGCCCGCTGAGAGTCCTGTCGAATCCATTGAGAAAGTCGTTCTCTCGCTCGATGATCCGATTTCCCTCCCTGAAGAGCCCCAATCGGAACCTGTGGCGGCGGAGCCGGTTCACGAAACTTCAGCTGATCCGGCGCCGGTAGAAGTCGATCCTCCGGTGGCCGCGCCCGAGCCGATCAGCGGCCCGCTTTCAGGAGTTGAGCTCTGGAACATCGGTCGACAGGCTATCATCGCATCGGTTCCTTCTCTCGATACCTGGTTGGAGCCGGCACAGTTTTTGAGCCATTCCGGGACCGAATTGGCGATTGGATTCTCCGCAGAGCAGAGTTTTTTCCGGGATTCCATCTCCCGCTACGAGGAGGAAATGGCGAAAGAGCTGGCGAAGCTGGCGGGTGGGCACATTGATCTGAAGATCGAAGTGCGCGATGACCTTCAGCCGATTGAGTTGGAGGTCGAGGAGGAGGAAGCGGAGATCCCTGAACCGGTCGCCGAGGAAGTTCCTGCGCCGGAACCCGAACCCGAAATAGAGGAGCCGGAAGACAATTTTAAAAACGATCCCCTGATCGCAGAAGCTCTCGAGAAGTTTGAAGCAAGAGTGATCAAATCCTAATTGATAAAATACACGACTATGAATATCGCCAAGATGATGAAGCAGGCCCAGGACATGCAAAAAAAGATGGGCCAAATGCAGGAAGAACTCGCCTCGAAGGATTTTGAATCCAGTGTCGGCGGCGGAAAAGTGACTGTCGTGGCCAATGGCGCCGGCGAAGTTTCTTCGATCAAAATTGATCCTGCCGTTGTCGATCCGGATGACGTGGAAATGCTGGAAGATCTTGTCCTGAGCGGGGTGAAGCAGGCGATTGCGCAGGCGAAAGAAGAGAGCGCTGCCGAAATGAGCAAGCTCACGGCCGGAATGGGATTGCCCCCGGGAATGGGCTTTTAGTTGGCTCTTTTACCCGGAAACTTGCGTTTCCAAACATATTCGGCTACTTCGGGAGATGCTTGCCATAGTAGTTACGATTGATGCGGTAGCGGGAAAAGAGGATGACCTCATTGCCGCGCTGAATGACAACGCTTCCCATTCACGCCAGGAGCCTAGTTGCCTGAAGTGGGAATGGTCACGACACATCGACGATCCGGGAAGATTTGCGATCTACGAAGTCTACACGGATCGGGAGGCCTTTCTTGCTCACAAAGCGAGTGAGCATTTTGGCCATTGGGTTGAGGCGAGCACGCCCTGCATGGCCGAAAAGGTGGCGGGGCAGTTCGAGCTGACCGAGCCCGATAGTCGCAGCTACTAGTCGGGAGCTACCGTCCCGGCGTTCATGCGACATTCGCGCCGTCTTTGTACTGGTATGTCACACCGAGGTGTTTCGAGATTACGGAAAAGAGTTCGTGCGATCGGAACGGCTTGGCGACGAAGTCCGCGGATCCGGCTTCCATCGCTCCGATACGAGCCTGCTCGAGGGCATAGGCTGTCAGGGAGACAATGACGGGTCGATCGTCAGCGCCGGCTTTTTCCATGATGGCCCTCGTTGCAGCACTGCCTTTCATGACCGGCATGTCTTCGTCCATAAAGATGAGATGAGGTTTCCACTCGCTCCACTTTTTGACCGCTTCTTCGCCGTTCTCGACTTCTTCGATCGTGAAGCCGGCTTTTCCGAGAATCTTTTGGAGGAGGAGGCGGTTCGTGGGCTGATCCTCGGCGACAAGAATCCGGAGGTCCTCGACCGGGGCATCGTAACCGATAATGTGCTGAGCTGATGTCTCATCGAGAATCCGGGAAACTTCTCCCGATGTGGTTCGAACGGGGGCAAGTTCGTCGCATTCGATGGAAAAGCGGAAGGTCGTTCCTTCGCCCACTTCTGAGGTAACTTTGACGCTTCCTCCGAGAAGCTCGACAAAGCTTTTCGCGATGGGAAGTCCCAGCCCGGTTCCTTCGGAGCTGCGGATTCCGGATTCCGTTTGTGAATAACGCTCGAAGAGTTTTGGGATTTCCGCTGCGGAAATGCCGCGGCCGGTGTCTTTTATTTCAAATTCAACGCGAATTCTTCTTTGAACCCGCATATCAATCTCCTCCGGCTCGGAAAGGGCGGAGACCTTGACGGAAAGGCTCACGGCTCCCTGGGAAGTGAATTTTATCGCATTCCCGATGAGGTTGATCAGGATCTGTCGGAGCTTGCTCCGGTCGCTGCGTACATCGCCCGGCATGGCTGACTGGGCCGCGAAGTGGAACCCGATTCGCTTTGACTCCGCTTTCATGGCGAGCATCTCATAAACGGATTTCAGCATGGGGACGAAGGCGAACGTTTCGTCGTTCCGCTCCATCTTTCCCGCCTCGATTTTCGACAGATCGAGGATTTCGTTAATCACGTCGAGAAGGTGTTCTCCGCTGTTGTTGATGATGTCGAGGGTTTCCCGCTGTTTGGTGGCGAGCGTTTTGTCCTCTCCAAGGATTTCTGAGAATCCGATAATCGCGTTGAGGGGTGTTCGCAGCTCGTGCGTCATTTTCGCGAGGAAATCACTCTTGGCACGGTTCGCCACTTCGGCGTGGTGTTTGGCTTCCTCAAGATGGTGGCGGTATCGTTCTTCGGTGGCTGCAGTATCGAGCTGCGCGATCGCGATTCCAAATTGGCCGGAGAGGGCTTCGAGGAGTTTCAGGTCGGTGGTAGACCAGAGAGTTTCATTTTCGACGCGAAGAAGGGTGATGAGACCATTGGGATTGTCGAGGAAGCTCGTCTTCGAGGCAATCAAGGTGATCTTGGCATTCTCCGGAAAGGCTTGAAGAAGCGTGGTGGGGATCTGACTCTTGTCGGTAACGACAACGACCTCGTCTGATTTGAGAATTTTCCCGATGAGGGGATGTTGCAGAAATATTCCCGGAGCGATTCCTCCGAGTTCGTCCGGCCCCTTGGCAAAATAGCCGATGCGCGTGAGCGCGCGATGTACGGAGCCTTCTTCATCGAGGGTTTCGGTGAGGCGGTGAACAAGGCAGTGAGACGCGTCGAACTGCTCAATGATCCCTTTGAGAGGTTCGTTGAGAATTTGATCCTCGCGGAGATCGTCGCGCAGCTGGGTTGC
The DNA here is from genome assembly GCA_029213265.1 of Verrucomicrobiales bacterium. GTDB lineage: Bacteria > Verrucomicrobiota > Verrucomicrobiia > Verrucomicrobiales > DEV007 > Arctic95D-9. The sequence goes on along the minus strand of JARGNG010000004.1, from coordinate 188,832 downwards.
CGTTCGCTCGATCAGCATTCGGTTTTGCAGTTGTCGGGCGAGCTCCGCTTCCGCCCGGTCCCTTTGGGCAGTGATTCGTTGCTCGCGTTGCGCCATGTGGCGGAGTCGGCTTCGAACCATGAATTTGGTAATACCGACGGCCAGGCCGAGCAAAACAACGAAGGCGAGAGCCCGGAACCACCACGTTTCCCACCAGGGTGGGGTAATTCGAATGTTGATTTTTGCAGCGACGTCGGGCCATTCGCGGCCATCGACAGAACTTTGGACCCGGAAGGTGTATTTCCCGGGCGCGAGGGAGGAAAATGTCGCTTTCCGCTCGTCGGCGGCGAGTTGCCACGCAGCTTCGAGAGGCTCCAGCATGTAGCGGAAGTGCCCTCTGTTGGGATACCGGTAGTCGAGGTTTCCAAAGTGAATTGCGAAGCGATTTCGCTGATCAAAGGGAAGGGTAATGACGTCCGTTGCCGCAATTTCCTTTTCGAGAATTCCCCCCGGTTTTGGGATGACGGGCTCTCCGAAATATTCGAGACCGGTCAGCATGGGGTTCGGCGGTCGCGGCTTGGATGGAAGATCCGAAGGGTTAATGATGTTGAAGCCATCCATCCCTCCAAAGTAGAAACTGCCATTGGGAGCCCGGATCACGGCACCCTGAGTGAATCCCTGGCTTTGAAGTCCGTCTTCTGCTGTGAAGACGCGAAATTCGCTCTGCAGGGAATCCAGCCGTGCAATTCCGGAGCGGGTCGCAACCCAGAGGAAGCCCTGGTCATCTTTGGCAATCGATTTGATTTCGTCGTCAAGGATTCCGTGAATGGCCGCATTGAAATTTGTAACTTCCCCCGTCAAAAGATTGATTCGGTCGAGACCGGATTCGCGCGTTCCAATCCAGACAATTCCGTTGGAATCGGGCAGGATGGACGTGATCCTATTGGAGGAAAGAGGGCCCAGGTTCGGATAGATCTGAGAAAGCGGAGCAAGGTTCTTCTGCTCCTTGAACTGAACGTAGATCTCGCTGCGTGAGGAAACCCAGAGGTTTCCGTCCAGGTCTTCGGAGATCGTTTCGATGAAGAGCGCGTCGATGGAGTTCTCCACTTCGACGCGGGAAAAATTCTCCTTCTTTTGATCAAATCTGAGGAGACCTCCGCCCACCGTGCCAATAAGGATCTCATTTTCGAAGGTTTCGAAGACCACTCGAATGTTGTCGTGGTGGAGACTGGTTGGATTGTCGGGATCGTGCGTAAAATGTTCCACTTTTCCGGCAGGGGAGGCGCGGACAAGTCCGGCACCCTGGGTTCCCACCCATAAATTACTCTCACTATCGAGAAGGAGGCTGGAGATGCTTTTTTCCTCCAGAACCGGAATCGCTGGTGGATCTCCGAATGATTGCTGGTCTGCTTTCCATTTCGCGAGACCCTTCTCCGTGCCGACCCAAACAATGTGGTTTTCTCCACGAGCGAAGGATCGAATCACTGAATCCGGCAAAGCGTTGTCCTGTTCCGTATTCTTCCGAATATGAGTAAACCACTCCTGTTCCAGGCTGAACCGGCTCGTGCCGCCTCCCGCGGTTCCCACCCAGAGCATTCTGGATCGGTCTTCGTAAATCTGAGTGATATGATTGTCGACAAGACTGTCGCCATGCCGCGGATTGTTACGAAACCAGAGAAAGGTTTCATCCGTCGAGTCGAGGAGGGCAAGGCCATCGGTCGTTCCGACCCAGAGTTCCCCATTTGAATCGGTCAACATCGAAGTGACGTTGATGGAATCAAATTTCACCGGTTTGGGCGCTGATTTAGATTTTGCTACCTTGGAAAACAGGCCTTTTCCTTTGGTGCCCACCCAAAGGCGATCCTTTGTATCCTTCATGACACAGGTAACAGGAACCGAAGTTTGCCACCTCTTTTGAAAGGAAGAAGACGCAGCGTCCCACTCATAAAGAAGCCCATCGATTGTTCCTACCCACAGGTCAGTCCCCTGGATTGACTGGACGAAGGAAATGGCACTTCCCGCAGGAATGCCTTTTGCGGTCGCCATCTTGTTTGTCTCGATGCTGTAGACGTTCAATCCCGCTTCCGTTCCGATCCACAGAAACCGGTCTTCCGTCATCGCAAGGTCATTGATCTCATTGGAGAGAAGTCCTGCGCCGGCTTCCGTGCCTCTTTGGATCCAGCTGGCTCGATTGGTATCCCGATCAAGAATAACGAGTCCGTTGGAGGCCGTACCGAGCCATATATTCGTTCTTTTGTTCCTTGCTGTGGTGACGCACGTGATATGGTTGGAACTTAACGACTCGAGATCGGAGGGATCATGTCGAAAATGGACGGATGCCCATCCGTCGAACCGGCTCAAGCCCTGATCTGTGGCGATCCAGACAAACCCACCGAGGTCCTGGTTGATGTCACGAATGATATCTGACTTCAGGCCGGCCGGAGTCGATTTGGAAAGTGTTGTGAATCGAATCCGATTGGACGTTCCTTCCGAATACCCTAACTCGCTCAAGAGAAGAGAACTTAGCAGAAGCATCAATGCCAATGGCCAAAGGGAGATTTTGCGAGACATTGGAATAATTATAAATTTCAGGTTCAATGAAATTCGTGCTTGAGATGCGATCTTTTGGGAAGTAGATTTCCTTAAGTAATCTCAATATTCGTAATTTTTAGATATTAGTTGAGCTTAGCGTAATATCAAGATTCTTCTAATTTATTTCTAAGCCTGAATCTATGGTAATTATCCCCAAAGCATCATCGGAGCAATCGTCCGGTCTGAGCCTGACGGAACTTCTGATCGTTGTTGCTGCGATTGGGATTATTGCTGCGATCGCAATTCCGACGACGGCAACTTTTCGGGAGGCTGCGATTCGGGCCGCGGCAACGCAGAATGCGAAAAACATTGCCCAAATGTCAGAGGCACTTGCTGCTCTGGGGGTAGCTCACGTGATCCCTGACTCGATGGGGGGCGTTGAGGCGACCGCGCGCCTTCTACGGGAGGGCGTTATTATTCCCGAGGGCCCCATGGCAGGGGAACGGTTTCTTCTTTCGGGAATGAAAGATAAGGATATTGAGGAGACCGCAAAATATCTCGATATCGAATACGACAAGTTTCAGCTTCGACTGATCTTCCGGGATTCGACTGCGCAAAGCAATTTCATGATGGAGCAAGCCACAGGAATCATGCTCTGCCTCGCTGAGGGACAGTTTGGACACTACCTCCTCGCTGCAGCAGTCCGGTAAGGGGGGGGCGGCGCCCGATCGCGCGATCAGCTGGCTTCTTCGGGCACTTCTTCAACAGATCCTTTTTCTTTCAGGTCTGTAATGACTGCCTCTACGGCTTCATTTCTGCGCTCGAGGACAATTTGCTCGGTGATTCCTTCGACCTCTTCGACGGGTATTGGGGCGGGTTCCTTCCGGTCGGTCAGTTTGAAGAGGTGAAAACCATAGTGAGTTGCGACAATCGGACTGATCTCCCCGATCCGCATGGAGAAGGTAATGGCTTCGACTTCGGGCATGGTTTCGCCTTGCTTCATGAAGCCCAGGTCGATGTCACGATCCTCGTCTGATCCATGTTCGCGGGCCGCTTCGTCAAAGTCTTTGCCATCGAGAATTTGCTCGCGGACTTCGCGAAGAGCCGTGTAGGCCTCGCGGGCTGCATCGTGACTGGAGGGCTCGATGAAAATCTGGCTGACACGAATCTCCTCCTGCGAAAGATAGTTCTCGATGTTTGCTTCGTAGTAGGCCTTCCGTTCCTCGTCGGTCGGCTCCGGAATTTCCCCGATCTCTGTCTCGAGGAGACGGTCGACCGTCATGCTGCTCTTGAGCTTATTCCAGATCACCTCCTGATCACCCTTGTTGAAGCCGGTGTTGTCGTAGAAATTCTGTTCCCCTCCGTGTTCGGCTTTGAGTTGCTCGAAACGGGCATCGACCTCTTCGTCGGGAATGACCCCAAAACGTGCATTCGACTCCTGCTCGAGAAGGGTCCGGTTGATTACGTTGTCGCGCGCATACTGCCAAAACTCTTCATCGCGATCACAACAAACTACTTCGCCCATGCTCTGGTAGTGATCCTTGATCGACTCAAATTCGTCTGCGATGACAGAATCGTCGATCTTTTCGCCGTTGATGAGGTAAGCCATCCCGTATCTAACAATAGGAATCCGTGTCCTGCAAATGCCGAAGCTGTCCGCATCGACGCCCGGCGCACTCGCAGGAGGGTTGGGTGGGAGACCTGAGAGGGTTCCTGATCACAAGTGAGTCCGTGGGAAACTCCGTCCCATTCGACGAATCTCTTGAAAGACGGGTAAATGCGGGAACCTTTCGTCTTTATGCCGAAGGCTACCAAAGCATTCATTCTCGGAGCCGGGCTCGGAACCAGGCTTCGCCCTCTCACTGAGCGACTTCCCAAGCCGCTGGTGCCGGTTGCCAATAAGCCGCTCATTACCTTTGCGTTGGATCATCTAATCTCTGAACTCGGGACGGAGTCTTTCCTGGTGAACACGCATCATTGTCCGGATGCCTACGGGGAGGCCTTTCCCTCGGGTGAATACGAGGGGCGAAATCTCGAATTTCGTCATGAACCCACTCTTCTCGATACCGCCGGCGGCATTGACAACATTCGTGACTGGTTGCCCGGGAACGAACCGTTTGTTGTCTACAACGGTGACATTCTCACGGACCTTCCGCTCCAAAGAGCCTGGGAACATCATTGTGAGTCCGGGAATCTTGCTACGTTACTTTTGCGTTCCACGGGTGATGAGTTGCGTATCGGCTTTGACCCGGAAACCGGACAGGTAGTGGATTTGAGAGGGGTTCTGCAACCCGACTGGCCCCTCCGCTACCAGTTCACAGGAATCTATTTCGTTTCCCCTCAATTCCTTCGCTTTCTCCGTCCCGGAAAAATCGAGTCGGTGGTGCTTTGTTTCCTCGAAGCGATTCGGGCGGGCGAGACGATCGGGGGATATGTCGAAGACGCCGGAACCTGGAGTGATCTGGGGGAACGGGAGTCCTACCTCGATGCTCTCCGTGTTGTCGGCGAGGGTTTTGCCAGACCGGTGACCAATCGAATATCGCCGGATGCCACGATCCATCCTACGGCAGCAATCGACGAATATTCTTCGGTGGGTCCCGGGGCAATTGTCGGAGAGAATGCTCAACTGACTGAGTCTGCAGTGTGGGGTGGGGGCGTCGTCGAAGCAGGTGCAAATTTGACACGGACTGTCATCCGGGACGGCAGTGTGGCGCGAGGGCAACTGGTAGATTGTGATCGGTAGAAGCAAAGAATGCGGAGAATTCCCCGGGAGCGGAAAAATCGGATGACGTCCCGTACAATACCAAGGCGCGTATGGACCCAATTTAGGGTTGCTGCGGATGGGATTCTTAGCGAGACTCCCCCCACTGGGTCAACCCTCCTTCACTCATGAAGACCTTTCCTATTGCTGTATCAATTTTTCTGGATGGAATCCTTTGGAAGGGAGCGTTTCTCGCTTCAATTTTTCTGATTTCACCGACTCTAACCCGTGCGGATCTTATCGACCCGGCCCCGCAAGCTGAGCAGACGCTGAACTGGAAAATGGGGGACATGAGGGCGGACCCCTTATTAGATGTCGTCTATATTCTGAATATCACCGACAACCGTATCGTGGCGCTCGACACGAACACCGGGGCTGCGACGGCGTCTGTTTCCGTTCCGGGTGCGGTTGAGTCCGGGAAAATTGCATTCTCGATCGATGGGGGGACGGTGTATGTTTCGACGCCGAAAGCGAACAGTCTCCATTCATTCAGTGCGGGGACTCTCACTCCGGTTAACTCTGTAAGTCTCGATTACTCGATCCGCGATTTTATCATTGGAAGTGACGGTTTCATCTATGCAGGAAATGTGATTTCCGGATTTGATGAACTCGTGAAAATCGATGTATCGACCGGTTCCACTGTGGATGTTTCCACAACATCGCGAACGCTCAGTTCAGGATTGGTGATCCGAAATTCCACGGGTAGCCGCTTCTTTTTTATGGCGGAAAGTGGCTCCGGAAGTGTGGAGGAATTTTCCGTCAATCCCGATCCCGGCGGTATGCCAAATTTTGTGGCTTCCTACAGTACAGGCGTCAGCAACGCGAGGGATCTAACCTTCGATGAATCTTCCAATTTCCTCTATGGAACCGGCGGCGGTACCTACGGTATCCGGGCCTACAATATCAATACTTCGACTTCCACCTACTGGCCCTACGACTCTCCCTACGGAACCGCCGTAGCTCAGATTTCGGGGAATCCGGATGTGTTTGGGGCTTCCGGGGATGGGCGGATTCGCCGGTTCGAGAAATCTTCCGCGTTTACACTTCACGACTACGCGTTTGAGGGGGGGGGATTGCCAAGTGGTGATCTCATTCATGGAAATTTGGAGGTGACTCCAAACGGGCATGTCGTTTACGGGAAGGAATCAGGGTATTCGAGCGACGCTGTTCACCATGTCGGTTTGATTGGGCATGGCACCCTTTCTCTCCCTGACTCTGTTTCCCTGCCGGATCCAAGAGCTCATAAAGAGGTAACTACGTCCTGGGAAATCGGCGATACGCTGGGTGATCCTGATCGGAACGTGGTTTACATCGTCGATGAAGACAACGCGAGGCTGATCGCTTTTGATACCGTGACAGGGCAGGCGACAGCAGATGTTTCCGCCATTAATTCTCCTGTGGGAGGGAAGCTGGGCTTGTCACCTGATGGAGGCATTTTGTTTTTCACAACGCCCGCTACAGCGCGAATTCACCGGTTTGACGCGGCGAATGGTCTGGCCTATCTGGGGAGTGCGGATCTCACTTTTCCCGCCTACAGTTTCGTGATCGGGAGCGATGGATATTTCTATGCCACCAAGGGCGGGGATCTCCAGAAAGTGAATGCGACCACGGGAGCGATTGAGGGCGAGATTCTCAATCCTGACTTTTACGGCAGTCCTTTGATTCGTCGAAACAGTGACGGTTCGCGTCTCTTTGTCATGGAACTTGGATTGAGTGGCGGGAGTCACGCCGTAGACGAATTTGCCATTGCTCCCGGGGATGTTCCCTCTCACATCGGGACCGCTTTTTCCGGTGGTTCCAATGACAGGGATCTGACCATCGATGATACCCGGAATACGATGTATCGTACTGGAGGCGGCATTTATGGAGTGAGCGTTTGGCGGGGCGACTCCGGGATTTCGAACTACTGGCCCTTCGATAGTCCCTATGGAGCTGCCGTGGCGCAGAATCCCACGTCATCCTCTGTTTTCGGTGCCTCTGCGAGTGAGCACATTCGTGAATTTGACAAGGATTCGGGCAAGGTCATCCGGACCTTCGACCATGAAGACTACAACAGCGGATTTCTATCGGGAACGGTTCTGACGGATGGTCTTGAGGTCGCGATGAACGATGTAGTTGTGTATGGAAAAAGCAATTCCTCCTCCGGACCTTATTACCTGGGAGTCATCGGATTGGATGACTTTTCTTTTCCCCGCTCCGGTCCTACGCGTCCCATGAATGTTTCCGCGACCGATGGAACCATTCCCGATAAAGTGGAAGTCACCTGGGATTCCGTTATGGGAGCGACAAGCTACGAAATTTACCGGGAAAATGACGATTACAGGCCCAGTTCCTCGGACACTCCGATCGCGATCGTGACAACGACTCTATGGGAGGACCTGACTGCATCGAATACGCAAATTCACAGGTATTGGATCAAGGCGGTCAATGCATTCGGAGAGAGCACCTTCAGCGATAAGGAATACGGCAGTCGGGTTGCACCTCCTGCTCCCGGATCTCCCTCTGAAATCTTTGCCAGTGATGGCACGGATCCGGATCAGGTTGTGATCACCTGGAGTGCGGTGGATCAGGCGACCAGTTATCAGGTTTATCGGAATACGACGAGTGTCTCCGGCTCCGCGACGCAATTGGCCAGCGGCATAACCGATCGATTCTGGACGGACTCATCCGCGACGGTTGACGTGGGCTACTTTTATTGGATCCGGGCGGTGAATGAGGGCGGGGTGAGCAGTCTCAGTCCTTTCAATAGCGGCTACAAGGGGATGCCCCCGCCAACGACTCTTCCTGAAGTGCCGATGGGGATATCGGCGACTCAGGGTACCCGCAGCATTGAGGTATCGGTTTCCTGGAATGCTTCCGATCGGGCAGAGACCTATCGGGTTTATCGGAGTCTCAGTAATTCCAGCGGCACGTCGGTGGAGGTGGCGAACTCGCTTGCCGGAACGAACTGGGTCGACACGTCGGTGCTTCCCTGGACAACTTACTACTACTGGGTCATGGCAAGCAATGAAGATGGAGACAGTGACCTCAGTGGCGTCGCTTCGGGGTTTGCGAAGGGGCTGCCTCGAGTTCCCACCTCTGTCACTGCCAGCGATGCCGCCTATTCGGATCGAATCGAAGTCTCGTGGACCGGAGTGCCCGAGGCGACGAGCTACAAGGTGTATCGAAATTCCGTCGCAGATGAGAACTCCGCCGCAGAGGTGGCTACCGAAGTCACCGCTTCAACGTGGAGTGATACGAATGCGGTTTTCGGGAATGATTACTACTACTGGGTGAAGTCCGTAAACGAGGAGGGGGACAGTGAATTCAGCGCGTCAGATGTAGGCTCGCTTCTGAATCCGCTCGCGCCACCGACTGGAGTCACGGCGACCGATGGAAGTTTCGACGACCGGATCGATGTGAGTTGGGGTGTTGGAAGTCACGCGACTTCCTACAAGGTTTTCAGGAATACGGTAGCGAATACAACAGGAGCACAGGTGGTGGCGTCCGGTCTTGTCGATCGAAGCTGGAGCGATACCAATGTGACGCCGGGGACTACCTACTATTATTGGATTAAATCTACCAATGTTGGCGGAGACAGCGTTTTCAGCGGCCTCAACAGCGGATACGCAAGGCTTGATCCGATTGCGCCTACGGGATTGGCGGCCACAGTGGGTACCTTGCTGGACCGGATCCGGATTTCCTGGGTCGCGTCTTCTTCCGCCGACGAATATCGTGTTTATCGGGCGGATCAACCCGGAGGTCCTTTCGTTCTTCAAGGAAGTGTCACGGATCCCGCGACCGCCTACCTGGATTTCCAGCCTGCGGTCGGGATAACTTACTATTATCATGTGAGAGCGTGGACGAGTCTCGGTGGACTCTCGGAACCTGGATCGGTCGCGAGCGGTCACCGGGGAATCGCGAATCCTGGATCGGTCGTTGCGAGTGACGGCCTTTTTCAGGGGGAGGTGAAACTGAGCTGGGATCTCGTTCCGGGAGCGAGCGAATACCGGATTTTCCGTGGAACTTCCTCCGACGGAAGCGACGCGGTGCTGGTTGGAAATTCTTCCTCCGGTGAATTTACCGACGCGACGGGAACCAGTGGTGAGGAGTATCACTACTTCGTGAAATCGGCGACCGGGGATGCGGTCAGTGGTCTGAGCACTGGCGATACCGGAATGGCAACGGTAGGTCTCCCGTTTCGACCGGATGGATTGATCGGGAAATCAGCCGGGAGAAAAGTGGGTAACGATGCCTATTTTCCCACTCTCCAGCAGGTCCAGTTGGTATCGAAGCGAACGAAGACCCTGTCGTGGTACATCGATTTTCAAAACGACGGCGAAACGACCGACGAAGTCTCGAAGACCCTCACGAAGGGGAACCGCTTCTTCAAAGTGAAGCTGATCTCCTTTGAGCAGGGCAACGTTACGGCGCTTGCCTATTCGGGCCGGCTTGGTTCGACCCTTTCATCGGAGGCGTCGACGTCCTACAAGCTGAGTTGCAAGCCTTCGCGATCGACACGGGGAAAAGTGAAGAAAAAGACCTTTTCGATGGTGGGACGTTCAGGAAATGACGATCAGATGCGGGACCTCCTTCGGGCAAAGGCAGTCACCTCGAAGAAATAGGCGGCCAGAATTCCCCGGGGGTAAATGGGTCGCGAGGAACGCTACAAAATGCTTCCAGGCTGATAGTCCGCAGCCCCGTCAATATTGTCGGCATACGCGGCCGCTTCGTTGATAAAGCGGTCGATCTGAGACTGGACAGCACCTGCGTTGGCTTTGCCCTCTTCGAGGCAGGAGGACAGTTCTTTCTCTGACATTCCGAGACGTCCATCTTCGGCAAGCCGCGAGACGAGATCGTTGGAGTCCGATTCTCCGTTCCGGTAGGCCTGCGCTGCGGCGACGGCGTGTTCCTTGATCACCTCGTGCGCAGTTTCCCGTCCGACGCCGCGTTTGACGGCGGTCATCATGATGGTGGTGCTGAGGAGGAAGGGAAGGTAGTGCTGGTTCTCGCGTTCAATGACCGCCGGGTAGGCATCCATCTGATCGAGAATGGTAATCATGGTCTCAAGAAGGCCGTCGATCGCGAAGAATGCATCGGGGAGCATAACACGCCGGACAACGGAGCAGGAGACGTCCCCTTCGTTCCACTGATCACCGGCGAGACTGGAGGCCATGGTGAGGTGACCACCCAGAATCGTTTTGAATCCATTGATTCGTTCACAACTCCGACTGTTCATCTTGTGCGGCATCGCCGAGGAACCGACCTGGCCTTTGGCGAAACCTTCGCTCGCGAGTTCATGTCCGGCCATGAGCCGGATGGTCTTGGCGAAGCTGGAGGGGCCCGCCGCGATTCCGTTGAGGCAGGCGATGACCTGGAGATCCAGGCTCCTTGGGTAGACCTGTCCTACATTGGTGAAAATGCGATGGATCCCGAGGTGGGCCGCGACTTTGTTTTCGAGCTGCATCACTTTGTTGGCGTCTCCCTCAAAAAGGCTGAGCTGATCCAACTGCGTTCCGACGGCCCCTTTCAAACCACGGGCGGGGTAATCGGCAATGAGTTCCTGCAATTGCTGACCGGCGATCAGCATTTCCGCGCCGAACATGGCGAGACGCTTCCCGAAGGTGGTGATCTGGGCGGCCACATTGTGGGTGCGGGCGGTGATGACAAGGTCGCGAAATTCATCCGATTTGACTGACAGTCGGTGAAGCACGGCCGCCGTCTTGAAATGGGTCGCTTCGAGGGCGCGAAAGACCTGAAGCTGCTCGACGTTTTCCGTCAAATCCCGGCTCGTCATTCCTTTGTGGATGTGCTCATGCCCGGCGAGATCACAGAACTCTTCGATGCGCGCTTTGACATCGTGGCGGGTGACCCGTTCGCGGGCATCGATCGAGGGTAGATTGATCTGGTCGATCACTTTTTCATAGGCCTCGATTGCTTCTGCCGGAATGTCGAGGCCGAGGTCTTTCTGGCCTTTCATCACGGCGACCCAGAGTTCGCGCTCAAGTCGGACTTTTCCTTCAGGGGACCAGATCGCCTTCATGGCGTTCGTGGAATAGCGTTCAGCGAGGATGTTCGGAATCATGTTCTTGGAGAAGCCGCATGGCGGCGTAAGTGGTCAGAGATGAGAGGGGGAGAGAATAGCTACACCGCTTTCGGGGCGATGGCCTGGAGATAGTCGAAAGAGTAGATGCCGGTATTGTGACCGTCAGAAAAGTGAAACTGAATCGCGTAGCCGCCCACGGCATTCCAGGAAGTCACGGTAGTGCCTTCGAAATCACGCCCGTGATCGACCTCCATCATTTCATTTCCGAGGAGATCGCGTTCACCCTGGGTTTCGGCGCTGGGCGAAAGTGCGCGAAGTTTTTCCATCTGGTAGTAGGACTCGGAGCCGTCCTCCCACCGGATGGCAACTTCCTTTCCGATCAATTGAATTTCCTGAATCGTGGTCATGTGCCGGAGCGGGGAATTGGTAGCATGGGGGGCGGTGAGAGGCAAACGGTAGGTCAGCCGGAGTCCTGATTTGTGGAATGCTCTCCGCCTCCCCCTTTTTCCGATCCCGACCGGGCGAAATTTTCCGGCAAACTTCGTGCTGCCTGTCGGTAGCTGCCTTATGGTGTGTTGTGAAAGTAGTTTTCCAGATTTTGCTTCTTCTGACTCTATCTGTTTCAGGGATCGCGGAAGATTCGACATCCGCGAAAGATCCGGAGCCGTTTTTTCAGGATCAATTCTCGGGGAAGACGGTTGCCGATATCGAGATGGCGTCTGATCTGGTGATTCATCGCTTTTACAACGCGCCGTGCTACGGGACAAAAGCACCGGGTTTCGTGCTGACGGACCTGGATTCGGGAGAGAGCGTTTTTCTGGAGGAACTTCACGAGAAAAAGCCCGTCGTGCTTTTGTTCTCGAGTTACGGCTGTGATGTCATGCGGGACAGTTTTCAATATGTGGAGCCCGTGTATTCGAAATTTAGGGACCAGTTTGAATTTGTGATGATCTACATTCGGGAGGGACATTCGCTCGATGGATTGCATCCGGACCTGGCCAAGGTCGCTGATCCCCGGACAAGCCTGGAGAGGCGGGACGCCGCGTTGCTTTGCCGGAAGGAAATGAAGATCCCGTTTCGAATCCTGATTGATTCGATCGATGACCGCACCGCGACCAGGTGGGGTGCCTGGCCAATCCGGCTTTTTGTTGTCGATACAAACGGAACGGTCGTCTACGCGGGGAAACCCGGGCCTTGGGGCTACCATCCCGGGCAGGGATTTGCTGCCGATCTGTCCCATCAACTTCGAAAGCACGAAGACCGTTTCAATCAGGAGTCTCTTGAGAAATTTCTAGGATCCTATCAAACATCAAAAAACTGAACTCTGAACTGTTTCTCCGTTGCATTTCCCGGACAAATCCCGAAAATCCCCCGCTGTATGAAAATCGCCAAAGACGGTATCCGCTCCATCGTGAAAATCGGCTATGATGGCCGGGTTCACAAAACCTTTCGTGGAACCGATAAGGAAGGCCGCTTTGCGAACGAGATCAAGGTGCTCAAGGCATTGGAGGCCCGCGGTTGCGATTACGTCCCGAGGCTTCTCGATAGTGATCCGGAAACGCTCACGATTGTGACGACCAATTGCGGGGCCCCGGCGGAGGCGAGTATCAGTCAGGGAAAGTCGGACGAGTTGTTCAGAATTCTGGAAGAGGAGTATGGAGTCGTGCACGACGATCCGTTTCCGCGCAATATCACCTACAATGGCAGGGCGGGGGAATTCAACATCATCGATTTCGAACTTGCCGAAGTGAAAGCTGATCCGAAAAACCGGAAGGACAGCGACGAAGCTCACCGTACGCTTCAATGGGCAGGGTTGACCCGGGACGGACGAAGAAAACCGGGGAATCAGGATTCTCTTTCGGTCTTTTCCTCTCATGGAGGATGGGCGGAGTCCTGCGAGCTCGCTGGAAAGCAGAGCATCGATGAAGACGGTCTCGTTTTTGCGGTCAGTGATGGAATGGGCGGTCAGAACGGTGGAGAAGTGGCCAGTGCTCTTGTCGTTCGGGAACTGCGGCGGTTTCTCCCGGCGATGATGGGAGATTTTCACGGCGCATCGGATCCGGAAGCGATCCTGGAGGCCGCCGTCAGTTCGCTCCACGACTATGTGAAGCGGACGGGCGACAACAGTAAGCATCTGAAGGGCATGGGGGCCACTGTCGTTTGCGGGCTGTTCTACCGCACCAAGGTCTACTTTGCTCACGTCGGGGACAGCCGGTTTTATCGCTATCGAAACGGCGAGCTGTCCCAATTGACTTTTGATCATAGTGTTCTCGGAGGCCAGTTTCGTTCCGGAAAAATCAATGAACGGGAAATGCGAATGCATCCAAGACGGAACATTCTTCAGCAGGCCATCGGAGGCGGATGTCAGTATGTTCGCCCTCAGGTCGATACGTCCTCGCTGGAGCCCGGTGACTGGTTCCTGATTTGCTCCGACGGTGTCATCGACGGGCTTTGGAACAAGAATATTGCCCAGGCTTTTGAAGACGGCGTTGAAAAGGGGAGCTCTGCGGAAGAGATCGCTCAACGGATTCTCGACTGGTCGTTTGGAGAGGCCGGAGTGGATGACACGACCTTATTCGTCGTCGGCGTGGACTAGATCGCCCGCACCAGCAGCAGGGCGTTTCGTTGATTGGTCTCCCACTTTTCCCGACGACCGGGAGGGAGTTTGGAAAGGTCCTCCTCCCGCTGAAATCCCTCCTTCTCCAAATAGCCTGCTGCCTGTGTGGAAAGGGCAAATAACTGGTTGGAATTTAGTTGCTTGGCGCGATCAAGAGCAGCTTGGACGAGGATGCTCCCATAACCCTGGCCGGTGTGGCCGCGCTTGACATAGAGACAGGCGAGTTCGGCCTTGTTTTCGGATTCGTAGAAGTGAACCGCGACGGAGCCGACAATGTTCCCGTCGATTTCGAGAATGATGAAATCTTCGATCGAAGCGAGAATTTCGCTCCGGCTGCGCTCAACGAGCTGCTCTTCCTCCATCGCACGGTGGATGAGCAGGTAGAGCTCATCCACATCGCCGCGAGTGGCAGGCCGAATGCTCTGATAGGCATCGGAATAGACCATGAGACCGACTCCTTCATTGCTGAAGACCTCGGCGAGTATGGCATCGGCATTTTCACTGCCAATCAGGTGGACGCGGGTCACGCCGTCACGGGTTGCGACTGCTCCGTGTTTGAGTTTGGAGGAAAGTCCACTGGAGAGACCGGGATTCTCGGCCAGAAATTCGAGAGCACTTTCGCTCGACCAGTTTCGTTGATCGTGAGCGATGCTGGTGCGGGGATCATCGGTGGAGACGAAAAGAATCTTTTCCGCTCCCAGCGCAATCGCTACCTCACGGGCAACCGCATCGGAATTCACGCGGAGAGTCTGGCCATCGGCATCGAACCCGACCGGGGGAACGACCGGAAGAATACTCTGATCGAGAAAGCTCTGCAGCACATCGGCATCGATCCGCTCAATCGTACCGGTGAAAAGTGTATCCACCCCCCCAATGATCCCGGCGGGATGGGCGTGAATCGCGTTGGCCGTCGCCGCCTGCAGCTTCACGGTGGTGAGGCTCTGCATGACGGAATTACTCAACCGGGAGATCGCATCCATGCTCACTTCCAGCGTCGTCTCATCCGTCACGCCCGTTCCATCGACGTTGGAGAGTGGAATGTCCCGCTTTTCCCCCAATGCCTCAATCTGAGCGGCGGCACCGTGCACGAGGACGACCTTGATATTCAGCGAACGCAACACGGAGAGATCGAGAAGGATGTTCGAAAAATCCGGAGAATCAATCACAGCCCCGTCGAGCGCGACCACGAAGGTACGTCCGCGAAACTGCGGGACATACTGGAGAATAGCTCTGAGGTCGCTGAAATTCATGCCGAAATCGGCAGTAACGTACTCGAAACGGCCCGATTTGCATGGGAAAGAAATCGGGAAGGGATCTGATGGAATCGCACCCTGATATTTGCCATTTTCGTAATCCTCCTATACAGGAACAGGGGAAATCGGAAGAAATGCCGTTTTTCCCGACTCAGCATGAACGATTTCGCTTTTATCAAACTGGCTCCGCAGCGCTATCTCTGCGGCATGGGTCCGTTTGTGGCAAGCGATTGCCCTCCGGAGGACGGGGCCACCGCCTTTTACCGGAATAACTTTGAGTTGTCGGACCCGGCCCCGTGGAGAATTCCGGAACGGAGTTTTGTAACGCCCGATCTGGGCACCCTCCTTACAGAAAATGGATCGACCCCGCTTCCGGAGATCGCCTGGTCGGGGCTGGGCGACGGAGACGTGAGAGGAGTGTTTGACGAAATTCTTTCCCAGATTGAATCCGGCGATTTGAAGAAATCCGTACCCGTTCTTTCCGAGCGGGGCATCCTCCATCGCGGAGAGCCTGCCGCGTTAGTGAAAGCGATCATCGCTGCTCCCGAGACGCTGTGGGGATACGGATATGTTGAGAACGGAAACGGAATGATAGGTGCCACTCCCGAGCAGCTTTTTACCGTGAGCCATGGCGTTCTGGAAACGATGGCCCTGGCCGGAACGGCTCCCCGCCACGAGGTCGAGTCTTTCCCGACCGACCCAAAGGAAATTCGTGAGCACGAACTGGTGGCGGATTACCTCGAGGAGTTACTGGCGCCTCTGGGGGAGGTAAAGCGAGATGAGAGGACCTTGCTCGATCTCGGGTCCATCGTGCATTTTTTGACCCGGCTTGAAGTGCATTTGGGGGAGTCGGACCGGGATCTGAACCGACTGGTTAAGAGCCTTCACCCGACTCCGGCACTGGGGGCCTGCCCTCGCGGTGAAGGCGCGCTGGAGCAACTGGTGGAGTATCGGCGGAGACTCGGAGTGCCGGAGGAATTCGGGGCTCCTTTCGGCGCGGTGCATGAAGGTTTTTTTCAAGTTCTTGTCGCGATACGGAATGTTTCATGGAGCGGGCGTGATGTCAGCCTTCCGAGTGGCGTTGGGTTGGTCGAGGGAAGTCGATTTGATCGAGAGTGGAGAGAGCTTGCATTGAAGCGAAATTCAGTGAAATCTCTTCTCGGGATATGACGTCGAACGCAGAGTTGGCCGGAGCGACGCTGGGCCACCTTGCAGGGCTCGGAGTGAGCCAGTTTGTCGTATGTGCCGGAGCGAGAAATACTCCGCTGGTATCGTCCCTGCTCGCGGTATCGGAGAAAAAGGAGCTCCGGATTTGGCATCATTTTGACGAACGCTCGGCCTCGTTTTTTGCGCTGGGACTGTCGAAGGCAAAAGGGGAGCCGGTCGCGGTCCTGACGACTTCGGGTACGGCCGTAGCGGAATTGCTTCCGGCGACAATCGAAGCCTACTACAGCGGGGTTCCTCTCATCCTTGTCACAGCTGATCGCCCTGCTTCGTTTCGCGGGAGCGGGGCTCCCCAGGCGATTGAGCAAAAAGGAATCTTCGGGCACTATGCCCCGGTTTCGATCGATGTGCAGGAGGCGACCGACTTGAGCTGGGTATTGAAATGGCCGCGCAACGAGCCGCTCCATCTCAACGTCTGCCTTGAGGAGCCGAAGGCGGAAGACCGGGTGGAGGACTGGTCGGAAATTGCGTTGCCCACCGGCGATGCCGTTCATGCCCACGCGGACGACCTCAGTATCGAAGCGTTTGTGGCGAACTGCCATTCCCTCGTCGTCGTGCTGGGGGAGATCCCGGGGGACTGGCAGGAGACGGTGGAGAATTTTCTCGCTGACCTCGCCGTTCCGGTGTGGGCGGAGGCGACGAGCGGGTTACGGGAAAGTGAGAGGCTGGCTCCCTGGCTTCTCCGGGCTGAGAAGGAGGTCGCGAGCCTGAGTCCACGGGAAATTCTTCGAATTGGCGGCGTTCCCAGCCTCCGCTTCTGGCGTGACTTGGAGATCCATCGGGAGATCGAAGTGTTGTCCGTGACCCGGCGTCCCTTCTCCGGGCTGGCCCGCCCCTCGCGCCATCTCGTGGTGGAGGAGTTCCCCGACCTTTCGGAGTGGGAAGTTGGTTTTTCTCAAGGCAACAAAAGCCCGAAGGAATCGGGGAGTGCGGCAGCCCTATTGGAAACGCTTCTTGCCAGCCATCCGAATTCGGAACCCGCCCTGATGCGTCAGCTTTCGGAGAGGATCCCCGAAGAGGCTCTCGTTTTTCTCGGGAATAGTCTTCCCATTCGCGAATGGAATCTTGCGGCGTCCCCATCGCTTTCCCATCCCCACTGTTTCGCCAATCGCGGAGCCAACGGAATCGACGGAGAAGTGGCGACGTTTTTGGGCATGGCCGAAGGTGGGCCCGAATCGTGGGGCATCTTTGGTGATTTGACGGCTCTCTACGATCTCAATGCGCCAGCTCTCCTGGAGCAATTGTCGGAAGGACGTCGGAGAATCGTCGTGATGAACAACGGTGGAGGACGAATTTTTTCCCGGCTTCCCAGTATGGCGGGGCTGAAGGCGTCTGAGAAAAAGTTCACGGAGAATCGACATCACCATTGCTTTGCCTCGTGGGCGGAAATGTGGGGGCTGGACTATCTCTGTTGGAAGGCCGGGGAGGAGCCTCCGAAAATCGCGGGCGACCACGTCCTCATTGAAATTCTCCCCGACGAGGAAGCCACGGAGGCATTTTGGGCGGATTGGCAATGACTCCACCTGAAATCCTCGCGCTTCACGGGAACCTCGGTTCGACTCGCGATTGGGAGGCGCTCGATCTGCCGGGTCTTCGTGCCGTGGATTTGTGGGAGCATTCGTCTCTTTCGTTTTTTGAAATGGCTCATGAGGTCGCGACGTCTTTATCCGGGGGCATGGAAAAGCCGATCCTGGCGGGCTATTCTCTCGGGGGCCGGATCGCCCTGCATGCGATGGCAATTCATCCGGATCGTTGGACCGGTGCGATCATTGCATCGGCTCATCCCGGACTCAGCCTTGTCAATGACCGGGCCGCGCGTCGGGAATCGGATGACGTTTGGGCGGGCCATGCGAGAGAGATGCCATGGGGCGATTTTCTCAGAAAATGGAATGAGCAGGGGGTTCTCGCAACCGGCGAGGCATCGGATGATCAGTTGGCGCTGGAGAATCAAAGGCAGTCCGTGGCGCTTGCGTTTGAGACCTGGTCCCTCGGACGGCAGGATGATTTGCGGAGAAATTTGCGCGGGTTCACCGCTCCTGTTCTATGGGTGAGTGGGGAGACCGATGAAAAGTTTCGGGCCATCGGGGAGGAGATGAAGGACGTCTTTTCCCGCTTCGAGCATTTCGTGATTCCCCGATGCGGTCACCGGGTGCTGCGGTCGCCATGTCTTACCGATGAAATTTCCCGTTGGATAACGTGCATCACCTCCTCCTCGTCAACGTAATCTCTTTGCGTGCAGGGCCATCTTCGCTAGGCTCCCGAATACGATTATGAACTGGATTTCCGCTTACGACTTTGAAGACCTTCGTTACGAGAAAACGGAGGATGGACAGATCGCCAAGATTACGATCAACCGACCCGAGGTGCGCAATGCCTTTCGTCCCCAGACGGTTAAAGAAATGCTGGTGGCTTTCGACCTCGCTCACGAAGCCCCCGAAGTCGGCGTGATCATTTTGACGGGGGAAGGGGATCTCGCTTTCTGTTCAGGTGGCGACCAGAAAGTACGGGGCCACGCCGGATACGTTGGCGACGACGGGGTGCCCCGGCTCAACATTCTCGATGTGCAGAAAAAGATCCGCTCTCTTCCCAAGCCGGTCATCGCGATGGTGGCCGGATATGCGATCGGAGGTGGTCACGTCCTTCACATCGTATGTGACCTGACGGTTGCGGCTGAGAACGCACGGTTCGGACAAACCGGCCCCAAAGTCGGTTCCTTCGACGGAGGCCTCGGTTCCAGCTACCTGGCACGGATTGTAGGACAGAAGAAGGCCCGGGAAATCTGGTTTCTCTGCCGCCAGTATGACGCGCAGCAGGCGCTCGACATGGGGTTGGTGAACACCGTCGTTCCGCTTGAGAA
This sequence comes from Verrucomicrobiales bacterium, assembly GCA_029213265.1. Classification (GTDB taxonomy): domain Bacteria; phylum Verrucomicrobiota; class Verrucomicrobiia; order Verrucomicrobiales; family DEV007; genus Arctic95D-9. Next base: position 169,584 of record JARGNG010000004.1, on the reverse strand, counting down.
GTTGGAGGAAGAGACCGTGCAGTGGTGCCGGGAGATTCTCGATCATTCGCCGCTGGCTCTGCGCTGTTTGAAGACCGCGCTCAATGCTGATTGCGATGGTCAGATGGGTCTCCTCGATCTGGCCGGAAATGCCACGCTTCTTTACTACATGTCGGAGGAAGCCAAGGAAGGGAAAAATGCATTTGTGGAAAAGCGGAAACCTGATTTCTCGAAGTTTCCCCGCGTTCCGTGAGACATCGGTCCACCTCATGGTCTGAGTCTTCATCCCCTTTCGACGAGAGAACGGGCTGGAGAAAGGGAAACGGATTGGGGAAAATGATAAGGAGTTTATGAAAGCCTGGATTCTCGCGGCCCGACCGAAGACCCTGCCCGCCGCCGTCATTCCGGTGTGGGTGGGGGCGATGCCTCGACTTCTCGACGGTGATCCGGGCTCGGGTTCGTGGATTCTGTTCTGGTGCACCCTCGCGAGTTGCCTGGGTATTCAAATCGCAACCAATCTGTTCAACGATGCGATAGATCACAAAAAGGGCGCCGATACCGGGGACCGTCTCGGGCCGACGCGGGTGACGGCATCGGGTCTGCTTTCTTCCCGGGCAGTGATGAGGGGTGCCCTCGGCTTTTGCGTGCTTGCCGCCCTTATTTCTCTTCCCATGGTGCTGGAGAGAGGATGGCCGGTTGTAGCGATTGGATTGGTTTCGATCTATTTTGCCTATGGCTATACCGGAGGTCCCTTTCCCCTGGCCTATCGGGGAATGGGCGAGTTGTTCGTCATTCTGTTCTTCGGGTTTGTTGCGGTGTTAGGCTCTTATTTTGTGCAGTCGGGGGAACTCGGAGGTGGTGCGATCTGGATTCTCGGATTGCAGTGCGGCTTCTATTCCTGTGTCCTGATTGCGATCAATAATCTGCGCGACATCGAAGAGGATCGCCAAACGGAGAAGAAAACCCTGGCAGTGCGTTTCGGGAAAACTTTCGCCCGGTGGGAAATCGCGCTGTTCTGCTTTGTCCCGGTTCTTCTCCAATGGTATTCGCTGGGTTGGGCGATGCCGGAAGGGCTCTTTTCGCGCATTGCCTTTGGGGCCGGAATCGGCGCGGGAGTTGTCATTGTCAGGAGCGTCATTCAGTTTGAGCCCTCGCAGAGATACAATCGTTTCCTCGCACTGGGAGCGCTGCAGTTACTCCTTTTTGGATTGACCGTTTCATTGATCGCTGCCGGAAAATGAAACCGATCTACTACTGGCGTTACACCTTGCGAAGTCGGTCTCATCTCAATGCCGCCAGCATCCGGACCGAGCACGAGGGAGCGCTCATCAAGATCGGGGAGGGCCACGGTTGCCTCCATCCCTGGCCGGAATTGGGCGATGCTCCTCTCGATGCGCAGTTGAAGATCCTTTCTGAGGGGAGAGAGACGCCTCTGATTGAGGGAGCGAAGCAATGCGCCGAATGCGATGAGCAGCTTCGCGAAGTGCAGGTGGGGATTGCCGGCTGCCGGATTCCAACCAGTCACTGGCTGGTGCGTCCGGGAGATGATCCGGAATTCGCGAGGGAGGAGGGATTCGCTTTCGCAAAAATCAAGGGAACCGGGGATCTTAAGCTCACGCGAAAGATCATGGGGGATTGGATGGCAGCCGGGTTTCAGATTCGCCTGGACTTCAACGAGTGTCTTCCGGCGGGAGGGTTTTTGGAGTTTTGGAACGAACTCACGTGGGAAGAACGTGCGGCGATTGACTTCGTGGAAGACCCCGAAGCATATGGTGAATCCGGTTGGGAACCCTTGCGACATGCCCTGGTTCCGATTGCGGTGGATCGGGATCCCGCGCAGAGGTTGCGGCAGGGAGATGTGCTTGTCATGAAACCGGCTCGACCTGATTGGCCCGCTGTCCCGGATTCGAAATATTTGATCACCTCGTATATGGATCACGCCATCGGGCAGATGTTTGCGGCGTATGTTGCGACGGTGGCATACGGAGGAGAGACCAACGCGCAACGGCTTCCGTGCGGACTCTTGACCCACCGCTGCTTTGAAGACGATGAGTTCTTCGAGCGCATCCGCACCGACGGTCCCCGGTTACTGCCGGTGGAGGGGACCGGATTGGGATTTGATGATTTGTTAGAAAAACTGCCGTGGAAACGCCTGAACTGACATCCTCCGACTACTGGAGCTCTGACACGATCGATCTCCGGTTGAATCCACAACGGACAGTGGAAGCTGCCGGGCTGGTTGAGTTTTTGCGTGAATCCTGCGGCCTTTCCAGTTCGGTGGTGCTTGCCACTTCCGGCTCGACAGGGGATTTCAAGTTCGTTGTGCTCGCGAAAAAGGCTCTGCTCGCCTCGGCGAAAGCGGTCGTGGAGCACTGCGGTATGACGAGCGCGGATGTCAGTCTGGCGGGATTGTCAGGATTTCATGTCGGAGGTATCGGGGTTTTCGCGCGTGCCTTTCTCACCGGTGGAGAGGTCATCGACGCTTCGCATCGGAAGTGGGATCGGAAAGGGCAATGGTTCGCCGAATTGATTCAGGAGCACCGGGTCACGCAAACTTCCATGACGCCGACTCATCTGCACGACCTCGTTTCGCATCAGGTGGTCGCGCCGGACTCCCTCCGTTGTGTTCTCCTTGGAGGAGGAAGAATGGATCCGTCCCTGATTTCCGCCGGCCGCGAACTGGGGTGGCCCATTCGGGTCAGCTATGGCATGACGGAAGCCGGTTCGCAAATTGCCACGGCGACGGGAACGGAGATCGATTGGCTCCCTCTCATTCCGGGTTGGAAAGCCCGCGTTGGGAAGGACGGGCGTCTCGAGATTTCCGGGGACGCGCTCTTTTCCGGCTACGCCTTTCGAGAGGTCGGGAACTGGCGGTTTGAAATGGCTCCGGGGGCTCAAGGGTGGTTTACCACCGGGGATCGATGCGAACTGAGAGATGGAAAATTGCGCTTTCTCGGGAGAGCGGACGATTTGGTGAAGGTTTCCGGGGAATTGGTTTCCATTGGCAAAGTGGAGGCCGTTGCGTCCGCCCTGGCGCAGGAGCGCGGGGCCGGGGCTGCGGTGCTGGCCGTTCCGAATTTGAGGAGGGGAAATGAACTGGTCGCAGTGGTCGAAGAGTCGGCCGGGGATGCCGGTGACTTTCTGAAATCGCTCAACCAACGGCTCGACCGGATTGAGGCGGTTCGTCTTGTCGAGCTTGTCCCGCAACTCCCCCGAACCGGGATCGGAAAACTGGATCGAGCCGCCTTGCGGCGAATGATCGGCCGGAGCGGGTAGCTCGAAACCAGGGCACCTGAGAGCGGAGGGAAATACGTGAAACACTATAAGGTATGGCATCCTGAATCGTTCTTTCTTTCGTAATAGTCCCTCCCATTTTCCCGATCCCCAATGACCCTCCCAAGTAAAGCCTGTTTGGCACTTCTCTTTTCCGTCGCCTTCACGACTTCTGCCTACAGCCAAAGCAAGATCGTGGGAGGAACCAATGCTTCGCCGGGACAGTATCCCTGGATGGCCGCCCTCGTGAACCGGGGAAACCCGGACGTCTTCAACTCCCAGTTTTGCGGTGGAGCCTTGATTCACGAATCCTGGGTCGTGACGGCTGCCCACTGTGTCGAGGGCGAGTCGGCTCGAGGACTCGGAGTATGGTTCAATATTGTCGATTTGACCGACACATCGGGAGGGGAATATCGGACTGTAAAAGCGATCTTTCGGCACCCCGGCTATCGTGAGGATCGAGACGGAAATCTGCTCAACGATATCGCCCTGCTGCTGCTGGAATCGCCGGTTACCAATGTTACTCCTGTCCTCTATGGCACCTCTTCCAATGTCGCCGCCAACACCGCAGTCGAGGCAATTGGATGGGGCGACACGAGGCGGCGCCCCGCCTACCCGGAGATTCTGCAACGGGTCGATCTATCCATCAAACCGCTCTCTACGGCACGCAGACAGTTCGGCAGTAACATTAGCAGCATGCACCTGGCAGCATCCGGTCCGGGGAAAGATACCTGTCAGGGCGACAGCGGGGGGCCTCTCTTCTCATTCGACGGGCCCGGGGGAGAGCCGCTCCTGCTCGGGGTTACCAGTTTCGGAGCGGGATGCGCGGGAAGAACCGTGGGAATCTATGCCAATGTCGGATTCTTTGCCTCGTGGTTGGATAGCTTTCTCTCACTGCCGGCTGATGAAGATCCCGAAATTGAGGTGCTCGGAACCGGCACACTCATTGCCCCCGGATCCCCCCGGCCAACCATTTCGCAGCGGACCAACTGGGGGAGACGTATTTGGGGTGGTAGATCCCGATCGAGGAGTTTCGTGATTGCGAACAGGTCTGAGGGAGCCCCGCTTGGTATCGATGCGGTGAGAGCCCGGGGAAGACAATTCACGGTAGCGTCGAGGACGCCGGCGTACGTATTCGGAAACGGCGCGACCAGCTTTCGCGTTCGATTCCGGGCTCCTTACCGAAGAAAGACGAGCCGCGGATTGATTACAATCGTTAGCAGCGACCCCACTGTTCCCAACTATTCCTTCCGGGTGCTCGCGAAGTCGAAATGGTAGCTTTGAGTGACCGGGAGATCTTTCCCCGCGCCGCCCCGCCTACTTCCATCCAACGGGCTGAATCCAGGCCTGCTCCTTCTGGTCCGTGTAGGACGGATTCGGGTGCCGCTTCGAGGAGGTAACGGTGACACGCATGTAGAGGGCATCCCCGGGAATCTGGAAGGCAGCAGAGTTGCCGGTCGACGATAGAAAAACCTCACCGATTCCTGTATCGGCTGCCGAGGCGTCATATCCCTTACGGGTGCCGATAAATTCAAAGGTATACTCCACGCCTTCCTCCGGTTTAGCAGCTACCGTGAGAAGTCCGGAGTCCTTGTCGAAGGCGATTCTCCCGAGTTCGATTCCGCTGCTAGCGTAAAACTTACCTTCACGCATCGCTTCGACAATGGCGTCGCCTCCCAGTTTATCCGCTCCCACGACGACCCATCCACGACCGGGGGACACATCGCCCCCATGGTAGGTGTGAGAGTCATCAGTCGCAACGCCCATGAGGGGAGTAGTTTCCATTTCGGCAATGCGAATGGTGTTGGCAATGTCCCAGATCCGCTCATCACCGGGACGGGTATCATCGCCGAGGTGATTGATGCCGGGATGGCCGTTGTAAATTTCGAAGTATCCACCGATCGCCACTTTCGCGAGATCATCCGCCGTTACGGCCCACTGAAAATTCGGGTGATTGAGATGGGCGAGGATGGGTTGCCCGCTTTCCTTTTCGACTTCTGCGATCATCGCAAAGCTGCGTTCCATCACTTCTGCCACGGAAGCCGTCCCGTCCTTCACTGCGGGAATGACCTTCGGAATATTCAGGGCATTGATGTGAACCGGGGCCTTGTCTTTGGCGCCGTTGGAAACTTCCTCGGCTGGAAGGAGATAGAACTTTCCGGGCTCTTCAAACTGTTCGCGGCAATGGTCGAGAGTCTTCAGAATAATTCCCTTTTTGTCCCCCTGGGTTTTCCATTGAATCCAGTCCTTTCCAAAGCGTGCCTCGCATTTGCTGACAGCATCCCGACCGATGGCCCGTTGGCGTTTTTTGATCGCCTCCAGGTCCATCCACTTCTCGCCCACCTGCAACACATTGTGATCCGTCAGTGCGAGAAAGTCGTAGTCTCTCGATTTGTACCAATCGATGATCATCTCGGGGAAGTCATTTCCGTCACTCCAAAGCGAATGGGTGTGGGTGTTTCCCTTGAACCAGTTACTGGTGTCGTAGTCGAAGGCAGAGAGTGGCGTTGCGCAGATAGGCAGGGCAACGGCAAGTAAATGATAGATAACTTGTTTCGTCATTGATCGTCTTTCGGGTTTTCTTTTTCAAAATCTCCGGGATTGACCCATCCAGCTTTTGTGGGTTCTCCCTTCATAAATCGCTCGTAGAATTTCGAGGAGTCGGTGGAGATCGGATAGTTGTCAAAGATTGAGCCCTTGCCATCCATTCGCGGGTCTTCCTGCTGGAGTAGTTCCTCCCTCATTTGTTGCGCCAGTTTCTCTTTGGCTTCCTGATGCTCTTCTTCGTTGGCTAGATTGGTGACGTTGTCAGGATCGGTTTGGAGTTGGTAGAATTCCTCTTCCGGCAGTTTGCCGAAATTCATGTCCCAGTAGTGGGAGTTCTCTCCCTTTCTCCGGGCTTCGAGAATCCAGGTCTTGGTGGGACTGCCGTCGGTATTCAGATACCCGGTTACGGGATCCCCGGCCGGCCAGCGGTCCGGCTCGTAGTTGCGCAGGTAGAGCCATTCGTCCGTGACGATTCCCCGGATGGGATAGCCCCAGTCGTTGGGCCGCCCTGCATCGTGGCGCTCCTTTCCAATGAGAACATGATCCCGCTCCGCAATGATGCGACCTTCCTTTTCGGACTGGAAAATCGGGACGAGGCTTTTCCCGGTCAGGGAAGCCATCGTGGAATTTTCCGGAGCCAGCCTGGCGACTTCGAGGAAGGTGGGAGCGAAATCGATAAAACTGACAAAGTCATCAATCTTCCGGCCCGGTTTCTGAATTCCCTCCTTCCACATGATCGCGAGAGGCAGGTGGTTGGCGTAGAGATAAGCGTTTCCTTTGACGCGGGGAAAGGGCATCCCGTTGTCGGACGTCACGACGATGAGAGTATTGTTGAGCTGGTCGCTCTTTTCCAACATCTCGATGATACGGACGAGATGATGATCGAAATGTTCGATCTCAAAGGCGTAGTCAAGCATGTCATTCCGGATGATTTCATTGTCCGGCCAGAAAGAGGGAACCCGGTCAATGTCCTCCAGCCTCTTGCCGCCCTTCTTGACTCCCGCTTCGTATTCGTAGGCGCGGTGGGGCTCGGTCGCTCCGTACCAGAAACACCAGGGCTTTCCGGAATCTTCCGCATCGGCAAGAAAGTCTTCAAAATTCCGGGCGTAGTCGTTGCTCGATATCTTCGCTGCGGGCGGTTTCGCCTTGTGCTTTTGGTAGGCCTTGCCGGTGAGTTGCCGCGGCTTGCCCTCCGCGTCGAGAGCCTTGCCGGGAGCCCAGCCTTTACCGGTGTATCCGACGTAGTAGCCGCCCTTCCGGTCGAGAGCTTCGACGTAGCCGGGAAATTTCTGAGGAAAGAAGGGCATGTGATTGCCGGCATCTTCCAATTGCCAGGAAGGACGTCCTGTTAGAATGCAAGCCCGACTCGGAGCGCATTTGGCATTGGGAGTAAAAGCCTGACGAAACAGCAAGCCTTCCCGTGCGACGCGGTCGAATCCGGGTGTCTTGACCCAGTTCGTTCCATATGCTCCGGCATGCGGCCAGGACTGGTCATCGGAGATCGCGAAGAGAATGTTGGGACGATCGGCAGCAAAGACCGAGGTGGCGAAAAGGGAAAGTAGAATCGTAAAGAAACGCTTCATAGAAAAAGATTAGTCTGCGATGGTAACGGACTTTGGATCGTAGTCGATCCCGGGGTATTCCATATTCAAGCCCTGGAGCGTCTTGATGAGGATATCGGCGACGAGCAGATTCCGATACCACTTGCGGTCGGCCGGAATGATATACCAGGGGGAATCCTCCGTGCTCGTCCGTGAAAGGACATCGGAGTAGGCTTCCATAAATTTGTCCCAGAGGGCGCGGTCATCGAGATCGCCGGGATTGAACTTCCAGTTCTTTTCCGGCTCGTCGAGGCGGGACTGAAGGCGCTCTTTTTGCTCTTCTTTGGAAACATGGAGAAATATCTTGATGATGGTGGTGCCTTCATCGGCAAGCATCTGCTCGAAGTTGACGATGTGGTCATAGCGTTTTGACCATCGTGACTCTGGGAAGATCTCGCGGACCCGCACAGCGAGAATGTCCTCGTAGTGACTGCGGTTGAAGATGGTGACCTGGCCGTTTCCGGGGACGTGCGGATGGACGCGCCAGAGATAGTCGTGGGCAAGTTCCAGCGAAATGGGACGCTTGAAGGAGGCCACGCGAATTCCCTGGGGATCCATTTTTTCAAAGACGCTGCGGATCGTGCCGTCTTTCCCGCCGGTGTCCATCGCCTGAAACACGATAAGGAGCCGTTGCTTTCCCTCGGCGTAGAGCAACTCCTGCAGCTCATCGATTTGCAGTGCGAACTTCTTCATGAGATCCTTTCCCTGCTTCTTGCCGATAGAGAAAATCTCTTCATCCCTGGTGGGGAAGGAGGGAAGGTCGAGTTTCTGGCCGGGGCGAATCCGGAAAGGATGGTCGGAGAGGGAAAGGTCTGACATGTATTTACACTAGCGCAGCCGCGATCGGGTCGGCAAGCGCTTTGCCTTCCCGCGTGAGCCGGATTTGCCCATCCGATTCGGTGATCAAACCTTGTTGAATGAGGGACTCAACAGGGTTGCGTGAGGGAAGTAACCCGGTGGCAATTCCTTCGCGGGTGCGAAGCTGGAGGGCGATCCGCTCAATGCGGAGATCTTCCGGGGAAAGAGCCTCAATGTCGGTTCGGGTATCGAGACCGGAGAGGGCTGCTCTCACATAGGCGGCTGTGTCGGCGAGGGTTTTCGAACGCTCCCCGTGGAGGGTGGAAACGGCGCCTGGCCCGAGACCCAGGTAGTCCGCTCCAGCCCAGTAGGCCCGGTTATGCTGCGACTCGAACCCGGGAAGGGCGTAGTTCGAGATCTCGTAGTGGTGGAACCCGTGTGATTCGAGGAGGTCGATCGCATGGTAGAAAAGATCCGCGTCCCGGTCTTCGTTTCCATCCAGCTCGCCGGATTGATGCCTCGTCAGGAATTCGGTATCCTCTTCGTAGGTGAGATTGTAGGCCGAAATGTGATTGGGCTGCAGCGCGATGGCCTGCTCCAGATCGGAGGACCAGGTTTTCGCCGCTTGGCCGGGAATGGAAAACATGAGGTCGACGCTGATGTTTTCGAAACCGGCCGCACGGAGTGTTTCGAAGGCTCCGATGGCTTCGGCAGGGGAGTGATCGCGCCCAAGGGTGGCGAGGGTTTCCGAGTGGAAGGATTGCACACCGAGGCTGATACGCGTCACTCCGAAATCACGCATTAGTGCCGCTTTCTCTATGTCAAAGGTGGCCGGGTTGGCTTCGAGCGTCCATTCGCGAACAGAGGATAGATCGAATCTTTCGGCAAGTCCTTCGCAGAGGGTTCGAAGATGAGCCTTCGAGAGAAGACTGGGAGTGCCTCCGCCGAAGTAGACGGTCTGAAAGGGCGTCTTCTCCGCGGTAGTCCTTCTTTCCGCCTCGGCCAGAATGGCCCTTACGAAGTCCGCATTGGCCAGCGCGCCCGGCTTGTGCTTGTAGAATCCGCAGTAGGGGCAGATGTGGTGGCAGAAGGGGATGTGGACGTAGAGATGCAAGGAAGCGTGGAGAGACTATTTCTTGAGTAGCCCCAGTACGCCGATCACGATCAGGTAGACGGCGATGACGGTTTTGGCGAGCTCGGCAGAAACGAAGAAGAGAATGACTCCGGCGACGAGGGCTACGATGGGATCTGCTTTTTTCATGGGGCCCAGTTTGGCAAAAAGCGGTAACTCAGTCAAGAGTCCGCACGACAACGCTGGGGCCCCTTACCGCGACCACGGTGATCTCTGCGTCTTTCGCAATCGAACCGGCTTCGGCGATGGCATCGAATTTCTTCCCCTCGATTTTGGCATTCCCGGAAGGCATCAGATCGGTCAGTGCCACTCCGGTTTTTCCCACGAGACTTTCCCTCTCGTTCTGTGCTTCGTCTGCTCCCGATTTATTTTTCAGGATCAGTTTTCGCGTGATCGGGAGCCGGTGGAAATACTTCATCCACCATCCGAGGATGACGAATCCGAATACGATGAGGATGACCGTGGCAATGATTCCAGCTGTCGCACCGAATTTCACAAAGGTCACGATCACGGCTGCGACGAGCATTCCAATTCCGACGACACCGAGAATGCCGCCGGGGAGGACGAGTTCGGCAAGGATGGCCCCGATTCCTGCCAGGCTGAGGATGAGAATCAGAGTCATTGTTTTGAAGTGGGAGAATCAGAGTGCCGCAGCCAGTGCGAATCAGCCGGTCTTACCGCAGCACTGCTTAAATTTCTTCCCGCTACCGCAAGGGCAGGGGTCGTTGCGCCCCACCTTGGGCTCCTCGCGTTTGACCGTTTTCGGAATCTGGATCTGAGGGCGCTCGTCCGGGGGAAGTTCTGCGCCACCACCGCCGGTGGCCATTTCGGAAATGACATCGGGACGGCTCGTCTGGATACCGCGGAGAACACGTCCGTAGTCGTCCGGGCGGGTCGTCGTGCGGAACAGGTTTTCCAGAACCTCCATCTTGATCCGGTCCATCAGACCGACAAACAGCTCATAGGCGGCGTGCTTGTATTCGACGAGCGGATCCTTCTGCGCGTAGCGATAGTTGCTGATGGAGTCCCGAAGGCTGTCCATCTCGTAGAGGTGTTCCTGCCAGAGTTGGTCGATGCTGTGCAGAATGATGAATCGCTCCAGCCCTTCGACCTGCTCGGGGTCTTCGTAGTTGGTCTTGACCTCGTAGGCTGCCTTTACCTGCTCGATCAGATAATCGAGGTTCTCGTCGTCGCTGCGTGTTTCCAGTTTGGCGTCTTCCGGAGAAAGGGCGATCGGAAAGTGCGTGTTGAAAGCGAGAAGAGCGGCGTTGGGATCGAGCTGACCGGTTTCGATGTCGAAGGCGCTCTGGAGGATGGATGGCATCGCATCCTCAATGATTTCCTGAATGAGCGCGTGCGGGTCCTCGGTATTGAGAACTTCATTGCGGTAGCCGTAGACGACACTCCGCTGGTTGTTCATGACATCGTCGTATTCGAGAATGTGTTTCCGGGATAGGTAGTCACGCTGCTCGACTTTCTTCTGGGCGTTCTCGACCGACTTGTTGAGCCATGGGTGCTCAAGTTCCTGACCTTCTTCGAGGCCGAAGCGCTCCATCATCTTGGTCATGCGCTCGGCGGCACCGAACTGCATCATGAGTTCGTCCTCAAAGCTGACATAGAAAACGGAAGCACCGGGGTCGCCCTGACGCGAACAACGTCCGCGAAGCTGACGGTCAACACGACGACTGCGGTGACGTTCGGTCGCGATGACCATGAGTCCGCCTTTGTCGGCGACTCCCTCTCCGAGTTTGATGTCAGTTCCCCGACCGGCCATGTTTGTGGCGACGGTCACTGAGCCGGGCTGTCCGGCGCGGGCGACGATCTCGGCCTCCTGCATGTGGAACTTGGCATTGAGAACGGAATGCGGGATCTTCTCACGCTTGAGCATGCGGGCAAGAACCTCGGAGGATTCGACGCTCGCCGTTCCCAGAAGAATCGGCTGGCCCTCGGCATGTTTCTCGCGAACGAGATCGATGACGGCCTTGTATTTCTCCCGTTGCGTTTTGAAAATCTTATCGTTGAGATCGACTCGCGCGATGGGGCGGTTTGTCGGCACGACGAGAACGTCGAGCTTGTAGATGTCGTGAAATTCAGCCGCTTCGGTTTCCGCGGTTCCGGTCATACCTCCGAGCTTCTCGTAGAGACGGAAGTAGTTCTGGATCGTGATCGTTGCATAGGTCTGCGTTTCGCCTTCGATGGTAACGTTCTCTTTCGCTTCGACGGCCTGGTGAAGTCCGTCGGACCAGCGGCGACCCGCCATTTTCCGGCCCGTGTTCTCGTCGACGATCATGACGCGGTTGTCTTCGACGACATAGTGAACGTCCTTTTCATACAGCGTGTAGGCCTTCATCAGCTGAGAAATGGTATGCATCTTCTCCGCTTGGACGGACATCTGCTGCTGCAACTCAGTTTTCTTCTCTGCCTTTTTGGCTTCGCTAAGTGATTCGTTTCCGTCGATCTCAGAGAACGCGTCGGAGAGATCAGGAAGGACAAATGCCTCCGGTTCATCGGGGCTGAGAAACTCGCGTCCCTTCTCGGTGAGCTCGGCCTCATGCTGCTTGGGATCGAGCGTGAAGAAAAGTTCCTCCTTCAGCTCGAAGAGAGCCGCCTTCTGCGGATCGCGGAAGAATTCCAGTTCCGCCTTTTCCATCGCACGGCGAACCTCGGCATCCTCCATCGCCCGGAGAAGAGCCCGGTTGCGCGGCATGCCAAGCTTGACCTTGTAGAACATGGTTCCCGCTTCCGTGATGTTGCCGGCTTCGAATTCCTTTTTCGCTTCCTGCGCGAGATCGTTACAGAGATTGGTCTGCTTGCGATACAGATTCTGGATCTGGCTCTTGTAGCGGTCGAACTGCTGATCCTGACGCACCGTGACGGGGCCGGAAATGATGAGCGGAGTCCTCGCTTCGTCAACGAGGACGGAGTCGACCTCATCAATCAGAGAGAAGTAGTGATTTCGCTGCACCTGGTGCTCGGCATCCTGTGCCATACCGTTGTCACGGAGATAATCGAATCCGAACTCACTTGCGGTTCCATAGGTGATGTCCTTTTCGTACATCTCCTTGCGGACATCGCTACGCTGATCATTCTGGATACAGCCGACAGTCAGGCCGAGCCATTCGAAAAGGTAGCCCATCCACTCGGAGTCACGACGTGCGAGGTAGTCGTTCACCGTGATGACATGGACACCCATACCGGTGAGCGCATTGAGGTATACCGGTAAAGTCGCAACGAGCGTTTTTCCTTCTCCGGTCGCCATTTCGGCAATCATACCGCGGTGCAGGCCGATACCACCGATCAACTGAACGTCGAAATGGACCATCTCCCACTTCACGGGGTGGTCACAAACATTCCATTCCTGACCGCAGAGACGGCGTGCTGCGTTCTTTACGACGGCGAAGGCCTCCGGCAAAATCTCATCGAGATAGGCGGCGCGGGCGGCGGGGAACTCTTCCTTCAACTCGGAAAAAAGATGCTGCGCTTCGAGAGTTTTGCTGACGAGGGCCTCGTTGTCGAGACCGGCAACCGTGTCCGGAGAAACAAATCCGGAGGCGGTGTTGAACTCGGTGGAAAGATATTCAAAACGCTCCGCCCATTCCTTGAGCGTTTCCCGGTTTTCTTCGACCGTCCTCACGTTGAGAACTCGCTCGCTGTAGGAGTCTACGCGGAGGTCATACTGGGAAAGGTGCTTTTTCCACTCGGCCGTCTTCTCCTTGAGATACTCTTCCGGCTTGGTTTGCAGTTCTTTCTCGATCACATTGATCTGTTCGACAACCGGCGCAATCTTGCGCAAAACCCGCTGGTTTCGGCTGCCGACGATGAGTTTCAGGATCCACTTGAGCATTTGTCTGGAGGGGAAAGATTAGGAAATACAAAGTATACGGTATTTCCGGTGATTTTCAGTCTCTTTTGCGAGGGGGAGAGGAAAGGGAGAATGCGTCCGCTCAGGCGTGACGGACAAGGAACTCTTCGGCAAGAGCCCGGTAGGCGACTGCGCCGGAACAGGTCGGGGCATAGTCGATGATGCTTTGCCCGTAACTCGGAGCCTCACCAAGACGGATGTTTCGAGGGATGATCGTGTCGTAGATCACTTCCGGAAAGTATTCGCGAACGTCGTTGATGACCATGGCGGAGAGATTGGTTCGGCTGTCTGCCATCGTCATGATGATTCCTTCGAGAACGACATCGGGATTTGCGCCGGAATCCCGGATCTGCTGGTGAACTCCCACGATTTTGGAAAGACCTTCGAGGCCGAAGTATTCGCACTGGAGCGGAACGATCAACTCATCGGCCGCCGCGAGAGCGGAGGTCATGAGCACGCCGAGCGAGGGCGGGCAGTCGATCAGGATGTAATCGGCGGCATCGGTTTGCTTGAATTCTGCGAGGAGATTGCTCAGCCGCACGAGATGGTCATCTTCGCGAGCCATCTCGATTTCGCATCCGGCGAGGTCCATGTCGCAGGGAATGAGAGAGAGATTCGGATATTTTGTGGCAACAACGAGGTCCGATACGTTTCCCCCGCCGATGAGAGACTGGTAGATACTGGGATGATCTCCCGGGGAGAAATCGAGCGCGCTGGTCGAGTTGGCCTGGGGATCGAGATCGAGGATGATGACCCGGGTTCCCTTTTCGGCGAGGCAGGCTCCAAGATTCACCGAGGTCGTCGTCTTTCCGACGCCGCCTTTCTGATTGGCAATAGCAATGGTTTTCATGGGAACGAAGCCGACTCTTGTGGCCGGATGGGAAACTTGCCCGAACCTGACGAAGGTGAAAGAGGAAAAACGGCTTCTTTCCGGAAAATTTCAGGATGAGGTGTAGCGGGAAAGGTGGCATCGATGGTCTCCGGCCTCCGTTCCGAAGTGCTCTCGACCTGGTTCATCCGATCGCAGTCCGACCTGAGGGGCCGTGCAAAGCAGGCGGTTTGCTGCGCCGCGAAAAACGGATGTTTTTCTCCACAGGATGCTGCGGACACGAAGGTAGAGGAAGTTGTGAGACTTTCCCGTGGAGAAACGGGGCCGTGGCAGCGCCTAAGAAAAACTGATATTTTCCTCTACGGATGGTTTCGAGCGCCTCCGTTTCACGCCCGTCGCAAGACCGGAATTCCCTCCTTGCAATCTGAGGGGAGCTTTGTTGTAGTGGAAGGGTCCGGCGGGGAGGTGTCCGCGGACACCACAGTTATGCATTATCGCTTTTGTTGGCTGCCCGGGATGGCTTTTGCGATGTTCATCGTCCTGCCACTTGCTGCCCAGGAGGAAGTGAAACCCGCTGGAGAAGCCTCCAGCGAAGAGGCGGCTGTCGCAGAGGCAGGGCCGGAGGTCGAAGGTTCGGTCGAATCCGAAGGTGTCGAATCCGAAGGTGTCGAATCCGAAGGTGCGGAAGAAGCCGATCCGGAGAAATCAGGGGAGGAAGAAAGAAACTCTGAGAAGTCGCAATCGGAACTTCAGGAGGAAATGCTGGAGCGTCTTGCCGACCAGCTTTCCAAGCGGATGCGGGCGCTCAAGGAAAGAGAGAGCGCTCTTTCGGCGCGAGAGGGAGCGATGATCGAGCGGGAAAAAGCTCTCGGGGATCGCGAGCGCATGCTGGGTTCGATGGAGGAGTTGATGCAACTTCGCGAGGAAGTCATGAAGCGCCGGGAAAAACTTCCTCCGCCCCAGACCTGGAATGGACCGGCATTGCCTTCGATCTACAGCAAGTATGCTGCCGTGGTCGACGGGAAGACGATGCAGTTTTATTACAAGAAAGCAGCCCATGAGCGGACGCCGGTCGCGAGCACCCAGAAACTGGTGACGGCTTTGATTGTCTGTCACGATGGAGATCTCGATGGTATGGCGGAAGTCCCCAAGGAAGTCTATCAGGTGGAACCGACCGTAATCGGGGTGAAGCCGGGGGAGAAGTATCCGCGTCGACAATTGTTGAACTCGCTTCTCGTTCGCAGCGGCAATGATATCGCCGCGACTCTGGCGATCGACAACGCCGGATCGATCGAGGCTTTCGCCGAGAAGATGAATACCTTTGCCAAATACATCGGGATGACGGATTCGAACTTTGTGAATCCACACGGATTGCCCGCAAAAGGCCAATATTCAAATGCCCGCGACATCGCGATTGCCGCGTTTGAGGCCTACCAGATTCCTGATGTTCGGGAAATTATTCAAAAGAGAACCTACGAGTTTGTCTTCAATGACGGGAGAAAGAGGATGCTGTACAACACCAACAAGATTCTGGGTGTGTTTGAGGGCTGCAACGGTATGAAGACAGGATTTACCTATGCTGCGGGGAACTGCCTCGTATCGAGTGCCAGTGTGAATGGGCAGGATCGCATTTCGGTGATTATCAAAAGCGCCCGCCCTCATGTGTGGGACGACAGTAAGACGCTCTTGCAATGGTCGCTCGGTCTCGAGCTCAGCCCGATGAAGAAAGACCTGGCGGTTTTGCCGTAGGGAGAGTTCCTAGCTCTGAGACGCGGAGGACCAGCCCGTTTCTTTTGAGGCGTGATCAAAGGCCGAAATGATGGCATCCTTGACGTCGCTGAGAGAGATTGGCTTGGAGACGAATCCGTTCATTCCTCCGGCGAGACAGGAATCCCTTACTCCGGCGAGGGCGTGACCCGTCATCGCAATGATAATGGGCTGGCGAGAGAGATTAAAATTCTTTCGTATCGCTTCGGTGGCGTCGAGGCCTCCCATGACCGGCATTTGCAGATCCATAAACACGAGATCGATATCCCCTTCATTGATTCTTTCGACGCCCTTGGCACCATTGTTGGCGAACTCGATGCCCTGATAGCCCAGTTTTTCGAGGACCATGCCGGCGATCTTCTGGTTCATGAGCACGTCTTCGACGATAAGAATTTTCGCGGGGAAGCGTTTCGCGAAACCTACGGTGGTCTGGGTTTGGATTTCGATGTTGGAAAGAAACTCGTTTTCCGATACCGCGATCCCTTGTTTCTTCTGGATAACAGAAACCGAATCACGAAGCAGTTTCAGTTCTGAGATGGGCTTGTAGAGAGTTCGAATGAGCGGGAACTTGTCTTCATCGATTCGAATGCTGCTTTCGCCGATAGAGGAAAGGAAGATCGAGGGAATCTTTCTCTCGATCAGTCGCTTCGCAAAACTCCACATTTCGTCTTCCATTTCCATCAACATGGGGTCGACCACGACAAGATCCGGATTTTTCTCGAATACGTGGAATGCCACCGAATCGCTGTATTGATTGGTCGCGAGGACTCCCATCTGCCATTCCTGCAGATAGGTTTGAATGAGGCTGGAAAGGGGCTCGTTTCGTGTAAGCACAATGGCAGTTTTCCCGTGGAGGGGTTTCTGATTTTCAATCTGGTGTTGAGGTTTGACCGTGCCTTGTTGGGGGACTTCTCGAAAGGTGAGGTCAAAGAAGAATTCCGACCCCTGTCCCAGCGCACTGATGACGCTGAGCCTTCCGCCGAAATTCTGGCAGAGCTTTTTGCTGATCGCGAGTCCGAGCCCGGTTCCGCCAAACTTGCGCGTCGTTGATGCATCCGCCTGCGTGAACGCTTCGAAGATTCTCTCGTGATGTTCGGGGGCAATTCCGATACCGGTGTCTTTTACCGAAATCCGAATCATGGACTGACTGCCTTCTTCCGTTTCGTGAGCGGTCATCTTTGCCGTAATGATTACTTCACCCTGATTGGTAAATTTCATCGCGTTGCCAACAAGGTTCACGAGAACCTGCTTGAGGCGTTCGCGGTCTCCGAAGACCAGGTTGGGAACCCGCTTCTCGATGAAGTAGATCAGTTCGAGCTGACTCTCTGCCGCATAGTAGGCGAACATTTCGATGGTCTCTTCGATCAGGGCAACGAGATCGACCGGCTCGTTCTCAAGGTCCATTTTTTCGGATTCCAGCTTCGAGAAGTCGAGAACGTCATTGATGAGATGAACGAGCGACTGTCCGCTCGTCCGCATGATCTGAGCGAGCTCCTTTTGCTCTCCCGTCAGAGCTGTTTCCATGAGGAGGCTGGTCGTTCCGATGATGCCATTCATCGGGGTTCGAATTTCATGGCTCATATTCGCGAGGAAATCCGATTTAGCTTCCTTCGCGACCTCCGCCTGCTGTTTCGCAATTTGAATTTCTTTAATGGACTCCTCGAATTGGTCCGTAGTCGCGCGAAGGCTTTCCGCCATTCGGTTGAAGCTGGTGTGGACCTGTTCGATTTCCGGCGGACCGGCTTCCTTAAGGCGGTAGTCGTAACGCCCCTCTGTTACCGTGTCCATTCCCTGGGAGAGCCCTTTCAGGCGCTGTGCAAACCACGTTCCCATGAAAATGAGTGAGATGAGCAACGGAATAATTCCGATCAGAGGAAAGAGGTGATGGAGTTCCAGGATCCGGGTTACGCGGAAGTATCCGGGGCTGACTTTTGCCTCGGATGCTACGTAAATTTGTGAAGACTGCAGTTGGATCGGGAACACCGCACGGACCGTCATGGCGCGGGCGTTATCATTTCCAAAACTCGCTCGCAGCAGATTGGTGGCCGATGCGGCGCCATCACCCTGTTCCGATATGTCCTGAACGGAGGGAATGTCGCTTTCGATGACTTTGAGAAGGAGCGTGGAAAGCTCGGTCTCACTCTCGGACTCAAAGTCAGGGGTGCTGAATGCGTAAATAAGATGGGGTGAGTCACTGAGGCTCGACTTTCGATAGATCGATACAGAACTTTGGGCATGAGACCCCAGCGTGTAATTGAGTGTTTCAAGAAAGCTGGAAACTTCGCTCGTGGCGGTTGGAGAGTCCGAAACCAGTCTCTCGAGGGTTTCCGGAGTTAATCTCTGCGTATAGGAAGCGCATCTGGATGAGAAATCAGTGGAGAGATTCCTGGTCTCCTGATTTACTTCGTGGAAATAGGCGAAACAAAGACCCAACAACGCTCCAGTGGCAGCCATGAACAGACTGACACAGACGAGGCTGAAGCCAAGGGTCGGTTTTCGGGAACGCATTGACTAAATATAGTCTTTGATTTTGTTATAATCAATACAAAATTCATAAAAACAATATATTTATGAATGTGAATGATTTTCTTGCTGGGAGGAAGTTGCTGCGATAGTTTCCAGCCCCAACCGCGCGGTTAGCTCAGGGGTAGAGCACATCGTTCACACCGATGGGGTCACTGGTTCAAATCCAGTACCGCGCACCATCTCGGGAGAGCACCAAGCGCGTTCTTCCCCGGTTGATGTCCCGATTCGCTTCCTGCAACCGATCGAAGCGGGGAAGACGTTCTACTGAGACTCGCTGCCTCCCAATTCTCCTATCTTGCGGAAAATAGCGGATGATCCGTTCGCTAGTTCCTCTCCGTCCGCGGTTCGCAGTGAGTAGTGCGGGACTGCGTTTCGGGTCATGTAGTCTTTGAGTTTACTCCGGTCCACATCCTTCGGAAGGACAGTCAGCCATGGAAACTGGTTGGAAACAGCCCATCCTTCTGCGGCGTCTTCGGAACTGTCCAGAGACACATGGATCATTTCGACATTCGGATTCTCTGCAATTACCTCGTTGTATTTCTCCACCAACTGTGGAGCAGAAGCGCGACAAGGGGCTCACCACGACGCAGAATAGTAAAGAATGTAATATTTCGGATTCTTTTCGACTTCAGCACGCTTGTAGCGCTTCCCGTCGAGACGTTGGAGTTTTGCCTTGGTTACCTTGGCACCGATCTCCGTCTCTGTATCCGGGGTCGCCGATGCAGATTCCTGTGATTTTGAATCCGCTTCTTTCAGGAAGGCTATATCTGCTTCTGAGAGTTTCTCTTTCGGCACATTTACAGCTCTCCCGTTGATGAGAACCATCACGATCCCGGTGGCTGCATTGTAAGATCGAAGCTCGCCTTCGAAGGTTTTGGCACCGTCGGAGCTGGTCCAGGTGCGGGCGGTCGCTCCGGAAATCGAAAGGGAGATTACTGCCGCGAAGAGGAGGGATGCTTTCATAACTTCGCGAGAGTAAGGGAAATGAAGTGATTTGTCCCGCAAATTTTCCGACGTCTTTTCGTCAGTCCGCTACTTCTTATTCTTGCTCGGATCATAAAAGATCCGGATGTCAGCCTCCTTCGTTCCCAGCAGATCCTGAGCTCGTTTGAGAGCATTCCGGGTCGAGAGATTGGGATTGCGTGCGTTGTTGAGAAAGATGTTTTCCCGCCCGATCACTTCAACGGAACCTGCATTCTTGAGGACCCGGTAGACCTCTTTACTGGCGCCGCTGATGATGACGTGCCGGTCGTTGGCATTCAGAAACTGGACGAGTTCCTCCAGTGCGACAACGCTGGTGGCATCGAGATGACGAGCGTTTTTCATTCGAAGAATGATGATGCGAAGGTCGGGGTCGAGAGAGGTTTTCTGAATCTGGGTCCGAAACAGTTCTGCGGCTCCGAAAAAGAGGTCGCCTTCGACGTGAACGATCGAAATGGCCGGCATCGGCCGGACCCGCTTTTCTCCCGCCTCGCGAAGTTCCCCTTCTTCGGAAAACTCGTATTCAGTCAGGTAGGGGCGACTCGCAGCGCGCAGATAGAGCATGATGGAAATGCCAACGCCAAGGAAGATGGCAACATTCAGGGGCATGAGTAGTGCGGCAATGAAGGTTGTGATCAGAACCGCAGCATCTGAGGGGGTGGAGTAGAGCGAAATCCGAATGTGATGCCGGTTGATGACGGATGCAGCGATGCAGATCACGAGCATGGCGAGGCAGGCCTTGGGAACGTTAACCATATAGTCGCCAAGAAGGAGCAGGCCGACCACACACAGTGTTCCGCTGAAAATACTGGAAAGGCGGGAGATCGCGCCGCTTGAAAAGTTCAGGGCCGAGCGGGTCAACGACCCTGAGGCCGGCATACCGCCCGTGACCGAGGCGGCGATATTTGCAATGCCGACGCTGAGCATGTCCTGATTCACATCCGGCCGGTCGCCGACCCGGCTTGCGAGCGTTTTGGACATGACTGAGTTTTCGAGAGAGGCGAGAAAGGCGATCGAAAAGGCGATTCCGATGAGGCGACTCACATCGGTGAAGAATCCCCGGGGACTGATCTCGGGAAGCCGGGGTTTCAGGTCGGAAATCGCGAATGCATCAAAAGTCTTGAGTTCCCATCCCGCGTAGCGATGGAGAAAGAAGTAGGCAAGCGAAGAAAGCAGCAGAGTGATCGCGAACACCGGCAGTTTGCGATAGCGCCGCTGCAGCAGGAACCAGACGAGAAAGGTGGCCGATGACAGGGCAAGCGGTTGCCATTGGGTGTGGTGCAATTCCGCGAGTGTGCCTTGAAGAATCGTGAAAAACGTTTTTGGACCGTCAGAAATTGCCTCTTCCGGCAACTCGACGCCGAGTATGTGACGCAGTTGATTGGCGATGATGAGAATCGCGGCCCCAGTGATATAACCAACCACTACAGAACGGCTTACGTATTGGACGAGTTCCGCCACCCGGAACAGGGCACCCACGGTGAGCAGGATGCCGATAAACAGCACCAGAAGGGGGAGGTAAAAAAGCCGGTCGGCTGCGGTGAAGGCGGCAAAGCTGGCAAACAGCATGAAGGCAGTTGCGTTGGTCGGTCCGAGAATGGTGTGACGCGAACCGGCAAACATCGGGGCAATGATGGCAGCAACGGCACCGGATACGATTCCGTATTGAATCGGCAATTCTGCGATGACGGCGTAGGCCATTCCCTGGGGGAAGGCGAGGAGGGCTACGTTGATTCCGGCCGCGGCGTCCGATTTGAGTGAGTTTCCGCTGTATCCGCGAAAGCCCTTCCGAATCGGAAAAAAGTCGATCGAGTTTTCACCGATAAACTTCTGTGTCCGATGCAGTAGTTGTCTCAGCAGCCATCGCCCTCGTCTACTCATGCCAGATTCAGAGTGCCAGTATGAGCGAATCCTACACAATAACAAATTGTTATCCGGCCTTCTGAAGGTGGGAGGCTCGGTCGTGGCCGAAGCGTTGGCTGATGTCCTCCATCACGAGGTAAATGCAGGGCACCAGGATGAGCGTGATCAGGGTTGCGAAGAGAATTCCGAAACTGAGGGATACGGCCATCGGAATGAGAAATTTTGCCTGGATGTCAGTCTCCAAAAGCATCGGGGTAAGGCCGGCGAAGGTTGTCAGCGAGGTTAGAAGAATGGGGCGGAAACGGGCGGCCCCGGCTTCCCATGCGGCGTCGTGAAGCGACTGACCGTCTTTGACATGACGGTTTACATAGTCAACCAGCACCAGGCTGTCGTTCACAACCACCCCGGCGAGAGCTACAATTCCGCACATGCTCATGATGCTCAGGGAAAAATCCATGATGAGGTGCCCGGCAACCGCGCCGACGAGTCCGAACGGAATGACGGACATCACGATCATGGGTTGCACGTAGGATTTCAGGGGGATCGCCATGAGAACATACATTCCGAGCAGGGCGATGAGAGCCTTTTGTCCCATTTCCTGGACCGACTGTGCTTGATCTTTTTGTTCTCCTTCAAAGCTGAAGGTCACGCCGGGATATCGCTCCGTGATCTCGAGGAGGGCGCCTTTTGCCAACTCCGGTTTTGGTTCGAGGCCGCGCATTGAGCGAAGTTTGTTCTGGATGTTTTCTTTCCAGCGATCCGATTTGGTTTTTTGCACGGAACCTGCGGTGAGCGCGGATACGACTTCATTGGCGTTTGCCCCGACTGTATTATCGACGTCCGCAGTCACCCGAATGGCGCGGAGTTGGTCAGTCCGCTGAATCGTCGCGTAAGCGCGGCCGAGGCTGGCTCTGGCGACTTCGGAGAAGGGAACTTCGGTTCCATTAGCGAGACGGATCTTCATGTCTTCCAGGTCGGCAATTGATTTGCGCTCTTCCTCGGGATACCGAACGAAAACCTTCACCTCATTTTTTCCCCGCTGGAGTCGTTGGATTTCATCTCCATAGAATCCCTGGCGCACCTGGCGCGCAACGTCCCCCATCCGGAGACCGAGTGCTTCCGCCTTGGGTAGAATCTCGAGTTTGATTTCCCGTTTTCCTTCAAGATTGGAGTCGCCAATGTCGATGACCCCATTGAACTTGGAGAGTGCTACCTTGAGGTCCTCGGTCGCGGCTTCGAGGTCCTTCAAGTTTTCCCCGACCAGTTCAATGTCGAGAGCATTTCCGCCAGCGGCGGCTTCCGCGGAAAACGTCAGCTCGACGGCTCCGGGAATGTCGCCCACGAGTTCCCGCCATTTCGATACCACATCTTTCGCGGTGAAGGTGCGCTTGGATGCCTCCTGCATTTCGATCGTGACTTCCCCGATGTTGGTCGAGCGGGGTGCGCCCCCGGCCCCCTGGATTCCCTCCTGAAACGGTTGTGTGCCGATGCTTGTGAGCATATCCCGGATGAGAGGTTGACCGTCGATTTTCGGGAAATGGTCGTTGAGCTCGAATCCCTTTTCCTCGATCACCTGAATCGCGGCCGTGGTTTTTTCATAGGAAACTCCCTGGGAAAGTTTCAGTTTGGCCATGACGACATCGGTTTCGACGTCGGGGAAAAACTGGAAACGTATCCAACCCGATGACACGGTCATCACAGTTAACCCGAAGACGACGAGAAAGCCGGTCAAAACGAGATAGCGACTCCTCAGAGCAATGCGCAACCCGGGGCGGTAGAAGCGTTCGATGAATTTCTCGAGGCCGCGGGAGAAGAATCGCTGAAATCGAATGATCGGGCCCGGATCCTTCTGCTCTGCATATGGCTTGAGCAGGGCGAGGTGGGAGGGCAGAATCAGCTTGGACTGAATCAGGGAGAAGAGCAGAGTCGGGATAACAATGAGCGGAATGTTGGGCCAGATTTTTCCACTGACTCCGCTCAACCCGAGCATGGGCGTAAATGCCATTACCGTAGTGAGAATTCCAAACGTGACAACGATCCCGACTTCGTGGGTGCCACGCGGTGCGGCTGTCTTCGGGTCTTCGCCTTTGCGAATCCGGCTGTAGACATTCTCCCCGACGACGATGGCATCATCGACGACAATTCCTAACACAAGAATAAAAGCAAACAGGGAGATCATGTTGATCGAGATGCCTGTGTAGGGCATCATCGCAATCGCTCCGGCGAAGGAAATAGGAATCCCGATCGCAACAAGAAGGGCGAGGCTGGGGCGGAGGAAGAGTGCCAGCACAATCGTCACGAGGATGAGTCCGAAGATCCCGTTTTTCGCGAGGAGAGTGAGGCGACCGGAAAGATAGCGGGAATCGTCTTTCCAGATGTCGAGAGTGACGCCCTCGGGCATTCTTCCGGGAGCAACTTCAACGACATACTGCTTCACCGTTTCTGCAATCTTGATCGTATCCTCGTTGCCGACGCGAAAGACGTTGATGAGGATTGCGGGTTCGCCGTTGAATCGGGTGTCGATGGGGTCCTCCTCGAACTCGTCCCGAATATTCGCGATTTGATCGAGGGTTACCTTGGTTCCATCGGGTCGGGTCACCACGGTGATGTCGGCAAATTCCCCCTCGGTGTAGCGGCGTGCTTCGGTCCGAATCAGCACTTCCCCGCCCGTGGTTCGGACCGATCCGCCGGGGAGATCGAGCGACGATTTGCGAACCGCTGCAGCGACTTCGTCAAAGGTGATTCCAAACTGTCGCAGCGTATCTTCGGAGACCTCGATCGAAATCTCGTAGTCCCTCACTCCGGCAAGTGATGCCTGAGTGACCTGAAGCTTGCCTCCCTTGTAGGTGAGCAGGCCTGTCCGGACCTGTTCAGCGATTTCGCGGAGCGTTCTCTCGTCGGTATCGGCAGACACCGCGATGCTCATGACCTGAGTCTTGATCAGTAGTTCCTGGAGAATCGGCTCTTCCGCTTCCTCCGCCAGGTTCTGAACGGCATCGACGCGGGTCTTGATGTCGTCCATGACGTTGCGGACATTGAATCCGCTTTCGACGTCTACCTGAACATTGCCGGCCCCCTGATTTGCGGTGGAGCGAATCAAGTCGATTCCATCAATGTCCTGAATGGCTTCCTCGATCGGAACGATGATCCCTTTCTCCACCTCTTCCGGTGTCGCGTTGGGGTAGGGCACGGAAATGAGGACGGCATCGATCGAAGTCTCAGGAAAAATTTCCTTCTTTAGCTTCGGCCAAGTCATGAGGCCGAGCACGCCGATCATTAGCATGGTGAAGTTCGCCGCAACGTGATTGCGACTGAACCAATAGATAATGCCTTTGTCCTCGTCCTTCACGGTTTTGTGCCTTTGTTGATCGTTCCCGTCGAGTCCTGATTGAGAGTTCCGGCGGGGACGGCCTCGACCCGGTCGCCCTGAATCATTCGGGAGAGTTCGGTCAGGCAAAGTCGTTCGCCTTCCTCCGGTCCGCCTGAGATAAAGACGGTTTCCCCCTCGCGGAATACAACGTCGGTGGTGCGAAACCGGAGAAGATCCTGGTCATCAATGATGGAAATCCGTTCAAGGTCTAGAAAGGAACTGAAGGGGATCGCAGCAAGGTGGGGGATCTCCTTTCCGGGAATTCCCGCTTTGATAAACTGGCCCGGCTGCAGGGTTGCGGAACCGTTGTCAGACTTTGCCTTCACTTCCGCGACGACATAAACCGAGCGGCTGGATCGATCAATCTCCCCCTCGGTGCGAATGATCGAGGCGGTCCAGGTGGACCGTTGTCCTCCCGCCTTTGCCTCAATCTTCACGGTGCCGGTGGGTTTTCCATCGCTGCCGTGTTTGAGAAACTGCACTTCATCAATCGAGAGGGGAAGGCGAACTTCGTAGGGGGCGGTTTCGAAGATTTCCGCGACCGGAGTTCCCGGACTGAGATACGTTCCCACTTCTGCGGAGGTGGATGCAATGACGGATTCGTAGGGTGCCCGCACTGTCGTCCGCTCGAGATCTTTTTGGGCTTTGACAAGTGCGGCCACAGAAGAGGCAACCTTCGCCTCGGCGCTGCGGAGTTGAGGGCCACGGCGTGCGAGGTCGGTTGGTTCGCCCCCGCGCCCCATTTTTTTCCAGTCTCGAATGGCCTGGTCTGCCCGAGCCTTTTCGCTTTCGAGGGTGGCTTCGGCATCGGCAAGAGTCGCTTCGGCCTGTGCTACCGCTGCCAGGTAGTCAGTGGGGTCCAGCTTCAGAAGGAAATCCCCGTCTTTCAAGCGATGGCCGGGATCGAAGTGTTCAGCAGTTTCGGTCACTTTTCCGCCCACTTCGGCAGCGAGTATGGACCGGCGGGATGCTTCCACAATCCCCTGGCTCGCGATTTCGAAGCTTCTCGACTCGTACCGTATGGGCTGGAACTCAACGACAGGATAGCTTTGCTCCTGTTTCTTTTCCTCCGCGATCGGACGCGTAACCCAGAGGAGGGCGGAACCTGCGACCCCTGCACCGACAATGAACAAACCGACGAAAAACTTGGAAAATTGTGTCACAGCAGAGCTCATGAGCTTGTCTTGTCAGGGGGGATTTCAGAAGGCGTAAAACTTCCGCCGAGCGCGAGGTAAAGATCAATGCGATTGTCGAGCCGGAGTCGTCGAACCGAAAGTAGCTGGCTGCTGCTCGTAAAGAGCCGCTGTTGCGAAGCCAGTAGTGTGAGAATATCCCCGGTGCCGTTCTCGAATTCTTCCAGCGAACGGTCGTAGGCCCCTTTGGTGAGTCGGACGGATTCGAGGAGCGCGGCGACCCGCTCATTGTAGAACTTCTCGGCCCCGAGAGCATTTTCGACCTCGCCGAAGGCAGTCAATGCCGTTTGCTCAAACTCGGCCGCGGCGAGTTGAAGCTCGGCGTCCTTTTTCTTGATGTTGGCCCGCAGGCGACCTCCCTGGACGATGGGTTGAGCGAGGTTCCCGGCAATGCTCCAGATGCTGAACGTGCCATCGAGCAGGTCACTGATATCGTCCGTCGATGTGCCGAACTTTCCGGTTAAACTGATGGCCGGAAGTAGCGAGCGCCGCGCTTCAAAGAGTCTCTCATCCGCCGATGCCATTCGTCTCTCGGAGGCAGCAAGGTCAGGACGACGATCGAGAAGGGTCGCGGGAATTCCGGTGGGAACCTTTCCGGGATAGGAGGGGAGGCGGGCCGACTGGCCTGCTTTGCCGGCGGGATACGAGCCCGCAAGAACCTCGAGCTGCCTCGCGGTTCGACCGACCAGTTCCTGCTGCGTGGAAAGGCTGTTCCGTGCCGCGGCAACGTCCGCTTCGGCGAGAAGGAGTTGGGAGGCAAAGCTCTGGCCTTCCTGATCGATCCCTGCTTCGAAGCGGTCTCGAATCGCGGTTTCAGTCTGGGAAAAAACGGTGATGGCATGACGGGAAAGTTCGACCTGGTCTCTGGCTTCGGCGAGAGCAAACCAGGCCTTCGCCGCCTGCCCCGCGAGGGAGAGTTCTGCAGTGGATCGATCGAACTGCGAGGCCTCAAAATCCGCGATGGCTGCCTTCTGTGCGGCTGCAATCCGACCCCAGAGATCCAGTTCCCAGCTCAGATCGAGGGAAAGGCCAAATTGATTGGTCCGCGACGAAAGGACTCCGCCGGGCGTACCGCCTCCGGCACCGGGAATGGGAAATCCGATGAAATTCTGCAAGTTGCGCTGGCCCGAGAAATTGCCACCCATCTGAGGATACAGATCGGCCCCGATAATTCTGGCGTTGGCACGGGCGATTTCAATGCGGGCCTGGGCGGCCTTGATGTCTCTGTTGTATTCCACGACCGATTCAACAAAGGACGTCAGGCTGGATTCGCCGAACGACGCTACCCAGTGCCGATCGGGATAGTGACTCGGCCGATAGGTCGGTCCGGCGATCCAGTGAGCGGGTGCCTTGACCGAGGCGTGGTGCCGGCTGTCGGGAGGAGAAACACTCTGACAGCTGGAGAGCAACGCCATCGCGGCCAGAGCGGTCGTCGCAGCGATCGCCTTGCTCGATTTCTTCTTTGCCTTTGTTTTGACGCCGCCCCGCAGCCCGGCAGCTGTAAATTCGATGAGTCGTTCGAGAATCTCCTCCGCATCAGGAGGCTCGACCCGGCATCCGGAAAACATGACGACGCGATCTCCATGGGTGAGAGCGTAAATCATCGTGCCTACCGAAAAGTGCATTCTCCAGAACAGGTCGGCTTCGTCGATTCCCGGTAGCGCTTTCTGGGCACTGCCAATGAATCGCGCGATCATTTCCTTGAACAGGACAACGAGGGTTTCCGAGAAATTTTCAGTCGGTTCGGCGAGGCAGCGTCCCGCCAATTTCAGATAGACCGAATCATTGAGTGCCGATTGTTGAAGTTGGTTCACGACGGGGCGATGAAGGCATTCGAGAATCTGCTCGATTGAAAGATCGTCGTTGGTAGTGCTTTCCGCCTCATCGAGAAGGCGCATCCGTTCTTCATTGATGGGGGAAATGACCTGCCCAAGGACTTCACCGACGAGTGCATCTTTTGAACCGAAGTGATAATTTACCGCTGCGATGTTTACCCCCGCTTCGCTCGTAATCTTGCGGAGCGAAACATCACGAAATCCGTGATCCGAAAAAAGCGATTCAGCCGTATCGAGGATACGTTTGCGCGTTTCGTTCTGATTCGATTCTGTTTTCGCCACCTCAGCTAGAGATAGCTTACGAAACAAGTGTTTCAAACGATTGTTTGAATTTTCTGAAGAATTTTACAGGATCCCCTGGTGGGCGATGTTTACGTTGTCCTCCCGTGGTTTCGGAGCGGCCTATGATCAGGGCTTCACCGTCGGTGGACTCGGAGTTTCAATGCTCATGATCCGATCATGGATCTTGAGGATCTCTTTCGACTTTTCGAAGAAGACCGCGACGTCTTCGGCACTTTTCTCGTTTGATTCCACAATGGCATCGAGCTGGGAAAGATACTGATTGATATCGAGAGAAACCCCGGCCATTTGGCGCTGCGCGCTGGCATAGGCGGAGGAAACGCGGTCCTGTGCTTCGGAAAGAGCGGATCGGCGTCCTTCGTTTTCAAAATACCGGTTCCGTTCCTCTTTAAACTTCTTGTTTTGGAAAATCCGTTTTCCGAGCGGGGTCGTCTCGATCGGGTCGACGGGATCGGCCGGGAGCGAGGCAAGCTGCTGCTTGAAGTATCGATCCAACTCACGGAACTCGTTGAGCGGCTTTTTGTATTGCTCATGCAGAAAAACGAGACCGTTGATGACGCTATGGAGCTGTGCAGCTTCCTGTTGATCGATGTTTTGGCCATCCCGGAGCCGGGCTTCGATGTCGCCGATGTAGGTGAGTGTTTCTTTGCTGTCGTAGACGATTTCGTTCATCTGCGCGTAGGTGCGCTGGAGCTGCTCCTTGTGTTGGGTCTTCAGCCTACTGACCTGGGATTCCCATTCCTCGCGAAGGCGTTCCGTTTCTGAGGTCTTGTCAGCGAGAAGGGAGGAAAGTTCGGCGTTCTTATTCTCCAGCTCGCCGGCGCGGGTCATGAAGGTTTTCACCTGCTGCTCGAGGGTGAGCGTCTTGGATTGCTCTTCACTCCAGAATTTTCCGATCGTGATCGCCGCACCGCTCGCAACGAGCAGAAGGATCAGCAGGAGCGCAATGACGACGGTCTTTCCTTTTCCGGATTTGCCGTAGCCATATTCTTCCAGTGCTTTGTCTGGATCGTAGGATTCATTCTCTTCGCTCATGATATCCGTATTGTAGTATGATTTGATGAGATTTCCAATGCACTGGAAAGCTCTAAACGATACGTCGACGGGACAGGCATTCTTTCAAGGAGAAAATGAACGGCACAAAATTGAGAAACTGGTTCATCGACTCAGTCCGGCCCGATCAGGCCTTTCACCTGCTCTTCGATCATCTGCCGGGGGTGCTGTTTTTTGCCAAGGACACCGAAGGGAGGCTTCTCGTTGCCAACCGTGCTTTACTCGATCTCTATGGATACGAAAACGAAGAGGACTTCTGGGGCGTGACCGACTTCGATCTGCTTCCCCGCAGTCTCGCTGAAAAATTCCGACAGGATGATTTGCGGGTCATTGAGTCGGGCGAGCCCATGCTGGAGATCGTCGAAGTTTTTATCAGTCGCCAGGGGATCCCGGCGTGGTTCCTGACCAACAAGATCCCCGTCGTTTCAAAAACCGGCGAAGTCATCGGAGTGATGGGAACGATTCAGGACTACGATAAACAGCGGGAGTTGCTTCCCGCCGACTCCGATATTTCCGCTGCATTGAAGCACATCGGAGCTAATTTCCACCGCGAAGTATCGGTTCCGAAACTGGCGGAGATGTCGGGATTGTCGGTTCGACAATTCGAGCGGAAATTCAAACAGCACCTGAAGACTCCGCCCCAGCAATACATCATCAAAATGCGGGTTCACGCAGCCTGCGATGAATTGCGGGGATCTCGAAAGTCGATCGCTGACATTGCGACGGATCTGGGCTTTTATGATCAGGCCGCCTTTTCGAGACAGTTCCGGAAGCACATGGGGATGACGCCCCTGTTCTACCGGAAGGAGTATCGATGAACGGAAAAAGGGTTGAGTCAATGACTTGCCCCTGTTGTCCCAAACTGATGTCGACCTGGGGGATGTTTTTTCTGAAAATTACCGGGGTGGCTGAGGAAACGGCATGCTACGATAGCGGGCGTCCCCCTTCGGTATGAAAAAGCTCCGAACCTACTCCAAATCAGAAGACGCGTATCTGGCGGCTTCAATTCTCGGATCGATTGGAATCGATGCCTTCGTCGTAGACGACAACGCTTTCGGCGGAAATCTGCTGGGGACTCTTCAGAAAAGTGCGATCCGGATTGAAGTGAGCGAAGACCAGTTTGAGAAAGCGGATGCCATTCTGGAAGACGCGGAGAGAAAGTTGAAGGCCCCCGAAACGGAAGTTGTTGCGGAGTCCCTGCCGGAAAAGAAGCGGTCCGCGGTTTTTGACTGCCTTGTTGTCGCTGCGTTGCTGACCCTGCTCAGCTTTGCGATGTGGCCGGATGTCTTTTTCCCGGAGCCCGGCGAGGCGTTCGCCAGTTGGCTGGCCGACTCCGCCTATTCAGATAAGCTGTGGGAAGTCGTCCATGAATGTTATCCGGGATACCTCTTTCTCTGTTGCCTCAGTGCCTCCTTGCTCTTGATGCGTTTGCATATCGGGCGAATCCTGTTTGTTGGGGTGAGCCTCTATTCGCTGTTCTCGATGCTTTGTCTTCCCGCTGAAGTTTCCTCTCCGCTCGGGAGTTTCGCTGGAGGGTTGTCGTGGATGCTCACGGGAGCCGTGCTCGTCCTGTGCTGGACCGCTCCCGTCGCCGGGGAGTTTCGAAAGAGACTTCGGGGATAAGTCGCTGTCCTAGATTCGCACGGACTTTACGATTCGTTGATCCAATGTCAGGTGACGCCGTTTCGCCTTCCGAATCAGTTTTTCCGTAGCGGCGCGGTTGTGGAAAATTTCCGAATGAAGCCAGATCGCCCGTTCGTAGGCCTCCGGCTCATCAGGATAGTGCTTCAGGATTTTTTCGTACTCGTCGAGTGCTTCCGCATAGCGCTCTTCATTGATGTAGTAGGCGGGAAGTTTAAGATTCAGGAGAGGTTTGGCGAATTTTCCACCCGGAAAAAAAACGCTGTCGATCAGAAGCATGAAGGGGCGGGTCATGAAGGTAAAAACCGGCTTCCAGACTGCGATGATCCCGCAAATAAAAAGGGGGACGGAGAGAACGAACAGTGTCACTCGTGTTTCGAGATAGCCCGTCTTGGCGGCCCAGAGAGAGACACCGAAAAATCCCAGGCCAACGAGCCAGCGGAAAACCGTCTTGTAGATGTCGCCAAGCATGTTTCCCAGAATACGGGATTTCCCCGCAAAGCGGGAGCAATTTCCGGCCCCCGCTCGGGCATGCATCCGATCTTTACTTTCCCGCGGAAGCCTCTTTGTTCCCGACATGAAATTTTTGCCTTTCCTGTTGCTGTTGGTTGCCCCGGTGCTCCTTTCTGCTGCCGAAAAAAAGGAGGTTCCGACGTGGACCGATCCGAAGAAAGCAGCGGCGGCCCGACCGGATTTTCTCCTTCAGGGAGAGTATGTCGGGAAGCAGGACGGTAAGCCAATTGGTCTACAAGCCGCCGACCTGGATGCCGGTCAGTTTCATGTGCTGACCTACGCGGGCGGGTTACCGGGCGAAGGCTGGGATGGGGCGGCGATCAAGGCGGACTTGATGAACCGGGAGCAACTCCGTTCGGCAATCAGCGGGCTGGAGCGCATCGAGCGAAAGAGTCCCACCCTCGGGAACAAAGCACCCGAAGGAGCCCGGGTGATTTTTAATGGAAAGAAGAATGATCAGGTGGAGGGCAAAATCGAAGATGGATTTCTCTGGGCCGGAAGCAAAACAACCCAGCCGGCGAAAGATTTTACTCTCCACGCGGAGTTTCGTCTTCCCTACAAGCCCTCCCGCGAGTTGAGCAGTCAGGACCGGGGAAACAGTGGGGTCTACCTGTTTGATAACTACGAAACCCAGGTGATCGATACCTTCGGGCTCGACTTCAATTCAGAGAACAACAAGGTACCGCTGAAGAGTCTCCACACCCAATGGTGCGCCTCCTTCTACAAATTCAAGACTCCGGATGTTCCGATGGCATTTCCTCCGCTGCAGTGGCAGACCTACGACATTCACTTTACCGCGCCGCGATTTGAGAACGGGGAGAAAGTGAAGAACGCCCGCATCAAAGTGGTTCATAATGGCGTTATCGTACACGATGATGTCGAGATGCCGAAGGGGACTGGAGCCGGGGGCAACCGCCCCGAGAAACCTCTGGGAATCATCAATTTTCAAGGCCATGGAAACCCGGTCGCTTTCCGGAATGTCTGGCTCCTGGAAAAGTGATCGCTGACTTGTCGGCATCGCGACCGGAATCTGAAACCTATTTTACCCTGCCCTGAAAACTGATTCACCAGATCTCTACGACTTCCTCGCTATTGGAGGAGGTGCCGCCGGCTTTTTTGGAGCCATTACCTACGCTGAATCCGCACCGGGGAGCCGTGTCGCTATCCTGGAAAAGACGGACGTCGTTCTCGGGAAGGTAAAGATTTCCGGGGGAGGGCGATGCAATGTGACACATGCCTGTTACGATCCCCGCGAGCTGACTCCGAATTATCCGCGGGGAGAGCGCAGTCTGATTGGTCCTTTTTACACCTGGTCAGTCGGGGAAACAATCGACTGGTTTGAGTTCCGGGGAGTGACGCTGAAGGTCGAATCCGACGGGCGGATGTTTCCAACGACGGACGATTCCCAGACGATCATCAATTGCCTAGAAGACGCTGCAAACGATGCCTGCGTCATGGTTGAATATCGCTGTGACGTTGAATCGCTGGTTCGGGAAGACGACCATTGGGTCCTCAAAATGAAGCGGGGAGGAGAGTTCCGGAGTCGCGCCGTTCTTCTGGCCACCGGCGGGATTCGAAACGGAGCCGGGACGGTATTGGCGGGCGAACTCGGGCACACTCTGATCCCGGCGGCGCCGTCGCTCTTCACTTTCAAAGTTCAGGACCCTCGCATTGAAGAACTATCCGGAATTTCCGTCCCCGAAGTGACGGCGGAGATTCCCGCTCTGAAAATGAAAACGAGCGGTCCCTGCCTCATCACGCACTGGGGGCTGAGCGGTCCGGCAATCCTGAAACTGTCTGCGAAAGCGGCTCGGGAACTTGCCGAAATGGACTACCGCTTTGACGTCAAGATCAACTGGTGCGCGGGGAGCAACGAAGCCCAGCTCGATGTCATCCTCGCCTCGGTTCGGGAATCTTCTCCCAAAAAGATGGTTCGTTCCGGAGCGGAGGGGCTTTCGATTCCGGCGCGCCTTTGGCAAAGGCTTGTCGAGGCAGCCGAAATCGACGAGGAAACGACCTGGTCCAATCTCTCGAAAAAAGAGCGGCACCGTCTTGTGCAGCAGCTTACCGCCTGCAAGTTTTCTGTGGATGGAAAAAGCATGAACAAAGACGAGTTCGTAACCGCGGGCGGGGTATCCAGGAACGAGGTCGACTTCAAGACGATGGAAAGCCGGATCGTCCCCGGGCTTTTCTTCGCCGGAGAGGTTCTCGACGTAGACGGAGTGACCGGCGGGTTCAATTTTCAGGCCGCTTGGACGACCGGCCGCATTGCCGGTGCTGCGGCAGCCGGTGCTGCGGCAGCCGGTGCTGCGGCAGCCGATGCTGCGTCGGAAGTATAGCGCTAGCGAAACGATTTCGCCGCATGCTCTGTCACGGACAGGAAAGTCCGTGAGGAAAGTCCGTGAGGGACGTGAATTTTCAGACTCCGTCTCCCGCACCCGGGTTATGGATTCCGGGGCTGGAAGGAACTCTTTTCTGCCATCTCTTCCCAGAGCTTTTTCTCCTCCTCCGAAATTGTTTCGGGAAACTCGACCGTTACGATCATGAACAGGTCGCCGAAGTCTTCGCTGCCTTTGGGAAGCCCTTTGCCCTTGAGCCGCATGCGGGTTCCCGGAGTGGTTCCCGGCTTGATCGTCAGCTTCACATCTCCATGCGGAGTCGGCGCCGTGACGGACGCGCCGAGGGCGATTTCCCAGGGTGCGAGGAGCAGGTCGCTTTCAAGATCCTTTCCCTTCGGGCGATAGAGCGGATGACGTTCGACCCGGACGCGGAGGTAGAGATCTCCCTTTTTCCCGCCGTTCTGTCCCGGATATCCCAGGCCGGCGCAGCGGATCTTTTGTCCTTCGCCAACCCCTTTGGGAATTTTCACGCGAATGGTCGTTTCTCCGCCGCCGCCTCCTGCTTCCGGCCGGGCGAGGCGCAGTTCCCGGGTTGCACCGGTCATGATCTCCTCGATGCGAACAAGAAGGTCGGCTTCGATATCCTGTCCCGGCATCGGGCGGTTTGAGCGGGCTCGCTGGCCGCCTCCGTATCCGCCAAAGGGATCGCCGCCCATGCCGCCACCACCTCCGAACATGCTCTCAAAGAAGTCGCTGAATCCGGTGCTGCCTCCAAAGTTATACTCATACTGGCCGCCGCCACCTCCCGGGAAACCCGAGAACCCGCCGCCACCGGGGGCGCCTGCCTGATCCCAGTTTTCGCCGAGAAGGTCGTACTTCTTTCGTTTCTCCGGATCGCTGAGTACTTCGTAGGCTTCGTTGATCGCTTTGAATTTCTCTTCCGCGTTGGTCTGATCCTTCGCTACATCCGGATGGTTCTTCCGGGCGAGCTTTTTGAATGCCTTCTTGATCTCATCCTGAGAGGCATCTCTGGAGACACCCAGGGTGTCGTAGTAATCGCGGTATTGAACGGCCATGGGTCAGAGGGAAAATGTCCGCACGTTTCGACAAATTGCAAACCCGGTGGTCGAGCAAAATCAACGGCATCAGGGAGTCGACTAGCGGCCCAGCTCTTCCAAAAGTGCGCGGTTCAGTCGGATGCCGGCTTCAAAATTCGTTACGGTGAAGCTTTCGTTCGGCGCATGAATCTGGCAGTCGGGGAGAGCCAGTCCCAGCAGCAGGGTATCCACTCCGAGAATGTCCTTGATCGATTGAATGATGGGGATGCTACCACCTTCGCGAATCAGCCGGGGTTCATCGGAAAAGGCGACCTGCAGCGCTTTCTGCGCCGCTTTTCCGTATTTGGAATGCGGATCCATCACGTAGGCGGGACCATAGTGACCGAGTTCAACATCGATGCGACAGGAGTCGGGGCACTGGTCCTTGAGAAACTGACTCGCGATCTCCAGAATAGTTTGAGGATCCTGATCCGGAACGAGACGAAAGCTGAACTTCGCCATGGCCTCGCGGGCGATGACCGTCTTGGAGCCTTCTCCCTGGTAGCCGCCACCGATCCCGTTCACTTCCGCGGTCGGGCGACCCCAGCGTTGCTCCAGTGCGGTGTATCCCGTTTCGCCGAGAAGTCCGGCTACTCCGGTTTCGGCGATCGTGGCCGCGTCGCCGTCGGGGAGAGAGCCCCACATTTCCCGCTCCCATGGCTCGAGGGGAGTCACTTGATCATAGAATCCGGGAATCTGGATCACTTCATCGGCGTCGTGCAGTGCGCTCACAAGTCGGGCAACGATGGTTGCGGGGTTGGGGACCGCACCGCCGTAGACTCCGGAGTGGAGATCGAGGGAGGGGCCGTGCACTTTGAATTCAAGGCAGGCGATCCCGCGAAGCCCATAGGTCATCGTCGGAATGCCGGGACCGATCATCCCGGTGTCGGAAACCGCGCAAATATCGCACTTCAGTTCGTCGCGATGCTTCTCCAGAAAAGGCGCGAGGTTCGGACTCCCAATTTCTTCCTCCCCTTCGAGAAGAAAAATGACATTCACCGGCAATTCACCGTGCTCCCTGAGCGTTTCCTCCACTCCCAGCATGTGGGAGAAGTGCTGTCCTTTGTTGTCGGTGGCACCGCGGCAGAAAATCTTGTCGCCCTTGAGTGTCGGCTCAAAAGGAGGGGTATCCCACTCGTCGACCGGGTCGACCGGCTGGACGTCATAGTGTCCGTAAATCAATACGGTGGGGCGACCCTCTTTTGGCTCGCTCCGGGCAATCACGATGGGATGCCCGGGAGTCTCATGCAGCTCCGGTTTCAGTCCCATGCTTTCGAATTTCTTCATCAGAAAGTCGGCGCAGGAGCGGACGTCCTCCTTGTGGCGACTGTCAGTGGAGATGCTGGGAAAGCGGAGGAAATCGAAGAATTCGGTAAGTTGAGGAGACATGGGAATCAGGGATGCGTCTTTCTGAATTACGATGGTTTGCGGCGGAGTGTCTACGGGAATTCGTGAGATTCCTTCACAAGTGTGCCATGCGGAATTCGCAGGGATCGATCGGTTCCCGATCCAGAGGCAAAATCAAAGCTGCTTCGGTGCCGGACGGTCCGGACTGTGACTGCCGCCTCCTCCGGGCTTGCGGGCTCAAGGGGAAAGACAGATCAAATTCTGAAACTTTTGTTTAACAATTGTTGAACTCACGCGTCTAAAAAGCATGGAAATTCGCCTTGGTCGGCGTATCCTTTACCCAAATCCTTAGACAAGTGGAAAAGATCGACATACCCAAACGAACCGTTTACCGGCTTTCTTTGTATCAGCGGTGCCTGCAGCAGTTGAAGGAAGAAGGCGTCGACACCGTGTCATCGGAGGACCTCGCCAGTGCGGCCGGGGTCAAGCCGACACAGCTACGCAAAGACCTCGGTTATGTAGGTCAGGTAGGGACGCGCGGACTCGGGTATGGCGTCGGAACTCTTTCCGGGGCGATCTCCGGAATCATGGGCACGTCTTCTGTTCTTCAACCGGTCGTTCTGATCGGAGTGGGAAATCTGGGCGCGGCGCTGCTTCGCTACAGTGGATTTAGGAAAGAGGGGTTTGAGATTATTGCCGCCTTTGACGCCGACCCCTGCCATGTGAAATCAACAACCGAAGAGATGGGCGTTCCCGTTCATCATGTCGATGGTCTTGGTGACTATGTGAAACAACATGGAGTGAAAATGGCAATCATTGCCGTGCCCGGTTCCGCCGGACAGTCCGTCGCGGATGTGTTGGTCGAGGCCGGAGTGTCGGCATTGCTGAATTTTTCCCCGGCGGTGCTCTCTGTCCCGGACGACAGGGTCGTAAACCAGGTCGACCTCGCCGCGGAGTTGAGAAGCCTCGCCTTTTTTGCGAGCTAGGATTCCTCTTCCGACCGGAATCCTACGAACGGACTGCTACCCTGATGTCGGTTCCGGACCTCGTCGAAATCCCGTTTGAGGAACCGTTCTCTCTCGAGGTAACTTTGAAGTCGGGCCAGCTTTTCCATTGGGAACCGATGGACCTCGATGGATTGCCGGGATATGCCGGATGCATCGGGAGCGGGCCCCCCACCTGGATCGGCCAGACGGAGCAGGGGAACGTCGTGACCCTGTCGGGCCACGAGGAAAAGGCAGGCAGATACTTTGGCCTTGATCAAGCGATCCGGGAAATTCAAGCCACCTTTCCTGCCAACGATCCTGTTCTTGAACGAGCGATTGCCTACTGTCCGGGCATCCGCGTGGCCCGCCAGCCAGTCTGGGAATGCCTCGCGACCTTTATTACGTCTTCCCTCAAGCAGGTCGCTCACATCCGGGGGATCTCGATGACCTTGCGGGAGCGCTTCGGGACCGCCTATGAGTTCGAAGGCCGCACTTTCTACAGCTATCCGGAACCGGCGGCCCTTGTGGCTGCCGGTGAGACCGCTCTGCGCGATTGTGCTCTGGGCTATCGGGCCAAGTCGCTTGCTCTCGCCGGAGCTGCCATTGCCGAAGGTCGCATCGATCTAGGAAAGGTGGAGGCCGAAATGGATATGGATGTCGCCCGCGAATCATTGCTCGAACTTCACGGGGTGGGGGAAAAGATCGCCAACTGCGCGCTCCTGTTTTCCTGCGGGCATTGGGGCGCCTTTCCCATCGATGTCTGGATCGAACGAATCCTCCGTTCCGAATATCGAAAGCGGCTCAAAGGTGCTAAACTACAGAAATGGGCCGTAGATTACTTCGGGCCCAATGCAGGCTATGCCCAGCAATACCTCTTTCATTTTGCCCGGAAAACGCTTTAGCTTTTCCGAATTGAAAATGGCGCCCTTCGAATGATGTCGGAACAACAGAAAGTATTCGCCAGCCTTTCCGGGGCGGTGATTGCTCACATCCTGCTTCTGATTCTCGTTGCCCTGCTCAT
This sequence comes from Verrucomicrobiales bacterium, assembly GCA_029213265.1. Classification (GTDB taxonomy): domain Bacteria; phylum Verrucomicrobiota; class Verrucomicrobiia; order Verrucomicrobiales; family DEV007; genus Arctic95D-9. Next base: position 131,731 of record JARGNG010000004.1, on the reverse strand, counting down.
GGCGACGAGTAGCAGTCCTCCTGCCTTTTCTGCCGGGCAGCCGCAGAAACCTGAGCCGCGTGAGGTCACGATTCTGATGAGCGAACTGATGGAGAACATCGAAGTCGAGCCGCCCGAGCCGGAGCCGGAACTGCCTCCCGAGTCGAGACGCCGCAACTTTTTCCCGACCGATACCAACCGACCCGAGGCGGAGGCGCCGGAGAATGCGACCTTCTTTTCGGATCGCAATACCAGTGCTGCGACGGAGATTCTTCCCGATCCCAATCTGCCGCAGCAGGAAGGCCCCACGACGGCAGGGGATGCGCCGATCCCGTATCTCCGATTGCAGAACCGGGAGTATGTCGATGGCGAACTGAACCGTCCTCCCGCGCCGCAGCCTCAGCCGGTCGCCGCGGCTCCGGAGGTTGGCAACGCATCGGCACAGAGCGAAGGAGCGAGGTCAGGAGCCGAAGACGGATCGGGAGAATTGAACGAAGCGATCGAAGGTGCCGATCTACCGCCGGAGAATCCGATTGCGGAGGAACGGACGCGCCCTCCTGTGAGCCTGGACCGGGGGGAGGAATCGGAGTCGGCCCGGCAGAAGAGCTTTTCCGATCCCAATTCAAAATTGGCCGGCCTTCCTGAGTTTCGGGAAGGAGAGGCGGACCGCTTCGCCTCAGCGATGCCCGAAACGACGGAGGCGAAGGAAGGGGAGGCAGTCGATCTTCCGGAGAATCAGGAACAGCGATCCGGGGTCGAGGGCGGGGAAGGTTCAAAAGAAATTGGCTCGGACAAAAAGGATTCGGAGGCCGGAGAAAAGATGCGGCCCGGTGATGTCGGATTGTTCGCGGACGGGTTCAGTGCGTTTCAGCGCCAGAACACGACCAATGGCACCTTGTCGAACGTCGGTCAGAACGCAGTCGACGCGGAGGAGACTGCCGCCGGGAAATATGAGGCAGCGGTGCGTGCCGCGGTCGCAAAGAAGTGGCACCAGTACCGAGCTGAGAACGGAGACTTTGTGACGTACGGCTTTTTGAAATTGAGGTGCCGGGTCGACCGTCACGGGGGAGTCCATGATCTCGAGGTCGTGGAAAACAAGGCAAATGCCATTTTGACCGATTTCTCTCTCCGTGCGATTCTCGACGCAGACGTTCCCGCCATGCCGGAGGAGCTGGCGAAGGAATACGGACCGAAAGGTCTCGAACTGAACTACGACATCATCATCTATTGAACTTTCTGTCTCTCATGGGCGAAGCCAGCGTGAACGAAAAAGTGTGGGAGTTCCTTCTTTCCGGAGGCGTTTTCATGGCCTTCATTGCGATTTGTTCTTTTGTCGGAATCACGGTGGCGATTCACCGGTCTCTGACCCTGCGATGGAAAACGGTCATTCCGGTGGAGCTTCGCAAAATGCTGAACCGGTGCGGCAGCTTGTTCGATGACGGGCAGGCCGTGGATCTGCTCCAGGCCCTGCGGGTAAGTGACAGTCCGGTCGGGAGGGTCGGACGGATCGCGCTCTCTCCGGAATTCAAAACGCGGGAGGAAGCGACCGAGGCGACCGAGGCGACCGCGCGGGAGCAACTGGTGAAGCTCGAAAACGGCATGGGCGTTCTTGAAGTGGTCATCACGATTGCCCCTCTTCTCGGGCTGCTCGGAACGGTGAGTGGACTCGTCGGTGTTTTCGCCACGCTCGGGGAGTCGGGCGATGTTTCCGACCCATCGAGAATTGCCGCCGGTATTGCCGTCGCACTCAATACCACGATCGCCGGGCTCGTTGTCGCCGTCATCACTGTGATTCTCCATTCCTATTTCACGAGACGACTGGAGCGGGTCGCTGCGAGAATTGAAGTCATCGCCGGACATCTTCTCCACGAGTTTTACAAGCGTGGAGGAACCAGGCTCTACCCGGCACAGGGCGAACACGAGGCCTTTCCGCTGCCCCCTGACCGGGCGCTCGTCGAGTCGATTGAGCAGAATGGTCAGGAAGTGGAGAAAAGCGATTTTCTGTCGTGAAGATTTACACCAGAAAACGAAAGCAACCGACCGTGCCGATCATTACCCTGATCGACATTCTCGCGATTCTGCTCATCTTCTTTATCGTCACGACCACTTTCAAAACAAAAGAGTCTCTCGTGAAGGTCAATCTGCCGACTTCGTCGGAGATGGGCGCCGATGAAAGCCAGGATACCCGGGTTTCGCTGACGCTCGGAAAAGACGGGCGGGTGTCCCTCGCGGAAAGGGTTGTCTCGATGAAAGATCTTCCGGTGGCCCTGCGTAATTTCCAGGTGAGCAATCCCGGACAACAACTGGAACTGAAAGCCGACGAAGGCGCCCCGCTCGGCCTCATGGTGAAGGTCTGGGATGCGGCGACCCAGGCCGGGCTCGAAATCGGCGACCTTCCTCTCCGCATTCTACTGGAAGAGTAAGCGAGTCGAAGTATCTTACCGACTATGATCCGCCCGATTGTCTTTTATCCCGATCCAGTCCTCCGCAAGGTGGGGGACAAAGTGACCGAAGTGACTGAGGAAATTCGCGAACTCGCCGCCGATATGGTCGAGACCATGTACGATGCCAACGGGGTCGGCCTGGCCGCTCATCAGGTCGGCGTCGCCGTGCAACTGGCCATCGTCGATGTCTCCCACGACGAGGAGTGCATTTCCTATCTTCGTGTGAATGGAGAAGACGCAGATCTCGAAGAGGTTTGTCCGCTGGTTTTCCTCAATCCGGAGTTGGAGCTGACCGGTGACAAAGACACGGACGTCGAAGGCTGCCTGTCCTTTCCGGATCTTCGGGGCGATATCACTCGACCTTTCGAAGTGAAAGCGACCCTGCAAACGCTCGACGGCGAAACGGTCGTGGTGGAAACGGACGGCCTCTTTGCCCGCGCGATTCAGCACGAGACCGATCACCTTATGGGGAAACTGTTTATCGATCGAATGTCCAGCGCCCGGAAGCTTTCGATCCGGAAGCACCTCAAGGAAATGCAGGAGCAGTACGGCTGATCTGTGTTTCAGGAACCGCTTCCATGAAAGAACGAATTTCCCTTTTTCTGAAGGGCGCCGCGATGGGCGCCGCCAATGTCATTCCCGGTGTCTCCGGAGGAACTGTCGCCTTCATCACGGGCATCTACGAGCGACTCATCAACGCGGTGAAGTCGATTGACGGGAAAGCGGTGAAACTGCTTCTCAAGCGGGACTTGAAAGGATTCTCGGAAAAGATCGATTTCCCGTTTCTGTTCTGGCTCGGTCTCGGGATCGTCGTCAGCATCCTGAGTCTCGCCTCTCTGCTGGAGTATCTCTTCGAACATCAGGAAGTGTATGTCTGGTCCTTCTTCTTCGGGCTCATCCTTTCCTCCATCTACTTCGTGGGAAAACAGGTCGGGCATTGGTCGGTCGGTCCCGTCGTCGGATTTTTGATGGGTGCGGCCATTGCGATCGGGGTGGCCCTGCTCAAGCCCGGCGCGGAAAATGACAGCATTCCCTATCTGCTCCTTTGCGGCGTCATTGCCATGGCCAGCATGATCATTCCCGGGCTGTCCGGATCCTTCGTCCTGCTCCTCCTCGGCAACTACCAACTCATCATGATCGAGTCGGTCTCGGGGCTGAAGTCCCTCGACCCGCGCGCTTTCTCCATTCTCATTCCGGTCGGCATCGGGGCGGTCCTGGGGCTCTTGCTTCTGAGTCGTCTTCTTGCCTGGGTTTTCAAAACCTACCACGACCTCGCCGTCGCTCTCCTGACCGGATTTGTCGCCGGTTCTCTCCTCATCATCTGGCCGTGGAAACACAAGATCCTCGAGACCTTTGAAGCCGGTGGGAAGGTGAAGGAAAAGGTGATCGGCTACGAATGGTATCTGCCTGAGATGACCGCTTCCACCGGGATCGCCGTAGCGGTGATGGCGGCCGGGTTTGTTGCGGTCTGGTTAATGGAGAAGAGTGGCGCCGGACTGCCGGAAGAGAAGAGAAAGAAGTGACGGTTACCTTCGATTGATTCCGGAGTCACCTCGTGACGGTTCCGACTGTTTGTGGGCCGGGTTGCGGGTTTCCGGAAATTACGGCGATGACGGAAAGGAAGGTATTTCACTTTCCATAAACAAACACTGGCACACTCCCAATTTCGGATTCATATTCCCGTTCCGTCCGGTCGTTGAGCGAGATTATCTTGTTCCAAAGTGGAACACTGCTACGCGTTCCCGGGTGCCTCGGCACACGCACGCAAGCATTGTCCTCAGGTCATTTCTATCGGTCTTACCAGCGGCCGGGCGGTTTTTTTTTCCATGAAGTGGTTTCTTCCTTTTTTCTGCCTGGTGACAGCGGTCGGATTTTCAGGCTGTGGCAGAGGGGCCCACTACGTCGTCATTCCCGATTTGAAGCGGGCGCCGGATTTCGTGAAGGAGAGCTACCTGGCTTTCTCGGGCGTTCCGAGAATCGATTTGGCGGGGAGCTACAGCTGGCGGTCCGGATCGGTCGGTCCCGGCAAAACACCCGGGATGCAGCGCGAGCAGTCGAGGTTCGTGATTCCGATTGTCCCGGAAGGATGGGACAAGTCGCAGCCCGTTCCTTTGTGGGTTTCTTTTTCCAGCAACAAGAAGGACCAGCGTCCCGAAATGGGAGCACTGCGGGCGGCGATGTCCACAGGACAGGTCAAGGGCCAGAACGTCGACTATCCGGAACGAACTTCCGGAGTGGTCCGGGGAAAGTCCGCCTGGCAAAGCGCGGTAGAGGATGCGGAGAAACGATTCGGCCTCCGGAGCGATCCGCGTGCGCCGATCGTGTCCTGGCGACCACGGGCGTAGGGCCAGGGTGGTTCCGGTTCTTAGCGGTCCCCGATGAGGGACGGGTGACCATTCGGAAAACGCTTGTCGATCGAGAATGGCTCATGATAGCCTGTTGGCGAATCTTTACGCTATGAGTGGACTCCGCTGCAGACGTTTTTCCGCATCGCCTTTTCCCCGGGGCAAGACTTCGGGCACCTTTTGGGTCGTGGGCCTTTTGATTCTGACTACCGCATGGTCTCATGCAATTACCCTGACAGGCGCCAACGGGCGCAAGGTGGAGTTTGCTGGAATCAAGGACGCCACCCCTAAGGGAATCACCGTGCAAATGGAGCCGGAGGGAAAGCTGCTCGGGGTTCCCTGGAGCAAACTCGATTTAAAGGCGCTTGAAACCGAGAATGCGTTGATCTTTGCGGGCTATCAGCTGGCCTTGAAAGGGGAGACAACGGCGATCGACCTGGGGACCTACGCTCCGGAGGGAATGAAGCATGCCAAGGGCCAGCCCAACACTCCGGTGGCCCCGACGAGGAGGTGGCAGGGCTGGGAGGATACCGACATCGCCGGAGTGAAGTATCTGCTCCAACTTCCCCTGGGCAAACCGAGGGGGATTCTGTTGATCGCGAAAGGGGCCGATGGAAACTCCTTTCGCTATCTCATGGGGCACCAGAAGGGCAGCGGAGATTGGGGGCCGTTTCAGAACAAATATCAGCTGGCCCTGCTCACCTACGAATATGGCTACATGGAGGTGACGAAGGACGTGACGAAGATGGACCCCTTTGGCTATGCCGACAAAGGCAGCGGGGAGAATATTCTCAAGGCAATCAACAAGTTTGCGATCGAGCTGAAGAAGCCGGAGTTGGTGGACATTCCGATTGCCATCTACGGGGCGGACCGTGTCGGAGCGGCGCTTAGCTACAGTTTTGTTCAGTGGAAGCCGGAGCGCGTCATGGCGGCAGTGGCGGTTAAGGGGGCTTTTTACGAAGCGAAGCCCACCGAAGCGTCAGCGAAGGTGCCGATGCTCTTCGTCTGGGGGCAGTATTCGAATATGCCGGAAATCTGGCAAACGGAGGCGACCGCGTCGAAGCTTTTCGCGGACAACGCCGGAATGCCGCTTAACTGGACCAGTGCGAGAGAATATCGGGGACGCGCCGGTTTGAATCCTCTCGTCGAGCATTTTGCGAGGGAATACCTGAAAGAAATGATCGAGCTGCGAATTCCCGACGAAGTGCCCGATCCACCCAAAGAGGAGCCCAAGCCGGAAGGGGCGGACGATGGGAAAGGCAAAGGCAAGGGAAGCGATAAGGAGGAAAAGGAGGAGCCGGCCAAGGTGGAGCAGCCACCAATGAAAGAGATCGACCGCAGCAATGGATATGTTGGAGTGATCATCAGCGGGGAGACGCGAAAGATCGAAGATCCCAACGCGCCGGTCGCGGAGGGGGAGACCTTCATTCTCAATCTGGACCTATCGAGAATGTGGAGGGACTTTTCCCAGGACAAATTTGACCCTCCCAGGCCTCCTCCTGCGCCTTGATTAGAAAAGGGGGGATTCCGTGGAAAGGAGGGCGCAAATTCCCTGTTTCCATTTTCCATTCGTCAGACGTAGCGTAGCTGTTGTTCCGCCGCATGTTTCGCTACTTTCGTAAGAATCTGGACATTGCCTTCATCCTCCTCGTCTGGCTTGTCTGGATGGTGGCGATGGCCTGGTTGCATCAGTGGCATCTCTTTGTAGAAAACTGGTTCATGTCGGTGACGATGGCGTTTGGGTCCTTTGTCGCCGGTTCGACGAGTCAGGGAGGGGGAGCGGTGGCGTTTCCGGTTATGACCCTTGGATTCGGGATCGAGCCCAAGGGAGCCCGCGACTTTTCGATGATGATTCAATCGGTCGGGATGACTTCCGCAGCAGTTGCCATTTTCTGGCGCAGGATCCAGGTGGAACGAACCGCCCTTGTCGTCGCAGGCATTGCCGGCGCCGCCGGTGTCATTGTCGGCCTCGAGACGGTTCAGTGGTGGTTCGCATCGGATCCGACGAAAGTGTTCTTTGTCGCGATGTGGATGGCGTTTGGATTTGCGCTCTGGAGAATTAATCACCTCAAGCGACCGGTCCGGCGCATGGAATTGCGGGATCGCTCGCCCGGGACGATTCTGATTCTGGTGGCAGCCGGGTTTCTGGGCGGGATCATTACGGGATTGCTGGGAAGCGGTCTCGACATCCTCGTTTTCGCGATGCTGGTGCTCGGCTTTCGCGTATGTGAATTGGTCGCCACGCCGACGTCGGTGGTTCTCATGGCCGCCAACAGCCTGGTCGGATTTGCGTGGCGGGCTTCAGGCGGAGGGGGCGATCCGATCTCTCCGGAAATCTGGAACTACTGGTGGGTCTGTGTGCCCATCGTTGCTGTGGGTGCCCCGATGGGAGCCCGGTTCATTTCCGGACGCGGACACGAGTTCGTAATCCGACTTCTGCTCTTCGTCATCGCCGCGCAATTCATCGGCGCGCTCCTGATCGTGCCGTTTACAAAGTCGCTCGTTTTGTTGGCTGTCTCCACCTTTGGTCTCGGCGTGGCCGCATTTCTCGCAGTCTGGCAGTGGGGCCGCTGTCACTCGCAAGATTGAACGTGGTAGAGATTCCGGAGTGCGCCGGCTCGCCGCTGCTTTGGGAGGGGACTTGCGCCGGCTCATTCGGCCTTCGCCCTGTAAGGGAGCGAAATTCTACAACTTTTCCGGCTCCTGAAGAAGCTGATCGATTCGTTGCAGGAGTCGTCCAGCGGCTCCTCCGTCGAGAATTCGGTGGTCAAAGCTGAGGATGAAATTGGACTCGATTTTCGGCACAAAATCGTCTTTCTCCCTATCCCAGATCGGAAGCTTCCGTCCGGCCATCATTCCAAGAACCAGGTTCTGCTCCGGAAGGGGAATTGGGGTCGCATCGGTGATTCCGAAGGGGCCGACGTTGGTGACCGTGGCAATTCCGCCCCCGGTTGACTCCAGAGGAAGTTTCCGGTTTTGGCCGCGTTTGACGAGATCTTCGTAGGGAGCCTGCAACTCCTGCAGTCCCTTTTGCTCGACGTTCCGGATGACGGGAACGAGAACCCCGTCCTCCACTTCGACGGCAAATCCAATATCGATCGCATTCGGGTGCACGATCCGGTTGCCGATGAGCCGACCGGCCACGGCCGTGTTTTCCGAAAGAGCGATCGCGAGAGCCCGCATCGCGTAGAGAGTGACCCCGGGCTTGGGATCGAGAGACTTCCGGTGATTGAGCACCCGGTCCATCAGGATCGGGACGGTCACAGTCGCGAGTGGGCGGGTCCAGCTTCGACGCATCGAATCGGCGACCGCAATTCGCATGGGCGAAGCATCGGTCATGTGATTCTGCTCCAGGTCGCTGATAAAGTTCTCAAAGTCTTCCACGGTGACGCGACCGCCGGCACCACTTCCGGGAAGCCCGGCAAGGTCGGCGGAGTTCAAACCCAGTTCCTCCATGCGGTGGCGCATTCTCGGGCTGAGATAGACGCTGGACCGGATCGGAACGGGAAGACTGCCGTCGACCGTCGGTTTGACCGAGCGCGGCTCCTCCTTCTGGTTATGGTGAATCATGCTTTCCTCATCCACCTTGAAATGCACCGAGTCTTCGTCGGTGGTCTCCGGTTCCTCCGAAACCTCTTCGGTTTCTCCGGAATCAGGTTTCACCAATCCCGCTTTGATGGCGTCTTCCTCGCTCGCTTCGATAAAGGCGAGCTGCGAACCGACTGCGTAGCTGGTTCCCACTTCGCAGGTGATTTCCGAAATGGTTCCTCCGCAGGGCGTCGTTACCTCCATCATGGCTTTGTCGGTCTCGACTTCGAAGATATTCTGGTCGGCCGAGACGGTATCGCCCGGGGAAATGAAAATTTCTTGAACCGTGGCCTCAGCCATGGATTCTCCCAGTTGCGGCATGTGGATCGGGAAGCGGGGCATGATGAGTGAACAGGGTTAGATCAACGACCTAACAGGGTTTAGTTTAATGGTCCGGAGAACGTTCGTTGTCGTAACTCCTTACGGTGTAGAAAAATGAAAGCCCTGCAAGTATCCAAGGTCACAAAATCATACGACGCTGATCCGGTGCTTCGGGGCGTTTCTCTCGTCCTCGAGGCCGGCGAGAGAGCTGCTCTAATGGGGCCTTCCGGCTCCGGAAAGAGCACGCTGCTCAACTGTGTCGGGGGAATCGACCGTGTCGACGAGGGCGAAATCACAGTGGATGGTCGTTCTTTGTCCGGCCTCGATGAGGAAGGTCTCTGCCAGTTGAGGCGAAACACGGTCAGCACGGTTTTTCAGTTTTTTCACCTGCTCCCGACTTTGAACGCTTCGGAAAATGTGGAATTTCCGCTCCAATTGGCCGGATTGAGCGATGGGGAAAGGAAGGAAAGGGTGACCGAATTGATCGAAGAAGTGGGACTTTCCCATCGCGCCCATGCCATGCCGCATGAACTGAGCGGTGGGGAAATGCAGCGGGTTGCGATTGCGCGGGCGCTTTCGATTCGTCCGCGATTGATTTTGGCTGACGAACCAACCGGTAATCTCGACTCCACCACCGGAGATGCGATTCTCGATCTTCTCGAATCCCTCAGCGATCGCCATGGAATCGCGATGCTTCTCGTAACGCACAGTCGCAACGTCACCCGGATCTGCGAAAGAACCTTCGAAATGCGTGACGGAAAGATTGTCGGTCAGGACGAGGCCGAGTCGGAATGAGTAGACCCGGGTCATCGCCTCCGGGCAATTGGGCGATCGGGCGGCTTTTGTGGTCCCGCCTGATCTGGAGGCATTGGAAAAAGGAATTTCGGCTGACGCTGGTTCTGATCCTCATCCTCGCGCTGGGCGTGGCGGTATTCCTTTCGGTCCGTCTTGCCAACAAGGCGGCGGTTTCCGGCTTCGGAATGTTCACCGAATCGATCGCGGGGGAGAGTGATGCGATTTTGCGTCCGCGCTCGGGAATACTGGAGGAAGGTGTGCTGCGGGAATTGAGAGATCTGACCGGCTCCCATCCCATCGGGATTTTTCCGGTATTGGAAGCAACCGGAGTCGTTGGGAGCGATGAGAAACAGGGGCTCCTGCGCCTTGTCGGGGCTGACCTTGTCGCTCTGCAAAATGCGGGGAATTACGCCGAGGGCGGGGCGCAGTCTTTCGGGGGTGGGGCCCGTGGCGGAGAAAACAGCGTTCTTGGAAAGCCCGACCGGGGATTTGTAGGGACCTCTTTCGCGAAGCGCTTCGGGGTGGAGGTCGACGATGTTCTGGCGATCATTGTGAATGATCGTTCGGTCGATCTTACCATCGCGGGTGTCCTCCCGGAAGACCCGAATCGTGCGGCAGTTCCCGATAACCTGGTCCTTCTCGACCTGCCGGGCTTGCAGACTTTGTCCGGGCATCCCCAATCCGTCACCCGGGTCGAATTTCGGGTTCCTCCCGGTCCGAAGAGTGAAGAGGTGAAGAACGAGGCCCTCGCACGGGTGTGGGACTACGCGGCCGCGAACCAGTTTCTCCTCGAAACACCGGAGGACCGGAAATCGTCGGTCACCCAGATGAGCGCCGCTTTCCGGCTCAATCTTACGATTCTTTCGGGGCTCGCCCTGCTCGTTGGAATGTATCTGATCCTGCAGGCAATGGAGGCATCGGTCGTGAAACGGCGATCCGAGATTGCGATCCTGCGGTCGCTCGGGGTGACGCCGGGTCAGATCCGTTCCGCCTGGCTGCTTGAGGCGATCATTCTGGGCCTGGTCGGAGCGGTCGTGGGAATTCTGTTGGGCCGGCTCCTCGCAATTGGAATGGTGGGCGCGATTGCTCAAACCGTGAATACGATCTACTACCAAACGACGACCACGGCGGTTGTGCTGGAGCGAAGCGAAATTCTGTTCTGTCTCTTTTTTGGTCTCGCTGCCAGCGTCGTGGCGGCCATGATCCCGGCCCGGGAGGCGTCGATGACTCCCCCGGCTCAGACGATGCGCCAGGGCACGCAGGGCGGGGGACTGGCCTTGCTTCGGAACCGTCCGCTGGGTTGGTTCCTGCTTGCGGTGGGCCTCGGTCTGGCGTTTCTCCAACCGGTCACGATGTCTTCGGGAACGACCGTCCCGATCGGCGGCTATCTTTCCGCGATGGTGCTCGTTTTCAGTGCGAGCATTTTGATCGGTTCGCTGTTTCGGCCGATGGCGGCTCTTCTGGCCCGCCTGAAGGGCAACGTAATGTGGTCGTATGCGGCCAGTCAGCTCAAAAGACCGGAAGGCCGTCATCGTTTGACTGCGGCAGGTCTTGCCGTCGCGATCGGGATGTCGGCAGCCATGGGAATTCTCGTGGCAAGTTTTGAAACGACGTTGACCTCATGGATTCATCAATTGCTGAAGGCGGATATCTACATCGCTGCGGCAGGCGCGAATTCCGTGGCGAACGAAAACACGGTTTCGGAAGAGACCTGGCAAAGGATTGCGGAGATGCCGGGAGTGGCCGGGATGGACAAGTTGAGGCGCTACACAATTTCCTCCAGGGGCGGGGATTTCTTCCTGGGCGGAGCCGACTACAACGACGACCCCGAGCGATATTTGCAGCTGATCTGGGTCGACCCGCCGAAGGACAAGGGGCCGCATGCGCTCGAGGAAATGACAGGAGATCGCTATCCGGGTTGGATCTCGCAATCAATGGCCCGGAGATTTGATATCGAGCTGGGAAGCCCGATTGCTCTTCCGACGCCTGCGGGGATTCAGCCGATCACGGTAGCGGGGGTTTTTGCTGAATATGGAAACGAAACCGGTACGCTGATCGTGTCCCGACAGCACACGAGTCGCTGGTTTTCAGATACGAGCATTTCCAATATCGCGCTCTATGCGGAGAACGGCACGGACCACGAGCAACTGATTGAGCGAATCCACTCTGAGTTTCCGTTTTTGAATGCGAGGACCAATGCCAAGTTGCGGAAGGAATCGATCCGGATTTTTCACCAGACCTTTGCAGTGACCTATGCGCTCGAGGCCATTGCCGTGATTATCGCGGTGAGCGGGCTGGGGCTGGCATTGGCGGGGCTGTTGCTGGAAAGGCGAAACGAACTGACCACTCTCAAGTCGCTCGGGGCGACGCGGAGGGAAATCGCACGGTCGACGATGTGGGAAGGATCCGGGTTGGCGATGGTGGGCTACGTTGGAGGAATTTTGCTCAGTTTTTTGTTAGGGTGGGTTCTGATCTATGTCATCAACCCGCAGAGCTTTGGCTGGACCCTCGTCTACCGGGTTCCCTGGGCATCTTTTCTCCTACTCGGGCTCCTCACCGTGGGTGCCGCCGCGATCGTTGCGTGGGTGGTGGGATTTCGAAACGCAGAACTCAAATCGGATCGTCAGGAATGAAATCGAAAGAACTTTTGGAGTGCGGTGGCTTGGTACTGCTTTGGAGAAATCTCCGGATCTGGGTGATTGGGCTTCTTTTCTCCCTGAGTCAGGCGGACGAGCCTGCCTGGAATATCCCGCGGGTCGGCCACGAACTTCGTTTTCCCGGGGATCATGGGAGTCATCCCGATTTCAAGATCGAGTGGTGGTACCTCACCGGGCATCTTTTCTCCGATGAAAAACGGTTCGGGTTCCAGGCCACTTTTTTCCGGCTGGGTCAGAGTCCGGTCGACGTTCCCAAGGGAGAGGCGTTTGGAGAGTCGCAGATCTACATGGCGCACATGGGAATCAGCAATCCGGACACGGGTGTGTTTCTCCATGAAGAACGTCTCAACCGGGGAGGCTGGGATGCCGGTGCAAAGGTGGGGGAGCTGGACGTCTTCAACGGAAACTGGAAGCTGCTCAAAAAAGGAAGTGGTATGCGTCTGGTCGGGTCGATTCGCTCCGAAGCGGATTTTGATCTCCAGTTACAGCCCCACAAATCCCATGTCATTTTCGGAGAAGAGGGGATTTCCCGGAAAGGTCCGGAAGGCACAGCAGCCAGCTACTACATCACCTTTCCGCGACTCGATGCCGAGGGAACGCTTTCTTTTGGCGGGAAAACCTATTCGGTCGCGGGTGAGGCGTGGATGGATCACGAGATTTCGAGCAGCCAACTCGATCGGAACCAGGTGGGGTGGGACTGGGCCTGCCTTCAATTTTTCGACGGTCGCGAAATTATGGGCTATGTCCTCCGAACCGACAGCGGGGAGCCTTCTGAATATTCCAAACTCGTCTGGATCGACCCGACCGGAAAACTGACGCACCAGACGCTGGACGACTACCGGTGGATTCATGAGGGCTCCTGGGAAAGCCCGAAGACCGGCGCGGTCTATCCGATTTCCCCGACGATTGAAGCAACCGATCCGGAGTCGGGAGATCGACGGTCGTTTCAACTGCAGCCGACGATGCCGAATCAGGAAATGACAGGCGGTTCCGGCGGCGTCAGTTATTGGGAAGGGGCCTGTGACATTATCGAAAATGGAGAAGTCGTCGGGCGCGCATTCCTTGAGATGACAGGCTACACGGAAAGCATTGCCGACAAACTGAGGTAACGGCTTTGGTTCCCAACGGCCGTCGTCTCGATTGGACATCACGATTTCAAGTGATTGGCGCAAAGGGAAATCCCGTCTAGTTTCTGCTCATCAAATCGCATCTCCTCCAGATTTTCCGGCTTTCGGTTCTTGTTGCCATTGCGCTTCTGATCCGCAGCCATCATGACCGGCTGCGGGTTCAGGGAGCCTGGCCGATCACGACCTCGGAGGTTCGCGAGTTTCTGCCGGAGGCCCATCGATTGCGTGTCGACAGCGGACCGAGAGGTGGTCTTTTTGTGTTGGATGATCAGGGCGGCGAAATTGGATACGCGGTGCGAACGATGCCCTACTCCCGTGAGGTCGTTGGCTACTCTGGTCCCAGCGATGTTCTCGCCGTGTTTGACGCGGAGGACAAAGGCGTCGGAATCGGGATCCGGCACAGTTACGATACTCCCAGTCATGTTGAAGACGTCAAACTGGACTACCTTTTCATGGAGCGGTGGAACGGACGTGAGTGGAATGCCATCGCCGAGATAACGGACTTCAACGAGGCGGAACTCTATTCCGTTTCCGGAGCGACCCGGACCAGTGAAGCCGTCATGGAAAGCATCACCCATCGTCTCGCGATCGCGAACGGAGAGTCGGGTCTGGAACGTTCGCTCAGCTTTGGTCTCCGTGACGCGGCGCTGCTGCTTTTTCTCGCGGGAGGCTGCCTCTTTGCATTCTGGAAACGCAAGTCGGTGCAGAAGTGGCGATGGATCTATTCGGTGGCCACGATTGCTTTGTTGGGATTCTGGTTGGGGGATCTCATCGCGCAATCGCTCCTCGTCGGATGGGCGGAGAGTCGGGTTCCCTGGGAGGCCACTCCCGGGCTGGTTGTCTTTGTGGTGGCTGCGTTTCTGATCCCCTGGTTCACGAAGCAACCGCTCTACTGCCAGTTCATTTGTCCGCACGGAAATCTGCAACGGTGGGCGATGAAGGTGATGCCTGCGCGATGGAAGCGACCTCTGCCGGACGACGGGAAATGGATCGGGCGCCTCATTCCGGTGATGCTGCTTTTCGTCGTGTTGGGAGTTTCCTTTCTCCAACTGGATCTCGATCTCGCCGGAATCGAACCCTTTGATGCCTATCTCCTCAAGGCGGCTGGTCTGGCGACCATTCTTGTCGCGATCGTGGGGCTCCTGCTGTCTCTCTTTTTCCCGATGGCGTATTGCAAATTCGGGTGTCCGACCGGTTGGCTTCTGGAATTCGTGCGCCGCCGTGCCGGTAAGGATTCGTTTGGCGAGCGCGACTGGTTGGGGCTGGCTCTCTTGGGCGTGGCGGTTGCCCTGTATTTGATTCCACAGGAGGTTTGGTTAGGATGAAGGCGAAGAGATCTGTTTTGGTTCGATTGGCAGGACTGGTGGTGGTAGCAGGCATCGCCTCAATTCTTCTCGGGGTCCCGCTTCGGGAAAAGCGCCAGGAAAAGCGGATCCGAACGCTCCTTCTGGAGATCCAGGAGGCCGTGCAAAACTATCATGTCGAGGAAGAGCTGTATCCGAAACGAATGATGTCCGGCGGGGAGTTGATTGCCTTTCTCAAAGAGAGGGGATTTCTGGAAACGCCTCCCTCGAATCCCTGGACGAAGACTCCCTACGATGCAGGTATGGAGGACGACTGGTTGCAATATCGAACCGACCCGCTTGCCGAAACCTACGAATTGATTGTCTATCAACCCGGAACGGAGACGGTGCGGTTTCGCCTCGACAGCACAAAGAATCAGTCGTTGGAGTGAGTCGCCTCTATTTTCGCTCCAGAACGGCGACGCCGTCTTGAATCTTGTCGCCCGGATGCAAAATCACTTTGTCGTCCGGGGAAAGTCCGGATTGAATTTCCGCTTCGAGTCCATTGTCTTTCCCACGAGTCACAGGAGTCAGGACCGCCCTTTTCTCTTCGACACGATAGACCGACCACTGGTTGCTCTCTTCGTCGCGGAAGAGGGCTCCGGAAGGCGCCTTGATGACACCGTCTTTCTCCCAAACGACGATACGTGCCTCGATGCGATAGCCATCGCCGAGCAAGGTTTTCCCGGAGGTCAGTTCCGGTTCCCGTAATTCGTCGGACTGCGTTTCCTGACCGATAAAGTCCGCGTAGACCCAAACCCGTTGTTCATCGACTCCGAGCGCGGAGACCTTGGTAAAGGCGGAGGGTTCGACACGTCGGATGTGTGCTTTCAGGGGGAACGATCCGCCCCAGTTTTCCAGCTTCACGATCTGCCCGGGAGTGATTTTAACGGCGTCTTCGGATAAAACATCGATACGAATTTCCAAATCGTCGGGATCCCCGATTTCGAGAATGCCTTCGGCGGCAGGGACCATGGTCGAGCTTTCCTTGAACTGCCGAAGGACGACGCCATCGATGGGGGAGTGGACCTCAAACTGCCGTCCCGAAGGAGTGTTTTCGTTTTCCAGGGATCGGGAATGAAGCAGGGCCGCTTTTGCCTGTTCCATTTCAAAGTTCGAAACTTCGAGCGCGGACTCCGCCGCGGAAGCATTGCTTTTCGCGACGCGGAGAGCGTGCTCGGTATCATCGAGGGTCGGTTTGGCGATGTTTCCTTTCGCAAGGAGGCCCTTGTCCCGCTCGAAATAGCGCTGTGCTTTTTCCAAATGCGCCTTGGCGATATCCAGTTGGGTCAGGGCCCGCGCGTGGGCCGCTTCCGTAACTTTGACCCGCGCTTCGGCCTCCGCCTGGCTTCGAACATCGAGCAATCCCGGCGCACCCGGATCGATGGAGGCGATGATTTGATCCCTGGAAATCGAATCGCCCGGCTCCAGTTCTACCCGCATGAGTCGTCCTGCGAGGGGCGCTGATATCAGGTAGGGTTCCCTGATTCGGGTCTCACCATCTTCGTCGACGGTAACCTGTAGCGTTCCCTTCGATACTGTGGCTACATCGACCTCAACGGGTCGGGGGCGGAATCCTGCCCAGAGGAGAAGCCCGATGAGGAGGAGGGTGAGCAGCCAGCGAATGATCTTTCCCATAGCCGGTTTGGTCTTTTGTGTGCTCATTGGATTGGAGAATATGGGTTTGTCAGGATAGGGTGGGAGGCGGATGGGTTACTCGCTGGATTTGAGAACGGAAACCATATCGAGATGGTCAATGCCGCGGCGAACCAGCAGGCCGGAAACGAGGGCGGCGAGTCCGACGACAACTGCGGCGAAGGCAAAAGTGGGTGGATTCAACACCATGGGGATTCGATACAGCTCGGTTTCGAGAGCGGTGGAAATGAAAAGACAGAGGGAGTAGCCGATCGCAAATCCCACCGGAATCGCGATTACGGTGAGGAAGGCAAGCTCACCGAGGAGAATCGAGGAAACTTCCCCGCGGGTAAAGCCGATCACCCGGAGCGTGGCGAGTTCCCGGCCCCGTTCGGAAAGGGCGACTCGCGCGCTGTTGTAGACGACACCGAAGGCAATGATGCAGGCAAAGACGACATTGAACATGCGCATGTGAAGAAGGTTTTCCGCAAAAGAATCCATGAAGCCTTCGACGGCGACCTTTTGCAAGGTGACCCCGGCGATGGCAGGCGTTTCTTTGAGCTCCTGAAATACATGATGCGAGCTTCCGTCCCGAATCGAGATCCAGGCCCCGGTGAGTACGGGCGGCTCGCTCATGAGCCGGTTGAGCGATCGGATGTTCATATAGGAAGCCGTTCCCGAAAAATCATCGACGACTCCGGCGACCTTCACTTTCCGTTTGGCTCTTTCCCCCTCGAGAACTTCGACATGAACCGTGTCGCCAATGTGGGCGGATAGAATCCCGGCAAGAGCAGAAGAGAGGATGAGGCCGTCATCCGGCAGAGGAACTTCCTGCCCGTCGGTATTGAGAAGCCGGAAGAGCTCCCGTTTCTCCTTTACTCCCATAATGGAGGTCTGCCGCGAGAACTGCCCATGGCGAAACCGTACCGGGACCGAGCGAAACGGTTCGACCGAGACAATGCCATCGATGTGTTTGAGGCTGGAGATCGCCCGGATCGGAACGGCTTCGTAAAAGGTCAGGGTAGCATCCTGTCGTTGCTGAAGATCGAACTGGAAATCGATCAGAAAGGTGACGGCATCCTTTCCGAAGTTTCCGACAATGAGAATTCCACAGGCGAAAGCAATTCCAAGGCTGGTGAGTGCCGCCTTGGCCGGCCTACGTGTCAGTTCCCGGAGAATCATTCGGGGAGCCTGGCTGAGAAAACGATGCCAACCCATGCGTTCGATAAATGAGGGCTCGTAGCTCGGAGGCGGTTCCGGGCGCATCGCCTCCGCCGGTTGGATGCGGACGGCATTTCGGACCGCGGAAACGACTCCGGCGAGACCGGCGAGGAAGCTCAGGCAAACGCCACCGATCAGAATACGGAAATCAATTTTAAAGACCGTGATGGGGAACCGGTAGAACTCCGCATACATAGCGGTCATGCTTTTCCCCATATAGATTCCGAGCAGGCATCCCAGAATCGAACCGAGTGCAATGATCGCACTGATCAGGCCTCCGTAGTGAAATCCAATCTCGCGATTGCTGTATCCAAATGCTTTGAGGGCCGCGATTTGCTCCCGCTGCAAACTGAGAATTCGGCGCAGGGCCACATTGAGAAGGAACGCCGCAACGCCCAGAAAGATCGTAGGCGGAATGATGCTCATCGTTCGAAGCTGCGTCAGTTCATCGGAGATAAATCGATGCGAGTAATGAAGATCCAGACCGTAGGCTCCCAATCCTCCGGAGGGAGCGAGGGTGCGGTCGAGAAGGCGTATGACCTCTTCTTCAATCGCATTTCCTGTCAGAGTCAGGGCGATATCGTTGAAGGCTCCCTCCATCTCGAAGGCCGCCTCCATCTGTCTTCGGGGCATCCAGAATATACCGAAGCGCTTGTCGTCGGGCCACAGGCTTCCGGGCTGGATCGTGGTGATGTATTCCGGCGACATGGCCACTCCGGTGATGGTGAGAGTCTGGAGCCTCCCATTCATGACCGCGTCGATTTTGTCTCCCTGCTGAAAGCCATGTTCGGAGGCAAAGGCTTCCTCCACGAGGACTTCGCCGTTTCGCAACGGATCGGGAAATCTTCCCGTAAGAAGATGCACCGTGCTGATGACGGGCTCGCCCCGGTCCGGATAGGAAATGAGTTTGCCGACGGCCGGTTCCTCCAATCCGGGAACAGTCAAGGTTACTCCTTTCACGATACGGGTCACGACGCTCCGAACTCCCGGTAGGTCCCTGACTCGACCGGCGATTGAGTTGGGGGCCCGTTTCAGCGAGCTGAAAACCTCAGGGAACCGGTTTCTCTCGTAGTAGGCCTGGCGTGCCGATTGCAGCGACCAGTGTGTCGATTGCGCTCCGATAAAAATGGCGATTCCGCAACCGATCACGGCGGCAATCGCGATTGCCTGTCCCTTCATGTGGAGGAGGTCGCGAATGAGCTTTCGGTTTAGAGCGCTCATCTTCGACTACCAGTTCAGTTCGGATGCGGCGCGGATGACGTCGTTTTCTTCGATCGATTCGATTTGCCCGTCGAGAAGACGAATGACGCGGTGAGCCATATCGGAGATCACGCTGTTGTGGGTGATCACCGCAGTGGTCGTTCCCAACTCCCGGTTCACATTGTCGATCGCTTCGAGAACCTTGATACCGGTTTCCAAATCGAGGGCTCCGGTAGGTTCGTCACAAAGAAGCACATCCGGCTGCTTGGCAATGGCCCTCGCAATTGCAACGCGCTGCTGCTCCCCTCCCGACATCTGGGAGGGAAAGTGATCCATTCGATTGGTAAGATCGACGAGAGCGAGAGCGTCCTCCGGCTTCATCGGGTCACGGGCGATTTCTGTGACAAGAGCCACATTTTCCCGGGCCGTCAGCGAGGGGATGAGATTGTAAAACTGAAAGACGAACCCGACATGTTCGCGGCGATACCGGGTCAGTTCCGCTTCCGAGAAATCCGACATCCTGCTGCCACGATAGAATACCTCTCCCGAGGAGGGCACGTCGAGGCCGCCGAGAATATTGAGAAGGGTGGATTTGCCGCTTCCGGAGTGTCCCAGTAAGACGATCAGTTCCGATTCATACAGCTGAATGTCGACTCCACGCAGGGCCTGCACCGATACCTCTCCCATGTGGTAGACCTTGGTCAGGTCCCGAGCCTCGTAGACGAGTTCGGCGGTTTCAGAATCATCCATGGGTGAAAAAGCCGGATCTCCGACTTACCTACACCCTTCCTCATTTTTGCTCGAAACTCAACTGCTGCGAGCGATGGTATGGCTTCGCTGACCTTTTCTATGAACATCACCGAATACAATCGCAACGCCTGGAATCTGCAGTCGGAGGAAGGCTGCCGCTGGAGCACGCCGTATCCGGATGAGGTCTTTGAAAAGGCCAAAGCAGGGGAGTGGTCGGTCATTCTCACGCCGAACAAGCCGGTTCCGGAATCGTGGTTCCCTTCCTACCCGGATATGAAGGGAGTGAAGATTCTGGCGCTTGCCAGTGGCGGCGGCCAGCAGGTGCCGATTTTTGCCTCGGCGGGAGCGGAGGTGGTTTCTTTCGATGCCTCCGATGTGCAGTTGCGGAAAGACGAAGAGACCTGTGCCCGGCTCGGGCTTTCCATCGTGATTCAACAGGGTGACATGGCGGACCTTACAGGGTTGGAGGACGGGGCGTTCGATTTCATTTTTAATCCAGTTTCGAATGTGTTTGCGGAGTCGCTTCCTCCGATCTGGAAGGAATGCCACCGGGTTCTGAAACCGGGCGGCTCGCTGCTTTGCGGATTTATGAATCCGGCGTTTTTCCTGTTTGATCACGAGCTGTTGGAGGAGACCGGCGAGTTGGTGGTGAAGCATCGTCTCCCGTATTCTGATCTGGAGCATGCCGAAGCGGAGTTGCTCTCCGATCAGATGGAGGCGCAGTTGAGTGTTGAGTTCAGCCACAGTTGGGAAGAGCAGATCGGTGGCCAATGCGACGCCGGTTTTGCGATCACGGGATTCTACGAAGACGACTGGGACGAGGAGTCAACCGGGCTCCAGGGCTGGATGCCGATGATGGCGGCGAGCCGTGCGGTGAAGCTGTAGAGGACTCCGATTGCCGTTGTCTTTGCTACTGCTTCCTGATAGTTTTTCCTCTTGTGAATCGGAAGTGGAAACAATTTTTTCTGGCCATTCTTTTGCCGGGGATTCTCCCGGTTGTGGCCTGGGAGTCGCCCCTGTATGATGCGGGTTGGAGCCCCGTTCCGGCGCTCGATTTCTACACCGACAAGCTGATTCAGGATTTTTCCTACGCGGGATATCACCGGGGCGAGCAGTCGATTCCTGATGTGGCGGGACCGGTCTTCCACGTGGTGAACGACTACGGAGCGGATCCGACCGGTGTGAACGACAGCACGGCGGCGATTCAAGCGGCGATCGATGCCGCCGAGTTGGCCGGAGGAGGCGTTGTCTATCTTCCTGCGGGGACCTTTGCGGTCGCTCCGGGAACAGGACAGAATTTCGCACTGCGGATCAATGGGTCCCCGGTCGTGATGAGAGGGGCGGGGAAAGACCAGACTTTTCTCCTCTGCACATCCTATGAAATGCGGAGCAAGCGCGTCATTGAGATCACGGGGAGTACACCGCACTGGGGGTATAACAGCGGGACGGCTTATACGATCACGGAAGATCTTCCCGGACCTGTTCTCGAGATTCCCGTGGCGGATGTGGCGCCTTTTGCCGTGGGTGACTGGATCGTGATTCGCACGGACGTCACGCCCGAATGGGTGACGGAACACAAAGAGCCTCTCTGGCTGGGATATGAATCTTCTCTCGGAGGCTTGCGCTATTCCCGTCAAATTCTGGAGATCGATGCCGCCCGCAATCGACTGATCATCGATGCGCCGACCCGGTATGCGATCAAGACGAGAGACAACGCGAGAGTCTACATTCGAAACAACGCGCTCGCCGAGGTGGGGCTGGAGGATTTTTCGATCGGCGGGGTGCAGCATCCCGGAAACAACTGGGGAGAGTCTGACTACACCGATCCTGCGAAGAGTGCCTACGACACACACGCCTCGTATCTGATCAGCTGGCGCAACGCGAGGAACTCGTGGATGCGGAGAGTGGACACCTTTCAGGCTTCGGGAAACACGAGCGGTGCCCATCTTTTATCCAATGGTCTTCTTCTGACGGAGTGTCGCGGCGTCACCGTCGAAGACTGCCATTTTCAGCGCCCTCAATATGGAGGTGGCGGGGGAAACGGGTACATGTTTCGATTGTCCAATTCGAATGAGTGTCTCGTGCAACGCTGCACGGCGGAGTTCAGTCGTCACGGGATTGTCTTTTCCCACATGGGCTCGTCGGGAAATGTGATTCACGATTGTCTCGACAGGGATACCGGAAAGGCGACGGGGTCAACGGGCAGTTACAATACTTCGGGCAAAGCGAGTGACCATCACATGCGCTTTTCCCATTCGAATCTGGTCGATGTTTGCCGGGTGAAAAATTCCTGGTTTACGGCTCACTACCGGCCCTACGGCACGGCTCCGAAGCACAATCTGACTTCGGCCCATACCGTCTTTTGGAATCTGTTAGGGGAGTCGAGCCCGATTGGGAAAGTGGTGCATTCGCAGCAGTCCCGCTATGGCTACGTCGTGGGGACGAGAGGAGCGGTGACGGCGGTTGAAACCGGTGGCACGTCGACGGAGAAAACAGATCCGGTCGATCATGTGGAAGGGGTCGGCGCCGGGGACTCGCTCGATCCTTTTTCGCTCTACCTGGATCAGTTCGGGAGGAGGCTGGGCCTGCCGAAGGTCGATCTCGGAGATGAGATGAGTTTCTATTTTCCGGTGAACCGCATTCCGCTTCCGGGTTTGGTTCGGTGGGGCGATGCCGAAGTTGTTCCCGGGAATGGAACGATCACGTGGAGCCAGACGGGCGGTCCTCCCGGGGCGGTGTTTGATTCCACCTCGACTCTCTCGCCCCGGGTGGCTCTGCCAGGTCCGGGCGAATACGAGTTCACCTGCGTAGCCCGCCTGAATGGCATGGATCATCCGCTCGCGGAGTCTTCGGATACGGTTACCGTGCGCGTCTTTGGACCGGCTCTGTTTTCCGGCGAGATGACTCCGGTGGCGGACGGCTTTGTTTTTGGCGATCCCGGTTCTCAAAATCAGGGGTTCAATACCGGGACAAGTCTTTGGATGAAAAACGTGAACGGGACGGATTATGACCGGGAGTTCTTTCTTCAGTTTGATCTCGCGGAGTGGAGCGGGGTGCTTGTGGAAGTTGCGAGCCTGGAAATCCACGCGGGGATCCCGGATACTGACTGCGTTGCGGAGACGTTTTTTACCTCCGACGATTCGTGGAATGAATCCAGCCTGACCTGGGCAAGCCGGCCCGCTTTTGGAGAATCGCTTTCGGTTTGGAGCCCGGCCCCGACACTGACTCAGAACTTCGATCTAACATCGCGGACCGGCGTCGAAAACGCGGAGGATGGAATTCTGTCGCTCGGTTTCCGCATTCAATCGCAGCAAACTTCGGCGACGGTTTTTCGCTATGCTTCGCGGGAAGCGGCGGATGCGAACCTTCGACCTACGCTACGGGCGGTTCTTAGGCGGACGGATTTGCCCTCGTTTGAGGATTGGATCAATGGAATCGCGGGAGTCGCCGTCGAGGATCGGGATCCGTCGGATGATCCGGACGAAGACGATCTCCCCAACCTGGCGGAGCAGTTTCACGAATTGTTGCCGGATCAGATTTCTGCAAGCCCCTTTGAGCCGGGCAGCGACGAAGAGGGGGGATTTCTCCGGTTTGTCCTCGATTCGGAAATCCCGGAGAACGCCTGGCTGAAGGCGGAAACGACAGCGGACGAATCAACTGGTCCGTGGTCTCTGGATCCTTCGGTTTCCTTTGAGCCCGGCAGCCTGCCGGGGGAGGTCCGGCTTCGACTGCCGGAATGGATTCGCACAGGCCATACCGCCGGGGTGCGGTTGGTCTATTCGGTTGGGAATACGTCTGTGGAATTGCCGCTGCCACTTAGGTCCGTCCCCGTGACCCTTACGATCCGCCGGATCAGTCCCGGAACCAATGAGCTTACCTGGACCGATGCAGGGGGAGGCAGCTATCGCGTCTTCCGTGGAACGACGATGAATTTCGGAGAGGCCGAGCTCACGGAAATTACGAGCGGATTTCTGTATGAGGATGACGAGGCGAACCCGGCTGTGGATACCTACTACTGGGTGCAGGCGGTCAATGCCGCGGGGATTTCGGGGCAAACGGTAGAGCCAACTTTGCTGGCGGCGATGCCGGCGCGACCTGATTTGTCGGTTGGATCCTCTCTTTCCACGCTGGCGGGCGGCGATGTGTATGGTCTGACCCGTCTGGGGATGAAGAAGGTTCAAATGGGAAATCGAAAGAGCATCCGCTTCTTCTTTACCTCGGAGAGTGATGAGTTGCCCGAGGAGATTTTGATCCGCGGGACGAAGGGTCATCGGAGTGCCCGATTCTCGTATTCCCGTCTTTCCGGATCGAAAGAGAACATCACCGCTGCGGTTTGGTCCGGGAATTTTCAAACGGAAGGTCTCACCGGGGGTGGGCGCGAGAACTACGAAATGCGACTCAAGCTGTTGAATCCGAAAAAGAGAAGAGTAACAGGGACGGTAGTGGGACGTTCCAGCAGCGCTTCGGAGGTCACGGACCGTGTCCGGGTCGGGGTGAAGGTTCTCCGGAAGAGGTGAGCATCTTCAGAGTAGGCTCACGTCGCCTGTGCCGTCGGTCGCACGAGGATGTCGGTCACTTCGGCTGTAGGCGGCATCGTGAGTTGGTGGATCACGAGGTCGGCGATTTCCTCCGGCTGAAGAAGGGGATATCCGATCTTATCGTATTTGGACTCGTCTCCTCCTGAGGTGGCGAAATATTCGTCGAGCAACTCGGTATCGACGAAGCCCGGAGAGATACTGCAAACGCGGGTCTGATTACCAGCCGCACGGAGTTCCTGTCGGAGTCCCTCCGTCATCGCCCGGACCGCGAATTTGGTGGCGGCGTAGAAGCCTCCTTTTCCGGGGACGCGATGTCCTGACATGCTGCTGATGTTCACGACGTGGCCGCCTTGATCGGGAAAATGGGTCAGTGCTTCCCGTGTCACGACAGCGAGCGCGAAGACGTTGACGTCGAGCATGGTCCTCCAGTCTTCGATCTTTCCGTCGCTCAGTCCGGCCTGTCGCGCGACTCCTGCGGCATTGATGAGAATATCCAGTCCCCCCAGAGCGCTGGCGGCGAAGTTGACCGCATCCTGGGCGGCCCCGGAGTCCGAAAGATCCACCGGGACCGAAATACCCTTTGAGCCGGATTCGATGATCTTCTCCGAGACGTCACGCAATCGATCTTCGCGTCGTGCGAGGATTGCAATTTCCGCTCCCTTTTCTCCCAACGCAAGAGCGATCGCCCGCCCGATCCCACTCGAGGCGCCCGTGACAAGAACCCGTTTTCCCTGCAGTGATGTTGACTCTGACATGAGTATTCACTGTGGCGAGGTGGCGTCTTTTTCCAAGAAAAATGCAACCGCATTGCACGATTTGCCTTACTGTTTGGGATGAAGCTTTCCTGCCTTCGATACTACTTTCTTGCCAGTGCGGTTCTCCTTTCGGGACTGAGCCCCCTGCAGGCGGCCGATTGGCCTCATTTTCTCGGGCCGAATCTCGATCTTCACAGTGCGGAAACCGGGTTGAATACCGAATACACCGAAGAAGGCCCGGCCTTGCTCTGGGAAGTGGAGCGAGGAAAGGGACATTCGGGTCCGGTGATTGCTGACGGAAAGCTGGTTTTCATCCATCAGGTGGAGGATAAGGAGGAAATCCGATGCCTCGATGCGGAGACGGGAGAGGACATCTGGACTCATTCGTATCCTGTTGATGTCGCGCAGAGCTACGGGATCGTCGATACGCCGCGCTCCAGTCCGGTGATCGATCCGGAAACAAAATTGGTCTACACGCTCGGCAATGACGGTGATCTGATCTGTTTTGAAGTGGAGACGGGAAAGGTTTCCTGGCAGCTGAAACTGGAGAAGGAGTTTGGCCCGTCGCCTATCTTTTTCGGATATGGATCGTGCCCGCTCGTCTACGGAGAGAAGTTGATTGTCCACGTCGGCGCGGAGGAAAATTGCGTCGTCGCCTTGAATAAGAAGGACGGTTCTGTGATCTGGACGAACGACCATGAATGGAACGGAAGTTATGCCTCGCCGGTGATCGGAAAGGTGAATGGCGAGGACCGGCTCTTCGTGTTTGCGGGGGGAATGGTGAAACCACCTCACGGAGGTTTGCTCTGTATTCAGCCGGAAAACGGGACCATCGATGATGCGTTTTCGTGGCGGTCAGACAATTTTGCGAGTGTTAATGCAGCGACCCCGGTTCCCTGTGGGCCGAACCGGATCTTCCTCACAGAAGACTACGGGAAAGGCGGCGTGATGCTCCAATACGGACCGGACTTCCGGGCGCGGGTGCTGTGGACCTCGCTTGAACTGGGCTGCCAGTTTCAAACTCCGATTTATCATCAGGGCGTGATTTACGGATTTGGTGGAAACGGGGGGCTCATGCTTGCCCTGGATGCTTCGAGTGGGCGCATGTATTGGAACGAGATCTTTTATCAGACGACTATTCTATGGGAAGAACGCCCGATCCCGATCAGCCTCGGGCATGCTCACCTCATCTACGTCGATGGTGGCTTTTTCTGCATCAGCGAAAACGGGGCACTTCTGCGCATGGATTTGAGTCCGGCAGGATTTGAAATTCGATCCAAGGCCCGGCTCTTTTACGCTCCGGAAACCTGGGCGCCGCCTGCGCTGAGCAATGGCTTACTCTACATCAATCAAAATGAAATGGGCTCCCGGCTGATCTGCTACGATTTGCGGAAAAAGTGAAGGCAAAGAGGGTTTGGTGGTCGACGTAATCCTGTTGGGGTTGAACGACGGGGGCTTTGGAGAAACGGATCAGGGGATCTGATCTCCACGTGTGATTTGTTCCCGACTATTTCCAAACAAATCGGTTTCCATTTTGTGGGACGGCGATACTTTTCGCGCTCCCGTGCCGAACGCTGCGGGGATGTTTTTTGAGTGAGTATGAGTACGGAACCTATTACCGGAGTGTTGTTGGTGGACAAGGGCCAGGACATGACCTCGCATGACGTTGTTGCCGTGGCGCGGCGCACCCTGAATACCAAGAAGATCGGTCATTGCGGGACGCTGGATCCCATGGCTACGGGCCTGCTGATTCTTGTGATCGGAAAAGCGACCAAGATTCAGGACCTGCTCATGTCGGAGCACAAGGAATACACCGGATCGCTCGAACTGGGCAAGACGACCAACACCCAGGACGCGGAAGGCGAAGTCGAGACCGAGTCGGAGGTTCCGGCGTTTTCCGAGGAGCAGATTCGCGAAGCCTTCGACAAATACAAAGGGGATTTCTATCAGATGCCGCCGATGGTTTCAGCGATCAAGAAGGATGGGGTTCCTCTCTACAAGCTGGCCCGCCAGGGGAAAGAAGTGAAGCGCGATCCACGTTTCGTGCATGTCTTCAGCTATCGCATTGACGGGATCGAGTTGCCTGTCGTGAAATTCACGGTGAAGTGCAGCAAGGGATTTTACGTCCGGACCTACTGTCATGACATCGGTCAGGATCTCGGTTGCGGCGCCCACATGAAGTCCCTTCGCCGGACGCGCTCCGGAAAATTTGATCTGGAACGGGCGGTCACTTTTGAAGAGCTGAAATTCGGCGATCGGGACGACATCATCTCCAAAATGATGACTCTTCCGGAGGTTTCGCGTTTGCGCGGAGCTTGACGCGGGGGGATCTCCCGTGTCCGCTTTTGGAAATGGACGTCCTTTTTGACATCGCTGATCTGAAACGGGTTAAGGGGCCCCTGCATCTTGCGATCGGGGTGTTTGACGGACTTCATCTCGGGCATCAGGCGGTGATCAACCGGGCGAAGGCATCAGCCCGGGAAACAGGCGGAACTGCGTTGGTGGTGACCTTTGATCCTCATCCCGTCGAAATCCTGTCTCCCCGCAATGCTCCTCGGCTTCTAACCGCTCCGGCTCACAAGCTGCATCTTCTTGAACGACTCTTCGGGATCGATACCGTTCTGGTGGTCCCGTTTGATTCTGATTTTGCCTCCCGAACCGGTGAGGAGTTTGTGGCATCCCTTCTCGATTCGGCTCCGCCGGAAGGTCTCTCGAGAATTTGCGTGGGGGAAAGCTGGCAGTTTGGGAAAGGTCGCTCGGGGGATACGGATCTGCTCCGGACTCTGGGCGGGCGGCACGGATTTTCCGTCAGTGGAATTGAGACCGTCGAAGTGAATGGAATGCGGGTAAGCAGCACCAGGATCCGCGAAGCGGTCGGAGCTGGGGACTTTGCGATCGCAAAGGAACTTCTGGGCCGTGACTACACCGTCTATGGCACCGTCATCGAAGGCCGGAAACTCGGCCGGACGATCGGGTTTCCGACGGCCAATATGAATCCGCATCGGGAGCAACTCCCCCCGACAGGTGTTTACCTGGTGGTAGCCACAGGATCCGGTGATGGTTGGAACGGGGTCGCCAACCTCGGGTATCGCCCGACGGTCGAAGGAGGGAAAATGAAGCGCCTTCTCGAAGTGCACCTGTTCGGGCTGGATCACGAGATCTACGGCGAGGATCTCGAGATACAGTTTGTCGAGTTTCTACGGCCCGAGATGAAATTTGCGGGTGTTGTGGAGCTGAAAGAGCAGATTGCGAAAGATGTCGAAGAGGCAAAAAGGAAACTTTTTTCCGAATAATTGCATCGTTTTTTCTTTCGCTCGTCTATACGATTCGAACGAGGGATTCGATTCGGAATCTCTCAGCATCAAAAAAAAACCGCTATCTTGTGAAACCTATGTCTACTCTATTGCTTGCTCAAGCCGAAGTCTATCCAACCGGTGAACCCGGCGTTCTCGAAGCCATCATCGGGGGTGTTGGAATGCTGGTCTATCTCGTCTTCATCGCGATTCTTATCATCGCGTTGTGGAAAATCTTTGTAAAAGCCGGGAAGCCGGGTTGGGCCGCCATCGTTCCCATCTACAACGCGATTGTTCTTCTCGAGATCGTAGGCCGTCCCGTTTGGTGGATTGTGCTGATGCTCATTCCCTTTGTGAACATCGTCATCGGCATTATTCTCGCAATTGATCTGGCGAAGAGTTTTGGAAAAGGCGGGGGATTTGCTGCCGGATTGATTCTCTTGTCTCCGATCTTCTATCCGATCCTCGGATTCGGAAGCGCCCAGTATCAGGGGCCCGCTGCGGCGACTGCCTGATTTCCGGAGTTTGCTAACAATCTTACAAAGGGCCTCGCAGGAAGATTTTCTGCGGGGCCTTTTCGCGTCTAATCCGAAGATTGCGGAAACCGGGGGAGCGTCGAATTTCCGGCGTGCTTTCAGTCCTCCACGCTTTTGTCTTTTCAGTCCGCAGTCGTTGCTTCCTACGCAGGCGGCAGCACAGGACTGGTCGACAGTCTTATCGTATGATACCTTTCCCGAAATTCCCGGTTTGATCTTCCTTCCTGCCAGATTTCGATTGCTCTTTCTTCCTGTGGTTATCGCGGGTGGATTACTCGTGTTTCCGTCCACGCTGTCGGCTCAACTTTCGCCCTTTCCTGATGTGGGATTGCAGCAGGATGGCGGTCGCGACATCCCGGAGATTCTTCCTCCCGACCTCATCGAGCCGGTTATCAATCCCCGCCAAACCAGCGCTGATCGTATCGTCCGTATCTTCAATCGCGACCTTCGTGATCTGGAGGAGGCGCAATCTGATATTGTCGAACAGTGGGAGGAACTTCCTAAGGTAGTTCGCGAGACGCAGCGCTCGACCGGCTTCGGGTATCACTCCGGATCCGTCAATAAACGTCCCAAGTGGATTCAGATCGACATGGGAGAGTCGGTCACCCCGGATGCGATCGCCTTGTTTCCAGTGACGGCCCAACTCGACGATGAACCGGTTTATGGCTATGGATTTCCCCCGAGCTTCCGGATCGATATTTCCAATGACCCCGAATTTCGAACCTACGAAACGATGGTGGAAGGTCGGGTCGACAATCCGCTGGGGACACGCAGATGGCCGTTTCTCCGGGAAATTGAAGGCTACACCGGTCGCTACATTCGCGTGAATGCGATCGGCGGGCTTTGGCGCAATCCCAAGACGAATCAGGAGGTATTCGCTCTCAGCGAAATCATGGTGCTGGAAGACGGTCGAAATCTTGCGGTTGGAAAAATGGTCAGTTCGCTCGATACCGAGGAGCGGTCCGACCAATGGTCGACTCAGTTCGTCACCGATGGGATCACGACCTTGGGAATTCCCCACGGTTCCGAGGAAAGTCCCGGGTTTGGATTTAGAGCCCGCTCGACGGAACCGGTCAGTAACAGCTGGGTGCAGGTGGACCTGGGAGAGTCGATGCCGATCGATCAGATTCAGATCATTCTGGCCGACAATCCCGGGACGGTTCCCGATCCGACGGTCCGGTTTCCGTATCCCATGCGGGTGGAAGTCTCCGAGTTTCCGGATATGAGGAAGGCGGAGTTGCTGGGCAAATTCAATCCTTCCCAGATCAGCATGATCGGAGTGAATCCACTGATTATTCCTGTCGACGACGCCTACGGGAGGTATGTCAGGGTCACCGTTCTGGGCCCCAAGAAGCCGGTGAAAATCTCTTTCGACCTGGCGGAACTCACCGTCTATTCCGGCACCACCAATGTGGCGGAGGGAAAGCCCGTTACAGGGCCGCATGCGGTTTCGACGGAGAGGTGGAAAGCGGAGTATCTCGTCGACAATTTCAGCAGCCGACGAAACCTATTGTCGTACGGGGAATGGCTTTCCAATCTCGATAAACGCAGTCGTCTCGTGCGGCGCTGGCTTGAGAAAGAGGAAACCCGTCTCGATCTGGTTGATCGGACTGTGACCCGCGGTGTAACTGCCATCGGATCCGGCCTCGCCGGGGTTCTGGGATTCGTCTTTTTCGCGCTGTCCCGCGGCCGCGTACGACGGAGAAAAGATCTGGAAGCATTGCGCCAGAGGATTGCGAGCGACCTTCACGACGATATCGGCAGTAACCTGAGTAGTATCGCACTGCTTGCTGAACTTGGGAAAACGGAGGTGGAGGAGCCGGAGTTGGTGCTTGAGGAGCTGACCGATATCAAGGTGACTGCTGACAAAACGATCGAGTCGATGCGCGATATCGTCTGGTTGATCCGACCCGGGGAGGAGACCTGGGCCCAGATGCTGACCCGCTTTCGGGAAACGGCGGCCAAGCTGCTGCGGACCCACGAATACACCTTTACCCTGCTCGGAAGCTCAAGCGAGGTTCGGCTGCCCCTCGAATTTAAACGCGACTTGTTCCTGATTTACAAAGAGGTGCTGAACAACATTGTCCGTCACGCCCAGGCCGAAAATGTGCAGATCGAAATTGATTGCCGACGCAACCGCCTCGATCTGACCATCGTCGACGACGGCATTGGATTCAACAACCTCGACCAGGAATTCAGGGAGGGGAACGGCCTTCGGAATTTGAGAATGAGAGCGCAGGCGATCGGCGCAAATTTGAAAGTGAGGAGCGCGCTGGCCGAAGGCACCCGCATTCTGCTATCCGTTCCGATGCCTTGAATCAGAGAGAAATTTCAGATGCAAATCCTGTCAGCGAAGCCAAGTTAGTAACAGTCACAGCAAAATGAGCGAGGAAACCGAAACCGAAGATACACCGAAAGCACCGAGCCGTGTCTGGGTCGTGGAAGACAACACGACTTTGGCCACGACTGTAGCCCGTGTGCTCGACCGTCAAAAGGACATGAAGTGCGTTCACAAGTTCGAGCGCTGCGAAGAGGCGATCGAGGCACTTGTCGCAGGAGAGCGGCCTGATGTTATGCTTTTTGACATTGGCCTTCCCGGAATGAGCGGGATCGAGGGGATCCGTCGAATCAAGACGGCGCTTCCGGAAATCGAAATCCTCGTGTTCTCGGTTTTTGATGACAACGAAAAGGTCTTCAACGCAATTTGTGCAGGCGCTTCCGGGTATCTTCTCAAGACTTCCAGCATGGGGGAAATCCCTGATGCGATCCGGGAAATCCAGGCTGGCGGGGCTCCCATCAATGCGCTCATCGCCCGTCGGGTGCTGGATATGTTCAGTGATCTCGCTCCCAAGAGCCGCGACTACGGTCTGACGGAGCGCGAAAAAGAGGTTCTCGAACAGATGGTCGAAGGATTGACCAAAAAGGAAATTGCGGATCAGCTCGATCTCAGTTTCCACACCGTGGACAAGCACATCCGCGGAATTTATTCGAAGCTTCACGTCAACACGATGACCGGAGCTGTTGCCAAGGCGCTCAAGGAAGGCCTCCTTCCGAAAGGCTGATCGTCGGCAAAGATCCCTGCTTGATCCAGTGGCGATTCGCCGCTAGCGATATCCCATGTTCTACATTGGAATCGACAGCGGAACGCAAAGCACCAAATCGGTGGTGCTGGACTTGGAAACCGGTGAAATCGTCGCCCAGGCGAGCCAGGCCTACGACTTGATTTCCGGTCTTCCCGCAGGCCACCTGGAGCAGCATCCCTCTGACTGGATTTCCGCAGTGGAGGGGACGATCGGGGATTGTCTGAATCAACTGGGAGATCGCAAAAATGAAGTTCGGGGAATCGGCGTCAGCGGGCAGCAACATGGTCTCGTCGTTCTCGATAAGAATGACGAGGTCGTCCGTCCTGCGAAGCTCTGGTGCGATACGTCTACGGTGGAGCAGTGCGATCAGTTTGCCGCGCAATTCGGGGGTACCGAAGGTCTCATTGCGAAGGCGGGTAACGCGATGCTTCCCGGCTACACGATCCCGAAACTCCTGTGGTTGAAGCAAAACGAGCCTGATCATTTCGCCCGGGTGAGTTCAATTCTGCTTCCCCACGATTACATCAACTTTCGTCTCACCGGCGTGAAACGCATGGAATACGGGGATGCTTCCGGGATGGGAATCCTGAATATTCGCACGCGGGAGTGGGAAAACGAATTGATCGACTTCGTTGATCCCCGGGTCCGTGAAATGCTGCCGGAACTGGGATCCTCCAATTCCATCCATGGTACGCTTCTCCCGGATCTGGCCGAAAAATGGGGCCTTTCATCTGCTGTGATTGTCAGTGCCGGTGGCGGCGATAACATGATGGGGGCGATCGGTACGGGAAACATTGCGGACGGAAAGATCACCGCGAGTTTTGGAACCTCCGGCACGCTCTATGGCTGCGCCGAAAAGCCGATTATTGATCCGAACGGGGAAATTGCCGCTTTCTGCGACAGCACTGACCGGTGGCTGCCGCTTGTTTGCACGATGAACGTTACGGTCGTGACCGAGCAGGTTCGGGACTGGTTCGGCTGGGATCTGGCGGAACTGGAACGGCAGGTTGCTTCGATTCCCGCAGGAGCGGACGGAGTCAGTTTCCTGCCCTACTTGAATGGCGAGCGGACTCCCAATCTGCCGAACGGAAGTGGCGTTCTGCATGGACTGTCCGGATCGAGTGCTTCCCCGGCTCATCTTGCCAGAGCGGCCATGGAAGGTGCGACCCTGGGACTTGCCTACGGCCTGCGACGCTTTGATGAACTGGGACTGACTCCCGGGGAGATTCGCCTCACGGGCGGTGGCAGCAAGAGCGGGATCTGGCGCCAGATATCGGCCGATGCGTTTGGGGTTCCGGTTGTTGGGCTTGCCACAGCCGAAGGCGCCGGACTGGGCGGTGCGATTCAGGCGGCGCACGCCGACGGGAAGGGAAGTTACGAAGAACTTTGCTCGCGCCTCGTCGCTCTCGATGAGTCCACCCGATGCGAACCCGATCCGGAAGCCGCCGAATTGTATCGGGAGAAACTGGATCGCCAGATCAAGCTGACCACGGTTCTCAAAGACGCGGATTTGCTCTGATTTCCATCGGAATGGCAACGCCAGCACCACCACCGGACCGGGCCATTCCGATCTCGCCAAAGTCCCGTCGAATCGGCCTGGCTGCGGCGACTTTGATTCGGTTGTTTTCCTTCACCTTTCGATGGCGGCTCCATGATTCTGCCGGGATTGCCGGGGATCCTCCCGATCACCCGATGATCTGGGCCTTCTGGCACAACCGGATTTTCGCGATCCCGGTGATGTATCGAAAATACTTGAGCAGCCGAAGCGGAGCCGTCCTCAGCAGCGCGAGTAAAGATGGCGAAATCATAGCCGCGACCGTTTCACGATTTGGTTGTTACTCGATCCGCGGTTCGTCGTCGCGACGGGGCACGGCGGCGTTGCGGGGACTGATCGATTGGATCAATGCCGGCTACGATGTGGCGATCGTTCCCGACGGACCCAGGGGCCCCCGATACAAGATCGGTCCCGGGATCGTAAAGCTGGCTCAAATGACCGATGCGAAGATTCTCCCCGTCCGCGTTGAATACGGATCGGTCTGGAAATTCAAGAGTTGGGACCGTTTCCAATTGCCGAAACCGTTTACCACCGTAAACGTCTACTTTGACCCGCTGATCGATGTTCCCGAAACCCTCGACGACGAGTCGTTTGAAGCGGAGCGTCTCCGCATCGAGCAGGTCATGAATCCGAACCATGAAACTGATTGAAGGAAAGCCCATTGCTGAAGCCGTCTACGCCGAGTGTGCGAAGTCATTTGCAGAACTGAAAGCAGCCGGACACACGCCCGGACTTGCGGTTGTGTTGGTAGGAGACGATCCGGCTTCCCGTGCCTATGTGGGATCGAAGGAGCGGAAATGCCGGGAACTCGGTATGCATTCGGTGAAAATCGAAAAGCCGGCTACGATATCCCAGGAAGAACTTCATGAGGTCATTGAGTCGCTCAATGCGGATGACGCGATCCATGGGATTCTGGTTCAACTGCCGCTCCCGAAGGGGCTCGACGAAGATCAAGTGATCCTGCGAATCGATCCGGCGAAAGACGTCGACGGATTGCACCCGGTCAATCTCGGCAAACTTGCGATGGAGGATCCGACGGGATTTGCGCCCTGCACGCCTTCGGGGTGCCAGCGCATGCTGATCGAAAGCGGGATCGAAACGACAGGAAAGAATGTCGTGATTGTCGGTCGCAGCCTCCTCGTCGGAAAAAGTCTGGCACTCCTGATGATGGGGAAGGGAGAGGGGGCGAATGCAACAGTGACCGTAGCGCATTCCCGAACGAAAGATCTTCCGGCACTGACAAGATCCGCCGATATCCTGGTCGCTGCGATTGGAATTCCCAAGTTCATTGGCCCGGATCATGTCAAAGAGGGGGCTGTTGTCATCGATGTCGGGATCAACCGCATTGACGATCCGTCCGCGAAAAACGGATCCCGGCTCGTGGGCGACGTCGATTTTGATGCGGTTGCGGATCAGTGCGAGGCCATCACACCGGTTCCCGGGGGGGTGGGGCGCATGACCATTGCGATGTTGATGGCGAATACAATCCGGGCGTGTCGCCTCAAAGCCGGCCTGTAGTCTCGGCAATCAACTGGGCACCACGGGAGTGCGCATTCCGGTTGTCCGCCCGGAATTCGAACTCATGAGAAACTTTGGCAAGGTTTCTGCGTAAGCCGAGGGTTATCGTTTGTATGGTGCTTGTTTTCGGGAAATTCCTCTAGCCAGTGCCATGGATTCAAGCGAGACTAACACCCACATTTTTTAAACTGTAAACCCCTCCCATGAGCCACTCACTTTCTGTTCGGGCCAACGTCGAGCTCATCGACAGTAAATACGCAGAGTGGAAGAAGAATCCGGAATCGGTCGAAGAATCCTGGTCCAACTTTTTTGAGGGCTTTGAACTCGGCATGACTCAGCCGGAACAGCCTGGCGGAAAAGGTGCTTTTGCCACCAATCCAGGCGCTGAGATTGTCGGGGGGCTCGACATGACGACGCGGGCAAGAATCGTGTCGATGGTTCACCAGTATCGCGCTCTCGGGCACACCGCGGCCTGGCTCGACCCGCTTGAGCAGGTTGCACCGGAGCAGCCACTGCTCGGACTGGATGAGTTGGGTTTTCTTCCGGAACATCTCGACGAAGAAGTGTCGACTCAATTTTATCGCAACGGGGAACGGATGAAGCTGGGGGAAATGATCCAGCTGCTGGAGAAAACCTATTGTGACAAAATCGGTTTTGAATTTATGCACATCCAGACGCCGGACGTGCGTGACTGGATTCAGGAGCGGATCGAGGCCCGGATTCTGGCACCGGAACCTCCTCTCGAAAAGAAGAAGGAGGCTCTTCGCTGGCTGGCGGAGGCCGAGTTGTTCGAGCGTTTCCTTCACCGGAAGTACGTCGGCCAGAAGCGATTTTCTCTGGAAGGTGGCGATTCATTGATGGTCGCTTTGAACGGGATGGTGGAAATGTTTCCCGGCTACGGTATTCATGAAATGGTCATGGGCATGGCGCACCGGGGACGACTCAATGTTCTCGCCAATCTTCTCCGCAAACCACTTACCGTGATTCTCTATGAGTTTGCGGAAAACTATGTTCCCAATCTCGTAGCGGGAGACGGGGATGTGAAATACCACCTCGGATATGACGCGGAGCTCGATCTCAATGGACACAATGTTCATCTCCATCTCGGGGCTAACCCGAGCCACCTCGAAGCTGTCAACGGAGTGATCGAGGGCAAGGCGCGAGCCCGACAGCGGTTGCGCGATCCGGGTTTGCGCGACTCGTTTGTCGAACGAAGCGAAGTTCTTCCGGTTCTGCTCCACGGGGATGCCGCTTTTGCAGGGCAGGGGAGTGTCGCGGAAACGCTAAACCTTTCCCAGCTCCTCGGATACCGCACCGGGGGAACGATTCATCTGGTTGTCAACAATCAGATAGGATTTACCACGACCCCGAAGGACGCACGATCTTCTGTCTACTGTACTGATGTCGCGAAGATGATTGAGGCTCCCGTGTTTCATGTGAACGGGGATGCTCCCATGGATGTTCTCTTTGTCACCGAATTGGCGCTGGAGTTTCGCCAGAAGTTCGGACGGGACGTCGTCGTCGATATCGTTTGTTATCGTCGCCATGGCCACAATGAGGGGGACGAGCCGGCCTTTACTCTGCCGAAGACCTACCAGGAGATTCAGAGGCAGGATACCCCTTTGACCGTGTTCCGTCGGGAACTGATCGAGAGTGGTGCTCTCAGCCGGGAGGACGCCAACGAAATCGAAAACGCCTACCAGGCCAAGCTCGATGGTGAGCATGCTGAACTGGAAGCGGCCACCGAAAAGGGGGAAGGGCATTCGATGGCGGAAGCGGTGATCGAGCCGCAGCCCGAGTTTTCTCATGATGTGGTCGTCACAGGGATTCCGCTGGAGGACGTTAAGGAGATCGGAATGCGTATCACGGAGATTCCCGAGGGAGTCAAAGTGAACCAGAAACTGGCCAAGCGTTTCCTGGGACCCCGTCGAAAGGCAATCGAAAAGGGGGAGGGGATTAACTGGGCTTTTGGCGAAGCATTGGCATTCGGTTCCCTGCTTATGGATGACATTGCGGTTCGTCTTTCCGGGCAGGATTGCCGGAGGGGAACCTTCAGCCAGCGTCACGCCGTTCTCTATGACTCCGAGACGCGGGAGCGCTACACCCCGCTCAATAATATCGAGCCGAATCAGAAGCAAAAACTCTGGGTCTACAACAGTCATCTGTCCGAGTTCGCTGTTCTCGGGTTTGAGTATGGATATTCTCTCGTGTCCACCGACGCGCTCGTTCTCTGGGAGGCGCAGTTTGGTGATTTTTCGAATGGAGCCCAGGTGATCATTGATCAGTTTATTTCCTCCTCAGAGTCGAAGTGGCAGCGGCCGAGCCACCTCGTCATGCTTTTGCCGCATGGCTACGAGGGGCAGGGGCCGGAACACAGCAGCGCGAGGATGGAGCGATTCCTGCAGCTTTGCGCGGAGCAGAACATGCAGGTTTGCAATCTAACGACACCGGCGCAGTATTTTCATGCCTTGCGGAGGCAGATGGTTCGCGAATTTCGCAAGCCACTGATCATCATGACTCCAAAGAGTCTTCTTACGCATCCCGAGTGCGTTTCGAAAGTCGAAGACTTTGGAGAAGATTCGCAATTCCACGAAGTCATCGACGACGATCGAGAAGACCCGGACAAGGTGAGCCGGCTCATCTTCTGCTCAGGAAAGGTTTACTATGACCTGATTGAGTTTCGTCGGCGAAACGAGATCAACAACGTGGCGATTATTCGTCTCGAGCAAATCTATCCTTTCTTCGGAAGCCATCTTCAAAACGTCGCCTCCCGCTACGTCAACGCCACCAAGTGGGTGTGGTGTCAGGAAGAGCCGCTCAATATGGGCGCCTGGACGTTTGTCGGTCCCCGCTTGCAGAAAATGACGGACCATCACGTGCGATATGCCGGCCGCGACTCGGCGGCAAGCCCGTCGACCGGATCGAAGACAATTCACAAAATGGAACAACGCCGTTTGATCGAAGAGGCATTTCACAAATAGAATTTCAATCCCGCCGGGGCTTCCGGTGCTTTTACAATCATGGCTCACGAGATCAAAATTCCTTCGGTAGGAGAATCTATCACTTCGGCAACACTGGGAACCTGGCACAAAGCTGACGGCGCGTATGTCAAAGAAGGGGAAGTCATCCTCACCATTGAGACAGACAAAATCTCGACGGAGTTGGAAACCGACAAGGCCGGAATTCTCAAGCACCTCGCCAGTGAAGGGGATGAACTGGATATCGGAGCCGCCGTGGCTGCAATCGAAGAAGGGGATGCTCCGGCCGATTCCGGCGAAGAAAGTGAGCCGGTAGAGGCGGCTCCGCAGGAGGAAACCGATTCACCGTCGGCCGAGTCGGAGGAAAAACCGGATATCAAGGTCACACCCGTGGCTCGCAAGATTGCCGAGGACGAGGGGATCGATCTCGCCTCCATCTCAGGAACGGGGACGGGTGGAAAGATCACGAAGTCCGATGTTGTCGGTGCTTCGGAGAGTGTTTCCACGAATGTAGCGAAGCCGGATTCGGTGCAGGAAACGTCATCTCCTTCCCCGGAAAAACGCACGACAAGAACGAAACTTTCGCCACTGCGTAGAAAAATCGCGACTCATCTAGTCAACGCGCAGCAAAATGCCGCGATTCTGTCCACCTTCAACGAGTGTGACATGACCAACATCATGGCCCTGCGCAAGCGGGTGCAGGAGGACTTTGTGTCCCGCCATGGCGTGAAACTCGGGTTCATGTCCTTCTTTATCAAAGCTGTGGTCGACGCCCTCCAGGCAGTGCCGGCGATCAACGCGCAGATGGAGGGAGACGAAGTGGTTCAGAATCATTTTTATGACGTCGGTGTTGCCGTCGGTACCGAGAAAGGCCTCTTCGTTCCCGTGGTTCGGGACTGCGATGACAAGTCCTTTGCCGAGATCGAACAGGATATCATTGATTACGCTGGCAAAGCCCGCGAAGGGTCGATTGGATTGTCGGATCTGCAGGGCGGAGTTTTTACAATCACCAACGGGGGGATTTACGGATCGCTCCTCAGCACTCCGATTCTGAATCCACCGCAGTCCGGTATTCTGGGTATGCACAGCATTCAGCAACGTCCCGTCGCGATTGACGGGGAGGTGGTGATTCGGCCCATGATGTATTTGGCCCTGAGCTACGACCACCGAATTGTCGATGGCAAAGAAGCGGTCTCCTTCCTGGTGCGAGTGAAAGACTGCATTGAGAATCCAGAGCGCATGCTGGTGGGTGCGTAGGGAAGTGAGGCCTGATTGGCGGTTTGGTCGTGCCCGCAAAGCCTCGATGCTGGGTAAACAGGCGAAGAATTTTGTATATTTTCCAATTCCTTTTATTTAAAATAGCGAAAATATTAAAATTTGAGAATTAAAGTTGAGAAAATTTAAAAATCAACTTTATCAAAACTCATATCGATGGTATTTGTTTTCATGGTAAATGGACGAATCTTTTCACGCCTCGCTGTTTTGTGCTTCAGCGGCATGGTTTCTGTGAGCTGTATCAGCAAAAAGAACGATGAGTTGGCGGTACAGGAGGCGGCACCTCCCCCTGCTGCCTATCCCGGTTCGCCCTCGGAATATCCGGGCTCTTCGGACACGGGGTCAATGTCCCCGACCACCGCTGCTACGTCTCCGGCCCCGGCCGCTCCTTCCCGGCCTGCTTTCGAACTCCGAACAGGAGAGCAGTTGGTAGATCACGAGATTCAATCCGGAGAAAGCCTTTCGGTGATCGCCACCAAATACAACACCAGCATCAGCAGGATCCAGGCGGCGAATGGAATGTCGAGTACGAAAATCTTTGCCGGGAAAACCATCAAGGTTCCCACCTCTGCTCCGCCCAGTCTTGCCATGAGTTCGGCCCCGCCGGCTCCGACCGGGAATGCATACAGCAGCCCGGGGGGACGGTATGGTTCCGTGGCTTCGTCATCTGCTCCGTATTCCACAAGCCCGACTGCTCCTTCTGCGCCAGCTCCCTCGACGTCTGCTCCCGGAGCCTACCCTTCCGTAACGGCTCCACCGGTTCCTCCTGCGCCATCAACTTCGCCTTCCTATCCCAGCGTGAGTGCCCCCACTGCACCGGTGCCACCGGTTCCGGTGCCTCCAACTCCCTCGTCGACCTCCTATCCTCCCATCACGGCACCAACTCCTCCTGCAGCGCCGCCAACGCCGCCCACCTTTCCCACCCCGAGTTTCGGCGGCGGAAATGTTCAGTTTTCTCAATAGAGTGTCCGCTGGACGCCCTCCGAAAGAACAATCCGAAAGAATATGAGTCACGGGATTGTTGTCGGGATCATCACGGTGAGTGATCGTGCGTCCGCAGGGGAATATGAAGACCATGGCGGCCCCGCCGTCCGAGAGGCATGCGGGGAGTATGGTTGGAAAGTCGAGGCGGAAGCCGTCATACCGGACGACCTCGAGCAAATCCAGCGAACGATCCGCGCCTTCTCGTCACAGGGGTGCGGTCTGATTCTCACCACTGGCGGAACGGGAGTCGACCTTCGCGACGTGACCCCGGAAGCGATTCGGGGAATTATGAGAGTCGAGATTCCCGGCTTCGGAGAAACGATGCGAATGCGATCTCTGGAGATCACTCCCAACGCTATTCTGTCGCGCAGTCTTGCCGCAATGGTCGACCGCTCCCTCGTGATCGCCCTTCCCGGAAAACCCAGTGGAGCCCTCGAATGCCTCAGCTTTGTGGCCGGCGCGATTCCTCATTCCGTGAAGCTTGCGATCGGCGAGCCTACATCGTGCTGAGCAGGACGACGCCTCCGTTCGGTCACCCTCCTGCGTCTCCGCCTTCTTTCCGCAAGGTCGATTGATAGAGTCGTCCGACGGTGAGTCCCTGAACGGCAATGGAGAAAATGACGATCATATAGGTTAGCTTGAGAAAGAGAGCCCGCCCGGCTTCTTCGGGCAGGGCGAGAGCAAGGGCCACGGAGATACCACCACGGAGCCCTCCCCAGGTAAGCATTTTGAGGGCGCCGTTGCTGAACCTGCGAAATGGACGCAGGATCAGGATGGTTACTGAAATAGCGAGGCCGCGACAGAGTAGTGCGACAACGATCATGATGAGGCCGAGTGCGAATGTCTTCAGCGAAAATTGATTGGAGACGATCAATAGTTCGAGGCCAATGAGAGCGAACAACAAGGCATTGAGGATTTCATCGATCAGTTCCCAGAAGAGATCGAGGTGATGTCGCGTCGTATCGGACATGGCGAGGAGTCGCCCGTGATTTCCGATCATGAGGCCGGCCACGACCATGGCGAGAGGTCCGGAAAGGTGCCAGTGTGAAGCGAGAGTGTAGCCTCCCGTTACAAGGGCCAGGGTAATGAGAACCTCTACCTGGTAGTTATCGATCTTACGCAGAAGGTAGTAGGCGACAAAGCCGATGGCGGCACCGAACGCGATTCCCCCGAGGACTTCAATGGCGAACAATTCTGCGATGTAGCCCACAGAAGGTTCGTGTTTTCCGGTGGCGATGGAAAGAAGAGCGAGGAAGACCACCACGCCGACACCGTCGTTGAAAAGAGATTCCCCAGTGATTTTGGTTTCGAGGCTTTTTCCGACACCTGC
Organism: Verrucomicrobiales bacterium; assembly: GCA_029213265.1. Classification (GTDB taxonomy): domain Bacteria; phylum Verrucomicrobiota; class Verrucomicrobiia; order Verrucomicrobiales; family DEV007; genus Arctic95D-9. Next base: position 90,481 of record JARGNG010000004.1, on the reverse strand, counting down.
TTTCTTAAGAATGCCGAGAACGGCCACCGGATCAGTCGGGGAGATCAAGGCACCGAAAAGAAGGCAATACATGTATTTGGTTTCGAAACCGAAGAGCGGGAGAAGGAAATACGCGGCGGTTCCCACAAGCAAAGTGGAGAGCATTACTCCGACGGTTGCCATCAGGGCAATGACCCACTTTTGCTTCGCAAGGTCGGAAAGGTCGACGTGGAGGGCCCCGGCAAAGAGTAGATAGCTCAGCAGGACGTCGAGGAGAGCATCTTCAAAATCTATCTGGCTTACGATACTTTCTGCGAATTGCTCGATGGAGGGAACGAAAATTCCGATGATGATCAGGAGCAGGGACATCAGCAGGCTCATCAGCATGATGCCGATCGTGGTGGGCAGTTTCAGGTAGCGGGTGTTCAGGTAGCCGAGCAGCGCGGCGATTACGAGAAGGACGGCAATGAGTTCGAAGAGCGACATAGTCAGGGGATGGATGAGTCAATAGGGGAAACGAAACGGGCGGAGTCAACTGATCTCCGGAACAGGATCGGTATGGTCTGCCTGCTTGAGAAAATGCCAGGAAAGAATCGCAGCGAGAAGGAGAAGAATGGCCCACAGTTTCCACCACGGGTCGGCCACGGTTTGGTGTTCAATAATTTCCGTCGGAAGAGCGGAGAGATCAGACCGGGACGCCGCTTTTGAAAAATCGGCTTCCCGCGTGTCTGCAAAATTGGCAGAGGCGGATAGCAGTGACGTCTCGCCCTGCCGGATCGAGAAAAATCCGGGATCGCCGGGTGCCTGCAGGAGGGCGGCCCGGTTCAGGGGAAAGGATCGTTCTTTCGTATCCGTTCGGAGAAGGAGCGGTGCGGCGTTCTCTGTCGTTTCGAAAGCGAGCTCGATGGATTGTCTCAATTCCATATTTTCGCGACGGGGTGCGATCTTTCCGGAGCGGATCCGATCAACGAAGCGATGGATCAACACAATGAAAGAAGGGAGGCGGGCGGCATTGGACTGGATAACATCGAAATTAAAAATCAGCTGCTGGAACCCTCCCTGCTCACGAAGCAGGATCAGAGGCCGCTCTCCCTGCCAGAGAAGAGGCGTGTCATTTTCCATCGGTGGGATCGAAGGGCTGTTTTTTGCGATCAGTCCCTGCCAGTTCAACTGGTCGATCAGTTCATGGTTGGAAGAAACAATTGGGCCGCGGAAGAAGGTTTGGGGGACGTTTTTCTGATTGAGGAGAACAATAGAAACCCGTGGGAGTGGTTTCGGCGCAAGGGGATTGTAGGTCGCGAAGACAATGTCAGGTTCCGCCGCGCTGGCTTCGTCAGGACGCTCGAAGAGGGGCGCGTTTTCGAGGCTGTTGAGGATGCCGGTGACCAGTTCGAGGGCGTTCTCCTCCACCGCCTGGGCAACGGTGACGGGTTTTGGCCCAGGAACGATAAGGTAAAGCCGGTCGTCCCTGGTGAACAGATCGGGCTCGAGGACGAGTTCGGCCCGGCCGGCCCCGTCGGGGAGCTTGCCGGAAAGAGTTCGCGTTGCCCCCGGTTCGAGAGTGAGGGTGCGAGCGGAGGTTCGCTGTTGTCCCGCCGCGAGAAACCAATCCCGGCTCTGGGGGGTCTCCGAATAGTTCCGGACGGTGACCTGCCAGGTCGTTTCCCCGGTCTCTGCTGCTTCGGTAATCGAAAGTCCGGCGAATCCAACATTCTCAATGACTTCCCCGACGCTGAGAAGCGTGGCGCCATAGGGGAGCGAATCCTCAAGATGATCGGTGACGAAGATCACGGTTCCGGTCGTTCCGGCAAGACTGCGCCCGACACGGAGTGCTGCCTCGGGCGAGTGGGCGCTGTTGGACGGTTCCCAGGTTTCGAAGGAGGTGAGAAGCTCGGTGAGACTCACGCCCCGATAGAGTCTATTTCCCTGCATGTGGGATTCGAGAAGGGTAAAGGCGGTTTCCGTGGAATGGAGGGTGAGGCGGGGGATTTCTCTTCCGATCTGCTCGATCGCCTCTTCCCGGAATGCCTCCATCGATGCGGAGCTGTCGAGGACAAGAACGATTCGCTGGACCGAATTCTCGGAGTTCCAGCGAGGCTCGACGAGCAACCACGTGAGCAGAAGCACGCCCAGAAGCTGTAGCCAGAGGGGAATGGAATTGCGAAGCCGATCCACTTTCCTTCCCCGGATGCTTTGGCGATCAATCGCATCGAGTAGAAACAAGGTGCTGGAGGGAAGTGTTTGCGACTGTCTCTGCAGAAAGTGGATCAGCAGGATTACGGGAATTCCCAGCAAAGCCCAAAAGCCGATTGGATTGGCAAAGACGAGAGGCATGTCAGGCAAGTTGGATGGCTCCTGTTGGGATGGCTTCCCGTTTCATGGCGTCCTCAAAGGATCCGGCGGCATTGATCCGGGCGAGCGGCGCCCGGGCCCGGATCGTCGCGGCCTTCCATCGGTCAAAGTGGCGGCGATAGGTTTCGAGATACTTCCTCAGGAGCGAGGTGTCGACTCGTCGATCATGGCGGGTGGCGGTTTCGGAATCGACGAACTCATAGTTGCCTTCCCATCCCGGATCGGATTCGGCTTTGGCATAGGGGCACAGGATCAGTGCTCTTCCATTGTTCCGTTGCAGGGCGCGAACGGTTGCCTCGGGCGGGGAGGTAAAGAGGAGGTCGCTGATTAAGAGCCGCATCGAACGCGCCCGGAACGGAAGTGCCGTCAGGTTCGGCGGTTCGGCGGCCGATGTTTCGGGCATCGACTCGGCGATTTCCTGCCAGTGATGGGTGAGGAGAGAATGGGCTTCGACCGGTTTTCCATGGTTTCCTTTCACCAGGTAAACGTGCGCCGACGCTCCGGCTTTTGCGGCGGAGGTGAAAGCAAAGTAGAGCAGCTCAATCGCCCGTGTCGCTTTGTCAGGAAGTGCAAACATCGATCCGGACACGTCGAAGATGATTTCCACGACGGGGCGCACTTCTTCGCGGTAGAGTTTCAGAGAGTAATCCCCGGTTCGCGCGAACGCCTGCCAGTTGATGTGGCGTGGATCATCGCCCGGGAGGTAGTTTCGATGGTCCTGAAAGTCGAGGGAGCTTCCGACGCCCAGTCCCGCGTAGTCTCCTGGATTCCCCCTCCAGTTTCGATCCTTCAGCGGGAGCGTGAAGAGGTCCGCATAGCACCTCGCCTGAGCGGCGATTGATTCGCTATCCAGCGTTGGAGGGAGAATCGCCATCAGTCGGAGTTTTGCCACAGGGTGGAAAAGAATGCACGGGCACTTCGGTGCTGTCGCAGAAGAGGAAAGCAAACGCAGACGAAGAATGTGCTCACGGCGATCCAGAAGTGAATCGCTTCGTCGGCTTCACTCCCACCCGCGTTTCCGGCAATGAAAACCGAGGGAAGCGGAACGAAAAGGTAGACGTAATCTTCCCATTTCCCCAATGCGTTGGCGATGACGGTTGCCATCAAGGTGATTCCAAAGAGGCTTGCCTGCGTGAAAATGTATAAGCCGAAGGTGAAATGATGAGAGCTGTGCTTTGCGAAGAAGAGGTGGAGAATGAGAAGCGGGAAGATGATAAGGTTGCAGAGCGAGAGGAAGAGAACCGGACCTTCGAAATTGGTGAAGAATTTTGCCGATGCCGTCAAGTCCCAGAGGAGAATTGATCCGACCCAGATACCCGAGCAAAGAAGAAAGAAGAAAATCCCACTGCACCAGCCTGGTGACAGGAAGATGCCGAGGATGCGGAGAATGGGGCTCCTTCGAAAAGGAATCGCAATGCTCGAAAAGATGGGAAGCGGCTCCGTCAAAGCATCGATGCAGGCGAGTCCGAGAATGACTCCGGTTACGGCAATCGCTTCCTCACTGTTCCCCAACAGGTGAAAGGCTTGACAAAGAAGGGCAGAGCCGATCGCAATCAAACGTTTCCGGGTGGCCTGATTTTCGGATAAAGGTGCGATGCGGCTGGCGCCAAAGGAGAGGAAAAAGAAGATCCCGAACACGGAGGCGACCGCGTAAAGGAGGCCGTTGGCCAGATCTGGTGTGATTCCACCAGACCTACCGAGGACCGAGTAGTTGAATAGATTGATGGCGACGATGCCGAGAATCAGCAGGACTACGAGAAGAATGCCGCGTAGAACGATACTGCGAAAGACAGAGACTCCAATCGTAATGGCCGTTGCCAGAGCCGAGGCAACCCCGATGGTGAGGATGGCTGAAAAATCGTAGACCAGATTCACATTACCCACGAAGTATCGAATGACGAGATAGGGAAGGACCCCGACGAGAAAGAGCAGTCCCTGGGCATTGAGCGCGGCCCATTTTCCGAAAGTGATGCGCCAACCGTTGAGTCTCGTGAGCTGGATTAAATCCATGGTGTTGAGTTGGTATTCCGAGCTCAGGGCACTGAATCCGCGTAACGGCTGGATTACCATCATGGTGGCAATGATGAAGAACCAGAAAAAGCCGGTCGCGTCGTTTGATCCGGGGTTGGCCAGTCCGGCTAGCATGCAGAGGATCATGAATGTCTGCAGCAGGATGAATGCGATCACAAAGAGATTGGTTCGCATTCCCTGTCGCAGTTCTTTCACCACAATGGGACTGAGCCGGGACGAAAAGTCCGAGAGACGGGCATCGAGCGGCTGAGGTTCAACTGGGGCGGGGGACGACATGAAAATTCGCGGGATTCAACAGGGTTGGGTCAGGGTGATAACAGGGTTAGGTCAGTATGGTTTCTTCTCTTTATCTTGTTCTTACTCTCTTCTCCGACGAGCAGGAGCAGGGATGGGAGTGAACGTTCTGGATTCAATTCAATGGAGGTTTTTGGTGTGTTTGTCAGGAGTTAATTCACAATGCTGCCACCCTGAGCCTCGATTTCTCCGAGGATTTCGATAAAGGCATCTTCGAGCTTTCGTTCTTCCTGATGAAATTCGATGACGGGCAGTTCGTCTTTGATCATGCGACGGAGCACAGACGCGACAACGTTCTCTTCGGTAGAGTTGATTTTGATTCGTCCGCCTTTCTTTGTGGCATCAAGAAACTCGACATTGGGTGACAGTTCGGCCCATTCGCGGAGTTGCTCCGGTTCTTCGGCCAATTGAACGGAGACGATGCACGATTCGGACGATCCTTTGCGCAGGCTTTCGGCGGAACCGTGGTGAATGATCTTTCCGCTGTTGATGAAAAGAAGCGAGTCACACATTTCACCGAGTTCCGAGAGGATGTGGGAGCTGATAAAAACTGTCTTTCCCTCTTCGGCGAGGATGCGAATGAGATGCTTCAATTCGACGCGTGCTTTCGGATCGAGCCCGGCTGCTGGTTCGTCGAGAATCAGAACATCAGGATCGTGAATGAGGGCACGCCCGAGGCAGAGTCGCTGCCCCATCCCTTTGCTCAGCTTGTCGATGAGTCGGTCGGCAAGCGGGGTGAGATCAGTGAAGTTCATCACGTCGACAATTCGATCGACCCGGTCCTGGCCTTTGTAGCCGAGGGCGCGGGCGAAGAAGTCGAGATACTCCAGCACCGTCATGTTGTTGTAGGTCCCGTAGTGATCCGGCATCCACCCGATCCGGCGGCGAACTTCCGCCGGGTAGTCGACGACATCGTATCCACTGATCTTCGCGCCCCCCTTAGATGGGTAGTCCAAGGTTGCGAGGATTCGCATCGTCGTTGTTTTTCCGGCTCCGTTGGCCCCGACAAATCCGACGACCTGACCTTTCTCCACCGAGAAAGAGATCCCCTGCACGGCATGGAGTCCATTGAAGCTTCGCCAGAGGTTGGTGACTTCAATGGCAGGAGTCGCGGATTTGGACTCGTGGATCGAATCATCCACGTGAGTGGCCTCGACCGTGGCAAGACCGTCCGGGTCTGGAGGTGTTGTCGGGGAACTACTCATTGGCTGCGGGGGGGGCGGGGTTCACGACGCCGGCCGCAGGGGTGACGCTTCCGCTGATGAGGAGGGTTTCCTTTTCCCAATCAATTTTTTGATGAGTTCCGAGGAAAAGTTCGGAAGCATTTTCGCTCATCGCAAAAAATCGTCCGGGCTCCTTCGAGAGAAAGCGAATTCGCTTACGGGTTGTCTCTCCGAATTCCTCAGAACTCCGGGTAACCCAATTGCGAAATTCACCTTCCGCGGTTTTCTCCAATGGAATCGAACTGCCGGGAGCAATATAGACCGACTCGGGTGTTCGCCAGAAATTTCCCGCCTCATCATGAAAGGCCAGAAACTGGATGCCAGCCGGGAAATTCGAAATCAGATGCGGCGGACCGCCCTCACCAGTCGCGGCTTTTCTTTCGATCCGGGCCCGGGTTGGCTCGGCGGCGCGAATAGAGAATCCCTGCTCAGAACGACTGCGGAAGAACCCTCCGAGAAAGCGGTCGCCGTCGAAGCGATGCTGAATCGAGGTTCCGCTGCGCTTCTTTAAATTGTTAAATTCACTGTCCCGCAGATTCAATGGCTCCAGGGCGATTCGCCGGTCGTTTTGAAAACCGGAGTCGGTCATTACACCGGTTCTGCTGATTTGCTCTTGAGTGATGTAGAGCCTCATTTCTCCCGCTTTCGACTGCAGGTCGGCAAAGGCAATCCGGTAGCCGCGGCCACCGAGGCCGTCGCCAATGAAAATGATGAGAATCACGAGGAGGCAGGCACCCAGTGAAATTATGGGAGTGGTGATGAAGAGACGATGGCGCTTCCCCGGGCCCGCAAAGTAGAACAGGTTGACCGGTGCTACGAGGATCGCGAAAACGACAAGGAGAATAAAAATGAGAGCGGAGTTGAAGTCCCGACTTCCGAATTCATCGGCGAGGGTCCATTTCCCCTCGTAGTCGACTGAAACGGCTTGGGAGCGGACTGGTTGACCGGGATAGTTCCGGATGATGCTTTGGTTCAACTCTTTCCCATCCCACTCCCGGAGAGTGACTGTGCCAAGGCTCAAACGGGCGTAGTTGTTCGACGGGCGATCGTGAAAGAGGCCTTCGATTCCAAGCTTCGCAAAGTTGCCAATGTAGTCACGGGAGTCCATTTCCGGATCAGTTAGAAAGATCTCAAGGCCTCCGCCTAGCCGGACCCATTCGAGAATGGCCCGGCGTTGAGCTTGCTCAAGCTTCTTCCAGGATGGGCGATCAACGAGGAGCAGATCCAATCCCGCGTAGCCTCTCCAGGTGTCGGGTAGCTTTTCCGTTTCATAGGGATCCCCGAATCGGGGGTCGTTCGAGTTCCGGTCTTTGACTTCTTTATCGAGTGTCGCAAGACTTCGGGAAGCCAGTTGCGAACTCAGGGCAATCGTGGGGATGTTGTTAACTGTTTGGTAGCCTGTGTTTCGCGAAATCTCGGGGAGTCCGGGTGAACGCACGGTCGATATCAAGTTACGGTAGGAATAGGTCGTGAATTCGGGCGCAAACGGCAAAAGGATTTGGTGGTCTACGGTTCCTCCCGCCGGGACTACGAGTCGATGCGACGTACTGGTTCGCAGCGTTCGGCCTCCGCCTCCTTCGCTCAGTTCGATTAACCAAACCCGTTCGCTGCCGCTGTTGTTTCGAATCGAAACACGATAGGGTAGTGTGCCGTTGCGCGCCGCCACGCCAAACACGCTTTCCAATTCCACCTTGGTGCCACCGAGATTTTCGTAGGTGTGGCTGAGGAGTTCCGTTCCTGCGATCGCCGGCAGTACGGAGACATACGAAGAAAGGATAAGAGGAATCAGATATTTCTGGAAACGGGGCATGAAATAGCGTTGGCGGGGATTACGCAATCGATCAGAATGTTCTTTCACGCTTCTTTTAAAGTAGCCGGGAGATCGAGTTCCTGTCGGGGAACCTCCTCGAGAAGTGCTTTCACCACCTGCGGCGTCGTTTTCCCTTCGATACGGGCTTCATATTCCAGGATAATACGGTGTTGCAGCACGGGGATCGCCACTGCGGCGACATCTTCGAAGCTTGCGTTGATCCGACCTGCCATCAGCGCTTTCGCCTTTGCTGCGGAGGCCAATCCCAGCGCGGCCCGGGGACTGGCTCCATACTTGATTACCCTGGAAGCTTTCGAGCTGCCGGGATGGGTTGCATCGACGATTCTCGCAATGTAACTCGCGACCACATCAGGAAGATAGATTTCACGTACGGCATCGGAAATTTGCTTCCATTCCTCACCACTCAGAACCGGTTCCACCATTGGCTCCACTCCAATTTCCCGGTTTTTCACGATCTGCTCCAGGGTTTCGACCGAGTTGCGGTAGACCTCCAATTTGAAAAGAAACCGATCCAACTGTGCTTCGGGAAGCGGGTAGGTTCCTTCCAGTTCGATCGGGTTTTGTGTGGCGAGAACGAAGAAGGGATCTGGCAATTCGTGGGACGTTCCCAGAACAGTGACGCGACGTTCCTGCATCGCTTCAAGGAGGGCTGATTGAGTTTTCGGCGAAGCACGGTTGATCTCGTCGGCAAGGACTAGATTGGCAAATATGGGGCCTTCCTGAAAAACAAATTCCCGGCCCGTTTCGGTTTCCTGCAGGACAGGGTTACCGGTGATGTCGCCGGGGAGTAGGTCGGGAGTGAATTGGATGCGTTTGTTTTCCAGCTCGAGAGTTTTTGCGAGTCCTTTTACGAGTTCGGTTTTTCCCAGTCCGGGAAGACCTTCGAGAAGGATGTGGCCCCGGGCGAGAAGGCCCGTTACGACCTGGTCGACGAGTTCTTCCTGGCCAAATAACACTCCGTTGAGAGCGTCAGTCAGGGAGCGGATCGTTTTGGCATGTGCGGCAATTTCGGATTCCTCAAGAGGCATGGGGGCATTCAACCTGAGCCGACGGGTAATTCCAAGAGAAATTGATCGAGGTTCTGATTTTCAGGAAAAGTGGAAAGAATCAGGAAACTAGCGTTTGATTTTTCTCCTTTTGAACGTATCAAGTTCCCCTTCCCGCACTCCATGCGGACTTTCGGCATTCTTTCAGAAGGGCCGCGAAATTAAATTCGATTACAATGGTTAAGATCAGATTGAGACGCGAAGGGGCAAAAGGCCGCCCATTTTACCGCATCGTGGTAGCGGACCAGCGTGCCCGTCGTGAAGGTGCATTCATTGAAATGATTGGTACTTACGATCCTCTGAAAGAAGAGAACAGTACTATCCTCGATCTGGAGAGAGCGGACGAATGGATCAAAAAAGGTGCTCAACCTTCAGATACCGTTCGCAGCCTGATCAAGAAGGTTCGCAAGGCGGAAGAAGCTTCGGCCTGATTTTCCCAGGGGATTCCCCCTGGTTCTTTGCTGTCCCATGGAACCGGAGCTCGCGATTCATGAGTTTCTGGAATACGTCGTGGTTCAGCTGATCCAGCACCCCGAGAGTGCCAGCGTTCTCCACGATAAAGACGGAGATCGCCACCTCTACCGCATTCGACTCCATCCGGATGACGCCGGTCGCGTCATTGGCCGGAAGGGGAAGACGATCAGCGCGATTCGTAGCCTGGCGATCGCTTCGGCTCAAAAGCACGGAATCCGTGTCGATGTCGAATTGGAAGAAGACGAAGATTGAGAAAGCCCGGCACGGCTTCCGCTGCGCTTGGAGGTAGGAAACTTCCGGTTCACTTTTTTCTCGGCAACGGCATTGGTCTTTGCTCATTCTTTCCACGATGATCTCGTCTCGTTTCATCGTGCAGTGTCTCTTTTGCATTTTGACTTTCTTCAGCTGGGTCCCGGACTCACATGCGGAGTCCTATGAAAAGGAGACGATTCGTGAATTGACAGGGGATCTCAGAAAGGCACGAGAAAGTCTTCATGAGGCTCATTTGGAACTGGCCCGAATGGTCGATCGGGTCGCTACCCTGGAGGCTTTGCTCAAAGATCATGAAATTGAGTTTCCTCCGGAGGCTGATTCTCCTCTTCTTGAATCAGAGAAAGAACGGGAGACGAGAGCGAAATTGTCTAAAGCGATTCAGAAAGTTCGCGAATTGAAAAAACGACTTTTGAAGGAACGGCCCGGAGAGATTGCAGGGAAAGTGAATGGAGTGAAGGCGGCGCCGGATAAAAAGAGTGCGGCAAAGTCGGAGATGAGCCCGGCCGGAGGAGCCAACATTCTGATCGAATATGCCGCAGGGTCTGCCGTAAGTCTTACCGGGCGCGAAAAGGTCTACCGGTTTGTTGAGCAGGTTCTGGAGCGATCCCCGTCAGCCCGTTTTCGCGTGGAGGGCGGGGCTGACGATACCGAATATGAATCCTCCGACTCGGTCATTGCGGAAAACCGGGTTCGTTTTCTGGTCGATTTCCTGAAGTACAAAAACGTGTCCGGGGAGCTTTTCTCAGAAACCGATAGCGTTTCCACGAAAGGAAAAACCGGACCGAAAAAGTATGTTCGGGTCCGTGTGATTTCGGGATAGGGAAGGCCTGACCTGATTTTGGTTGACCGCTGAAGGGGAATAGGTGAAGAGAGGTCCGTTCTCAAGCCGTCTTTCTATGTCCGAACTCCATGTATCGTCTCAATATCGCCTGTCTTTGGTGATGGATGATACGGGTTTGCATGTTTGTTCACGAAAAGCAGTCCTTCGTCTTTCGGAAGATCGTAAGGAGGTGGCGGTGGGTAACGTATCGAACGCTTTGTTTGAAAGTGCGGCTCCTCGCAGAGGGAGTCCTCAAGAGAGTTTTTTTCGCAAATTGGAGAAATTTTTCCCACTCTCGTTGACACCGGGGCAACAATCGAATACAAGCCACACTCTCAGGTCCGTTCGCGAATTATTGAGCAGGTTCGAAACCTGTTTTCGTGGGGGCCTCAAGGGCCTTTTGAAGAGGGCATTGGAGAGACGGTCTGATACCGAAGAAAAAAAACTGAAAATTGATTGGATTGAGCCTTTACGAGCACGAAACAACTATCATAGAGTTTCCATGTTAAAAGGCGGAGAAGCCTCTTCGCAAAGCCAACCTTGATACCCATTTTATGAAAAAAATCCTCATACTTGTTGTCGCATGCTGCCTTTTCGCAATTTCAGCGGATGCTCAGCAACTTAACATTAAGCCTGGAGATGTGAAGGTGGAGGCTTTGGAACTGGAAGTTCAGCAGACTCCGCAATTCCAGGCCGGTGGACTGAAGGATAAGAATATACCCAATCCGCGCGACTGGGTGGAGTTGGAAATCGAATTCGAGGTGGACGTTCGCGCACCTGACAATGCAGTCCTCCCGGAATTGCTTGTGAAGTACTACGTTGGTTTTAAAGACCAGAGCGGCAATGGAAGAACACTCACCGGGCAGGTGATTCACAAGAATGTTCTGGTTGGCGAGGAAACTTTTTCTGCTGCTTACATCTCGCCCGACACATTGGGGGAAGTGACCGGTGAGTATCGGAATTTTCAGGCATCGGATGTTGCTGGATACGGCGTTGAGATTTTCTACAACGGCGTTCTTGTGGGACTGAAATCCTCCCTGTCCGGCGCCAGTCAGAAGTTCTGGGAAAAAACAGGAACGACAGCCGGAGTCCTTCCGAAGCACGAAACGCCTTTCGAGTTGCTTTGGATTGATCGCTACGCTGATGTGAAGAAGGACTAGTAGATTTCGAGAGGAAGAAAAACTCGGGGCCGGAGAGATCTCCGGCCTAAGCATTTATTTTAAAGTATCGGATATGGCAGACGATCGAATCATCGCATTCAATATAGGGTCACAGCAGATCACCGGAGCAGTGTTCTCGAAGACCGGTGGCGGAGGGCTTCGCCTGGACCGTATCGAGCGGCGTGAATTTGTTGGAGATCCTGCTGACGAAGATACGCGGAATTCCCAGAGTGCAGCCGCTTTGAAAGAGATCGTCACCAGCCTGAAGGCGAAGGGCGCAAAAACCACCTATGTAGTATCCTCTTTCCCGGTCCTTATGAAGTTCGCGAGCCTTCCTGCGCTCGATGGTTCTCAAGTAGATCAGATTGTTGAGTTTGAGGCACAGCAACAGGTTCCTTACCCGATCAATGAAGTGGTTTGGGGATATCAGTTGACCGGTGATCCGGACGACATCGAGGTGGAAGTCGTTCTCGCCGCGGTCAAGTCTGACGAACTGAATGAGATTGATGAGGTGGTATTGGGTTCCGGTCTTCGTTCGATGGGCGCGGAAGTGGCCCCGGTGGCTCTCTACAATGCTTTGCGATTCAATTATGGGGATGTTGAGGAGGCTACGCTTCTCGTCGATATCGGCGCACGGACCACGGACATGATTTTCATGGAGGGCGGAAAGGTCTTTATCCGAACGGTTAAGATCGGAGGGGCTGACATCACCCGGGCTATTGCAAAAGAATTTGGAGCTGATTTCAGCTCTGCCGATCAGCGAAAGGTGAAAGATGGGTTTGTCGCCCTGGGCGGTGCCTATGCCGACCACGAAGATCCGGAGATTGCCGGGATTTCGAAAGTGGTAAGAAACTCTCTGACCCGTCTGCATTCGGAAATCATGCGGACGATTACATTTTATCGGAGCCAGCAGGGCGGGGGAGCTCCCGCATTTGTCTTGCTGAGCGGTTCGACTTCCAGTCTTCCGTTCATCCGTGAGTTTTTCGCGGAAAAGCTCGATCTCCCCGTCGACTACTTCAATGCCTTTCGAAATGTAAGCGTAGCGGGCAGTGCTGACCATGATTTGGTCAGTGCAAATGCCCATACTCTGGGAGAGGTCGTGGGAAGCGCGCTCAGCCAGGCTGGTGAGGTTCCGGTCGATATTGAATTGATTCCCGAGTCCGTTCAGAAGGCCAAGGATCTCAACAAAAGGAAGCCGGCACTGATCGTTGCTCTGATATGTCTGGCGGCGTTCCTCGGTGCCATGGGATTCTTTTTCACGAAAGGTGCGGAGGTAACCACTGCGAAGGCGGAGGAGATTGAGCGAAAAGCGGACGATCTCAAAAAATACAACGAGGAGATTGAAGATCTAGAGGCGGCCATCGTGACTCTGGATGGTCAGCAGCAGCCTTTCGTTGATGCGACCACGCACCGTTCCTACTGGGTTCGGGTTTTTAACTATCTGGGTGAGAAACTGAGTGGAGACGCAATTTTCTTTACCTTGCTCGAACCCCTTTCGGAAGGTCGACCCATCATTTCCGATGATGCGACGGATCTCTCCGCTGTTTCGACAGGAGTGGAATCAACTATTGATTCCTTCTCGATAGGAGGACTGTGGCGCGAAAACGCTCCCGGTAAGTCTCAGGTCGTATACAGCTACTTTGAAAGCCTGAAAGAAGATGCTGAGGCTGGCGTCGGGGGTAATTTTTTCGCCCTCGAGGGAGTCGATATCAGCGATGTAATTGAGGTGGATGCGGGAACCGGGAACGACCGGTATGCCTATCCTTTTAAAATGGTAATTCCTCTTCCGGAAGACAATCAGGTGAAATTTTCGAAGTAATCTTTAGGATTTTCGATTCTGAAAGACTATGAATCATAAGGTTTGGTTAACAACATTTGGGGTGATCGCAGCGCTTGTCATTGGAGGCGCCGGCTTCTACGCGTTTTCACAGTATCAGAAATATTCGAGCGCCCTTGGCAGCTGGGATGAGAAGGTGCGGACAATCGAGAGCTTGGAACGGAAAGTCCCCTATCCCAACGAGGAAAACTCGCAATTGCTAGCGGAAAAGAAGGGGGATTACGAAAAGGCTGTAAACGACCTCTACGAGGCTTTGCAAACTTTTCAGAGGCCGCTCAATACAGAGCTGACAAACACGGAGTTTCAGGAGTTAGTTCGCCAGCGAGTCCAGGAGTTTCGCGGATATGCCAAGGAGAATGAGATGGCGTTGCTCGAAGATCCGGGTGAATTCCAATTGGGATTTGATGTCTATGCGGCCAATATTCCAGCGCCGGAACTGGTGCCATTATTGGATTACGAGTTGGAAGCGATTGATCGCCTGCTCCGCGAATTGGTAGATTCCGGTGCTGTGGCCCTCGAAACATTTGAGAGGGATCCCATTCCCGGCGAGGAAAGTGGAGCCCAGGACCATGAAAGCAGCGTGGTACACAAGTATCCGATACGGATGCGGATCCGTGCGAGGCATGATGCCTTTCAGGAGTTCATCAACAAGATGGCCAACGACAAGGATTTCTTCTACATCCTCCGAGTCCTGAAAGTTCGTAATGATCAGCAGGAAGGTCCTATCAAGTTGGTGTCCGAAGATGGGACTACCGATCTGCCGAATTTCAAAAACCCAGTATCCGGTGAACAGGCTGATTACGCCAAATTGGTGGAATGGGGATTTCCGGACGCCAGTGAAGACGAATTGATTCAGGCAGCCCGTGAAGAGGGCTTCGAAATGGACAAGCAGGATGCGAGAGTCCTGATGGGACAGGAAATGCTCAATGTCTTCATGGTTGTGGACATCGCCCGCTTCGTGAGTCCGGCGGAACAGAATGCTGCGGCAAAGAAGGATGAGAAAAACAATTCTAACAGTAAGAAGCGATAATGAATAAGAACGCTTGGGATAAAATGTTACTGGCGGCCGTGAGCGTGGTGGTGCTCGGCCTGTCCGGCCTTTTCGTCATGAAGGCGCTGGGGTTTTCGGAGAGGTTTACGATGGAGGCCGCGAAGCCCAATAATGAGCTTCCGGAAATTCCGATCGAGCGTGTTTCCAACGCGAAAATCGTGGTCGATGTGAATCCTGAATGGAAAACTCCTGAAAAGGGATCCCCCCCCAAAGTGGTGCCTCTTTTTGTTTCCATTCCCGTGGTTGAATCTGGGGGGCAATTGATCGACATGCTGGATCCGAATGCTCCGAAACTCAGAGAGCCAGTCACCAACTCCTGGTTGATGGAGAACGAGCTGGATTTCTTGAACGCAGGAGTGCTTTCGCAGGATACAGATGGTGATGGATTTACCAATTTGACAGAGTGGAATGAAAAGACCGCGCCCAGAGATCCTGACTCTCATCCTTCCTATGCGGGGAAGGTCGTTATGCATTCGCGGCAGCAGCAGGAGTACAAGCTCAAGTTTTCGGCCCGTCCTGACGCGGAACGATTTCAAATCATGCGCCTTCCCACGAATAGATGGCCACAGCGCGATAACTTTTATCTTCGAATTGGAGAGATCTCCGAAGACAAACAGTTCCGATTGGACGCTTTCGAGGAGAAGCGCGCCCGGAGCAGCGTTGGAATTGAAGTGGATGCATCGGTTCTTACGATCACCTATTTGCCGAAGGACGAGGAATTTCAGCTGATACGAAACGTAGACACCGTTTTGCCCACCTATTTTACCGAGCTGGAGTTCGAACTGGAGCCTGGTAAGAAATTTTTCGTGAAAGAAGGAGATGCCTTCAATATCGTGAAAGATCCGGATACGAAATACCGCGTTGTGAAGGTGAATGAGGATTCCACCATGATTTCTTACCAAAGCGCAGACGGACCTGAGAAAACTCTCGAAATTAAGAAGAAGTAAAAGTTGACATTAGGGGTATTTTCTGGTTTTGATTCCGATTCTACTACTAGAATCTTCCCCGAACCGTTTGAGCCAGAATTTTTTATGAAAATCAAATCGATTTTGAATACGACTGTCGCAGTTGGCGTCAAGATGACAATCCTTGCTGCATTGGTTGGCGGGAGTGCACAAGTCATTGCCGGCCCCGGGTATGGCAGTGGTGGAGGCGTGCCGTCTATCGCTACCAACTATGTGATCCGGCTCCAGGAGCGTGTGAAGAAGGCTGATGAGGCCGCTCTGCGTGGCTCCCAGCTGATGGCCGATGGTGACTACCAGGGCGCGATCGACCAATACCGCGCGGCTCTTGATCTTCTTCCTGATGCGCCAATGACCGAACCGCGTCGTCGGGCTTACATCAAGCAGTTTGCGCGTGCCAGCGTTCTTCTCGCTACGCAGCGTGCCGAGGAAGGCCGTTATCCCGAAGCGA
The DNA here is from genome assembly GCA_029213265.1 of Verrucomicrobiales bacterium. Classification (GTDB taxonomy): domain Bacteria; phylum Verrucomicrobiota; class Verrucomicrobiia; order Verrucomicrobiales; family DEV007; genus Arctic95D-9. Next base: position 74,697 of record JARGNG010000004.1, on the reverse strand, counting down.
TTGCGCTGGTGGAGGAAGTCCTCGCCCCGAGCGTAGACCCGGACAATATCGATGCGAAGCGTCTTCTCGAGCGTTTGAATGATCCGGATTACTATTCTCCAGCTCTTACTCCTGCCCATTTGGAGCGAGTTCGTCGTGTGAAGCTGGCCCTCAAGACGGCCCATGGATACATCAACCTGGGTGACTATGACCGTGCCGATCGTGAGTTCAACAAGGCTCTCAATGAGGACCGCTTCAATGTTGCGGCCCGACGTGGTCAGGAAAAGAATGAGCGTCACAAGATGGATTACTACGATCAGGCGTATAACCATACCCGCTCGAAATTCCTCCGCGAAGTTCGCGAAGGTTGGGAGATGCCTGTCCCTGCTGGGATCGACGGCGGTCCAATCATCGACATCCCAACTGATAGCAGCACAACTGAGATTCGTAACATCGAAGAGAAGTTGAAAACGATCGTTCTCCCAAGTGTTGAGTTTTCTGATACACCTCTGAAAGATGCGCTCGATTTCCTTCAACAGCGTAGTGTTGAGCTCGATATTAGCGAGACGAATCCTGCTAAGAAGGGTGTGAACATCGTTCTCGACGCAGGCATCATGGGCGGCGGCGGAGGTGCTGCTGCCCCGGCGGCACCTGCGGGTGATGATGGCGGCTTTGGATTTGCAGGTGGTGGTGCTGCTGGCGGTGGTGGCGGCGGTGGCGGTGTGGCTGACACATTGGTTACCTTGCGTCTTTCCAATGTTCCTCTGGCGGAAGCGCTTCGTTACACGACGAACCTCGCCCAGCTAAAATACAAAGTAGAGCCTCAGGCCGTGCTCGTGGTTCCTTTCTCCACGCCTGACGCTGATCTATTCACAAATGTCTATGTGGTTCCTCCGACCTTCCTTTCCACCGATGCCGGTGGTGGCGGTGGTGGCGGTGCTGCTGCGGCTGACCCCTTCGCAGACCCTGTCGAAGCGGGTGGCGGTGGTTTGAGAGGCGGTCGCCCGACGGCACGCTCCGTTCTTGAGAACGCCGGGATTACCTTTGGCACCGGTGCAACTGCGATCTACAACGGCTCAACCTCGCAGTTGATCGTGAAGAATACGCAGGACCAGATGGAGTTGGTGGAAGCGTATATCGATTCCATTCAGCAGAACGTGGCAAAGCAGATTTACATCACCTCCCGTTTTGTTGAGATTGCGGAAGAAGATGGTGAGGAACTCGGATTCGACTGGCTCCTCGGGCCTTTCAACCTCGGGTCCACCCCTCGTGTCTTCGGCGCTGGCGGAACTAATGGAAATATTTCCAGCCCGGCTATAGCGAATGATTTCTCCTTTGTAAACCCTGGCACTCAGTTGCCTGTGGGTGTCAATCCTTTGACAGCCGGAAACCGTTCCGGTTCTCAGGCAATTGATGGAAATACGATCGATGCACTCATTGCCGAGGCTGCCGGATCATCAGGCGGAGCCTCTTCACTTGCACCTGCCGTCTTTGGTATTGCCGGAGTTTTCACTGATCCACAGTTTCAAGTTATGATCAGGGCTCTCAGCCAGCGAAAGGGTGTCGACCTTCTCTCCGCTCCATCGGTGATGGCCCGAAGTGGACAGAGGGCGAAAATCGAAGTGATTCGCGAGTTCATCTACCCGACCGAGTATGATCCGCCTGAAATTCCAAACCAGTTTGGATCGATTGGATTCACCGACGGTGGTGGCGGAACTACGACAGGCGGTGGTTTCCCCGTGACCCCTGCAACGCCAACTGCGTTTGAGACTAGAAACACAGGTGTGACTCTCGAAGTAGATCCTGTGTTGGGAGCGGATGAATTTACGATTGACTTGAATCTCGCCCCTGAGGTTGTGGAGTTTGATGGATTCATCAACTACGGAAGTCCGATTCAGACCACTTCCACCAATGCTTTGGGTATCATTACGCCGGTGATCATCACCGAAAACCGTATCGAGATGCCGATCTTCAATACCCGAAAGGTCACGACGCAGGTCACGATTTGGGATGGTCAGACGGTCGCTCTTGGTGGATTGATTCGGGAAGACATTCAGGATGTGGAAGACAAAATTCCTTTCCTTGGTGATCTTCCGGCGGTAGGACGATTGTTCCGTTCGAGTGTTGAGCTTCACTTGAAGCGTAATTTGACAATCTTTGTGAAGGCCCAATTGATGGATCCGGCCGGTATGCCAATCCATGGGCGGATTCAGGACGAGCCACTTCCTGAGCCTGTTCCGCGTCCTCCGATTACACCTCCAGCAACATTTGCTCCTGGTGCTGGAATTCCATACCAGAAGTAATCGGTGGCCTTGTACAGCTACTTTTTCGAAAAGCGCGGCTCAGATTGGGTCGCGCTTTTTTCGTTCTCATGATCACCGTTGCGATTACAGGCGGGATTGCCTGCGGCAAATCGAGTTTCACAGAGATGGTGCTCAACGAGTCCCCCGCGGATCAGGTGTTCCGTTTTGACAGCGATCGATGTGTAGCTCAGCTGTTCGACGAGGATTCGGTTCAAAGGCAGGTCGCAAGCCTTGATTCCTCAATTGATCTAGTGGGCGATTCAGGCGTAAATAGGTCTCTTTTGCGCGAACGGGCATTTGAAAATTCCGATTTCCGTGAGAACTTAGAATCCGTCCTTCACCCTTTGGTGCTTGAGCGAGTTTGCGCGTTCGTAAAATCTCACTCCGGCAGTGCGAAGCTACTACTGATCGAGGTTCCTTTGTTGTATGAGGTGGAGTTTCCACTCAAGAGAGACATGGATCTAGTGGTGGCTTCTTCAAGGGCGACCCAGCTTTCACGACTTTCCCGGACACGGGAAATCAAGAATGATCTGGCGGAACGGATAATCGACTCTCAAATGTTGTTGGAAGAAAAGATGAAACGTGCTGATCTCGTAATTTGGAACGATGGCACGGAGGATGCCCTACGCGAGCAGGCGTCTCATTTGGTCCAACGATGTCACCCACTATTTACTTTTGTATGACTGACGAAGCCACTGTTGATCCCGATGCTGTCGATACCCCGGCAGCTGAAGAAAAGCCCCAGGAACCGGAGATTCAGGTCCCGGAGAAAATCAATATCAATGAGTTTCAGCAACTTTCGCTGAATGCGTTGCATCAAGCTGCACAGGAAGCCAATTTGCGGGTAGCCGGTGTCCGTTCCAAGCATCAGATAATCTTCGAACTGCTCAAGTTTTATGGAGCGAGGGGAACCGAAATGGAGGCGGAGGGATTCCTTGATTTTTCCGGCGATAATTTTGGTTTTCTCCGCTGGCCCGACTTCTCTTTTGCATCGAATGCCGACGACGTTTACGTGCCGGCCAACTTGATCAAGCAAAACGACCTTCGAGTGGGTCAGCTCCTTCGATGCACGGTGAGAGCTCCGAAAGACAGGGAGAAGTTTCTCTCTGTGGAATCGATTCTTCTGGTGGAAGGGAAAGATTTGAAAGACTGGGAGGAGCCTGTAGGCTTCGATCAGCTGACTGCTCTTTTTCCTTCGGAACGACTGATTCTGGAAACGCCGGAAAACAGCACTCCGTCTCCCCGCGTGATTGACTTGATTGCACCACTTGGGAAAGGGCAGCGTGGCCTTATTGTTGCTCCTCCACGCGGGGGGAAGACCATCCTGTTGAAGAACATTGCGGTTTCTATTTACAAGAATAACCCGGATGTGGAATTGATTGTTCTACTTCTCGATGAGCGTCCCGAGGAGGTTACTGATTTCCAGGAGACCGTTGATGCATCCGTTTACAGTTCCACATTTGATGAAGCATCGAAACGTCACGTAGAGGTGGCCGACATGGTTCTGGAGCGTGCCAAAAGAATTGTTGAGACCGGTAAGGATGTTGTTGTTCTTCTCGATAGTCTTACCCGACTCGCGCGTGCCCACAACTCCGCCAACCAGTCCGGTGGAGGCGGCGGTGGGAAGCGTCAGGGACGCAGAGGTGGCGGCGGTGGAGGAGGCCCGATCGGTAGTGGCGGAATTTCCCCGAAAGCGCTGGAGCGATCCCGCCGGTTTTTCGGAGCGGCCCGAAACGTAGAGGAGGGAGGCAGTCTGACGATTCTGGCGACTTGCTTGATCGAGACGGACAGCCGGATGGACGACGTAATTTTTGAAGAGTTCAAAGGAACTGGAAATATGGAAATCACATTGGATCGTGAGATGGCTGAATCAAGGATCTTCCCGGCCATCCACCTGCTGAAAAGTGGCACCCGGAAAGATGATTTGTTGTATGATCCGGAGGAGTTCCAGCGGGTTAGCAGCTTGAGAAAGCAAATGGCGCAGCGCCCTGCACCTGAGGCGATGGAAATTCTCTTGAAGTTGATTCAGTCAACAAATTCGAACATCGAGCTACTCCTCCGAGGAATTCAATAAGCTCAAAGTTCGATGAGTTCTGTTTCTACGGATGCGTTTGACTCCTTTCCGGAGTGGTTTGTTGATACTCCCGCCGAGTGGGAGAAATTTAAGGACTTCATCCTATCTTCCAGTTCGCTCGAATCGTGTTCGATCGATACGGAGGCGGACAGCATGCACTCGTATGAAACCAAGCTTTGTTTGATTCAGTTTTCTGTTCCTGATCGACTCGCGATTATCGATCCGCTTTCCATTGGTTTGGAAAACCTGGGTGACTTTCCTGATTTCATTGACCGGTTTCAGAATGTTTGGATGCACGGGGCGGACTACGATATTTCCATGTTTTCGATGACTTTTGATTGGGCTCCCTCCACGATTCTGGATACTCAGATCGCAGCCCGCCTGTTGGGGGAGACGAAGTTCGGTCTCGCCAGCCTTCTTGAGAGTGAGTACGGTGTGAAGCTTTCGAAGCAATCGCAGAAAGCCGACTGGAGTCGGCGACCGCTCAGTGAGAAAATGCTGGACTACGCCTACAATGACGTCCGCTATCTTCTGAATCTGGGGGCCAAGTTCGAATCGCGGCTCGAAGAAGCGGAGCGGAAGGACTGGTTTTACGAAAGCTGTGATACGGCACGAAACAGTGTTTTTGATAGAGACAGCCGACCGGAAAATGAAGCCTGGAGAATTGCGGGCTGGGGAAAACTATCTCCCAAAGGATTGAATTACCTGCAACACCTGTGGAAATGGCGGGATGATGAGTGTCGGAAACTTGACCGCCCTGCTTTTAAGTTCCTCGGGAACAAGGATCTTTTTCGCATGTCGATGAATTTGGAGCAGGGAGTGCATCCAGATCCACCCCGTTTTTTGAAGCCTCAGTATGTGCGGAGGATGCAACAGGCGATTCAAAAGGCACAACTCGTGGATTCGAGTGAGTATCCGAGCAAGAAAGTCAGAGGAAATGGCTCCCGACTGGATATCAACGAAGCCGCCTACGATCGTATCCAGGCTTATCGCAACAAACAAGCGGAGTCATTGGGCATTGAAGGAACAATGATCGCCACTCGTGGCAGCATGGAGCGAATGGCCTCAACCAACCTTTCCGAAGAGGAACGCTTTGAAGGGGTCATGAACTGGCAGCGGGAAGTCCTTGAGCCGGTTTGCTCGGACTAGGATTTTAAAAGATTTCGGCGGGCGCCCGGTGACACGCTAGCTACGTCCCGGGCCCCAAAAAACTCCGACTGGCGAGGCATCGCAAGTCGGAGTCGGGAACTCATTCGATGGAGAATCAGAACGAGCTCGTTTTGATGGGATTCCTTACGAAGTCATCTTATTCTTTTCCAGCTTCAGGCCCATTTTCCGATAGAGGGTCGCGATACTTACGCCCAGCATGCTGGCTGTTTTCTCTCTCGATCCTCCGTTGTACTTAAGGGTTTCGCGGATGAAGAGTTTTTCCTGCTTCCGGATGTATTCGGAAAGCGCCGATCCGATCGGAAGGTGGTGCGTGGTCTTCTCATCATCATCCGTGATTTCCACTTTCTGGGTAACCTTGGGCGGGAGGTCAACGGGACGAATGCGATTGTCCTCTGCGAATGCACAAGCGCGTTCGATCGCGTTTTGAAGCTCACCAACATTACCGGGCCAGCTGTATCCCTCCAGAAGCCGTTTCGCGTACTTGTCGATTTCAGGAATCGATGCGCTTGTTCTTTCCGCATGGCGGGAGAGAAAGTGCTCTGCAAGCGGCTCAATATCCTCGATGCGGCTCCGAAGAGGAGGTACTGCAATCGGGATCACGGAAATCTTGTAGTAGAGATCTTCACGAAACGTTCCCGCTTCGACGCTTTCCTGAAGAGGCTTCGCGGAGGATGCGATGAATCGGGTGTCCATGTGGCGAGGCAGATCGTTCATCATGCGACGCGTGTTGATTTCGTCAAGGTAGCTGTCGAGTTTTGACTGAAGTCGAAGGGGAAGGACATGAATCTCTTCCAAAAGAATTGTCCCACCCGCAGCCCGCGAGAAGATCGTTTCTCCCCGGCTGGTGGGGGATCCGAAAAGCTCAGCTTCCAGGAGTTCTTCAGGCAGAGCAGAGCACTGGAGAACTTTGAAGGGGGCGTCTTTGCGATCACTTTCGTTGTGAATGTTTCGAGCCACCATTTGTTTACCGGAACCAAATTCACCTTCCAGAAGAACGGGGGAGTCGTTGTTCGCGATCTTTCCGATCACCTGAAGGATTTCCTTCACTTTGGGACTTTCACCAATGAGCCCACCGGAGGAGCTCGTGATCGCAGAGGATTGGAAATCCTCGGCCTCTTTCCGTGTCGGGACTTCCGGATTCTGCAGGCCAAGTGAAACAGTTCGCTGAAGGTCAGCAAGTTCAAACGGTTTGGTGAGGTAGTCGAAGGCACCCAGTCGCATCGCTTCCACTGCGGTTTCAATGGAACCATTCCCGGTCACCATGATGACTTGAGTTTTGGGATAGTTTTCCTCGCTGTAGCGTATGATGTCGAGGCCGTTCATGTCTCCGATCAGGAGGTCGACGATCATCATGTCGGGTTGGATCGTGTCGAGGGCCTGAATGCCATCCTTGCCGGTTTGGACAGCGGTGACTTCGTGACCCTGTTGTCGGCAGGATTTCGCCATCAAGTTCAGAATTGCGGCTTCGTCGTCGATAATGAGAATTTTTGCCATGAGAGGGGGGTGCGGTTCGTTGAGTAGCTGGTGGAGAGTGAAAAATGTTTCAGTCTTCGAGATACTACGGACATCTTAAATACTTATGCAACAAAAAAAATCGCAAATTTGAGATTTTCATATTTAAGAGCAAAGTCGAAAGAGTAAGTGAATCGGGGATTCCAGGAGTTTGAACTGCGGGGAAAGAATCCCTCTGTTGGCGTCTTGCCGGAAATGGATTAGATTACTGAAGAATTTTTTCTAATAAGATTTTTCGCGGACCGTATTAGCTCCTGTAGCCCTACGTCTATGTCCGCTCTTGTTGTCCACAATATGGAGGTTTCTCCCCGTGAATTAGTCGAATCCGCTCAGGCGAATTTCGAAGGCCCGTTGACGGGATATGCCGCCGGGCTTCTTGGAGGAGACTGGGATCGCGCTCGCGACGTCGTGCAGGATACCTTTATTAAACTGCACCGTCAGGACCCTGAGATGATTCGGGGGAAGTTGAAGAGTTGGCTCTACACCGTTTGTCGCAATCGATCCATCGATGTTCTTCGAAAAGAGAATCCGATGATGACATCCGGGGGTGAGGCATTTGAAAACCTCAACGATGGTGCTCCAGATCCATCGCGTGCCATGGAGCGGAAAGAGAAGTTCGAGGAAGTCCTCCGCTTTCTTGATCGCTTACCTGAAAATCAGCGGGAAGTAATCCGCCTCAAGTTTCAGGGGGATCTCAGCTACAAAGAAATTTCAGAAGTAACCGGCCTCAGCGTAAGCAATGTCGGTTTTCTAATTCACACCGGAATCAAGCGCCTTCGTTCCATGATGGGCGTCGACGTCTCCTAGTATTTTCTCAACACCTGCCAACCGAATGAATCGTCAACCTGTCAACCCGGATGATCTCCAACTCACGGCCTATGCCCTGGGTGAACTATCGACTTCAGAGAAATCCGAATTCGAAATGCGACTCGAATCCTCTACTGATGCGAAGGAGGAGCTGGAGTCCATGGATGAAATGATGTCTCTGCTCTCAGGCGCGCTCAAAGATGAGTGGTGCATGGAGATGAAAGAGCCGTCTCTGGAAATCCTCCCATCCGTCGCGGAAAGCGATCGAATCGTGAAATTTGATTTTCGTAAGTCGAAGCGTGCCTACGCTGCGATCGCAGCAGCCATTGCGGTTCTCTTCGTTGCTGGAGCAGCCATTCTGCCGACCGCATCGGTCGAGACTCCCGGCAGTCTCGCGAGCGATGAGAGCCCCTACTCTGGTTCCATGGTCGCCTCGGTGAGCCATTCGATCAATCTTCCCGGAATCGGTTCCGGTATATCGGTTCCTCATCTTTACTTAACCGAGGAAGTCCAGAACCCCGGAAATCTGGAACTGGCGGAAGCTCTCGCTAACCTGGACGATCTGGGAGGTCCTGTTGATGCCAGTTATTTGGAATCAAAGGAGGCAACGGCCACTTCATCCGGTTCGATCGTCGCCGCCTCGATGAATGAGTATCTTGGCAGCCGGGTGGATTCGTATCTTCCGGGGGAAAGTGCTGCGAGTTTTGTAAAGCCAAGTGGTTTGATTGAGCAGCGCAGAACATTGAAGGCGATTGCAGATTCCTCCTCTGAGGACGGATCCCGCGTGTTTGTGCGCGGCTACGTTGCGATGGATGGTGGATTGTCATCCGCCGAGCAACCCTCCAGCGGAGGAGTGGTTTTGGCAGGTTTCCGCCCCGTTTCGATGATTGGTAATCCTGTCGAACAAATGGAAGTCGACCTGCGATTGATTTCAGATTTTCAAGCGATCCAAAGAGATTTGGCGAAGTTGGTGAAGACGATGCCCGAAGGTTCGGACTCGAGAAATGAGTTGAACAATCTTCTTGATCGAAGTCGCCGTGCTGTGAACGAGCTGAAACGTGAGTTCTCGGACTAAGAATTTACGGCCCGGTTTTTCCGGGACGTGGACGTAATCCTGTTGAGCCGGGTGGAGCAATCCACCCGGCTCATTTTTTTGGGCCTCCGGAAGAAAAAGTAGTTCGAAAGGGTTGAAAATTCGGCGCCATTGCTGAAGATGCCCCGACACCCGTTCCACATTTTGAATCCCTCACTTCCCGAAAGCGATGCCCGCTCTCGTCAGGACTCTCGTTCTGATGCGGGAGTTCTGGGGCAGATCGACTTATTTCGAGAGCCGTTTTGCGGAGATATTTTTGCAGCGGAAGCCATTGAGAAGGGACGATGGCTGGTTGAGAGCGGTCAGGTAAAGCTGGTCACAGCTAACGTGCAGGGCTCCTTTGCCGGGATCTTCGGTCAGATCCTGGGCACGAGGGGGGAAGCTGCCGAGGAGATCAGTATGGTCGTTCACCGCGGAACTGACGGAAGCTGGAAAGTCGACGGTCGGGCCGGCAGGCAAGGTGGTGGGAATGATGAGCGGGTCGTAGGTCTTCTCATCGCGGCGATGAAGGACAAGGGCGTTCTCGACGGACAATCATTTGGCGAAAGTCCATTAACTAATCACATCCATCTGTTTTCCTGCGATGTCAGGGCTGGGATTTTGCATTGGGATGATTCGGATGCCCGGGCGGTTCTGGAAAACATGCCTCTGGCGCGAGTGACCGGCGAGGATCCCAGGGTCGAGACTCGCCTTCGGGAAATGGGGCTGAAGCGTCTGGTCGAATTGTATCCCTGGGACGAAATCGATGCGGAATGCCGTCAATGCTATGCCTATTCGGCCGTGCGCCGCGGCATGCAGGAGGTTTTCTGGGCTGATTTCCTTACCAACCAGCGTAGCGAGTTGGAGTCGATGGGATGCAAGGTGACGGTCGGCAAAGAGTTCGGGCTGCAGGTCATTGAGCCGATTGATTACTACGGAGATATCAAAGAGGAAGCTCAGGAAACGGACTGGTTCGGATTCGAATACGGGGTCAATCTTGATGGCGACAAGATCAACCTACTTCCCCATTTGATACGATATCTCGAGAGTCGTCCTTCCAATTCAAGCCTCGGTGCGATCGGGAATTGGCCGGCGCAGAAAAAGATACCCATTGGAACGGGTGAGTCGGGAAAGTACATCGCGATTCCGGCAGGAAAGCTTCATTCGATCCTCAGCATTCTCACAGAGCTGTTCGACCGGGATGCGGTGAGTGAGGACGGGACCTTGAAACTGCACAAAGTCCGCGCTTCGCAGTTGATTCGATATCAGGGCGAGGACTCATTGATTCAGACTGCCCCGGCGTCACTCGAAGCAACGGCAGCGGAGTTGGAACAGCTGAAACCCAGGTCCGACCCGGAAGCTCCGGAGGGATTTCTGGCGACCTTGCGACCGTACCAACAGGATGGGTTTGAATGGCTCCAATTTTTACGCGAGCAGGGGCTCGGGGGCATTCTTGCAGACGACATGGGCCTGGGGAAAACGATTCAGACCCTCTGCCATCTTCATTATGAAAAGGCGCAAGGTCGGGCCAATCTTCCCAGTTTGATTCTGGCACCCAAGAGTGTTGTCCCCAACTGGGAAAAGGAAGCGAAGAAGTTTGCTCCGTCCCTCAAGGTGCTCGCGTTGCAAGGGGCGAACCGGAAAAAATACTATCAGGTTCTGCAATACACGGATCTTGTCGTGACCTCGTATCCCGTCCTTTTGCGCGATGCGGAGGAACTCTTGAACCAGCCTTTTCACTACGTTGTCCTCGATGAGGCACACACGATTAAGAATACGACTTCCCAGGTCACCAAGGTTGCCTATCGAATCGATGCCCGGCACCGGCTCTGTCTATCCGGGACTCCGATTGAAAACAATCTCGGAGAACTCTGGTCGCTCTTTCACTTTCTCATGCCCGGATATCTGGGGAGCGAGGACAGCTTCAACCGCTGCTTCCGGGCCCCGATTGAGAAAGACAGGGATGAAGGGCTTCGCAAACGGCTTTCGGAGCGCGTCGCGCCCCTGATGCTCCGCCGAACGAAGCTTCTCGTCGCCAAAGACCTTCCCCCCAAGAACGAGATCGTCCGCACTCTCGAACTATTGCCAAAGCAAGTGGAGCTCTACGAGGCGGTTCGAGCCGCCGTGAGCCGCGAGGTTCACGACGAAATTGAGCGTTTGGGCTCGGAACGCTCGCGACTCCTCGTTCTGGAGGCTCTCATGAAGCTGCGGCAGGTTTGCAACCACCCCCGGCTTCTGAAGCTTCCGTCTGCTCAGAAAGTAAAGGGATCTGCGAAGATGGATCTGTTGATGGACATGGTGCCATCTATGGTACAGGCGGGCCGCAGGATCCTGATCTTTTCCCAGTTCACGGGGATGCTGGCGATTATTGAAGAAGCACTTCAGAAGGAGGGAATCCGGTATTTGATTCTGACCGGACAATCCAAAGACCGGGGACAGCTGTGTGACGATTTCCAGGCCGGAAAAGCTCCGGTGTTTTTGATCAGTCTTCGTGCCGGAGGAACGGGTCTGAATCTCACCGCAGCTGACACCGTGATTCACTTTGATCCGTGGTGGAATCCCGCTCTTGAGGCGCAGGCGACGGATCGGGCCTACCGCATTGGTCAGAAGAATCCTGTCTTTGTCTACAAGTTGATTACCGCCGGGACCATTGAGGAGAAAATCCTATTGCTCCAACAAAAGAAGAGAGCGCTCTTCGAAGGCATTCTCGAAGGGACTCCCCAGAAACTCGCTTTTTCCGAAAGCGAACTGGATGATCTTCTCGCTCCGATGAAATAGGAGGGGGAGGGTGCCCTTCTTGTCTCAATAGATCAGTCCGGGAATCTTGCCATGAGCAATAAGACGTCCACGGCTCGGGTCCAGTTCAAAAATGTCAACCCCGTGTCCGAGTAGTCCTTCCGAGCTCTTGCTGCGCGCGCCGAAGACATAATGCTTCTCCTCGGCCGGGTTGTATCCCATGTAGAGCATGACGTGGGATACGCGATGCCCTGACTTCCAGGTGCCTCCCCAAAAGATGAGATCACCCGGAGAGAGCTTCTTGAACATCTTCTGGGCAGCTCCTTTGCCATAGACATCATCGAGTTTCTTCTTTTTCTTGAGCCAGTAGTACTGGTCGTAGGAAGTCCTCGGCACATCGTCGATTCCAATTTTGTTGAGAAGATATTGCATCGCTCCCGAGCAATCGAGTCCGCCCGAATCGGGATCGTCTGCTCCGAATTTGTATTTCAAGCCCATGTCGGCAAGTATATGTGCCTCTTCACGGAGTCTTTGAAGTGTCGGTCCGTTCTTTCGCGACGTCTCCGTGTCTTTTGCGATCGATGTGTCTGAGTCAAGATCGGTTTCCTGCATCTCCGAAAATTCACCCTCCTCGTTGTGGAGCGGCTTCTCCGATTCAGGAGGGAGATTGATTTCCGGAACGGTATCGTCGGGGAAGAGGGAAACAGCCGGTTCAGGGATGGGAGGGGAAGGAATCGTGAGCTTCACGGTCTGGCTCACGGTATTGTCGGAACCACTCTTTACGTTCTGCTTGATCGGGATGATCGGACGGAAAGAACGCGCTTTGGGCCCGGCCATGGTGGAAAGGGCGGGAAGCGTAACAATCGTGAGTGCGATGAAGAGACGCGGCGATACGGAATGGAAGTCCATTCCATAACTTTAATTCATATTTAAGAGATGTTAACTAAAAGTTTTTAAAACTTTTAGTTAACATCTAAAATCTTTCGAGACTCAGGCTCTGGATCGGATGGCTAAACGGCTAGGCTCTGGGCCTGCTTCGCCTTTCTTTCCCAACTGCGAATCATCACGACATGGGTTTTGATCAAGCTTACTGCCTGATTCCGGATGCCGGGATCGGGGTCGTGGCGCTTCTCCCACTGCTGTTTGATAATCTGTTTTGCCAGTTCGGCCATGTTGGGTGGTCAGTTGAGGGTCAATCAACGGGAGTTCAATAAATTATTGTTCTGAGTGTCTCATTCGTGACAGTGAGAGCAAAAGTGAGTGAAGTAACTGAGGGGGAATACGAGTTTCTGTCCCGAAGTATGCAGAAATTCTTTCGAATTCTTTTCTTATGCCGCACGGAGACCGCCAAACTCGTCAATCTCACTCCATTCTTCGGTCAGAATCTCACTCAAAGACTGTTTGGCGCGATGAATGAGGACCCATAGGTTGGCCTTGGAGATTCCCAGTTCCCGGACGATCTCCTCAGTGGAGTAGCCCTGCATTTCCCGCATTTTGAACGCCCGCCCCATCTTTTCGGGGAGGGACGAAACGGCTTCTTCCAATTCTTCCAAAAACTCATGACGCTCTGTTTCCGCCTCCGGGCGATTCACGGAACGAAGGTCAGGCTGCCGGTCAATCCAGGAATTGGTCTCCTGCTCGGGACCTGCGGAATCGAGGTCGGTGGTGAGGACGGAAGGGCGGCGTCCTGTCTTCCGGTAGTGATCGATGACCTTGTTTCGGAGAATTCCGGTCAACCAGGTCCGCTCGCTGCAGTCGCCACGGAATCTGGCACGGGCGTTCCATCCGGAGAGAAAGGTATCCTGAACCAGGTCCTCAGCAGTCCCGTAGTCGGAAACGCGTTGGAGGGCGAAGCGGATCAGATAGTCGCGATAATCCACATTCCAATGGTCTGGATTGAGAGTGTTGGTATTCATATCGATTGGTGGTGTAAAATCATTAACAGAATGTTCTGTCTGTTTGTTTCGGCAAAAAAAGTCGGTTCAGTGCTTGAGCAGTTCCAGGGCGGCCGCTCGTGCGGAGTGAACGGGCCAGAGATCCTTCATATTCTGGCATTCGGTCGTAGCACCTGAGTAGAGGACAAAAAGCCGGTCCCCATCTTGATCCGCCTTCTCACGGTCGCCGCCATGCTGAAAGCAGATTTCCCGAAAGAACTGGCGAATGGATTCTTTGTGTCCCTGGATCTGCTCAAGAATGCCTGAACAGCTTTCGTCTGAGACAGCCCCCGTGTTGGAGTATGGGCAGCCGCGAAACTCGCTCTGCTTCATAAAAGTCTCCAGTTGATCAAAGTAAAGCTCCAGCTTTTCACTGGCGGGCCTGTCCATGTCGAGAATCCCGGAACGGCTGATTTCCGACTTATCGTGGACGTGAGAAAGCCAAGCCTCGCAGAGCGCTTCCTTGGAAGGGTAGTGCTGGTAGAAACTGGCCTTCGCCGTTTCCGCCTTCTCAATGATCTCATTGATTCCCACTTCTGAGTAGCCGCGCTTGAAAAAGAGCCGGGACGCGGTCTCAAGGATTCTTTCTCTGGCGTTTGGTTTTCTCATCTGTCTATATAATAAACAGACAGAACTGTCTGTAAAGTGCTTTTTTGCGAAAATCTGAGATTCGCGAAATGGCTGGTCAGGGGGACTTATTCGAATTCGAAGCAGGCGACACTCTCTTTTGTCCGCAGGAAGAGAAGATTTCCAACCAGTGCGGGTGAGGCACAGTAGAGCGCTCCTACTTTGGTGCGTCCGAGGGACTTGTATTCTTCCGGATCTGCTGCAATCAGCAAAGCAAAGCCGCCTCTGTTTTCGTACACGAGAAGCTTCCCGCCGGCCAGAATGGGGGAGGATATGGAAGAGGAAGCCTTGCGCTCCCACTTCTGCGCACCGGTTTGCAGATCGATGCACAAGTGTCGTTCGCTGCCGAGATGATAAACATGTCCGGCATGAACGATGGGGCTGGAGCCATAGCGGCGGGCGAGGAATTCCTTCGTCCAGAGTTCTTTCGGGCCTTCATTGCCGAGGTGGTAGGCGATCAGATTCTTTCCTTCGGATCGGCTCGAAACGACGACGTGGTCTCCCGAAACAACCGGGGTTCCGTCGCCTCCACCGGCGACCGACCACAGGGTTGCTCCACTTTCGGCATCCACGCCGACGAGGTTTTTCGACGAGTTGCAGAGAATGACATTCTGCCACATCGCGGGCGATTGGTTTGCGCCCTTCACCTCGTCATTTTTCCAGACTTCCTCCCCCGTTTCGGTATCGAAGGCTGAGAGACGGTTCTGCTGGAGAAAGACTTTTCCGTGAGCAACCAGGGGGGACGAGGCCGGTCCTTTTCGGCCAGTCAGGGCAGCGCGCCAGATTTCTTTTCCGGTGGAAGCATCTACACTGTAGAGGTTTTCGCTGAGCGCGGCATAGACATGGCCATCATGAACTGCCGGAGTACTGGAAGATGAGCGACCGCTGGGATGCCCGGGGACTTCAAAGCGCCAGACCTGGTCTCCGTTTGCTGCATCGAGGCAAAGGACAACGTCGCTGGCGACTTTCTTCGTGTTTGGAACAGCGGCGATGACTTGAGCTGCGATGCCTTCTCCCAAATCCTGCGCATTCACCCACGCTTCCATTTCGGACTGGTTCGCAAATTCTTTCGGAGCGGCGCGAAGCGTTTCGAAGTCAGCGAGCGAGATGGCTGCTTTTCCTTTTTTGAATCGACTGATGACCCAACTGCCGAGGCTCAGTTGTGTTTTCGGATCGAGATTATCCTCGACCCATTCTGCGGCCCATTCATCGAGGGCGGCACCACGAAGACGGCGGCTCAGGTTCAGTCTTTCGTCCTCCATTTTTGCGACCACCTCTTTGGGAAGCGAAGAGGTCCCCCGATAGCCTAAGGTGGAAAGCACGTCTCCGTTGACCGATCGTGTTTCGGTGGGCTCGTCCCTGTGCCAGACAATCGATAGGAAAACCTTTCCGTCGCTGATCGAAACGCTCCCGTGTCCGCCATAGTGATCGCTCGGGATTCCGGTGAATTCCCACTTTTTCGCGACTTCGTAGTCTTCAGGAATCCCATCCGGCAAAACGGCGTTGGACGAAGCGACTCCATTGCGATCCGGCCCGCGCCACTGGGGCCAGTCGCCAAAGGAAAGGGAAGTGGTTGCGAGGAGCAAAAAAAGGAGTGAAAACTTCATGGCTGAATCTACTGGATTGGAGGTATAGTAAGCCCGCTTTTCCCACATTCATTGGCGTTATGATGCCCTGTTTTCTTTCGACCGCGTAATCCTTCCTGAGCGTCTCTCTTGCCCGTGAACTTGAAACCCAAAATTGTCTACATTACAGCCGGTGCCGGGGGCATGTACTGCGGAAGCTGTATCCGCGACAATTCTCTCGTCACGGGGATGGAAAATCTGGGATGGGATGTTCTCCTGCTTCCGCTCTACACTCCGATTCGGGTGGATGAAGAGGACCATTCCGTGGACCAGGTGTTTTTCGGGGGAATCAATGTGTATCTTCAACAGAAAATCCCTCTGTTCCGACATCTTCCCAATTTTCTGGATCGCTGGCTCGACAATCCGGGACTGATTCGCCGGGTCGCCTCCGGTGCGATGTCGGTAAACGCGGCCGAACTGGGTGCGATGACCCTGTCCATGGTGAAGGGGGAACATGGGTATCAGAAAAAGGAGGTCGGCCGTCTCGTTCACTGGCTGAAAGAGGTCGTAAAGCCCGATCTGATTTGTCTCACCAATCTGCTGGTCGGGGGATGTATCCCTGCTTTGAAACGTGAACTCGGAATCCCTGTCTACGTGACCTTGCAGGGCGATGATGTGTTTCTCGATGAACTGCAGGAGCCCTGGCGGGAGCAGGTGCTCTCGGAAATGAAGGATCTTGCAGAGGCCGCCGATGGCTTTCTGACCTTTTCCGAGTTTTATCGCGAGCGAATGGTGGAGATGCTTGGGATTCCCCCGGAGAAATTCTCACTGACACCACTGGGTGTTCCGATTCATGAGTTCGATCCGGTCGTGGAGAAGCGATCGGGCCGGAGTTCAGGACAGGTAATCGGCTACTTCGCCCGACTCGCTCCGGAAAAGGGTTTCGATATCCTCGTGGATGCGTTTGTGAAACTTGCCCCCGAGTTTCCCGATGCGACGCTGCAGGTTGCCGGATGGCTCTCCGAAAAGGATCGCGGTTTCTACGCGGAGCAACTTGCCAAAATCGAAGCTGCCGGATTGAACGAGCGGTTCGTTCATCTGGAGGCACCCGATGGCGAGGCCAAGGTGAAATTCTTCGAGGGAATCGATGTGTTCAGTGTTCCGGCCCGATTCGTCGAACCCAAAGGGTTGTATGCCTTGGAGGCAATGGCTTGCGGATTGCCGGTCGTGTTTCCGAATCGCGGCATTTTTCCCGAACTGATCCGGCAATCGGGAGCGGGCTCTCTCTGTGATCCGGAAAGCCCCGGGGATCTCGCCGCGAAACTTGCAGACTTGTTGGAATCGCCTGAAAAAGCGGCGTCTCTGGCGAAAGCAGGACAAAACTGGGTTCGAAAAAACGGGGGGCAGGAGGCGATGGCAAAGGCGACCGCAGATGTTTTTGCGAAGGCGCTGGGTAGGACTCAAGAGGGGTAGGTCGGGCACTCAACCCTTGTTGCTTTTCCTGGTAGGGGAATTCGTGGGGAGAAGGCTTGTCCCGCTATTTTCCTTTGCGGTATCGCATCGGAGTTTCCCCCATGTGCGTTCGAAAGTGTTGGGTAAAAGAGCTCTGGTCACAGAACCCGTAGTCGAGGGCAATTTCGCTGATCGGTTTTTCCGTCGATCGCAAATCGACACAGGCAGCCTGAATGCGGGTTTTGATGAGGAATGTGCGGGGATTGGTTCCAAAGACTTCCCGGAATCTCCGGTTGAACTGGCGCACTGACATTCCGGTTCGCTTGGCGAGATCGGTCATGTTAACCGATTCGTGAAAGTGTTCCCGGATATAGCTGACGGCCCGGTCCAACTGGAGGTGGGGCGTCAGGGCTGATTTGCGACCGGAATAGCTTTGCACGGTCCCCATGACTCCGATGACGGAATCGTCGCGTCCGAAGACGGGGAATTTGTTGGTGAAATACCAGTCAGGGAGCCCCTGTCGATTGAAGAACAGTTCGACAATTTTGAGCATCGGCTCACCGGTCTGAACCACTTGCTCGTCATCAGCCCGGAATTTCCGCGCCAGCTGATAGGGGAATAGATCGTAGTCATCGCGACCGATGATGTCGTCTTCGCTGTTGCAATCGAGACGCTGCCAGAAAGCTTTGTTGGCGGAAACGAATTGGAAATCGCGATTCTTCACAAAGAACGAAATCCCGGGAAGCTGATCGAACAGCACCTCGAAGTGCGACTTCGGGGAGAGTTCCCGGAGAAATTCGGATTTGAGATGGTCGGATTCGTGAGGCATGCCGATTCGGTCAAGCTTACGCGCGACCGAAACAGCATAAAACGATAATCAGACCGGTCTTGCGTTAGTCGACTTTCAGAATCTGGACCGCATCGATGTGCGTGTTGCCATCGACACCGTCATTGGAGAAAACGACGGCGCCGGGTTTTGCTTTCTCAAAACGATAGACTCCGAGCCCGAAAAAGCCTTTCGCGAGAGGGGGCGCCAATGTCTGATTGACCGGGGTGGTCTTTTCCTCTCCGGCGGAAATTACCGTGACGGGAGTCTTGCTGGAACGATTGTTGTGAGGCTGATGGGAGACGCGAACCTCGTATTCGCCGTCAACCGGAACGGTGAATTCAAAACGGGCCGAAGCAGGAGCACCGGGGCCTGCGTAGTGATAGCCGTTCTCGACATAATTTTTGAGACCGGCGCCTTGTGTCCAGTTGCCGGATAGAACAGCTTTGTCATCATCAATGACAATTCCGCTGAGCTGATTTAGGGGAATCCAATCGAGTTCCGGTTCCCCGAGGTCGGGGAGATTCGGATCGACGGCAAAGTCATCCTCGATCGTTGCCCGTCGCACATTTCCGGGAAGTTTGAGAAGATCGATCAGCTCATCGAGGTGCTGATAGTAGACGTCGCGGGGAGTCGTGCTGTGCTTCTTGGCAACGGCCGCTGCCTTGCCGACAACGACGCCCATCATGCCGCAGGTTTTCATGACCCGGATCGTTCCCAGTGCTTCATGCGTAACGCTGATGTTGCGACCCGCCATGAAAAGGTTTTCGATGTTTCGGGAATAGAAACAACGGTAGGGAACGGGGTAGCCTTTTTTCCGATCGACCCCTTTGCCGTGTACGGCGATGGAGATGAAAGGGTTTTCCGGATACTTTTTGGCATACTGCTCCTTGGGATAGTGGAGATCGACAGACCAGGTCGTGAGCACACAACCGTCGGGAAAGGGTTTCTTCGAAACGACATCTTCTTCGGTAAGAATCACATCGCCGAGCAACTGGAGCGTTTCCCGGGTTCCGCCCACATAGGCCATCCAGGTGAGTCGTGAATTTTTGTGTCCGAGTCCGTCGGGATCGGCACGGTCGTGTGCACCGTCATGTTTCATGGCGTGAAAGGCGCTCAGTCCGGCGAGAACATTCCAGTCCCGGATCTCTTCCAGGTCGTGAAGGGGGTGCTTGTCGTAGCCACTTTCCCAGAACCATTCGGCGTGAAACTTCCGGGGGTAGGGGAAGTCATTCTCCGTGAGCGAAAGTGCCCAGGGCATTTTTGGAAAGTCCTGCGGATCTTCCGCGTTCTCGAAGCGCCACATGTTGGACATGCCCATTCGTCCTCCCTCGATCATTTCGTAATCGGCACCCGCCATTTTTCCGATCGTTCCGTGTCCGGTCGAGTCGCAGAAGTGCGCGGACGAGAAGGACCGGATCGCTCCGCTCCGCGTGTCAAAGGCCTGCACGGAAGCGATCTTCGTTTCCGATTCCATGGTGACGTCAAAGGCGTGGTGGTTCAGAAACAGGGCGATGTTCGGCTCGGCCGAGACGATGCTGTGCTTCTTTTCATCCTCGAATTCCTCGTAGGTGCCCGGAGACAACTTGGCGTGGTCTTCAAGTTCGCGGATGATGTCGCCGACGGGATAGAGCCCGGGAGGTGTATTCCCCTTGGCCCAGACGCGGACCTCAGACGATCCATTTCCTCCAAGGACGCCCCGGTTTTGAATCAAAGCGGTCTTGAGGCCCATGCGGGCTGCGGAGACGGCACCGCACATGCCGGAGTAACCGCCCCCGATGAAGACGATATCAAAAGGCCCCTCTGCGATCGGTTCTTTGGAAAGGCCGAGCATCTCGCGGCGCCATTCAGGATGAGGCTCGCTGCTGTTGTCCGGGACAAAATCCGGGTTGGTGGAAAAGAGGATGGCGTCGCAGCGTCCGTTAAAGCCGGTCAGGTCCTGAATCGAGAGCGTTGTGTCCTTTGCTTCGATCGTTACGGTTCCGCCCTTTTCCCAATGCCACTGGGAACTGGTTTTTCCGAATTCGTGATCGAGAACCGTTTCTCCCACGGCGAGCTGAAATCGTCCGGGAGCGTGAGAGGCATCGAGCTCATCGGAAAACTTCTCGATCCAGTTTTTCGTTCGCACCCAGACATGGTATTCGCCGGTTTCGGGAAACGTGATTTTCTTCGTGGCAGGGTCGACCGGTGTTCCGAGTCCGTGGGCGAGAAGATAGGGCGAACCCATGATCTCAATAAATTGGGTGTCGAGCTTCCAGCCTCCGTGGCTATCGAATGATTCCGCTTCTACGAGGAGCTCGGCGGCATGCGGGGAAGGGGAAAGAAACGCCAGGAGGGAGGCGAACAAAATGACCGGGAATTTTCTCATTCCTAACCTTGAATGCTTTGGAGTAGAATTTCCACCTTCGAATTTGTGCGTGGATACGCAAAAAGGAAGTTTGTCCAATCGGGCCACCGGGGTTGTCACAGAATCAAAATGACTCTGAGCTCCGGGGAATCCGATTGACGAAAGGGGAGGTGCGTTGTAAAGCTCTGCCTTTTCCAGAGAAGATATTATTATGGCTGAAAAGGATCATTATTTTGCAGGGTTGGACATCGGTGGCACGACCGTAAAAACGGTTTTGGTAGATGAACGAGGGGAGGTCGCCGGGGAAATGATCGAAGTTCGGAGCCATGTGAAAGATGGATACGAAGCGACCTTCGGACAGCTGGAATCCGCTCTGGACCAGCTCACCTCCGCGATCGGAGTCGGTCGCGATGCGGTCAAAGGAATCGGAATGGATGTTCCGGCACCTTCCTGTGACGGTGTGATTTGGGGACGCGCTAATCTTGCCGAAGACTGGGTCGGGACAAACGTTCGTGACCGACTTTCCGAACGTCTCGGCGGCACTCCCGTTTACATGACCAACGATGGCAATGCGGCTGCGTTGGGAGAATACGCCGTCCGGAAAAAGCACATCGGCGGACTTCTTCTCGTGGCGCCCGGCACCGGCCTTGGTGGAGGCCTGGTTCTTCCCGGTGGGCGGGCCTACGAAGGCGGCAACGGCCTCGCGCTGGAGGTGGGGCACATTTCCAGCCCGTATCGCGAAGATGACGGGGAACTCCCAACCTGTAGCTGTGGATTGAAGGGCTGCCTCGAAGCCTGGGTTTCCCTGGTTGCTCTGCGTCGCCGGGTAGGCTTGGAGTTGGCGAAACCGGAGAATGCAGATCATCCATTGAATGATGGAACTCCGGTTGAGGAAAAGGCGTTTCGCCTCCGCGATTTTGCCCAGGAGGGAGACGAACTTGCCATTTCGATCTTTCGTCAGCAGGGGCAGATCCTGGGATATGGAATTGCCGATCTCGTTCGTGTGTTTGATCCGGGACTGGTCGTCCTTGGTGGCGGACTCGCAGAATCCGAAGGGTTCCGCGACGACTATATGAACTGGGTCCTGGAAGGCTTCCGGGAGCGGGCCTGGCCGATGTATCTCAACAGTCCGATTGATCCGGAAAAAGCGACGACCCGTTTTGAGTGGGCGCTGGGAGGTGATTCTGCCGCTGCACTTGGCGTTGCCTATTCAGCGCGCGAGATGTTCCGATAGCATCGGGGCGGATGTTGCAGGACGACGGCTTATCGCCGGTGAACCTCCAAATCGGAAACGCGGAAGCTACCGTCGATTTCCTGGAAATAGACGCGTGCCCAGCCTCCGTGGAATTGGAGTAGCATCTTGTCGTCGTAGTAGGGGATATTTCCCCGGTGCGGAACATTCCAGTCCAGTTTGCTGACCGCTTTCGCATCGGCATAGCGTAGTGCCATGGGCCGGTCGAGGCGGATGTAGGCCGTCAGGAAACGAAGTGCGGCATCGTGCTTGGTCAACCTCTCCTGAGGCACAGTGGGATTGGCGTTGAGAGCGGATCCTGATGAGGTGCCCGAAGTGGAAGACGAGTCAGTTGGCTCCACGCATGCACAAAGAAGCAGGAGAGGGAGAAGGACGACGAGGAGGTTTCGAGTTTCCTTGATCATGGAGCGTATCAGTTTCCTTTTTCGAGGGGAGGGAGGATGACTTTTCGTTTCAGAAGCCAGCAAACCCCGACGAGATCATAGACTCCCCGGATGGCCCGATCGAGATTCGTATATTTGGAGGTGCCCGCTTTTCGTTCGCGGTGATTCACGTCAATCTCGTCAATTTTCAAACCGGCATGGGTGAAAATGGCAGGGAGAAAACGATGAAGACCATTGAAAGGAACGAGAAGATCGATGTGGTCCCGGTGCATTGCTTTGAGGGAGCAACCAGTGTCACTGATGCCATCGTGAATGAACCAGCGCCGAACCGTGTTGGCAATCCGGGAGGCCGTACGGCGGCTCCAGGTGTCCCTTCTTTTGGCTCTTCGGCCGACAGCCACATCGCAGTTTCCCTCTCGCAACAGCTTCAGCAGCTTTTCGATGTCGGCAGGATCGTTCTGGCCATCGCCATCGAGCATCACGAGGATGTCGCCGGAGGCGTAGCTGAGCCCGGAGAAAAGCGCACCGCTTTGACCCCGGTTTTGGGTAAGTCGGAGAGGGGTGACGCCCTCGATGTCTTGCATCAACTCCCAGGTTTTGTCCGTGCTTCCATCGTCCACGGCAACGACTTCCGCGTTTGGTTGGCAATCGACAATCTCTTTTAAAACGAATTCGACACATTCCTCTTCATTGTAGAAAGGGACGACGACGCTGACTGATTCGGTTGCCGGTTCCTGTTCCCGGAGGCCGGGCTTCCGATCAAAGGGGGATGTGTAGCCGCGTTCGCTCATGGTTCAAATCAGTTCTTTCGGGGATCCCCGCCTTCCGGCCACGTCTGCAGATCGGTAGCTCGAAAGACGGTGAATTTTCGTTTTCGATCATAGCCGAAAGACACTTCGAACTCATCGAGTTTTTCGATTTTTGCGAAAGCCTTTCGAAAACGCCTCGGCACATTCTCCAAAACCGGAACGAGAAGCAAAGCGTCTTTTCCTTTGAGACCATCCTCCAGAGGGTTGTTCCACATCTCATATTGAGAAACAATTTTCCCGGAAGCTTCCCACCGGTAAAGCTTTGGCTGATCCGGCAGTCCGAAGGCGAGATGACTCGCGACGTCGCGATGGCCGAAGGCGACGAGGAAAAGGTCCTGCGCATCGGTCTGGCCGGCCCGGATGATTTCGAATTGAGAGGCGAGTTCATCATGCCCGAGAACCCGGCGGTTTGGATCTGCTTCGTGCCCCTCTTTCCCGATTGCCTGAAAAACCAGGGGCCCCAGGTAAAAGAAAGCGACAAGGGCGGCGCTGATGGCGACTGACAGTTTCAGGTGACCCCTCAACTTCTGCGGCGGAAAAGAAGGTCGAATTTTGCCGGTGTACCAGGCAGCTGTCAGTGAAAAACAGGACACATAGAAAACAGCAGGCCAGTTTGGTTGCAGGCCCTGCCGGAGAGCCAGAAGCAACATCCCGGCGAGAGGCAGCGCGCCGAAAATGAGAAGAAAGCGGGCCGGTTTCGAGGCTTCTCGAATGGACCAAAGGGAAACGAGGCAAATCGGAAAGAGTACAATGGCCGTGCCCGGACCCAATACACCCAGTTGAGTTCCCAAAAAGGAGACGAAGTCTCCGGCCCGTTCCACAATCACGTTTCCGCCGTCGGACACGGTCTCAAAGTGATGACTCGTATGCTGAAACGTGATCCATCCATTTTGCGCATTCCAGATGAGAGGAGGAAGAAGCGAAAGGTAGGAACCGAAGAGAAACAACCAGAGCGCGGGACGGCGAAGGTGGCTCCGCGTGTCCCGGTGGAGAGCCAGAAAGAGAACGGTCAGAATGGGAAAGACCATCATCATCTGCTTGGTCAGATGTCCGATTCCAAGAGCAAGAAACAGCAAAACGAGGCTGCCGGTTTTTCCTTCTCCGGAAATACTGCGCCAAAGCATCCAGAGAGCTGTTGACCAGCAAATGACGAGAGGGGCATCAATCGTGAGGAAAAAGCTGAGAACGGAATTGGCCGGCGCGACAGCCGCAATGAGCACTGCGATCCATCCCGTTTCTTCATCAAAAAGGGAGGAGGTCAGTTTGAAAAGCAGCAGCAGAGACAAGGTGCCCAGTAGAGCCGCAAAAGCCCGGATCGCAAACAGACTGCCGCCTCCGATCCAGTCAACGAAGGCATAGACCCACGCGATCATCGGTGGCTTGGAATAGTAGCCGTAGTCAAGATGGCGACCCCAATCCCAATAGTAGGCTTCGTCTCCGGCCGGATTGACCGGGAAGATAGCGGCGTAGAGGAGTCGAAACAGAAGAAGGCCGCCTACGAGAAACGCAACGCGTCTGGGAAATGGGGAGCTGTTCGCGGTGTCGACCATGGGGGCAAAGCCGACTACGCTGCCGCACAAATGCAGAATTGCCAGTGGATTTGCAGACGGCGAACAAGCTGACGTGCCGGCAGCCGGCAAAACCGGCCTAGCGAATCGAATTCAAAATCTTGTCCGCTGCGGAAACAGAACTCCCGCCTACATCGTCCCAGGAAGAGTAGGTTTTTACACCGTTCACAATCCGGGGAGGCTGACGGGTTCCCGTTTCGCTCGTTACGATATTCGATTCGACGATGTTCTCCTGTCCATCCACGATTTCCCCGTTGGAAATGATGGTTTCCGCACCCGTCATATCAATTGTCTTTTCCTTTTTGGGAGGACGAAGGTTCTTGATCGGGTTGGAGGGTGGTTTGAGATTCTTCATCGGATTCGGCAAACTGAATCCGGTCTTCTCTTTCTTCGGTGATTCGACTCCTGCAAATGAGGGAACGTCCGTGGAGACCGGAGCAGGCTCCGTTGTGATCGGTTGGGCCGGTACCGGTGCCACTGTCTCGACGGGCGCAGGATCATTCACCGCGACAGGCTGTGGCTGAATCACCGGAGCTGGTTCCTCCTCTTTCGATTTGCGATTGAAAAAGGAAAACATTCCGGACTTCTTCCCGGAGACCTCTTCTGCCACCGGCGCGGAGACTTCGAGATCCGCTACCGTCTCTGTGGCCCGCGTTTGTGTTTCTTCTGCTTTCTTCACCGCGGTTGGAGAAACAAGTTGGGGGGTGATAGGCCTGGATTCGGGCGTGGAGTCGGCGGGCACTTCACTTGGGTCCGGGTAGGAAGGGGGGGGAACGGGATCGAGAATGGGCGTCGTGTCAGCAGTGCTGCTCTTTTCCTTTTTCCCAAAGCCGAAGAAACCTACCTTCTTTGGCTTGTCTGTTTTCTCCACTTTCTGGCCGTCTTCAATCACATAGGAAACCGCATCGACTTCCTGAGGCGCTCCGCCGCGGAAGATGTTGTCGCTGGTTCGGGGAGGAGGTGCAGGTGCCGTGGCTTGGGGAGCCGGGGTGGAAACGGGTGCCGATACCTGAACCGGTTGGGTCCTGGTTGCGTCGGGAAAGAGCCCCGCATTGATTTGTTCCTTCTTTTTTCCAAATCCGAAGATGCCGCTTCCGCTGCTGACTTGTGCATCGGCGCTGACAAGACCAAAAAGGAGGGTGAGTGTGAGGGGGAGATACTTCATCCGATTTAACTATACAGGAACGGGGCGGAACAGGCAAGGCTGCACCGGGTTACGCCTTTACAACGAATGGTTTCCAGAATTAATGGCCTTTTTTGCCATTTTTCTCCTTCAAGGAGGCGAGATAAGCGACGAGATCTCTAATTTCTGCTTTTTTCAGAATGTAGCCCATTGGGGGCATCGCAGAGATGGGAGGCTGGCGGGTCTCGATCTCAGCAAGAGGGATCGTCTTCTCGATCTGCCGGTCGGGATCTTCGGGGTCGGGGAGCTTGAGCGTCACCGCCTGATCGGTTTCCTCAAGTAGCGCCCCTCCGATGCTTTCGCCGGTCTTCAAGGTGACCATCGTCATTCCATAGCCGGGTACGATCACGCTACTGGGAGCAACGAGGGAGGCGAGAAGGTAGGCATGGTCCTGGCGCGAACCGATTCCGGTGAGTTCGGGGCCGGCGACCCCTCCGTCTCCGTTTACTTTGTGACACTTGGCACATTGTCCTGCCGCATGGGTCATGAAGATTTCTTTGCCCGCTTTCACATCCCCTCCTTTGAGAGCAGGGTGAAAGGCCGCAGTGGGGTCGTCAGGATCGAGCGAGCCCTCGTAGGCATCGAGCAGGGCAGCGACCTTTTCGTCTGATCGTTTTGCCGAAGCACCTTCGAGAAGATCGAGCAAGGCGCCCGGCTTCTCTTTCTTGAGGGCTTCGAGACCTTGTCGAAAAAATTCGATCGCAGCGATACTGTCGATTCCGGATAGCAGTCGGTAGCCTTGCTGGCGGGTGCGGAGATCACCGGATTCGGCCATGGAAATGGCCTCAAAGACGGCACGGTCCTTGTCAGCGCGGACGAGTTGCTCCACGACGGCGGCTTTGAACCGGGGCGCTCCGGATTCGAGCAACGAGTCCCAGAGACTTTCCAGTGCGGCGATATCCTGTCTCGCCAGTCCCTGAAGAGAGCCAATCCGGGCCTCAAGTTCGGCCTCTTCGTCCGTGATCTGTTTGGTGAGCAGTTCGACGGGAGCTTCGGCCCCGTATTCAAGCGCAATGCGGGTGGCCAGACTGATGAGGTTTCCCTCTGCCGTATCAAACACTGCCGGCAATCCGGATCGCACCGCCTCTGAAATGTCGGGGCGTTTTGCGGGATCAAGCGGCCGATAAAACCCGTTGGTCGAATCGACCGGGTTGGGTTCTTTCCATTCGAGAATGGCTTTCAGGGCCTGCTCACGAAGCACCATCGGAAGCTTTGTCCCGGCGGCGTAGGCGAGCAGGTGAGAGGCGTTTTCCGGCTCACCGACGCGGAAATTTGCGTTGATGATCCTGGTGTGCGTGAGCAGATCGCGATGTCCTTCGGGAAATGCAGTCCCCTCGCCAGCCTCGATGAAAGGGGTGATCTGCTCCGCCAGAGCGGGGAGGGCGGTGTAGAGGTCAAGATCATTGATGGCCCGGATCGCTTCGTCGCGGATGAACTTATCCTCGTCCCCGAGAAAGAATTTCACCCGTGGATCTTCGAGCTTTCGAAGCGCGAGCAGGACACCGAGTCGGACTGCGGCGGATTCGTTCTTTGTTTGCTTTAGAATCTTCTCACGCTGATTGAGGCCCCAGAGTCCCTGGACGAGGGCATGGCGAAGGAAGACGTCCTGGTTGTCATTGCCGGCAAGCATTTCCAGCAACTTGTCCAGCGCCAGCGCATTGCCGCACTTTCCTACCCCGATCGCCGCAAAAGACTGCACCCGGGCCGACTCGTCATCAAGGGCTGCGACGAGTGCTTCTCCCGCTGCCGTGGTCCTTGAGTCGGCAAGAACTTTGGCGGCCTGGGCCCGGACTTCGGCATCCTTGTCCGTGAGTAATTCGATGTGGTGGGAAAGCAATGCTTCGTCCTTTCCGGCCAGTTGTCCGAGCCCCCAGATTCCGTGCAGGCGCTTCAACTGGTTTTCGTTTTGGGCAATGGAGTCGAGAAAGACTTGAGTGGAGCCGCGGCGGACGAGATCGAACTGGGCAAACATTCGCACCCGCATATCAGGATGTCCCAGTAAGACGGCGGCTTCGCTTTCCACGAGGGTGGAGAGATCAGTCGTGAGAAGTTTTTCGGTTTCGACAAGGAGGTCTCTATTCTTCGGCTCTTTCGTCTCCAGTGCGTAGATGTTGCCGATGTCCTGTTTATACCAACCGTTGTTGTTGAAGCAACTGAGATACATTCGACCATCCGGTCCGAATTCGACGTCGGTATTTCCGAGGCCAACCATGAATTTCTCGTGTTGATCGAGAGAAAAACCGGCTCCGTTTTCTTTCACGGTGAACGCTTCGAGATCGCCGTTGGCGCCGCCGAAATTACAGATCCAGAAGTGATCTGCGTACCGCTCCGGCATCGCGGTAACACCGTAGTTGTAGACAAATCCACTGGGACCCCAGGAGACCTTGTCGATCGGCGGCAGGGTGAAGGCTGGTCTCTCGTCGTGCAGGGGCTCCCAGATTCCTTCGGCCATCCAGGGGCTCATCGGAATCGTTTTGTGTCCGGGGTGCTCATAGTCGGGGGTGCGCAGTTCGAGTTGGTTGCGGAAATTGAGGATAACTTGATGGCCGTGGTTCCATCCGGCGTTGCCGCCTTCGAGAATGTAAACGAGTCGCCCGGTGTCCCACTGATCGGCATCATTGTCGCAGGTGAAAAGGTTTCCATATTTGTCGAATGCCAGCTCCTGCGGGTTTCGGAGACCTCGATAAATTTCCTCGACGTTCGAACCGTCCGGATCACAGCGGAAAACGGCGCCTTCGTAGTTTCGATCATAGTGTCGCCCCTCTTTGGTGGTGAAGTGGTAGCCGCGGTCGCCGATCGACCAGTAAAGCTTTCCGTCCGGCCCCCAGATGATGCCGTGCATATCGTGGCCGGAAATGCTCATGCGGACTCCGAAGCCATCCTGCAGAGAGGTTTGCTCGTCTGCCTTTCCGTCCTTGTCGGTGTCGGCCAGTTTCCAGACGTGGGGGATATTCGTGTAGTAGATTTCGTTGTCGGGACCTGCGACCAGTCCGATGCCGGGACCATCGAGCGGATCGTTGAACCCGTCCGCCCACACGGAATTATTGTCGGCGCGGCCGTCGTTGTCAGTATCATCAATCACGACGATTCGATCCTCGAACTCAGAGTAGAAGGAAAGGGGGCGAGTCAGTGCATCGCGCTGATACATTTCGAGTCGGTCCTCGCTGGTGCGATTGTTGATATCGTCGAGGAGAATCTGCTGCTCATTCCGGATGTCCTGGACGCCGGCTCTCCAGCGATGAATTTCCGCGACATACATTTTCCCGTTCCGGTCGAAGCAGATCGCGCTCGGGTTCTGCGTCTGGCTGGAGTCGGCAAATAGCGACGCCTTCACATCCTCAGGGAGAGTGAATCCACTGATGCGAACTTTTGCTTCGTCCTCGTATTCCTTTGTCGACTTGAATTCGACTGGATTCTCCACGGTCTTTCCCTTCTCTTTCGACGGATTGACATCCGTGGCAATGGCGGAGAACGGCAGCGAGGAAAGGAGGAGAAAGGCCAACTGCGGAAGGTGTGGGTATCTCATGGGAAATTTGTCTGGGAAAAGAGCAACGGAGAGAGCTTCGACGGGGAACGGTGGCGTGAAAACGCCTTCTTCGCTTGATTACGCCATATCTGTGTCACGGCTATTTTCGAGATTGTCGGAGCGGCGGCAATCGTAGACCGTATCCTATAGAAACTCAATCTCCCTATGAAAAATTCCCTGACTGGTAGCAGTTTACTGATCTTTCTCTTTTCGTTCTCATTCCTCGCGGCTGAGGACGGCCCCGACATCTATCCGAGCTGGATCTGGTCCTCGAAGCAGGCTGGCGCTGACGAGGTGGTCTACGTGAGGCGGAACTTCGATGTTCCCGCCGATGCCCGGCGGGTTCTTCTGATCGTAGCGGCTGACAATAAATACGACGCCTACGTAAACGGCGAAAGACGTCCTGTCCTTCGCGGGGAGAACTGGAGCAAGCCCGACGTGGCTGATATTTCCGATGTAGTCGCCAAGGGGAAGTCGAACCTGGTGGCAATTCGGGCTCAAAACGCGGGTGGTCCTGCCGGTTTATGGGCTCTTCTTGAAGTCACCAACGGGGCGGGCGAAAAGTCACGGATTCACAGTGGCCCGTCTTGGCAGATTGCGGACAAAGCGCAGAAGGGTTGGAATCAACCGGGAACCAAACTCGCCGCGAATTACTGGGCTGATTCTACTCTCGTAGCGGCGATTGGCCAGCAGCCGTGGGGGAGTTTCAAGAAGGAGGAGATTTCGTCGCTCCTCGACCTTCGCGTTCCGGAGGCGACGCGGGTGGATGCGATCAACCTGGTGGATGGCTTTCAGGCGGAGCTTCTCTACTCGGTTCCGAAGGCGGATCAGGGTTCCTGGGTTGCGATGACCATTGATGACAAGCAACGGCTCATTGTTTCCGATCAATACGGATCTCTCTATCGGGTCAAGATACCACCGTTAGGTCGGAGTATCCGCGACGAAGAGGTCGAGGAAATCAATGTGGACATTGGGGGTGCCCAGGGGCTTCTTTTTGCGTTTGATAGTCTCTACGTTGTTCTAAATACCTCCGAACATGGGGGGCGCGGGCTGTATCGGATCACCGACAGCGACGGGGATGATCAGTTTGATACGAAGGAGCTGCTTCGCAAATTTGATGACGTGGGCGGCGAACATGGACCTCATGCGGTTGTGTTAGGTCCGGATGGGAAATCGATTTACGTCGTGGTCGGGAATCAGACCCCGGTAACGAAAGTTGATTCCTCCCGTATTCCGCAGGTCTGGGGAGAGGACCTGCTTTTGGAGCGCCCCATTGGAAGGGGATTTATGAAAGGGACGCTGGCTCCCGGCGGGTGGATCGCAAAAACGGACCCGGATGGAAAGACATGGGAGCTCATCGCGACAGGGTTTCGAAATCAGTATGATGTCGCGTTCAATCAGTGGGGAGATCTCTTCACCTACGATGCGGATATGGAATGGGACATGAACACTCCCTGGTATCGTCCGACCCGTGTCAATCTGATCACGAGCGGTGCCGAGTTTGGTTGGAGAAACGGGGGCGGAAAATGGCCGTCGTATTATCCTGACAGCCTTCCCGCCGTTGTCGACATTGGTCCCGGATCTCCCACGGGAGTCAGTTTCGGATATGGTGCCAAATTTCCGGCAAAGTACCAGGATGCGCTGTTTGTAGCAGACTGGAGCTATGGCAAACTCTATGCGGTGCATATGGAGCCCTCCGGAGCCGGATACAAAGCGAGCTTTGAAGAATTCATGAGTGCGCAGCCTCTTCCGCTGACTGACCTCCTCGTGAATCCAGCTGATGGCGCTATGTATATCGCGATCGGCGGGCGACGGGTGCAATCAGGGCTCTACCGGGTGACCTACACAGGTGAAGAAAGTACGGATGCCATTCCGGTCCCGAGACGAAACGAACTGCAGCAACTCCGGGCGGAGTTGGATGCATTTCACAAGACCGACCCGGAGGCGGTGGCAAAGGTCTGGCCCCATCTGGGACATCCGGACCGCTTCGTCCGATACGCGGCCCGGATCGCGGTAGAGCATCAGCCGGTTGTCGACTGGCAGAAGCGGGCATTGAAAGAAAACGATCCGGAAGCGTCCATCAATGTCTTGATCGCTTTGGCCCGTCATGGTGACAAGAGCCTGCAGGAAGACCTCATTGATGCGCTCGATCGAATTCCGATGGGGGAGATCACAAGAAGGCAGAAACTCGATTTGCTTCGTGCCTACAGCCTGGCCTTCACCCGAATGGGAGAGGGGAGAGAAGAGACGCGAAGGGAGCTCGGAGAAAGGATTGTCAAAGCCATGCCATTCGGAGACCCCGCTCTCGACTCGGAAGCGCTTCAACTCGCCGTTTACCTCGATCATCCCGGAGCTGCCGAGGTGGGAATTGAGCTTCTCGAAGAGGCCCCTTCTCAAGAGGAGCAAATGTCCTACGCCAAATCGTTACGGCATCAGAAGTCCGGTTGGAATCTCGAGCTGCGCAAGATCTTCTTCGAATGGTTCACTCGTGCGAAGAGCTACAAAGGAGGAGCCAGCTTTGGCCTCTTTATCGAAAACATGAAAAAGACCGCGCTCGAAAACACTCCGGAAGAGCAGAGAATCGCGTTGAAAGAGACGATTGAGGCGGAGCCGCCGGCCGGGCAGATTTTCACCTCCGAGCCGCGTTCGTTTGTTCAGAATTGGACGGTGGCGGATTTCGACGACGTCATCCATGTAGGGCTCGAAGGGAATCGCGACTTTGTGAACGGTCGAAAAATGTTCGGTGCGGCGACTTGTTTCGCCTGTCACCGTTTTAATCAGGAAGGCGGCGCGATTGGTCCCGATCTGACCAGTGTATCCGGAAAATTCAGTCCCCGGGATTTGCTGGAATCCATCATCGACCCGGGAAAGGAAATTTCGGATCAATACGGGCAGATGATTTTTGAAATGAAAGATGGTTCCATCGTGACCGGTCGCATCATGAACTTGAGTGGCGACGTGGTAAAGGTGAATACGAACATGATGAATCCGGACGACATCACGGACGTCGACCGGAAGCGGTTACAGAAGATGAAGCCTTCGCCCATCAGTATGATGCCTCCGGGCCTCGTCAACACGCTCAGCAAGGACGACGTTCTCGATCTCCTTGCGTATCTTCTTTCCAAGGGGAATCCAGAGGACCCGTTGTTTGCGGAGTGAGCAACAGGAAGCCCGGTCTGGTCATGGAGCCAACAGGTGCCTGTCCAACAGGGGCAGGCTCCTGCGGTCATTCAATAGGCACCTCTTCACCTACTGCCGACTCGTAGGCCTGGTGGATGCGAAACGTATCCTGCACCCCGAGCTTCTGGCCAAACTGGGCGACGAGGTAGATTCCAATAAGACCGAAAAGGGCGACTCCAGCCAGCCAGAGCCAACTCGGCGGTTTTCCGATGGCCCACTGGGAAATGCCCATGACCAGTGAGATTACCCCGAGAAACCCGATGCATAGGTAGCTGTAGAAAAAGATGCCCCAAACATTCGCGTTTGGACCGTAGATTCCGGTGATGACAGTCTCGCCGGAATCATTCTCATCAAAGCTCAGGGTGAGCCGGGGGGACCAGAAATGGCGATCCTCGTCGGGAATGCGGATCGTGAGAAAACCCGGGAAGTTCAAGATCGTACACCTTGAGCCCGGTCGCTTGAGGGACTCGGCTAACCGCTCCTGGATCTCTTCCCGGGGAAGGGACACCACTTGCTGAAATCTCGGCCGGATGTGAAACGAGCTCATCGTGGTAACATCCTGCCCGAAAACGAATTATCTTGTCAATCCAACTTCAGGTTCTTCACCGTGAAGTTCCGGAAGGCAATTGGTCCGTGATCTCCCTGAATTTTGAAAGGTGCCGAGCTGACTTCCTTTTCGACTTTTCCTCCGCGGGTAGGACCGGTTACTTCGATATCCTGATGGATCACGACACCGTTGTGTTTCACCAGAATGAAGCGAGCACTCTCAGTCTTGCTTCCCTCCGCGTTAAAACGGGGCGCACGGAACACGATGTGAAATTTCTGCCAGGTGCCGGGAGCCGTGGAAGCGTTGGTCGAGGGAGGTGTGCCTTCGAAGCCTTTGTCCTTCCCTTCCCTGGATTCATCCCAGCGCTGATAGATGCCACCGCAGTCGCCATGTCTCAGCCCATCATCCGGTTTTCCAAAACTGTCGAGGATCTGCACTTCGTATCGCTCCATGAAGTAGATGCCGGAATTGGAGGACTTGGGGATCATGAATTCTGCGTAGACTTCCACGTCGCCATAGCTTGTCTTGCTGACGAGGTTGTTGGATTTCTCCTTCTTTCCACTAAAAAGGATTCCTGAGCCGGGTACCACGGAGCTCCACTTTTTTTCGGTCGTGCTACCGGATACTTTCCCGGCGTGGCACCACTCTCCGGGAGCGTCCCAGCACTCGAGTCCGAGGAGGTCAATCGACTTCGGTTCCTCTGTCTTGACGGGGGAGGAAACGCAAAAAAGAAGCGCTAAAACGAAAAGGGGAAGGGGGAAGGCTTTCACGGTGCTATTAGGTCACGCAGGGCGAAGAGTGTCAATCTACCCGGGTGGACGTTGTCAGGCTATTGCCAGGGCCCGAATTCTTGTGGAGTAACACGAAAAGACCGCGCCGTTATCAGGCGCGGTCTCATGAATTTCGTTTTTGGGAACCGTATCGATTCTTATCCACGCTCCGAATCACGGGCCTTTTTCTTGAAGACGAAGGACGCTGCAGAGTCGCGCTTGGTGCGATCTCCGGAGGAAGTGGCGAGGTATCGCAGCACCTTTCGCGCGTCGCGTCCGGCAGTCGCCCGGGTGGCCTTTACCGTAGCGCGAATGCGAACCGATTCATCGGATGCGAGGGCAAGCGGAAGTCCGCGCTTCATGCCGGCAGTGACATTGCGATCACCGATCGAGTATCCGACCCGGAATTTACGATCCGATCCCGTGCCCCGCACTCGGATCCGGTCGTCTTCGGTTCCGTCGTTTTGCACGCCGATGGTGTAGCTGACCGGGCGCCCGCCAATCGTTTTACTTCGAATTTTCTGGCCTTCCGAACGGCCGTAAACGTCGTTGCCAACCGGCTCACCTTTCCCTTTGAGGATGAGGTCAGGCTGGTTGGCTGGAGGAGGCGGATCGTCCTGTGAAAGAGCGGAGGAGGCTCCGACCAAGGAGATGCCGGTGAGGATTGCGAGTGTGATTTTTTTCATAGTGTATTCGGATTGAATGAACGCTCTGAAAATAGAAGACCTTCGATTAGGAAAAGATTAGGAAGCGGAAGAAAATTCCCACAATGTGGAGGGATTGACGAATCAGAGCAAAAGCGGCTATGATTCGGCATGAGAACACAATTACTTCGACTGGTGGCGCTTTGGCTGCTGACCTCTTCCATCGCATTTGCCGAGGTTCGCGAATGGACCCGCGAAGCGGACGGGAAAAAGATCACAGCAGAGTTTGCGGGAATGAAGGATGATGCCACCATCCAAATCAAAATGACAAACGGTCAGATCTTCGATGTGCCGCTTTCCAGCCTCTCTGCAGCAGACAACGAGTTTGTCAAAAGCCTCAAAAAGCCGGGCGAAGGGGAAATGAAAGAATCTCCGAAAGAAACGCCAAAGGGTGGAATTCCGGAAGGCGAAGTTACCATCACTCTCAGTGGGGTTCACCTGTGCTGTGGAGACTGCGAAGACGCCATTCTGGCGATCAAGGAGCATGACAAAGTGAAAGTCGACCCGGCTGTGGAAGTCTCGGCAAGTCGCAGTGACAATACCGTGACGATCAAAGCACCGAGTGGAAAGGCGGCCCAAATGGCTCTGCGCGCGGTCACTGCTTCAGGATTTTACGGAGTTTCCGATCATGATACCCTCAAGATTGCGGACCTGAAGGAAGATGACTTCACCACCGGTACGATGGTCGTGCGGGATCCTCACCTTTGCTGTCGTGGATGTGTCAAAGCCTTTACCAAGGCAGTGGAAGACGTCGATGGAGTCGAGGAAGTGGATGCGAAACCGGGTTCAGGCCGGGTCAATGTCAAAGGCGAGGACTTCAAGCCCTATGAGGTGATGAAAGCTCTCCGCGAGGTGGGAATCGGCGGCACTTTTCAATAGACCGAAGAGTCAGAAACCGGAGGAAACTCCGGCGTCGGTGATAAGACCGTCCATCGCTACATCGTGTGATTCCGGTTCCAACGGGACTTGTTGAATCGAAAAACAGATCCCGAAAACAGTGGGGGATTCAGGGGCTGCTTTGAGCGGCCCGAGGAAGCGATCGTAGTGTCCTTTTCCCCGTCCCAGCCGCGCTCGATTGTTCGGGTCGAAACCGACTCCGGGGACAAGAACGAGATCGGGCTTCGTCCGTTCCGGACAGAGATCCGGATCGGGCTCCAAAAATCCGAAGTCTCCCATGCGTAGGCCTTTTCCCGAACGCACCTCGTGGAAGGAGAGACGACTTCCGTCTTCCCGAACCCGGGAGAAAGCCCAGATCTTCTCCGGGTGGCGTTCGACGAGCGCTTCCAGATTCGGCTCGCTCGCGAGAGCGAGATAAGAAAAGATTACCTTGGCTTCTCTAAAGGCAGTCTTGGATTCGATGGTGGCAGCGATCTCCGCCGATCGCCTCGTTTTCTCTTCTGCCGAAAGCGATTTAATCGCGGCAAAGCAGGAGCGACGGACGGACCGTTTGTCCATCAGCGGCCTCCTTTGTATTCCGCCATCGCTTTCGGCATGTAGGCCCGAAGCTCGGTGATGCGGCGTTCGTCAACAGGGTGGGTGCTGAGAAACTGAGGCATTTTTGAGGCCTGACCGTTCTGATTTTTCCAGGCCGCAAATCGCTCCCAGAGACCGATCGACTCACGGGGATCGTAGCCGGCGCGGGCCATGAAAAGAGCACCCATCTGATCGGCCTCCAATTCCTGCTGCCGGGAAAAACTTCTCGTGGCGACGAGCGCGCCTCCTCCGAGTGCCGCCGTGGCGAGCGCTCCATCACGACCGTCGCGGTTCATCGCGTAGCCAGCCCCGGTCACGATGGCGCCGGCGACTACGTTCTGAGAGAGGCGTTCTCCGGAATGGCGGGCCACGACATGGGCGACTTCATGCCCCATCACTGCGGCAAGACCGGCATCGTCCTTCGTAATTTGAAACAGGCCCGAGTGAATGCCGACTTTTCCTCCGGG
This sequence comes from Verrucomicrobiales bacterium, assembly GCA_029213265.1. GTDB lineage: Bacteria > Verrucomicrobiota > Verrucomicrobiia > Verrucomicrobiales > DEV007 > Arctic95D-9. The sequence goes on along the minus strand of JARGNG010000004.1, from coordinate 38,431 downwards.
AAGCGCGAAAGCGTTGGGAGTCGGGTCTTCGAACACGACGAATTCCCATTCGGCATTGGGAACGGGCATGACAAGGGAGAGTTTCCGGCCGACCCGCTGAGCGGTTGCGTTGTAGGTGGCATTGGTCGAAATCGGTTTCTCTTTTCGAATCTTCTGAAATTCGGATAATCCGAGGGCGGCTTCCTTCGAAGGACTGATCATATTCAGCTGTTTCCGGCCTGTCTCGGGCACTGTCGTGGTACAGGCGACCAGCGTAATCACGAGGGCGAGACAGGAAACGGCGGGAACAAGAGCCGACAACGGGGCGGAGGAACGGGACTTCATGCGTAGATAGGAGGGGTTTGATTGCGTTTCGTATGAAACGGAAATCAGTTGTCACAGATTAGGGAAAATCCCTGCTCTGTGAGAGATACGCTGAGTGGTCAATTCAGTTCCCTAAGATCGCATGAGATCCTAGAAAAACAAATCCGCAAACGCTTCGTCTGAGAGCTGTGCAGGATCTGTTACCGCCATGAGTTGGCCGAGATATTCGACGGCTTCCAACTCGGTGGCAGGATCAAAGCCGGAATCCAGTCCCGTCGCTGCTACCGGGTTGTCTGACGGACTCTGATTCGAGACCTCCAGAAAGAAAATCGAAGCGATTGCGATCGTGGCGACGGCGACCGCCCCGGAAATAAAAGGAGAGCGAAAGAAAGAAAGGAAGGTCTGGAGACGACCGCGGGTCGATTCCATCTGGCGGATCTCCCGAATTACATTGCGGGAGAAAAACGGGCCTGGCTCAATATGGCTGGCGTGTGAGAGCAGGTTCCAGACGGGATCTTTCTTTTCGGAGTTATCCATGACAGGGGAGGAAACACCGGATTTCATGCCGGGTTGCAGAATTTACAGAAATATTTTCTACATCGGCGGCGCTTCGATAAAGCCTTCCAGCTGACGAATCCGCGTCGGATGGCGCATCTTACGAAGTGCCTTGGCCTCGATCTGGCGGATGCGCTCGCGAGTGACCTGAAATTGCTTACCCACCTCTTCGAGCGTGCGGCTGTATCCGTCGACAAGTCCGAAACGTTGTTCGAGTACCTCGCGTTCCCGCGGAGTCAGCGTATCAAGAACGTCCTTGATCCGGTCTTTCAGCATCGACATGGAGGTCATGTCGCTTGGATTTTCGGCCCCTTTGTCTTCGATGAAGTCCCCCAGACTCGTCTCCTCGCTGTCGCCAACCGGAGCTTGCAGGGAAATGGGCTGCTGCGCCATTTTCAAAACGGCCCGAACCCGTTCGACGGGGAGATGGATTTCGTCTGCGATTTCATCGGAAGTCGGTTCACGTCCGTATTCCTGGACCAGTTGCTTCTGCACACGCATCAGCTTGTTGATCGTTTCGATCATGTGAACCGGGATACGGATCGTTCTGGCCTGGTCGGCGATCGAGCGGGTGATCGCCTGACGAATCCACCAGGTCGCGTAGGTCGAGAATTTGTAGCCGCGTCGATACTCAAACTTCTCGACGGCTTTCATCAGACCCATGTTCCCTTCCTGGATCAAATCCAGAAAGGAAAGACCGCGGTTGGTATATTTCTTCGCGATCGAAATGACGAGTCGAAGATTGGCCTCGACCATCTCATCCTTTGCTTTTCTCGCCTCAGCGACGCGGATGCGGAGACTCCCGACGAGCTCGTCGAATTCACTTTGCTCCATCCAGACTTCCTTTTCGAAAGCGGTGCGGGCGCGGGTGGCTTCGCTCTTCGCCTTGCGGTCCTTTGCACGGGCCGCTTTTCGACTGAGTGACGCGGATCGTTCTGCGACTTCTTCGGTGTGCAGAACCAAATCCTCTGTCACCTTCTGCTTGAAGTAGAAACGATTGTAGCATCGGGAGATGGCGGCGTGCCCCTTGTCCCACTTTTGCTCCAGCTTCTTCTTCGTTGCAGGAGTCTTGGCTGAGCGGATGCCGGAATAGAGATCGTTCAGCTCATCGCGGGAGGTTTCGACCTGCTCTCGAAGTTTCACCAGATTCTTAAGATACCGGGGACGGCTTTCGATTTTCTTATCAATGATGAGACGATCAAAACGTTCTTCTCCCGACTCAAGTCGGTTCGCGATCCGGAGGTATTCGTCGGGGATGAAACCGAAGCGGGCCAGGGCTTTGCGAATGTCGGTTTCCGCTTTTTCAATTCGCTTGGAAATTTCGACTTCCTGCTCCCGCGTCAAAAGAGGAACCTGCCCCATTTGCTTGAGATACATACGGACAGGATCATCGAGAATGTCGAGACGCCCCTCTCTCGCCGTCGCCGTCTTCTTGGCGGGTGCTTCGTCTTCCTCGTCGTCGTCGGAGCCAGCTTTGAGATTGTCGACTTCGGCCGAATCGATGATTCGGAACTTCATCGCGCGAAGTCGTTCGATCAATTCCTCCATCAATTCGAGATCGTTCTGGGTATCGGGAAGGGCTTCGTTGAGATCGTCAAAGGTAAGGTAGTCCTGCTCTTTGGCCAATCGGATCAGGTCACGAACAATGGGCTGAAATTCAGGGGAGTCGAGCATCGACTTCACCGCTGGACTGGTCTTGCTGGCCTTGGCCGGGTTCTTTGCCGCCGACTTGGACGCAGCTTTCGACTTCCTCGGCTTCGAGGGCGCGGAATTCGCGGCAGCAGGTTTCGGAGCGCGTTTTGTCGTTGCCTTCTTCGCAGCAGATTTGCTAGAATGTGAAGAGGTCTTACGCTTGGGGTTTTTACCTGCAGCCATACTCGATTCCGGAGAAGAAATTCAAAAGAGGCCTACATCGGGTAAGGCCGGGGTACTGTCGTGTAGTTGTTCTCTGAGGTCAAGGAGTTGTTTGTTTAGTAGGATTACCTGATCGCCAGATAAGTTGGGAGTTCCGAGCTGCGACTTCGTTACGGCAATCCGGTTCTGGATGCTCTGCTTTCGAAGGGCGGTGAGGCATTCCCTGGCAAGTTCCGGGGTGATCGTTGCGGTATCTTCATTGAGCAGACTTGCAGCAAGTGCCTGCTGGGCGGCAGGAAGCATACCAATGAATGCGTTTACGCTGGATGGTGTCTCCGGATCGAACTTCCCTTTCCACACGGCGATGAGAAAATCGGTTTCGGTAAGATCTTCGAAAAAGCCGGGGATCGGGAAATCGGAGGTGGAGCTGCGGCATTCCCGGTTCGTGAGAAGAGCTTTGCAGAGAAGACGGATCGAACGGCTTTGGATTTTGATCGGTTCCTCAGTGACCGGTTCCGGTTCCGGCTCTGCGGCTGCGTTCTGTGGTCGCCCACCATAACCCGATGGACCACTTCGATTCTTGGCAGCTGCTTCCCGCCGGGTTTGTGCTTTTTTGATCCGGTCCTGGGTCGCCATTTCGTTGCGGACCAGCTTGCGGATTTCGTCTTCGCCAACTCCAAGCCGCACGGTGACCCGACTGATGAGGGAGTCCTGGAGCATTTTGTCTTCGATTAATGCCATATCGGCGGCCAGGTCTTTGGCAAAATTGAGGCGTTCCCGGAGCGGCCCCTGATTGAGCGAACTCCCGCGTCGATCAATTTGAAAATCGAAAAACTCCGGTGCGGCATCGATGATTTCCCGCAGCGCATCGGCGCCCCTCGTGCGAATGAGGGAGTCAGGATCTTCCCCGTCCGGCAGAAGTGCGAGCCGGACCAGCATTCCGGAAGGAGCGAGGATTCGAAATGCTTTGCTGGCTGCTTTCAGTCCGGCGGTATCCGAATCATAGCAGAGCACGACCTCGTCGGTGTGCCGCTTGAGGATGCGCCCGTGATCCTGGGTCAGGGCAGTTCCCAGGCCGGCCACCCCGTTTTCGATTCCGGATTCAAAAGCGGAGATCAAGTCGAGTTGGCCCTCAAAGAGCACGGCCTTCTTTTCACGAATGATGGCGCGCTTGCTTTTGTCGAGGCCGAAGAAGTTTTTGCTTTTGTTGAAGAGAATCGTCTCGGGGGAGTTGACGTATTTTCCGCCCTTCTGGTCCGGGGAGAGCACCCTTCCGCTGAAGGCGATGGGCTCGCCCATTCCGTCATTCACCGGAAACATGAGCCGGTGCCGGAAGAAGGAGTAGGCCCCCCGGTTCGGATTGTGCTCATCTCTCCATTTGGCGAGGCCTCCGTCGACCAGTTGGGGGACGGTGAAGCCATCCTCCCGGGCCCAGTCAAAGAAGGACCGCTGATCTTCCGGCGCAAAACCGAATTTCCAGTTTCGGCAGACGTCCATCGAATAACCGCGCGACTTGAGATAGTCTCTCGCCGGTTGGGCAACGGTGCTTTTGAAAAGGAGCCGGTGAAACCATTCTGTCGCCGAGCGTTGCATCCGTTTCAGTTCGCCCCGCGCTTTGATCTTGGCCTGCTGCTTCGGATCGTAGACTTCCTCCGCGATCGTGATCCCGACCCGGTTGGCGAGATTCTTCGCCGCCTCCGGGAAGGGGAGGTTGTCATAGAGCATGATGAATTTGATCGCATCACCTCCCGCCTGGCATCCGAAGCAGTGAAAGATCTGCCGCTGTGGATTGATGTTGAAGCTCGGCGTCTTCTCGTTGTGGAAAGGGCAGAGCGCGAGATAGTTCGTGCCTGCCCGTTTCAGCGGAAAATATCCCTGGATCAGCTCAACGATGTCGGTCTCGTCGAGGATCTTCTGAATCGTTTCCTGGGAGATGATTGGCATGGGGCGCGAACGGAACCCAACAGGGTTGAATGATACATCTAACCCTGTTGCGACCTTCTGACAATCGCCGCGTTATCTCTCTTCGTGTTCTTTTTCGATGACTTGCTTCAAGGCACGAAAGAAAAACGCGAGGGAATCGCCTTCGCCTTCGAGAAGGCGATTCCTGGCTTTGGTGAAGGGGTAGGCCTTCGTCTCCGGATCGGAAATTCCGTCCAGATAAATCCCACGGTCCTCGTCCTGTTTCCACTCTCCGCCGAGCTCCTTTCGGATGGTTTCCCCGGTATAGCTCGCCAGTTGCATGATGGTTACCTCCGGGAAGAGGGGTGGCGTTTCCCCATAGACTTCCGAGATCATGGAATCGAGTTCCTCCAGGCTCGCGGCGGAGTAGTCGAGCACCCGGTGGTGAATTTTTCCCAGAATGACGCAGTCGTTTGCAAATTCGGGAATGCGCTTGAGAGCCTCAGCGGGATCGGCATCCCCTTCAGGGCCCTCTTCCGACTCACGGGCGGGTTCGCTTTCCTCCTCCCGCTTGACGAGAGAACGCATCGGAGGAGGTTCGGAAAGTTGAAAGCCTTTCTCCTTTTCATCCTTGTCCGGATCTGGAGGGTCCAAATCCGGAACACGGGTTTTGGTGATTGATCCTGCCACGAGGAATAGGATGGGGATCACGAGAAGCAGTTGCCCTCCAATGAAATTTGCCGCTCCCAGGGTCAGCCAGAAGAAGAAAAAGAGGAGATCCGAGACCTGACGATCCCTGCCAAATCGCATTGCGCTGCGAATGAGCGCGAATGCGATGAGCGCTAGGAAGAGAAGTTTCAACGGTTATGAATGTTGACAGTCAATCCCCCCGGCACAGGAGTTGGATCAGTACTCGCGATCCTTCTTGATGCCCGGCTCGGGAATCGGGTAGCGGCCTTCGTCATCGGGCATCAGGGGGGAATCGGATTCGAGAGTCAGCTCCTTCACATTGGGAGACATGGCATGCTCGCTGTTGAGCATTTGATCGTAGGTGATGACTTGCCCGGTGTGGGCGGCCATTCGGCCCATCGAAGTGGTGACGCTGGCAGCGATGCCGCGCTCGACCTCGTTGTGCTCTTTGTTCTCGCGAATGGCGTCGATGAGAACTTCCCACTCGATATCATACGGGTTGCCTTCGAGGCTCGCTCCGCGATCACCGGTCGGGAAGGACCAGACCAGGTTCTCCGGCTTGCCGCGCCAGTTGAGGTCGATTTTCTGATCCTTATAGATGCGGGATCGGGCCGGCACGTGTCCCTGGGAGGAAATGACTGCGGAACCTTTCGTGCCGTGAGCGTAAGCGGCAAACTCCTGGTTGCAGCCTTTCATGTTGCGACCTTCGAACATGGCCTTGGCTCCGTCCGCAAAGGTGTATTCAACGCCGTAGTTGTCGAAATTCTGATCGACCGCTTCGACCATCTTGCCGTTCATCTCGATCATCTTGTAGTGGCGCCCTCCGACCGCTTTCGCTTCGATCGGGAAGGCACTCTTGATCATGCACATTTCGTCAATCCCGTGGATGTTGAAGTCACTGAAGGCACCGCCGCTGAGCCAGATGAAGCTGTGGAAACGGCGAATTTGATACATGAGTTCGCTCATGTCGGTGTCGTTCACGGGAGTGAAGCAGGAACCGATGGGTCCCTGCATCCGGTAGGCCCGCATGAAGGTGATGTCGCCAATCGCGCCGTCGTCGATCCGCTTTTTTAATTCGTTCCGGGATTTGCAGTGGCGACACATCAAGCCAACGCCGACTTTGAGCCCTTTCGCCTTCGCTTTTTCGTTGGTCTCGAGAATCTTTCGTGAGGCAAAGCCGTCCGCCGTGACCGGCTTTTCCATGAAGACATTGAGACCCTTTTCGACGGCGTATTCAAACATGGGCCAACGAAATGCACACGGCGTTGTCAGAATGGCAATGTCGCCCGGATTCATGGAATCCATCGCCTTGCGATAGCCGTCAAATCCGATGAAGCGCCGCTCTTCGGGAACGTCGATCTTGTCCCCGACGTTGGGATCCTTGAGAAGCGTTTCGTGGGATTTTGCCATTTTGTCCTCAAACACATCGGCCATGGCGTGGAGCTTCAGGGGGCCGAGTGTTCCGGAAACGGAAAGGGCATTCTTAACGGCGCCGGTTCCGCGCCCGCCACATCCGATCAGGGAAATCTTTACTTCGTCATTCACCTGGGCATGAACGTGGGGCAATGCGACGCCGGCGAGGACGGAGGCTCCGGCGGCGGTTTTGATGGCGGATCGACGGGTGGGGAAAGATTCGGGAGTTTTGTCAGTCATATACGAAATCTGGCAAAATGCGTGGTTCCCGTCAATGCCATGTCTGCGGAAGATTGGGATTCGGAGCGACTGCTAGCGAACGGTCGCCTTTACCCGGAAGGTCACCACAGGGTCATCCGGGTCGTTCGTGAAAAGCTTCACGGTGGAGTGGGCGCGCTTTCGGTTGCGGGGAGATCGAAAGCGGATGCGAAACTTCGATGAACTGCTCGCGGCGAGGAGTTTCGCCGGTGTCGAGCGAACGGAAAAGAGTCTTCCTGATGTCGTGACGCCCCGAATCGTTAGCAGTCCGGGCCCTCGATTTTCTGCACGAAATGCTTTGGTGACTATCCTTCTGCGCGTGGGGAATGTTCCGAAGTCGGTGTTGTCCGCAGAACGGGACGAGCGGTCGCCGTTCGAAATGTTTCGACCTTTCCCGGTAATCCCGATATCGGGGGGGATGGCGGTCTCATCGAGGAGATCCTGAATCCACTCATCGTAGGCAGTGATGTTGGTGAAGATCGAGGGAATCGAGGGGTCGTCGCAATCGGAAGGGCCGAAGCTGACCAGCCCAATCAGGGTATCCACTCCGTTGATCTCTTTGAGGAGGGGCCCTCCGCTGTCTCCAAAGCAGGGCATGGAAAGAGCGAGCGGATCTCTCGCGGGAATGTGGGCTATCGTGAGTATGCCTCCGTAAAATGCATTGGCATCACCGCGGGTCAGCAGTTCCAGACCGGCTTTTTGTAGTTGAGTTGAGGGAGCAGGTTCTCCGGGAACGATCGTACCCCAGCCGGCGGTAAGCACCGCATCCATTTCGAAAAAATCATCCTCAGAAGTTTCGAAAGGAACCGGATCAAGGGAGCTGACCGGCTGGTCCAGAAGGAGCATGGCTACATCATTGAGACTGGTTCCGTTGGTCGTGACGAAGTCGGGGTGACGGTGGATAGCGAGAATGTTTCTGCGAATTCGCCGGGAAAGGTCCGTCAGATCCGGCGCCTGAAGCCAGACTTCAAGGGTGGCGGGCGATTCATCAACGAGGCTGTGGGCCGTCGTTACAATCCACTGGTCTCCAAGGAGTGCTCCGCCTCCGATCACAGGAACCGTAGAGAAATTGCCCTTTTTTACGATCGTCGCGATCCATGGAAATTCGTTCTCTTCCGGATCGCTACCGTTGATGATTGCGTTTGCCGAATCATGGGAGAGCGAAAATAGAACCGCCAGAATGGCGGCGAAGTAGGAGGGGCGATTCGGCATGATCGACTACCTTCTGTTTTCGCGAGTTTCGATTTCGTGACCTTGCTCCGGATTCCTGCTATAGAAAATGAAACTATATACGGAAAAATTGGCGTTGAAGCGGGTTCAATCCGATGCGAAATCAGCACTGTAGTATGCCGCTTTTCCTACAACCTCTTTCCGGCCCTTCGACCGCCGGCGGAAAGTCATTTCCCATTCCGACGGGTCCGGGCTCGTATACGGTGGGGAGATCCGGCGCAAACGATCTCTGTGTGGACGATATTTCCGTATCCAGTCTTCATGCCAAGCTGGAGTCGTCGGGGGTGAACGGGGTGAATTTGGTTGATTGTGATTCCAGCAACGGAACGTTTGTAAATGGTAGAAAAATCGAACGGGAAGAGTTGTCAGCAAATGACTTGGTGAGGTTTGCCAGTTCGGAGTTTCGAGTCATCGAAGCAGAGGTGATGCCGGATCACGTTCAGGATCTCGATGATCATACCGGGCAGATCCCGGTTGCTGATAGGCAATCAACCGAAGAGGTAGAGCAGGTCTGGCAGTCGAAGGTCGATGCCTTGGCAAACGAGCGGGACCTCGCGCAGAGTTCACAGGCGGAGACGCAAATCGAACTGGAGCGGGTTCGAAAGCAGTTGGAGGAGAAGTCGACGCAAATCGATTCGGTCTCGCGCGATCTCGAACGGCGATCCCGGGATGTCGCGGATGCTGAAGCTAGGATCGAGAAGATTTCCCGTGAGTTGAGCCAGGAACGGGAGGGTAATCTCGAGCGGGAAGGGCAGATCGCCTCTCTGCAGTTTGAGGTGACCCGTCGCGACGGAATCATTTCCACCACCGAAGCGCAGCGTTCGCAATTCGCATCCGAGCGCGACGAGTGGCAGCTCGCTCATGGACAGCTCCAGGAAACGCTCGGAGTGCGGGACGCCGAATTGGCAGCGAGCCGGCAGGAGACCGCCGCACTCCAGGAGCGACTGAATTCCCTCCTCGGAAAAGTTCGGGACATGAGCGGAGCAATTCTCTCCGACTGGAAAGACTGGCTTGATCCCGAAAGTCTCGAAAATGTGGTTTCGGCAGGGGATGACAGCGATCTGGCACGGATTGAGATGGCGCGCCTGAAGATTCGTGCGGAGTTGGACCGAATCGAACCGATCTGGCATAAATTCGGGGACGGGGTGCAGGAGGAATTGCAGAGACGCTGCAACGAATTGAAACAGGAGCAGCGTGATCTGGTCGAAGAAAACCGGAACCGGAAAAAGGAACTGGAGGCGACCACCTCCGATCTCGCCGAAGTCCGGAAGGAAGTGGACGAGGCCGTCCGCCGTGCCCAGGGCCTCAGCCGTCGCGGTACGGAGGTCGCGATTCCGGAACGGTACGAATCCATGGTCATTGCCAAGGACCGGGAACAGGAAATTTACGCGGAGCTGATCACCGAACTCGAATTTTATGATCAGCTTCTGACCGGATATCGCCGAAACCGGAAAATGAAAGAAGCTCTCCCTGAATTGGAGAGCTTCCGCAAAAAACTCGTCCGCATTCTCAGCGATCAGGGAGTTCATGAGTATGACGTTCCCGTAGGAACAATGCTCACACTGAAGCAACGACGGGAAGTACAGATTCTGGGAAAGAAAGGTTGGGGCACTCGCGAATACATCGAGCAGCCGTATCAGCCCGGTGAGGTCACCAAGGTTGTTCGATCCGGATATCGGGCCGGGGATGATGATCACGGAGTCATTCTCCGGAAAGTTGAGGTCTTGATTCGGGAAGCTGCTGAGTGATCGTATAGGCAATGGCCTTTCTCCTGAATCGCAGTTGGATCGTTCTGCTGCTCTGCATTTTGTCTTTCTCCCATGCCGGAGGGGAGGAAGTCGATCCTGCCGATTCCTGGGCACGGGCCTACAGTTGGCTGCAAACCGGTGAGCGTCTTTCGGAGAATAAGCAATGGTCGCTCGCAATGGGGAGTTTCATTGAGTCTCATCGGCAGATGAAAGAGATTCAGGAATCTCATTTCAACTTCGAACCGGAACTGGTTTCCTACCGGGTAGAGCGACTGGAGGAAATGATTTTGGAGACGCAGGCAAAACTTCCACCGGGCGGGGCGGCCATCACAACGAAGTTTCTCGACTTCATCGAGTCCTACGATCTCGGGATGAAGCAGCGCTTTGCCAATCAGTTTGTGGAGGCTCTGAGCACACTCGATGTTGCCAAAGTGATTCTCGACGAAATCATTTTCGAAAATCCGGAAGAATTTCGGAATGCCGTTGACACGCAATACGCATTTCTGCACAGCAGCCTGGGCTGGCTCGATCAGCAAATCAATTACAAGCAGCGGACGAGACGCACGACCTACGTTTCCGCCGGAGCGGAATGGGGAACAACAGAGTATGTGAAGGAGTCGGATTTACCGGGCGAGGGTGATTCCGTCCTGACTTCGGCGGCCCTTTTTCCAGGTCTTCCTTCTCCGGAGCAGATACGTGACCTTCAAACCATTCCCGGGGGGGGGGAGGAGGATGAGGATGAGGGTGCCGTTTCGTCAGAGGAAGGGAAGGAAACTCCGGGCGGAGGCGTCCCCGGATTTCGCATGAGCAGCAAGCAAAAGGAAATTCCGAAAGTCGAAATACCTCCGGTAGAGTTGAAAGAGCCCTAGAAATTGCGAAAGGGGCCTCTTGGTTCCGCCGCTTCCATTTCCGCCATCCAACCGTCAAAGGCAGCCTTTAGTTCCGCAAGCTTTTCGGGCTTTGTTTCGCTCAGATCTTTCTTTTCGCCGATATCCGTGGAAAGATCGAAGAGTCCTTTCTGCTCTGCACCCATGACTGTCCATTTCCAGTCTCCGACCCGGGCGGCCAGCTGGTCACGACGTTTCCAGAACATGCTTTTCCGGGGAGACGGCTCTTCGCCCCGTAGTGTGGCCCACCAGTTGTAACCGTCGAGCTTGAGGTTGCCGGGAAGCGGGGATTTCGTCGCGGCGGCAAAGCTGGGAACGAGCTCGAGGCTCGAGAGAAAGGCATCATTGACTGTGCCTGCGGGAACTCCACCTCCGGTCCAGCGAACAAGGCAGGGGACGCGAATGCCGCCTTCCCAGGTCTGGGCCTTGCGTCCACGCAGAGGAGAGTTGTCGGCTCCACCTGAGCCGCCGTTGTCACTGAAGAATACGACAATGGTGTCGTCCGCGATTCCCTTCTCGTCGAGCAAGGCGAGCATCTTCCCGATGGAGGCATCCATGCAGGTAACGGAGGCCCGGTAGTCCCGTTGTCTTGCTTCGGGGGTGGTGACTTTGACAGGGCCGTCTCCGAATGGGTAGCGGTCGAAATACTTGTATTTCCCGACGGTTCTGGTTTCCGGATCGACCGGAGGATACATCTCTTTGTATTTGTCAGGAGCTTGCACCGATGTCCGGATCTTCGGGTCAAGGGCGGAGGAGTTGTGAGGAGCATTGAAGGGGACGTAGAGAAAGAACGGATCACTTCCCGCGTGGTTTTCCAGAAAGCGGATCGCTTCGCGCTCGAACAGATAGGTGCAGTAGGTTCCCTTGTCGGCCTCGGTCTTTTCCAGGTTCCGATACATGCTCGGAACCCCGTATCTCTCGTGGGTGTAGAAATCGATTCCCGTATTCACGAAGCCGTAGAAGTCATCGAAGCCCCGTGACGTGGGGAGATAGCGTTTCAAAGTTCCCAAATCCCATTTCCCGTAGATCCCGCTGACGTAGTCCCCGGGAAGGAGGTTCGGAATCATCTTTTCGCGGAGATCCATTCCGCCGATGCGCTCGAAGGACACCTCATACTCCTCCGGCTTGTATTGGTATCCGTAGTCGGGTGCCTCGTTCCGGATCATGTCGTAGATCCCGTTGCGTTGCGGATAACGTCCGGTCAGAAGGCCGGCCCGGCTCGGAGTGCAGGCGGGCCAGGCGACATAGAAATTGGTGAGCCGGGTTCCTTCGCTGGCGAGGCGGTCGAGGGCGGGGGTGATGATTCCGTTTCCGAGAACGCCGAGATCGTTGTAACCCTGATCGTCCGAGACAATAAGGAGAATGTTAGGACGGTCTGCGGCCGGGGCGGAGAGAAGAAAGGCAAGGCAGGTAAAAAGAATGGAGACGGGGGATCTCATGGCGTGTCTTTCGGAACGGGTTCAGTGATTGCGAGGATGCCAGCGAAGAAGTTGGTGTCTTCCAGGGGAGGCGTGATGTCGCGAATGTAGATGTAGGAGATATCGCCGTCGAGATAGAGCGCATTCGGACAGTTCAGCTTATCACGGAACATCTCTGCGAAGTTGTAGAGATTGCTCATCCCGGTTTCCCGGTTCAGCACGGAACAGGCAAAGATGATCTTTCCATCTGTGGTGACGCCGACACCGTTTCGATACCGAATGCTGGTGGAGTCCTTTGTCAGGACGGGGTGGATCTTGCGGTCTTGAACGAGCAGCGGCCCTGATTGTGTTGCGAGTAGAGGCTTGGGACGGATGTTTGCCTGTTGGTATTTGGATGTCTCCAGAATTCCCGCCTGCCCGTCTTTCATCAGGTAGAAGACCCCGTTTGGTTTCAGGAAAAAATTGGGTGTGAACTGGCCCTCCCGTTCCTTGACGAAGTCATCCGTGTTGAGTGGGACGATCGTTTTCCCCCCGGCAATGTGGAGGCCGGTGGGAAGGAACGTCCCCTCGAAAATTCCTGAGTTCATTGCAAACTTGAGGCGTCGGCCTTTTGCCTTCATTTTTTCCTCCAGCTCCGTGAAGCGATTGGGTTTGTTCTTTTCCCCGGACAGGTGCAGCTCCAGGTTTTCGGTGGAGGGGTTGAACCGGTAGAGGTGGTAGGAAGTCCCTTCGTGCTCGAGAACTTCGGCGCGGAGCGCGGGGGAGAGGAGGAAAACGGAGGCGATGAGATAGCGGAACATACCAGTGAAATTCAAGAGGTTTACGGAGGGTAGGAAACAGGAGCAGGTCGTCGACCCAACCCTGTTGGGTCTCTACCACTACAGCCCATTTCAGGCGGGTCTGTCAATCTCCCCGCCGTTTTGCGGCCGGGAACAAGGTTGCCATCGACCTGATTCTTCGCCAAGAATGGCGCTTTGCCATGCCCTGCCAAATTGAATCGATTGAAATCTTCGTCCGCGAAATGCCGCCGGACCGGATGGCTTTTGGAATTGGGAAGGTGGACCAGGAGGGAAAGATCGCGGCAGCGAAAAAGCGGCGCCCCCTTGCCATCTTGTTGACGAGGTTGACTCTGATTACGGAAGACGGAGCCAGATCCGTTGGTTTCTCCGGGGATCGACCTTCGTTTGGTTGGCTCGACAAGCGGGCCGAACTTTCGCCGGAAGAGAAACTGACTTTGCTGCTGGACCTCGTCGAATCAGCCCGGGACGTATATCTGGAATTGGGAAAGGCGTTCGAGACTCCGTTTGAACTCTGGCAGAGGGCGGAGCCGGCCGTTCGCCGGAAGTCTGCGGACCGGAATGCGGAGGACCTCATGGCCAGCTACGCTTCGGCGCTTTTCGAACGCGCGCTTCTGGATGCTTTCTGCAAGATGCATCTGCTCACCTTTTTCGACGCCGTAAAGAAGGATCGTCTCGGTATCCAACCGGGGAAGATTCATCCGCAACTGGATGGGGCCACCTTCGCGAAGAGCTTTCCGGCCGAGCCGAATCATCAGTTCGCGATTCGTCATACCGTAGGATTGTCCGATCCACTGACGGAGGACGATTTGCGGGAGGAGGACCGGATCAATGATGGAGAGCCGGAGACTCTTGCCGGATATGCGAAGCGGGACGGACTTCGCTACTTCAAGGTGAAAATTTCGGGAGACGCAGAGTCCGATCTGGAGCGTCTCGGACGCATCTGGAATGAGGTGCTTGCAAAAATTCCCGAAGTCGCCGTTACGCTGGATGGAAATGAAGCCTACACGGAACTGGAACCCTTTGCGGACTTCGTGGATCGCTTTGCCCGGGAGTTGCCCGGCCTGTTTGATCACACCCTTTTCATCGAGCAACCACTGACAAGACAATTGACGCTCGACTATTCGACGACGAACTCGATTCGAAAGATTGCGCGCAAAAAGCCACTCGTGATCGACGAAGCTGACGGGACTACCGACGCGTTTCGGAAGGCTTTTGCGATCGGCTATTCAGGATGTTCCCACAAAAACTGTAAGGGCGTTTTTAAGTCGCTTCTGAACTGGGCCCTTTGCGTCCATTTCGAAAAAACGACCGGCCGGGATGTCTTTCTCTCCGGGGAAGATCTCTCCAACATGCCGATCGTGCCGCTGCACCAGGACTTCGCGGTGTTGGGGGTATTGGGAATCGAGCACTGCGAAAGGAACGGGCATCACTACGGCTTCGGGCTGTCTCATCTCACGGAACAGGAAAAGTTACAGGTCGAGGAGAACCATTTGCAGCTGTATGAAAAACGGAACGGGGAATGGTTTCTTCGCATCGAGAACGGAGGCGTCCTGACCTACTCGCTGGACAATCCCGGCCTTGGCGGCGGAGCCGGTCCCGAGTGGGAAAAACTGACCCCTTTGGCTGATTGGCGAAGGATAGAGAAAACGTAGGAAATTAAAAACGATGGCACACGATACTTTTCAAGTAGGAGATCTCACCGCCGTGATAGGGGACAATGCCGCCGACGAGGCCTTGTCTCACCGGGCAGGATACAACGGTCTCTGGTCGCTCCATCATAAAGAAGGGGACCGGAGCTTTTTCGTTCCGGGCATTGCCGGTTTGAATTTCGAGCACATCATCAGTGGCGAAGGGGAGGCCGATAAGGATGTCTTTTTCGAGCCCCGTCGTTCCCCGATGAGCTTTCGACGACTCTCTGAATCCTCTGCGGAACTTCATCAGCCTCCCACCAACACTTTCTATCTGGAAAGCTGGACCACCTTTTCTCTCGTGGCGCCGCACTACATCGACATGACCTTTCGCTTTCGCGCGACCCAGCATGTTTTCGATCGTGGCTACATCGCGTTGTTCTGGGCGAGTTATATGAATGCGCCAACAGACAAGAGCCTCTATTTTCGCGGTGGGCGGGAGGGCAATGCCGGCCCGGAGATGTGGCAGCAGCTTTGCACGCCCTCTCACAACCGGGATTCCACGGTGCGGCATACCAAAGATGAGTTTGAAATGACCTTTGCAGAGGGCGCTCCTGATGCGCTCTACAAGAATTTCTCTCCCCAGCGATTTGCCCATCCCTATTACTACGGGAACTTTGATGACATCACGATGGCGTATCTCTTTGATCGCAGTGAGGGGATTCGCTTCACTCATTCACCATCCGGCGGCGGTGTGAATCGCGTTCTCGAAACCACCAATCCGGCGTGGGACTTTTCGTTTCTGGTTCCGAACTACGAAGTCGCGAAAGAGTATCAGTTTCGAATGAGAGCGGTATTTCGTCCCCGCTGTTCCAGGGCAGACGTGGACATGGAGTTTGCCAGTTGGCGGACCTCAATCGACTAGTTCGCGGATCGCTTCTAGGTAGCGGACGAGGGGCTCCTTCGCTTCCAGCTCAAGAGACTGCTCCAGTTTCTTAATGGCGGAATCGTATTCACCGACAGCGACGAGTAACTTTGCATGCGCCTCGAACGCAGCCGCCGCATGATCCGGAAACACGGAAGCCTGTTCGAGCAACATTTCCGCTTCCTCCCGGTTGCCTGAACTCTCGCGAAAGCGGGCAAGTAGAATCAGGGCCTCACCATCGGTGGGATTTCCGGAGAGCCAGCTTTCGAGTCGCTTGGCACCGGAGTCCGTATCACCGGTTTCGAGTTCAATGATCGCCCGGGCCCGGGTAAGACGACCAAGTGCTTCGGTGGGCTGTTCGGTGTATTGAGCGTCGATTCGAGCCGCGAGGGTTGCTGCATGGTTGGTTTCCCGGTAGCTCAAAAGCAGCTCCACGGCTTCGACGGCTTTTACGAACGGGACCGGGGCTTCCGCTTCCACGGCGGAGGTGTAGCGCGCGAGAGCCAGGTCAGGAAGTTCTGACTGGAGAAAGAGGTGTCCCAGGGAAAGCGTCGATTCGGGGGGGAGGCTGCCAACTCGGTGGACGAGCTCAAGATTGGCGGTCGCGGAGATGTCCTTGTCGAGTGCGAGGAGGGAGTCGGCCTGCAGCAGCCAGAGGTTTGCGTTGGCGGGATCTTTCCGGAGCAGTTCCTCGTAGATCGAGACGGCGTCTTCCGCCTGATCAAGTTGAGCCAGAGCCTGCGCCTGTCCGGTTTTCCACTGCACTTCGTCCGGCTGCGTCAGAGCGGCGAGGCGATAGGCGTCGAGGGCGGCCCGGTGGTTGTTTCCGATTGCGTGGCAGTAGCCTAACAGGCCCATTGTAAGACCTTCGCGGGAGCCCAGTTCAACCGCCCGAATGAGATGCGGAAGCGCTTCCTCGATTTCGTTTTCCTGCACCAGAACGATGGCGAGATTGCGATGGGCATCGCGGAAGTTGGGGAACTGCTTCAGGGCTTCCTCGAGACTGGCTTTGGCTTTTTCCAAATCTCCCGATTCGAAATGAAGGGTCCCCAGTTGGAAGGCAATCGCCGGGCTTCGGTCTGCGAGGTCCGAATTCCGGAGCGCCTCGATCGCTTTGTCACGATTTCCTTCGGCGAGGGATTCCGCCGCCTCATTGAGATAAAACTCTTCGTCGACCGTAATGAGTGGCTCGATTCGTGAATCGATTCCATAGCTTCCTGTCACCGCTTTGCGAAAGCTTTCGCTCTTCCACAGGGAATCAATGGGAAGCGGTTTTGACGCTTCATCCACCTGCGCAAAGGCGACAGATCCTGAAATGAGAAAGCAGAGAAGTGGCCGGATCATGGTCGGAGAAGCAGGGGCCAACGGAAAAGGGCGTTTACGGTGCGACCGTCCTTGTTGGGCGGTGTGAAGCGGGAGCCGGAAGCGAAGGATCGCGCCATCGCGACCAGTTCGGTGTGGGACGAGTCAAGAGTGCGGCGAACCCGAACGGAACCGGTGGAGGTGATGAGTACTTCAAGAGTGACCTTCCCTTCGGAAACTCCACGATCGAGAAGAGCTTTGGGGAAAGTAACATTGGGGCGGCTGACCAGCTTGGGCTGGCTGTCGAGCTCATCGGACGAAAAGGTCATTTGTGACCGAGGTGGCTCGACCTGCCTCGCAAACTCGGCATTGGGGAGGCGCAAATCTTCCCGTCGTTCCACGGTCGCCTTGATCGGGGGTGCGACCGGGTCGAGGGCAAACTCGAGTTTGGGTAACTCGACGGCCTCGGGAGGGGGCGGAGGCGAATCGGTTTCGAGAGGCGGTGGAGGCGCGGGAAGGCTAATTGGCTGAATCGTTTCGAGACTCCGAATCGTGAGCCGCGGAGCTTCCGACTGCTGGCTCAGGCGAAGCCCCGCGAGAAAGAGGAGAAGGCCCACGGTAAGGCCGAAAGCGGCGAAGAGGCGAATCAAGACGCCGGGCAGGGAGCTGGCACTTGAATCAATCATGGGTCGTGGAAACAAAGACCCGGACGGCTCCGGCCAGTTTGGCCTCATCGAGGACGCGAACCGTATTCTCGGTCGGCGTATCACGGTCCGCCTGAATGATGACGGGCATGTCATCCTGCGAGAGGAGGCGGTGGATCGTCGAGCGTACTCCGGAGACACCGATTTCCCGGCCTCCGTAGAAAACCTGGCCGCTTGCGGTAACGCCGAGGAGAATGCTGTTTTTCTCGAGATCTTTCTGAGTCGCGGCACGGGGCTTGTTGATCTCGACCCCGGTTTCCTCGACAAACACGGTCGTGACGATGAAGAAAATGAGGAGGATAAAGACGACATCGATCAGCGGCGAGATGTTGATCTCGCTGTTGGTTTCGGAGGAGGGCTCCCCGAAGCGCTGAAAACGTCGTGCCATGGATCAGCCGGATTGAAGAAGTCGGGATTCGAGTTTTTGAAAGCGCAGGAGCAGTTCGTTGTAGCGACTTTTGAGCCAGGCGCAGACAATGAAGGTGGGCACTCCGATGATCAGTCCTGTCTGGGTGGTGATCAGTGCTTCGGAGATTCCATCGGAGATCACATCGATCGGAGCGGAAGCGGCAACCGCCATCCCGCGGAAGGTGCTGAACATGCCGGAGACGGTTCCTAACAAACCAATGAGGGGGGCTGCACTGATGAGAATGAAGGCGAAGGGAAAGCGGCGTTCAGGTTTGGAGAAAAGTCGCTGTCCGATCTCCTGCAGTGATCCTCTTGGGTCGGCCGATTGGTTGAGATGGTTGGTCAGTTGCAGAGGAACTTCTTTCTGAGTGCCCCGGAGAAGCGAACGCCATTCCCTCGAATCGAGAACGGGCGCATCGGGCAGCTTCATCGAATTCCATAGGGCGAGAAGAGAGAAGGCGATGCCGAATGCCAGAGCCAACAGGGCGACAATGCAGGAGCCTCCTTCGGAAAGGATCGCCTGCATTTCAGCATTGATGGAAGTGACAAAACTCATGCAACCGGCCGGAGAGGTTCTGGTGGCTCCGGTGAAGTGATCCCGTTGAGAAAGGCGAGCGAAGCCATTTCCATCGTCGCCTTGATTCCCTGCACTTTCCGGGAAAGCAATGCATGGAGGATTAAAGCGGGAATGGCGACGATGAGTCCAAACTCCGTTGTCACGAGGGCTTCTGAAATTCCCGAGGCAAGCGTTTTCGCATCGCCGGTTCCAAAAATGTTGATGAGGCGAAAGGTTTCGATCATACCCGTGACCGTTCCCAGCAATCCAAGGAGCGGCGCGGTGGCCGAGGCGATCGCAATCAGTGGCAGTCCGCGCTGGAGTGCGGGCTGCTCTTCGAGAAAGCGTTCAAACATCGCCTCTTCGAGATCGTCGCGGTTCGCCCGCTTCGAGGAATCCTTTCCGGATACCTGAATGCCCCGTGAAAGAACCCGCGCAGCCGGGTGGGGGATTTGTGCGACTTCGTCCAATGCGCTGCTGTGATCTCCCGAGGAAGCGAGGCGGACGATGCTCTGGACCCGATCGGGGGACAGGGCCCGGATCTTGAAAAGTTGAAGCCACTTCGCCAGCGCTGCCGCCAGTGCAATCACAGCGAGAAGCAGAATCGGATAGATCCAGAATCCGCCCTGACGAACATGATCGAGGAAAGTGGATTTGGTTTCGGTGAGGGAGATCGCAGCGCCCAGAGTCGGATCGAAGGAGGGAACAGCGGATTGCCCGGCGATCAATGATTCCAGCGCCCGGTTCGACACCGATCCAGCAAGCCAACCCGGGCGCAGATCATCGCCGCTCGTTACCATTCCCGCGTCGCTCTTGTTCTCCGGGAGGAACCACTGAACGGGGCCTGCCCGAACGAAGGTTCCCGGCGCAAGAACACCGTTTTCTCCAACCGCTTCACCGGCCTCGGAGGCGACCTTGCCGGCGGAGGTCAACACTCCCATCGATGTTTCGAGAAGGGCCAAATGGGATTCCAAATCGACCGGAGCTACCGGCTCAAGATTCTGAAAAGGTTGCGAAGATTCGAATGTCTTGCGGAAATCGAGAAGAAGGCTCTCGAGGTAGATCTTTTCATCCCTCCAGGACTTGAGTTCCGCTTCGGTTTTGGAGAATTCCTCTTCGAGGGCGTCGCTGCGGGTTCTCGCGATTTCGGCCTGGCGACGTGCTTCGCGAAGGTCCGAGGCAATCCGGTTCGCTTCTTTGGCAATGGCCGGCTTTTCCCCGGCGATTTGGGTGCGCACCTGATTGAGCTCTTCCAGTGCTTCCCTGAGATCTTTGGACACGGTCGCCGCTGCGGAACGGTAGGCCGAGGTAGGGTCGGTCGGTTCTTCTTGTGCCGACAGGATTCCGCCGCATAAAGCAGCGAAAAGGAAAAACGAAATGCGCAAATTCATTTCGCCACCTCATTTCCATTGAGAACGGGCAACTCCACAAACTCGGGAGGAAGGGAGCGTTGCTGCATCTCGATGACCTTTCGAATGCGCGGGGCAAGGCGGTTTTCCTCGATCCATTCCCAGCCGGTTTCGGTAACCCTGCCAAGTCCGCCAAACGATCCCGTTTTGTCGGCATACCAAGCCTGGGTCAGGCCCAGGTAGAGAATGTCGATTTCGCGGCGTTCCCCTTCGATCTCGCGAACATCGCCGTCGAGGGTGAGGGCGTTTTGAAACTCGAGAGTGGCCTGGAGCACCAGAAGTACATCTCTGGTGCGATTTTGCAGGGGGACCGATGCATCGGGTGTCTCCAATCGGAGCACCGCTTCGGCGACCTTTTCACGAAGGGGTGGGGGGAGTCGAGTCAGGAGAGGACGAATCTGTTTCTCCAACGCGGTCACCCTGGATTCAAGCTGTCGGCGCCAGTCTTTGAGCGATTTCTCCTCGTCCGAAAACCCGGATCGCTTTTCATCGACTTCGGTAATGCGCTCTCCGGCGGCCTCAATGAACTCGTTGAGTTGCGTAATCTCTTTTTCGCGAATGGAATTGAGATCCGAAAGCATCTCCTTCTCCGCTTCCCAGTCCGAACGCTCTTTGCTGATCGCCTGTTTGACGTTCACCCATTCCTGCAACTCCGCTTTCACGACCTCTCCATCAGGCAGCGACTCCTCCTGGGCAAAAGCCGGAAAGCCAAGCGTAGTCAGGGTGACGGCGATGAAGAAGTGTTTCAACATGGGCAGGTAGTGGGAAAGAATGCGCCTCTCCGGGCAAATGGCAAACTCTCCTGCCAGCCAAGTGCGGTCAGGAGAGTCTTCTTTAGCGGGGATTGCTACTTGGTGTAGGTGCCCGGTTTCTCCCAGAGAATTTCCAGTCCGACATAAAACTCGCGGGGGGCATTTGCCCGGGGACCTTCCGGAATCCGGCTCACCACCATGACTTCCTCGAAGACGTTGTGAATTCCTCCGATGAACTTCGTCCGGTCGTTGATCTGGTAGTAGGCGCCGAGGTCAAAAATGACACCGCCGTCGATTTGCCCCTGACGGGAGGAGGTCACCGGGACGGGCGAGTTGAGCGCGGTTCCAAATGTGTCGCTGATGTAAGTACTCGTCAGGTCCACTCCCCAGGTATCCGTTTCCACCCCGATTCCCGCTGCGATTTTCCACTCGGGGATGTAGGGGAGCATGGCCCCTGCCATTCCGGGCCCACCGGCTCCGTCCCCGTAGATGTCCTCACCTCCGCCTGCTGTGAGAGCCTGGTCGAGTTGCGTGTCCGTCCAGGTGGCACTGAGGAACATGGGAAGGCGAGTGGTGCGATCCTGGAAAGGATCCCATCCAACGAGAGCTTCGATCCCGGAGACTTTTCCGGTTCCCGCGTTTTGTGTGGTGCCCTGTCCGAGCCCGGCAGAGGTGGAAATGATGTTGTCGAAGTCGGTCACGAAACCGGCTAACTCGAGGTTCAGGTTTTCGCTTTGATGACGAAACCCGAGTTCGTAGGAAAGGCTTTCCTCCAATCCGACATTGCTTTGGAGAATGGAGCGGGGAGAGGGAACCGAAACCCCTTCGTGCACTCCACCGAAAACGGAGTTGTTCACATCGATTTCAAAGTTTGCCCCGATACCGGCGACCCACCAGTCCGTTTCGCCGTTGAAGATTCCAGTTGGTGTGTTGGTCGCATCGGACTGGAAGTCGGTGTTGTGCAGTTCCACCCGCTCGTGCCGAACACCGGGAGTGAGAGTCAGCTTTCCAATTTCAAGAGAGTCCTGAATCCAGAAGGAAGTGGCATCAGCCTCCTCGAGACGGTTGCCACCACTACCGGGACCGAACTCACGGATGATGGGAGTGGCGCCGCCGATGATTACGTCCGTGTTCTCTTGAAATCGCCGGATGTTGTCTTTGTGTTCGCGAACGCCGAAGGAGAGGGTGTGATCGATCGTGTCGGTGTCGATCCGGTATTCACCGGAAAACTGAATGCCATACGATTCGTAACTGCGGGCGTTGTGGCGATAGCCGAGCGTTCCGGGGGCAAGTCCGCGGAGAGTTCTCAGATCCGCCGCGACTCCGGTCGGGCCGAGTGTGGTGTGAAGAGAGCTTCCGTTCACCTGGCGAATCTTAAACCAGTCGCGCTCAAACTGATTGTAGTAGCCGGCGACCTGCACATCGAGATCATCCGTCAGCGCCATGCTGTGTTTCAGATAGGTGCGATGCTGCTGGGTCTGGATGTTGTCGAGAAAGCTTCCGGCATAGCGACGATAGGGGTTGGCGCGGAAATCGGCCTCCGTCAATCCGAGATAGGTTTCATCAGCATCGACGTCGGAGAAGCCGTATTTGAATTCCAGTTTTTGATCGATTGCCGTATTCGGCTCCCAGGAGAATTTGATCATCGGTTCGATCACGGCATAGCCCGTGCTGTCGGATTGCGGAATTCCAATGCCCGGATCGATGGTGCGGAATCCATCGGAACGTTTGTAGAAGATTTCCGCGAGATACCCGATTCGGCCATTCTCCGTTTCGATCATGTTTCCGTAGTGGGAATGGGTCTGGACGGTGTTGTTGCTTCCGTAGGTGGAGCGAAGATAGAATTGCTCCTGCTCGGGAATCGGAGTGGAAAGGTAATTGATCACACCACCGGTGGTGTGTGGACCGTAGGCGATCTGACTGGATCCTTTGAGAACCTCCACGCCGGCCATGCGCGCCACGTTTGGTGAATAGTAGGCACTGGGAGAGGCATAGGGGGCAGGAGCCTGGAGGATCCCGTCTTCCATGACCGTGATTTTTTCGGAACGTGTTCCGTCGACACCACGAATCGAGATGTTGGGGAAAAGACCAGCACCATCCTCTTCGCGAACGTAGACGCCGGGTACTTTTGCGAGGACGCGATTTACGTTGGTGTAGTTCTGGTCACGGATATCACCGGCCGTCAGGAAAAATCCGGACCCGGGAAGAGTAAAAATTTCCTCTGCGCCTCCGGCAATGATTTCCGGGTCGATCGTATCGTAGACTTCGACCTCGACGGGGCGGGTGGTGGTCGCGCGTCGAACGGTTTGCTCGGGAGCGGCGCGGGGTGGTTCGGGTGTCGACGTTACGATCGTCATGTCCAACTCTCCGGTCGCATCATCGATGATCGGCCCGGAGTTGGTGGTTTCATCTTGCGCCGGAGATTGAGTGAGGCCAAGGGCAATCAGGACGGTTGCCAGAAGCAGAGTAAGACATGGAGTGATCAAACGCGGTTGCATGGGTATTCGTAGGCTATGATTACCGATAGTGAGACACAATCTCAATAGCAAATGAAAAATGAGACTTTTTTGTGGGAGGCGAGGATCAGGCAGCTGCGGAAGTCGTGGAACTTTCGAAACCACGCCCGGCGGGGAGAAAAACTTACGTGTCCTGCTACCCCCGTGCTTTGCGCGCGGCAATAAACGAGCGAACCGCCATGACGGTGTAGTAGGCGCAAATCAAAGTCATCCCGAGAATGAGAAGCGTCGATGTCGCGCCCCAGTCGAGAGAGCCCTTAATGGCCGATGGAATCAGTCGTCCCAGTCCTGCGATGGCGCCGAGCAGGGAGAACAGCACAGCAATGTGCATTCCCGCCATGTGATTCTTGTTGGCAACAAGCCCTCCGATGAGCATGAGAATTCCGACAAAGGCAGGAATGGCCGCCGTGATCGACTGCTTGGATGCTCCCAGCGCCTCCCAGGCAAAATAGCCAAGTGCGCCGAGGAGAATAAGAAGGATGGAACAGATGTAAGTGAGTTTTTTCATGAGGCTTGCGGCAGAGTTTCAGATAGGTAGCCTTCGTTTGCAACTCGAATACAAACATGATCGCTGTCGGCATTACCGCTTTCCGCCGTCTCCCATTGTCGGGTGAAGTCCGATCTCACCAAAAGAAGGAACGGTCCCGGAAAGCAGGGCTGTGAAGAGGCGCGCGGGAAAGCAGGGAGGGGGCGAAGGAACGCGGCTCATGGGAGCGACATGTGGAATCGGGTCTCGGAGCTCGACTTTCCAACCTTCGTTGTCATCTTGTCGCCGTGGACGGTGTAGGTGACCGACTCCTGTCCGGACTGGCTGACGGCAATGGCGATCGAAGCATTTTGAATGAGGTAACGAATCGCGGGGAATTGTTCCCGAATCCGTTTCGCTTCGGGAGTGGTGTTTGAGGATTCCTTTTCGAAGATTCGCTCATGCATTGCGAGGTAGTCTTTCCGAATCTGTTTCTCGACCGCGGAGAGCCGATCCGGACTGCTCAGGTATTCGTCGATGTCGGAGGCGTAGCGCTTCCTGCAATCCGCACAGAGGCGAAGGACGAGCTTTCCCCCTTTTTCATATCCTTCCCAGCTTCCTTCCACAACCACCGCTTCGTAGGTGCCTTCGAACGGGAGCAGCTTTTCGCTGCGTCCCTGTAAGTTCGAACTCATTTCCTCTTTCACATAAATTTTGCCTTCGTGATGAAAGAGACTGATGCGGCTGAATTCACCTTCGGCCGGTTCACCCGGATCCTGTTGGATCGGTTGGTTCATTACCTTTCCGCCCCGTTGCAGGATCATTTCTCCTTCGCGTTTCATTGAGACGAGCTCAAACGCTCGAGATCCGTCCGGTTTCTCAAACTCGCTCACTACGGAAGTCAGGCGTTGGCCCATGATCATCTCTCCCATTCGGGCCGCTCGCTGGCGTGCCTCCTCCATCAGTCGGGAATCGGGCCCGGCATGGAGAAGTAAGGGGAACTCGATGAGTGCAATCAGGATCGCAAGGGGAGTCGATGGAGAAAACATGGAGAGGGAAAGCGCCATCCAACAGATTGAGCCCGGCTGAGTCAATCCCTGCGTAGAAATGCCCGGATATCCATTTTCGTTTACGGCACGAAAAAGGGCGGCCCTTTCGGTCCGCCCTTTCGGAAAGTAACGTCTCTTACGGAGACGCTTCGATGAGAGAAGAATTTACTTCTTCCGTGCTGTCTTCTTCTTGGTCGCCGTCTTTTTCTTAGCAACCGTCTTCTTCTTGGTGGCCTTCTTCTTCGGTGCCGGAGCGTCTTCGAGGGCAGCCTGGGCAGCAGCGAGTTTCGCGATCGGAATTCGGAACGGGCTACAGCTGACGTAGTTGAGACCTGTGCGGTGACAAAACTTCACCGACTCGGGGTCGCCGCCGTGCTCACCACAAATACCAACCTTGAGCTTCGGCTTTGCAGAGCGTCCTTTTTCGACACCGATTTCAACGAGCTGGCCAACACCGGTCTGGTCAAGCTGAGAGAACGGGTTGTTGTTCACCACTTCCGCATCCTGATAAGCAGGAAGGAAAGAACTGGAGTCATCACGGGACAAGCCGAGGCCGGTTTGCGTGAGGTCGTTCGTTCCGAAGCTGAAGAACTGGGCATGCTCGGCGACTTCGTTTGCCGTAAGTGCGGCACGCGGAATCTCGATCATGGTTCCGACCTGATATTTCAGTTCGCTCTTTTTGAGACCATACTTGAGGCGTACTTCAGCAGCCGCTTCGTCGATGACTGCTTTCTGAAGCTCGAGCTCTTTAGCATAGGCTACGAGTGGAACCATGATCTCAGGCTGAGGTTTGTTCTTGGCTTTCTTGCCAACTTCAACAGCAGCTTCGAGTATTGCAGTGGCCTGCATCTTCGTGATTTCAGGATATACGATTCCAAGGCGGCAACCACGGTGACCAAGCATCGGGTTTTCCTCGTGAAGCTCGTTGATACGCCGATTAATGAAAGCCGGCGAGACTTTGAGTTTCTTGGCGAGCTCTTTGATCTGCTGCGAAGTCATCGTACCGATGAACTCGTGGAGAGGCGGATCGAGAAGGCGGATGGTGGCAGGGCGACCGTCCAGTGCTTCGAAGATGCCGGTAAAGTCTTTCTTCTGGTAGGGAAGAAGCTTCTTCAGCGCCTTGGCACGACCTGCGTTGTCCTCTGCGAGAATCATCTGGCGAACCGCATCGATTCGGTTGCCTTCGAAGAACATATGCTCGGTCCGGGTGAGACCGATGCCTTCTGCTCCGAATGCGATCGCGTTTTTGACCTGACCGGGCGTATCGGAGTTGGTGCGGACACCGAGCTTGCGATACTGGTCAGCCCACTTGATGAGCTGGTCATACTTCTTGTAACTCTGGCTGCGCTTGGCCGCCGCGTTCCCTTCGAGGAGAGCCTGGATGACCTGCGAAGGAGCTGTCTTCAACTCCCCTGCGTAAATGCTTCCAACGAATCCGTTGAGAGAGAGGAAATCGCCCTCTTTCAAGGTCACTCCACCACCGGTGAGAGTCTTCTTGCTGTAGTCAACGGTCATGTCGTGAGCACCACAAACGCAAATCTTACCCATCTGACGGGCGACGAGAGCAGCGTGCGAAGAAGCTCCACCGCGAGTCGTGAGGATCCCTTCTGCAGCGATCATTCCGCGGAGGTCTTCCGGAGAAGTTTCCTGGCGTGTGAGAATGACTTTCTGTCCTTTGGCCGCGGCCGCTACGGCAGCTTCCGCGGTAAAGTAGATCTGACCGGAAGCAGCACCAGGTCCGGCGGGAAGTCCGGAACCGACTTTCTTGGCCTTCTTCTCTTCAGGTCCATCGAAAATGGGGGAGAGGAGGTGACTGAGATCTTCCGCAGGAATGCGCTGGAGAGCGGTTTCCTTGGAGATGAGTTTCTCATTCACCATGTCCACTGCGATGTTCACCGCAGCAAAACCGGTCCGCTTACCGTTACGGGTTTGAAGCATCCAGAGTTTGCCTTTCTCGATGGTGAACTCAATGTCCTGCACATCCTTGAAGTGGCTTTCGAGAACCTTGCGGATCTTGAGAAGCTGCTTGTGGGAACTAGGAAGGTCCTTCGCCATCTGCTTGACCTGCTTGGGTGTCCGGACACCAGCCACCACATCTTCGCCCTGCGCGTCGATGAGATACTCGCCGTAGAAAACATTCTCTCCAGTAGCGGGGTCGCGAGTGAAAGCCACTCCGGTTCCGGAAGTCTTTCCAGTGTTACCGAATACCATGGCCTGCACGTTCACAGCGGTTCCCCACTCAGCGGGAATGCCATACTTCTGGCGGTAGACCTTGGCACGGTCATTCTGCCAGGATGAGAAAACAGCGTCCACTGCACCCCGGAGCTGAGCCATAGGATCCTGTGGGAAATCTTTGCCGGTGCGAGTCTTGATGAGCTTTTTGAATTGAGCCACAATGTCCTTGAGCGCGGCGACAGAAAGCTCGGAGTCATTCTCCACTTTCTCTTTGGCCTTGGCCTTGTCGAGAATCGCTTCGAACGGATCGTGGTGCTCGCTTGCTTTCTGCTCCACACCCATGACGACCTCGCCATACATCTGGAGGAAACGGCGGTAGCTGTCGTAAGCGAAAGATTCGTCGTTAGCCTTGGAGGCGAGAGCCTCGACAACGTCGTCGTTGATACCGAGATTGAGGATCGTGTCCATCATTCCAGGCATCGACTCACGAGCTCCGGAACGAACCGAGAGAAGAAGCGGGTTCTCAAGATCGCCGAACTTGGCGCCCATGACGGCCTCGGTCTTCTTGATGTTCTTCTCGATCTGGTTCTGCAGATCGGAAGGCCACTTGCGTCCGTTCTCATAGTAGTGTGTGCAAACTTCCGTTGTGATGGTGAAGCCGGCCGGAACGGGAAGTCCGATCAGCGCCATCTCGGCGAGGTTTGCCCCTTTTCCTCCGAGGAGGGCTTTCTGGGTGCCGTTTCCGTCTGCTTTTTCGCCTCCGAAAAAGTAGACCATCTTTGTGGCACGCGATGATGCCTTCTTCTTTGCGGTTTTCTTCGTAGCCATGATAGGTTCGATGATTCCTTGGGTTGTCTTTTCTAGGAAATGGATTAGTGACTTGTTAGTGCGGAAGCGCCCGCTGTCAGAGGTTTGACTGGCTGACAATGTGCGGGAAAACGCGGCAGGAGCCAGCCCCAGCGCGGAGGCGGCGGAATGTAAACGAGCCTCTTGCGGTGTCAACCTAGATCGTAGGGGGCGTATACTTCGGGCATGTGGGGGTTGAAATGCACCGTGGGAGGATTGTGAATTTCAAGAGGGTATAGGCAGGAGAAGGTGGAGTTCATCGAGGCTTCGATAAAACTCCATCTGCGGGCGTGTCGGATCGATTCCGTGCTCCCTGATCATCGACTCGATTATGGTTCCGATTTGATCGGTTTTTGTTCGCCAGTTGAGCAGCTTTCTTCTCGCGCAAGAACCTCCCGCGACTTCACGAATCGTGAATCCAAGAGAGGCAAAAAGCTGCTCTTCGGTTTCACTGTCAGGAACGAGGCCGGCGTAGTAGGTCATCCCGGATCCTGTCTCGTAGACGAGACCGTAGAACTTCCGTCCCTTCAACGTTGCGAGATGCGATTCGAGTTCGGCAAACGCTTCCCCGGTACCGTCCGGAAAATCCTTCCACTGCGAAACGATTAACCGAAGCGGCGCCTGCTGAATGATCGTCGATCTCTCCGCCATGAAGCGATGCCGTCAACCCGGTTGAGTGGTCGATTAAAGAGGGGTGCGTGTTCCCGTGAGGGAGGCCGGATCAATGTGCCTCGATGCGCTTGCCCTTCGCCTGGTTGATATCGGAGAGCAGGTTGGTGAACCAGCTTTCATCGATGTCGAAAGGTTTGCCTCCGGCGATGCGGGGGAAGGCGATCGTGCTCATGACATCGCCGTTGTCTTCGTCGAGTCCGGCTACACCACTCTCACCACGAAGGGCAGATTCGGCGGCATGAAACGCGCTGGCTTTGATCAACTCGAGGTCATCAGCATTGGGGGCTGCGCTTCGGGCGAAGTAGCCGCTCTTCTGAATAAGCACTTTTTCAGCGCCGAGTTTTTCCTTGAGCTGTTTTGCGAACCATTGACCGACATTGACTTCGTCGAGCCGATAGTGGCCGAACGCATCTTTTTCAGGTTCGTTGCCCCGGGCACTGAGTTCCGCGACGACATTGTCGAGACCGGCTCCTTCGCTGAGGAAAATATTCACACTGTCGTGCTCGTCCATCATCGCGTTGAGACGATCGGTCTCCGCCTCCAGGTCGATTTCCATTTCGGGAACCCACACGGCATCCACATCCCAGCGAATCTGGTGAAGGAGAGCTTCGGGAAGCCAGTCGTATTGATGCAGGCTTTCGTGATATTCGTAGGCCGCACGTCCGGTGAGCCATCCGCAGTGACGTCCCATCACTTCGTGAATGATGAGCTGTCGTGCACTGGTGGTATTCTCGTTGGCGACGTTGCGGAAAAAGCGGGCGCTTTGTTCAGCGGCAGTCCAGGCTCCCAGGGTTTGTTTGATCGGGAACACGTCGTTGTCGATCGTCTTGGGAAGACCGACAACGGTGAGGTCGTAGCCATTCTCCTGAAGATACGCGGCCAGGTCAGCGGCCGTTGTGTTCGTGTCGTCGCCGCCAATCGTGTGCAGGATATGGACTCCATCCGCGACGAGGCGATCTGCCGCCACCTTGAGAGGTTCTTCTCCCGGCTTTACTAGTCCGCGCTTGGTGCAATCATCGACATTGGTGAGTTTGACCCGGCTATTTCCAATCGGGCTGCCACCGAAGTTGTAAAAGATGGAAGCATTCTTCCGGACTTCCTTCGGGAAGTGGTAGGAATTGCCGAGGAGAAGCCCCTGATATCCATTCAAGTATCCCATTAGATCAGCATCGGGTGCGATCTCGTTGTAGTGTTCAATCAATCCTCCAATCGAAGCGGAGAGACAGGGGGCGATACCGCCGGCGGTCAAAAAAGCAATTCTCATAGCAAGTAGAACGGATTCAGTTCCGCGCATCTTCCGCCGATTCGAAAGGAAGTCAAGAAAGCGGGCAGCAGGAAGCGGAAATCGAAAGGGGAGGGCGGCGAAATCATTCGCGGCGAGCAGTCGAAAAGCCGTTCTTTTCCAATTGCTTGTCCGGAACGTGAGTGATTCTTCCTGCATTTCAACGGGACGGGGAACACGATGTCAGGTTTCAGAGAATCCGGGAAATGCCCGCAAACGCACCGGCAACCCAAGCAGCAATTTCGGCGTGGAAACGGCTCAATATTACTAAACATAGATTAATTATTGATGTTTATGAAATTTCTGATAGTCTTCTAAAAATCTGTTTACCCTAATGATTCGCATCCCGTTTTCCGCCGCAACCGAATCACAGGAAGACCGTCCCGGTTTTCCTTCCCCCTCGGTCAACCCCCAATCCTCCAAATCGGTTGAGGAGATTGATGCGCGAATTTCGATCTTGGAGAAAAAGCTGACCGCTCATGCGGAAGAGCTGAAGTCCAACATCACGGACCGGGTCGATCGAATTGAAAGCCGCTTTCAACGCGCTCTGGTCTCTCTGGGATCGGAAAGCGAATCCGGGAGCGAAGAAAAGGTGGTCGAGTTCAAAAGTGACCAGGTCACGCTTCATCATCTTCCCGCGACAGCAGCGTTGCATGCGCTCAAAGAGTTGAATGAAACTCTCCTGCTTGCCCGGGATCATGTCGATGCTCTCGGTGAGAGCGTCGAAAGAATGCGCCGGGCCAGTGGACAGAGAAACTAGCGACTGTTCGAAGTAGCCGCGCTCCCAAGGGCGTGGATCGGAGGAAAAGTGAGGCCACCTTCTTGCGAAGGCGGCTAGATGGCGGTTCTGATGAAGTGGATCGAGCGAGGCGCCTTGTGCCAGTGGGCAGAGAAACTGAGCGACCGTTCGAAGTAGCCTCGCTCGCACGAGCGTGGATCGCAGGAGGGGCGATTCCAGAATGCCACCTTCCTGCGAAGGCGGCTATACTTCCCGGGAGTCTACTTACTCGCCTCGACCGCTTTCAGAAGCTGATCGAGGGCGGCTTTGGTCTCGGCAGCCACTTTTGCCGCTTTTTCGGACTGGGCTTTTAGCGCTTCCGCTTTTTTCGTGGCCTCGGCGACAGCTTTGATGGATGCATCCAAACTCGCTTTGGCGGCCGCTGCTTTTTTCGCGGATTGGTCGGATGCGTTCTTCAGCTCAGTAAGAGCTTTGTCGAACATGGGATCGATAGTCGGCGCGGCGGGCTTGGGCGCTGGAGTGGCAGCGGGCTTGGTCGGGGCCGGTTTCGCGGGAGCAGGTTTGGGCTCAGGTTTTGGAGTGGGCTTAGTCGGGGGAGGGGTAGGTTTCGCCGGCGCGGGTTTCGCTGGTGCCGCAGGGGCGGCTTTCGTATTCGCTGCGAGGGCAACCGGCTCCACTTTGCTGGCTTTCCAACCGGTGTTGGCATCGAGACCGGGAATCGCGGCGGCGAGCTTTCCGGCCCCTGCCTCGGTCACCTTGCTCTGCCAGAGGAACACCTTTTTCAGTTTCTTCAGGCCGGCCAGCTTCATGATTCCGGCGTCAGTTACCTGGGTGCCGTACAAATTCAGGTATTCCAGATTCGTGAGTCCTTTGATTTGATCGAGTCCGGCATCGGTGATCGCCGTGTTTTCGAGGTGCAGGCGGGTGATGCCCTTCATTCCCGCAAGATGTGCGAGCCCTTTGTCGGTGACTTTCGTTCTCGCAAGGTCGACCCACTTGAGTTGCCCGGAAATCGGCTTGAGGGCCGTAAGACCGTCATCGGAAAATTCTTTTGCGACATTCAAAGCGCTGAAACGAAGCTCCGGAGTGTCCTGGGCAATTGCCATAAGGGATGCTCCGGACTTTTCGACATTGCCGATCGTGGTGGCGATCGCCTTTTCCTGCTCGGGGGTGAGCTTCATCTCATCGGCCTTGGCAACAGCCGTCTCTGCCTTGGGGAGATTTCCGAGAACGTGAGCAATGGCAGCATTGGTCTTTTCGTCTGGCTTGAGGTCAGCGATGCTTGCATCCGGCTTGGCGCCTGAGGAAATCCAGAAAGCGAGGACGGCAGATTCCTGAGCGGTGAGTTGATCTTTTCCTTCCGGCGGCATGTGCTCGTCGTCATCGAGAGGCAGGTAGACTCTCTGGAGCAGGGAGCTCTCATCGACTTTCCCGGCAACGACGGTTTCACCCTCGCTTCCGCCCTGCATAATCGCTTCGATCGAATCGAGGCGCAGCTTTCCTTTCTGCTTTTCATCGCCGTGACAACCTACGCACTTGGCCGAAAGGATCGGAGCCACCAATTCAGGAAAGAGCTTCTTGTTGTGATGGTCCGCATTGGCTTGTGTGGAAATCAAACCGAGGGCGG
The DNA here is from genome assembly GCA_029213265.1 of Verrucomicrobiales bacterium. Classification (GTDB taxonomy): domain Bacteria; phylum Verrucomicrobiota; class Verrucomicrobiia; order Verrucomicrobiales; family DEV007; genus Arctic95D-9. Next base: position 6,317 of record JARGNG010000004.1, on the reverse strand, counting down.
CGGCGAGTAGGGCAGGAATAGAAAGTCTCATGAAAATGAAATTTGTAATCAATCGGAAGAGAGTATCCGGACAGAGGGAAGCGAAATCAAGCTGCAATGGGGTAGGTAATCAGGGTAAAATGAAAAGTAATCGAAGGACAGGGAGGCGGTGTAGCGTAGCATTTTAACGTATGGAAGCGACAGTAGTACAGGCACTGGGAGAAGGCGGATTCGAAAAACTCGTGGCCGCTTTTTATGAACGTGTGAAGTCAGATGACCTGATTGGTCCGATGTATCCTGAGCAGGATTGGGAGGGGGCTGAGAAGAGGCTCGCCGGTTTTTTGCGCTTTCGATTTGGCATCGACGGCGAATACATCAAGGAGCGGGGCCATCCCCGGTTGCGTCAAAGGCACATTCCCTTTTCGATCGGTGAGGCCGAGCGGGACCGCTGGCTGGAGCTGATGGGGGAAGCCAGTGATGAGATTGAACTGGTGGGCGAGCCCCGAGAATTGCTGGATGCTTTCTTTGCTCAGGTCGCGGATTTCATGCGCAACCGGCCCGAGTAGCCGAATGTAACGCAGCAGCCGCTCCCAAATTTTGTTAAACTTCTCCAAAAGGCTCGCAAAATTTGAAAGATAAGACTAAAATAATTTGCACGGGTCGGTAGTTGTGGTTTATAATTACCATAGCGAAACTGAACCGCTTCAGAAGGGTGACACGACACCTTTCTGGAAACACACAAACACAACAGATACCGAATGGTCCGAGGCCTCTTATGCTTCGGCGGCGTTTTCGTCGCCCTGCTGGCTGCGCTTACCATCATCCTCCAGAAAACGGGGATGATCGACGTAGTTGGCTTGCTCCGCCCACTTCCCCAAGTGGACGAATCCTATCAACGTGGCTTCCGCTCGGATGCGATGGCGAAGATCAATCACATTCGCGTTTCCGGTTTGGTAGCTGCAGTGAAGGGGGATGAGGAAATGCAATCCTACCTCGCTGACTTTGTTTCCAGGCAGGAAGACCCCGTCGACATGGATTTGCAGGTGGTCTTCAACGCGCTGCAAACCGAGTTTCCCGGGGCTCAGTATCTGGCGGCAAATTTGATTACCTCCAACAGTCGCGAAGATCTACTCAGCAAGATATCAGGTTGGGAGGCCGTGGCGAATTCCGATTTTGACGTCATCAACACGGCGGTATTTACCAAGGGGCGGACGATGGGCGCTCTCGGTGTTATGTCCCGCCGCATTCCGGCATTTTCCCTGGGACTGGCCAACACCCGGGGAGGAAAGTTTTATAATCAATGCCCTCATTGCAAAGAAATTCACGCTCTGGAGGTGGAGAAGGAATCCCGGACGCTGATTCTGTCCTGTCCCTACTGCGATCTTCCTTTTGATGTCCTCGCGTCGGATACAGGCGGACGAATTCGGCGGGCTTCTGATTTTTTCGAGGGATTCGAGCTTCCGGAAAATGCCGCCGAAAGGCAGAGTCAGACTCCCGAAGAGCGAATTGTCAGCCTTTGGAACCAAATCGCCGATCGTTGCGAATATGAACTGGATCAGGATCATTCGGAGACACGCGAGGTTTGGAAGTCACCCGCCGAGACTTGGGGCGAACGTGCCGGGGATTGCGAAGACACCGCGATTCTCCTCGCCGACGCGCTGATCTCCGCCGGATTCGAAGCGAGGGTGGCAATCGGCTGGAATGGAAACATTGGCCAGCACGCGTGGGTCGTCGTAAAGACAGGGGAGAATCAGTATGTTCTGGAGTCGACTCTGCAGGACGGAATCGTTCTCGAGAATCTGACTCCGTTGATGGACGCGGCTGATTTCTATCAGCCGGAGCAGTTGTTTGACCGGGATCACCTCTATTTCACTTCGGCGAAGCCGGAGCAATTCCGACACGACTATTTTTCTTCCAGGTGGTGGAAAGGAATTCCCGTGAAGAAGGAGGCGCCGGGGCGCCCCAAACTGTCTCTTCGATAATGTTCCGGGCGGGAGGCGCTCTTTCCACAGGTGCGGTGGTTGACGAAACCGTTTCCTGTCATTACCGTCGCCGCCATGAAATTGCTTCGCTTTGGTGACGTCGGATCGGAAAAACCCGGTCTTCAATTGGAGGATGGAACCCGCATCGATGCCTCGGGCTTCGGGATGGATTGGGATGAAACCTTTTTCGCCGATCCCGGCAATCTCGACCGGCTTCGCGAATGGGCCGATGCCAATGCTTCCGGTGCGCCTGCGATCGATGCTTCGACTCGTCTTGGCCCTGCTGTTTCCCGTCCCGGTAAGTTGATCTGCATCGGGCTGAACTTTTCGGACCATGCCGAAGAAGCGGGAATGGACATCCCGGCAGAACCAATTGTCTTTTTTAAAGCGACCAGTGCCATCGTGGGACCAAACGATCAGGTGGTCATTCCAAGGGACAGCCAGAAAACAGACTGGGAGGTTGAGTTGGCCTTCGTCGTCGGAAAAAAAGCGAGCTACGTCAGCGAAGAGAACGCTCTTGATCATGTCGCCGGATACCTGCTCCACAATGACTACAGCGAGCGCGAATTCCAGTTGGAACGCGGCGGTCAATGGGTCAAAGGAAAGAGCTGCGATACTTTTGCACCACTCGGGCCGTTTGTTGCGACGGCGGATGAAGTCGATGACCCGGAAAACCTGGGAATGTGGTTGAAGGTGAACGGAGAGACCAAGCAGAACGGCAACTCCAGCAAACTCATTTTCGGAATCGCTCACCTCGTCAGCTATCTGAGCCGTTTCATGAGCCTGATGCCCGGCGACGTCGTTTCGACGGGAACGCCTCCCGGTGTCGGAATGGGATTCAATCCCCCGCAGTTCATGAAGCCCGGCGACGTCGTCGAACTCGGCATCGACGGTCTTGGCTCTTCCAGCCAGACGGCCGTGGCGTGCGAGTAGAGCGGCGCTGTTTGACGCGGGCGGTGAACAACCTTGCATTATGAGAGCCTATTTTTTTGTCTTTGGCTTGCTGACGCTATTCTTTGCTCCTGTGGTGGAGGCGCGTGTCTTTACCGATGATCGAGGTCGTCAGGTGGATGCGGAACTGCTGGGAGTCAACGGGCCAAACGTTGTCCTCGACCGGAATGGTCAAACCGCTCAATGGCCGCTGGCAAAATTGTCTCAAGGCGATCAGGACTATGTGAAGGAGTGGCTGAAGAATCCTCCGTCGAATCCGAAAGTTCGAGTCAATGTGTGGGGGCGTGAGGGAATTGGGAGCAAAGGTCTGTTTGCCGAAAAATCAGGCCCTGAAATCCCCGGGAATATTCCCATGCTGAAGTCGACCGAGGAAAAGGCTAAGTATCGCTACTACGATATTGATGTCTCGAATCTTTCCCAGGTCGATGCCCGGGACTTGCATCTGTCCTATGTGGTCTATGTGATTGATGCTACCAACCGGGTAGTGGACCATACCGGGACGGAAACGATCGAAAGTGTCCCTGCAACGGGCCGTGTTTCGACCAGCAGTGAAGCGGCAACCTTTGTAAGAACAAAGACGACCAGCAGAACCTTTGGCATCGGTATTCTTGGTAACCTGACGACAGGAACGACTACCGATCGAGCCAAAGAGCGCTTCGCAGGAATCTGGGTTCGGGTATACGGGAGAGACGGAGAACTTCTTGGCGAAGCAAAAGATTTCCATGACGAGCTCAAGAGACTCGATTTCCGGTTCACTGGGAGCTCGGGAAATGGCCTGTCAGAGATCCCGGTGATCGAATCGTTTCAAAAGCTGGAAGAGTTTTTCAAAAAACTGCCCAAACCGCCGGGTGGAATTCCCCCGAAGCCTCCTTTTCTCAGATAGCTGGAACTGATGATTTTGTCTTCTCGACGAGTCGGATATCCCGAATCACCATCCCCTTATCGACGGCTTTGCACATGTCGTAGATTGTGAGGGCGGCGACACTGACGGCAGTGAGCGCTTCCATTTCCACTCCGGTTTTCGCATCGGTTCGGACCGTGCAGGAGATTTGAATTCCGTCCTCCTGAATTTTGAAATCGACTGCCACTTTCGTAAGCGGAAGTTGGTGGCAGAGAGGGATGAGATCTGCCGTTTTCTTGGCCGCCTGAATGCCGGCAATGCGGGCAACGGCGAGAACATCACCCTTCGGGACCTCCCCTTCGCTAATGGCTGATACCGTGCCGGGAAGAAGCTGAATAAATCCTTCGGCGGTCGCTTCGCGACGCACGATTGCCTTGTCCGACACATCGACCATAGCGGCCGAACCGTCCTCCCGAATGTGAGTTAGATCGCTCATGCCGTGAATAAGGCGTGAAATGTGGCAAAGGAAAAGGTAAAAGGTTGGGTATGACCAGTCGCCTCTCCGCCGCTATTCCCATCGTCTTTCTGCTCACCGCGTGGACTGCTGACTCGTTGTTTTGCGAGGATGCTCCTCTCATGAACATTGTTTCCGATGAATCACGGATTCTCGTGAAACGGGGGGGCAAGGTGATTCTCGCCTACAACAAGCTCCCGACCGAAGAAGCCGCGAAGCACGAGCCTTTTTACACTCGCTCCGGATACATTCATCCGGTGTATTCGCCCTCAGGGAAAGAGGTCACCGGGGACTATGCGGAAGATCATAAGCACCAGCATGGATTGTTTTTCGCCTGGACGAAGACTTCCTTCGAAGGGAGGAAGCCGGAATTCTGGAATCAAAAACTGGAGGCCGGAAGTGTTTCCTACGCGAGGACTCTGAAGAGTGTGAGCGGTCGGGAGAAGTGTCAGTTTTTCGTGGAGCATCTGTGGGAGGATCGAACCGCGCCGGAAGGTCCGAAGCCCGTTTTGAAGGAGACCTGGAAAGTAACGGCTCATGACGCGGGGGAGGATCGGTTTGTTTTTGATATCGAATCGTCGCAGTGGCTGATCGGCCAGAATCCACTCACCATAGAAAAATACCACTATGGTGGAATGGCCATCCGCGGGAACGACCAATGGCTTGCGCTGAAGGAAAAAGAAGAAGTCCCGCCCGGGTTTATGCTGAGCAGTGAGGGGCTGGATCGACTCCAAGGGAATCACAGTCGTCCGAATTGGGTTGCGATGTATGGTCCCGTCGATGATGGAGCAGCAGGCATTGCCGTGCTATCCGACCCTCGAAACTTCCGCTCCCCGCAATGGGTCCGGCTACATCCAACGAAGCCATATTTTGTCTGGGCACCGATGGTCGAGGAGCCGTTTCAGGTCACTGCCGGAGTTCCCTGTGTTTCGCGCTACCGTTATGTCGTTTTTGACGGGGAAGTGAATGTGAAAGAAATCGAAGGGGAGTGGAGCAGGTATGAACGTTCCACGTCAAACACTCAACCGTGAACCGTATCGTCATCCGGTCGACGTGTCCTGACGCACTGACCTGAGGATCTCCCGGCGATACAAAGCGCCGACTCAACCGCCAATCGCGATCATCTTTCGACCGGGAACATAGTTCTCCCGGAACTCGTGCATCTCCGGTTTCCGATCGACAACTTCGAGGAAAAATTTGGCGACGTCTTCGTCGCTCATCTCTTCGTTGCGAAGAATTTCCCGCATGTCGAATTCGAGGTGGCTCCCGAGGCAGGGGCGCAGCTTGCCTTCGCAGGTGAGGCGCAGCTTGTTGCAGTTCTCGCAGAAGTGCAGGTTGGTCATCGCTCCGATGAAACCGATAATCTGTCCGGTGTCCGGGATCTCATAGTAGGAGGCAGGTCCGTTCGTTCGAATGTCAGGACGCGATTTCAGCTCGCCGAGTCGGAATTCAATCAGTTTTTTCGCCTCGCCGGCGGGTAGGAAATTCTCTTCGGTCAAGACCTGCGTCGTGCTGACCGGCATGAGCTCGATGAAGCGCAGAAGCAGATCCCGCTCGCTTGCAAATTCGATCAAGTCCCAGAGTTCGTGCTCGTTGCGACGGCGCATCAGCACGGTATTGATCTTAATTTTCTCAAACCCCGCTTCCCGCGCCGCATCGATTCCCTCGACCGCTTGACAAAACAAATCCCGTCCTGTCGCTTTCGCGTATTCGGCCGGATCGAGTGTATCGAGAGAAATGTTCACTGTTCGCACTCCCTGATCTTTCAGGGCCTGCGCGGTTGTGATGCCTTCTTTGGTTGGCTTCGCGAGTAGGGTTCCGTTGGTGGAGATGCCGATGTCGCGGATTCCCTCGATGGCCCGGAGTTGTTCAAAAAACCAGAGCACATTGCGCCGGGTGAGAGGTTCGCCACCTGTGATTCTGACTTTGGAAATCCCCAGTCCCGCTCCGACGCGAATGACCCGGAGCATCTCCTCGTAGCTGAGCACTTCATCGCGATCGAGCCAGTCCTGCTCCTCAAAGGGCATGCAATATTGGCAGCGTTCGTTGC
>JARGNG010000003.1:214816-220043 GCA_029213265.1 Verrucomicrobiales bacterium | reverse complement strand
GACGGGCTTGTCTACGTCTCCGCGGATTCCGCCAATCTCAGCGCGATCGACGTGAGGACTCGAGAGATTGTGTGGGAAACCCGCTTCTACAAGTCCGGGGTCTCCACACCCTTGCTCCACGAAGGACTGCTCTACTGTGGGGCCGACGACGGTGCCTTCGCCTGTTACGATGCCAAAACCGGAGAAGAATTCTGGGCCGAATTTGCGGATGACGGTTTTTACGCCTCCCCGATCCTGGCAGACGGCAGAGTCCACCTGCTCGACCGCAGCGGGACGATGCACATTCTCAAACCTGGCCGGGAGTTTGAGATTCTCGGGCAGTCGGTCCTCGGAGAGGAAGTTTCCTGCACGCCGGCAGTGGTCGGTGACAGCTTCTACATTCGCGGGGTGAAACACCTTTTCCGAATCGGTCCCTGATCAAGGCGGGCATGGAAGGCTTGGGACTGCAATGCGGCCTGCTTTCGAACGCCCGGGCGAGCGAATCAGTTTCCCTTCGACCAGCGCGAAGGCTTTCCGATCACGCCAGGACTAGTCAGGGCTACCGCCCCTTTGTTTAGATTCCATATTGAAAGGAAGGGGACGAATAGCAAGATGTGCTTACTAGTGGACAATCGTGAGGTATCACTGAGAGACAGGGGAATGCCATCTTCCAGTGTTAAAGAATACCAATCCAACAAATGAAACCCACTCCAAACCAACTGAGTGAAATTTCCATTGATTTGCTTGAATTCGAAGCTGTCCTGATTAGCGTCTTACTCACCATTTCTGTGATCGCTTTGGTTGCTGTCGCGATAGCAAAGTCCCGTAGTGTCAAGCGAGCAGATGAGGCTGCCATTCAGAAAGTGAAAGAGGCTCTCCACCCTGAAGAAGCAGTGGAGCGTGAAAAGAGCGAAGAATAATCCACCGTTTGAGTCGGACTTGCTTTTTCAAGGGCCGCCGTTGAGGTGCCCCCGATCGCAGTAGCCGTTTCGGTGAGTGTCTAGCCAGTGACTGACGTGTCCCCAGGAACTGGACAGCGGAGACTCTGGAATTCTGGAAACGGCCGCACTGTAGACCCTCAATCGAGTTCAGTTGTCAGGAAAATCGATCCGATTGAAATCAGCCGATCGCGAAATCCTTTGCGAGATCGTCCGGAACCTCTTTCAGTTTTCCGTCGCCGCTCTTCGCCCAATCCAAAATCGAAGCAAGTAGTGCAGCCGCATCGACAATCCGTTCTGCCTCAAGCCAAACCGGGAGGATTCGAGCCTCGAAAGTGTGTTTGTAGGGATTGCTTCGAATGAGATTTACTATCTTGAAGTCGCAGAACTTCGTCAGCTTCAGTTGAAGAAGGACCTCCGTGATCTCACACCATTCGAGCTTTGGAAACTCGGGGGCAGACACAAAGGTAATCAACTCGTCGGGCCAGGGCCCGAGGCGTCGGCAGCGGGGGTTCGTTCCAAAATAGTTTTTCAGGGTGTCTTGCGTCATCGCTGACGACTCGATACCAATCCGCTCGAGGAGGTTTCCTGTGATCGAGGTCGTCCAACAAAGTCAGGTCGTCGACGCATTTCGCGATGATTGTACCGTCGTGCCCCACGACTTCGAACCCGAGATAAACTCAAAAGGTCTGTCCCTTTATTTTTCAGTCCCTTTATTTTTCAGTCAGCCTGGTAAACCTGCCACTCGTCTGCTGGAAACGGGTTTTCCGCATCGGGGGCCGGAACTGGGTCATCGCGGAGGGGGGGCGGGCGCCAACCATTCGAAATCGTCATCGCTCCGCCACCAATCCCCGGACGGCGGTTCGATCTCGTCGCTCCACCCCGTTGCGGCGACGTTCGGAAATCCCACAACTGTGCATGAAACTGTGTAAGAAAAGCAGGGGAGGTGCAGGGTCCCGGCCGGGATGGCAATCCGTGCTCAGCACGCGGCAGTCCATGCATGGCAGACGGAAAAAGTTGGACGGATATTGCCATGCAATTCCTCCCTTTCCGGATCGGGATTGCATTCAACCTACACCCCTTATTCTATCATGAACTCCAATGTCAAGTATCCCCGTGTCAGCCGATCCGCCTGGTTTTGGCAGGGTTTGGGTGCCCTCCTCCTCTCGATGGTTTCGCTTTCCGCATTCGCCCAGTTTGTTCCGGGTTCCGGGGGCACCATTCCCGACATTGCCCCGTTCGTGGATCCGGTGGGTTCGATCGGGGGCTTGCGCGTGGATAGAAGTCACCGCAGGAACGATTTCATCGGTTCCGGCAACCATCCCGTGATCGACTTGGAATTCTTCCCGCCTTCGGTGTTCGGTGCGACCGCCTATGTGCTGCAGCGCTCGGTTAACGGGACGGACGGATGGACTGACATCCCGTCCGGCATGGACGTGCTCAGGACTTCCTCCTCTGATCAGGATAACTTCAGCATTGAACCGGATGCATTCTATTACTACCGGCTCCGGGTCGAAGGAGGTCCCCGGGACGGCCAGTTCTCCAACGCAGCCTATCCCCCGGTTTCTCAAATCGCGACCCGCTTCGCTGGCTGGGAGGTCGACTCGAGCCTGTTCGTCACCGGAATTTCCTCTCCCTGGGTCGGCTATGGCATGACGACCTCCTTCGATGTCAGAAACCTGTCGGATGATTCGGCGGTGTCCGGGGGAATCTCCCTGCAATGGTTCCGAGCGCATCCGCGGACCTGGGAAATGACCGAGATCACCGGTGCCACGTCGAACACTTATGCCACGACCGAGGATGACGTAGGTGGATGGATCATCGTCTGCCGTGCCACCGGTGACGGAAGCACCGTGGGAGGTTTGATTCACGTCACCGCCGGCGGTCCGGTCATGATTCCCAATCCGGCCTTCGTTTCCGAATTCACCGACGAGGGTTTCCGCCTCAATCTCCGGAAATCAGTTCCGTCCCTCGTCCCGGGCGACTTGCAGCTCACCTACTATGATTCAGGCACGATGATGAACGTCGAGGTTCCCATCTCCACCGTGACTCCGATTGGGGGGAATGCTTCCTTCCGCATCGGGGTGACCCTTCCGGATGGTGTCGACCAGTTCACCCTTTTGAATCAATCGGAAGTATGGAAGTTGGGGGAAAATTTGGACCATGAACCCGGAGGCCCTTCCATGTTCCTTGAGTCTCTCCTCATCGACATCGAACCGGACATCACCGTATTGCAGCCCAGGACGAAAGCTCTTGCCGACAACCGGGGCAAGATCAACTTCGGAAAGGTGCGGTTGAAGAAGCGGTCCCGCCCCAAGATCTTCACGGTTCGCAGCGACGGGGGCGAAGCACTCGCCGGTCTTTCGGTAGCAGGGAGGGGATCCGCCTCGCGCGACTTCCGCGTGACCCGTCTGCGCGTTTCGACTCTCGCTCCGGGGGAAACTTCGACTTTCAAGGTTACCTTCAAGCCGCGCAAGAAAGGAACGCGCAAGGCAAAATTGCTGATCCGAAGCAACGATCCCGACGAGTCGCCTTTCGATATCAACCTGATCGGGAAAGCAAAGTGATTCCGTGACCCGGGCGGGCCCCGCTTCACCAGGGGCCGCCAATTCACGCTGGCTGCGCAGTTCCCATGAAACTGACTGTGCTTCACTCGAGGCATACTCGCGGATCCGGTAGCGTTTTTCTCAAGAGTCAGGAACCTCCCGAATTCACGGCTAAGGATTTGTATTTTTAACCCCACCGCTTTGACGCTTCGCTGGTTCCGCTGCTTCCAATGGGCAGGTCAATCTTCGAATCAAACGTGGGGGCGAGTCGGGAATACAAGACAGAAATCTCAACTCACCACGACTTTGGCCTTCCTGATAACGACTTCACGAGAGCCGTCGCGGAAGATGTAGCCGGGACATACAGTTTCGATGACATAAGAATTTCCGAAGTAATAATTGATCATTGGCAACGATCCATCTTCGCGCGGTGCCGGGTCGATTCGATTTTTCTGATTGATGCTCAGCGATGTTTCGGGTTCCAGATCGAACTGGCTCACCGCGTGGTCTTCCAACAGTTCGACAAAGGCGTGTTTGAGCTGAGCAAATTGCTGAGCGATCTTGGAGTGGAGCAACTTGTTTTCGTAGTGCTTTGTGTAGGAGTCGATAAGATCGAGCTTGGCGATCAGTTGTCGCAAGAATTCCTCCTCAGAGAAGCTTCCTCTTCTGACTGGTTTCTTCTCCCTCGAATCCTTTCCGGATGACCCGTTATCTCCGCTCGGATAGAGCGCTTCCAGTCTGGCTTCGAAAGCTTGCTGTTCTTCGCTCTTTTCTTCCCTCAGGTCGCTGATGCGATTGAGGTTGGTATCGGCGGAGGAAAGAGCAAGCGCATCGGGTCCGTTGTGCTTGATCTCGAGGGCGGCGGCTGCTTCGCGGAGCTGTTTTTCCGCTGCTTCCCGTAGGTAAATTTCTATGTTCAGGTTTTTATTTGTGTCGACCAGTCGTCGGCGGGTGGAGTGCAACGCTTCGGAAAGGCCTTCGCGGGTCAATTGAAGATCCGTGTGGATTTGTGCATTTTCCTTGGCCGTTTCCTTGAGCTTAGATTCCAGTTCTCCGGAGGACTTCACGAGGTTCGCGATGCTCCTTTCGCGGTGGTTCAGTTGGATTTCGAGATCGTCTCGTGCTGATTTGAATTCGTCACGAATTTCGATGGATCGAGCCAGATCTTCTTCGAGTTCAGAGTAGTTCTTTTCAGTATTGGCGAGCTGTCCTTTGACTGCCTCCGCTTCAGTTTCGATGGACGCCAGTTTCTCCTGCAATTGACTCAGCTGGGCTTCTGCTGTGAGTCGCATCCGTTCCGTTGAATCCAGCCTTGCCCTGAGTTCGAGCCCGGCTTCGGACCTGGACTCCGATTCCCTGAGTTCCTGCTGAAGATTCTCAATCCGCTTTTCGTTTTCGGATATTGACAATGTAGCCTCTTCAATTTGGACAGCGAGTTTTGCGGAATTGTCTTCTGCGTGCTTCACTTTATCGACAAGCTTTCCGTTGTTCTGGAGCAACTCGGCTTCGCGCCCCGCGGATTTCCTGCCCGCTACTTTGGCGTCTTCGAGCTGTTGTTGGAGACTGAGGTTTGCCTGTGTCAGGGTTTTCTCAACTTCTTCAGAAGCTGATTCAATTTCGTTGATCTGCTTCTGCAACTGAGAAATTGTGTTGCTCTCGGTTCGGGCTTTGTCCTGACTGTTCTCGAGGAGTTCACGTTCACTTTCTGCCAGCTGGTCCTTTAATTTGATGATTTCTGATCGCAGAGCTGTGCTGTCTGCGTGG
>JARGNG010000003.1:192183-214716 GCA_029213265.1 Verrucomicrobiales bacterium | reverse complement strand
CTCTGGACAATCTCTTGTTTCAGCTTGGCGGCTTCTGCCGCCTCGCCTTCACTTTCTGCCAGCTGGTCCTTTACCTTGATGATTTCTGATCGCAGAGCTGTGCTGTCTGCGTGGCTCTGGACAATCTCTTGTTTCAGCTTGGCGGCTTCTGCCGCCTCGCCTTCACTTTTGTCCGGCATGGGGATTTGCGGGGCCTTGACTGCTTTCAGGTGACTGATCTCTTTCAGCGCGTCGTCCAGGTCCGCGGTGAGAATTTCGATCTGAGATCGGAGATCTACGTCGCTAGTTTCTACCGGCTTTTTCGGCAGTTCCGCTTTGGCCGGTTCGGCTTCCCCGGCGCATTCGGCTTCTTCGTTTTCGCTTACCTCGCCAGATTCTGGAACGGGTTCTTCAGCCCTGACCGTTTCTTTGAGAACCTCTTCGGTATTTCCCAAGGGGGGAGGCGTTCCCAAAGGAGCAATCGGATAGGTGTAGTGGTCCTTCTCTTCTGAGACGGAGAAGTAATCCTTGAGCGAAATGATTTTCAGACGAGGTTCCTCGGTATCGGAGTCATTTTCCGGTTCGGTGACATTCTTGATGTATTCTCTGACCGCTACTTCAAAATTTCCAATCTTCAGGACGTCGCCCGCCTGCATTCTTTCCGGTGAGGAGATACGGGTTCCATTGAGAAAAGTGCCGTTGGATGAATTGAGGTCGTTGACTGTGTAGTCTCCTTCGGGAGTCTGGAAAATTTTAGCGTGGTATCCAGAGACGCAATCGTCCTGAATACTCAGATCGTTGTCGTGCATGCGCCCGATGCTATGGGAGCTGTCGTTAAGAAGCAGTTCAAGTGGGTGAGAATTCGCCTTCGAGTCGACTACGAGTTTCAAATTCATTGCGGAGTAGAGTGGGTGTTTCGTGGATCAACATGAATTCTAGTAAATTATGGTAATTATGGAAAGAATTAAAATGGACGAGGTAAAACGAGAGCGAAACAGCTTGTTCGATAGTCAGTATTGATTAACCAAAATGCCGACAGATTTCGTGCCGGGGGCCCTGGCCGACAGCGGGCTGCAAACAGCCGCTTCCGTCGTCAGTTCTCTCAATCATCAGTTTCCGAACGCGCTTCGGAGGGGCGGAAACATACCCTGCAAGGATTGCGCCGCCGCCGGGAAGATCAAGTGGCAGCTGATCTATCAGATTAGTTGGTGAGCAACGAGCAAGGTAATACGGTCGCAAATTCAGCGGGCTGATTGGAGCAGCGATTGATAAAACGCTTCCGCTTCCCGGAACTCAGCGACAGCCTCCTTCGAGAGCACGCCCTCGTGCCGTTCGATCTCATCACTGACTCGTTTGATGAGATACTCAACCTCGATACGTTTCGGAGCAATTGGCTGATCATCGACTTTCACGTGAACCGGCGCGGAGTGAGCAAAGCGCGGGCGATCTCCCTTCTGCCTCGCAAAGGCACGGACAGCGATCCATGAGCTGCTCTCGACCGGCACGGTTTCATCAATCGTCAGGAAATAGTCGCCACCATCTGTCTTTTCGCCGGAGGGCTGGCAGGTCGCTGCCACTTCTCCGTTTACGATGACTTCAACCGTGTCGAGCGGATCGAGGCTTCGCACCTCTCCCTTTACCCGCACCGATTTCACATCGGCAAAGTCACTACCCGAATCCATCCCGTTGAACGTCACTTCCAACATCGGACCGGTCGTGACGAAGCTCCGGCCGGCCTTCAGCCCCGTCATCCAATCGTCATAGTCAAAACCCTCTTCCAGCTTCACATACACCCGGCCAAATCCAAGCGGCACAGGATGAACCCCCGAAGCCGTTCCCGCGCTCGGCATGATATCGAAACCGCAGTTCAGCAAGGCATAGTAATTCTGGAACCCGAAATCAATCCAGCCCCGCTCGGTAAATCCGTCGTCGTTCTGCTCGATTTCCATATATTCGGGAATGTATTCCGGGAAGAAAGTGGAGAACGCAAAGTCGGTCCGCCAGATGTGATTGTTTGTCAGTTCAAAGAGATCCACCTGAGCAATCGGGATCAACATCATCGACCACGGCCAGTTGTGTTTATCGAGATCGAGGACAGCGCCCTGCTTTCTCGCCAGAGCGGCCACTCCCTTGACCGGTGGAGCGGAGAGATCCAAAGGCTTTTTCTGGTTCAAGACGAAGAGAGCACCGAGGTGATGGCGATTCCCTTTTACCGAAGTGATTTCGTATTCCGTATTGACCGGCCAGATGACATGCGTTTCATCCACTTCCAGCAACCTTGCAGCAGGGACGATTTCCGGATTCCGATTGTTTTTCAAAGGAGTATCCTCCGCCCGACTGACCCATGCCGTGAGAGGCAGAGCCACATTCAAATCCTCACATTGCACCAAAGTTCGGAGATCTTTGATAGGACGGTGAATGTGCGTCTCTCCGCTGAACCAGCCTTTCTCATGCATCTTCACCCAGCGCTTGAGTTCGATCTCCACGTTAACCGGCTCGCTCCCGATGATCACGGTTTTCGTTGCGGGAAAGTATTCCTTTCCCCGCTCCGCGGTGAGGTGGTAGGTCCCCGGAGCGAGGCGGACGGAAAACGGATCCGCACTCAGGGACGTGTGCGTCTCCCGGCTCGTCGTCCGCACCTTGTCGTAGGGAATCGCGACACCTCCATTAGATTCGACAAGATGCCACTCTCCGGATTTCGACTCCACGTAGAGTCTCGCCGGGACAGGCGACTTCGATTCGGAATCGAGGATCACTCCACGAAGTGAAACGGTTTCCTGTGCAGAGAGCGGCAGTCCGAGGGAACTTGAGATTGCGATAAGGAGACAGAAGCGATTCGTCGGGTTCATGGAATCAGCTTAGATCAGAAGTGCCCTCAAATGGAAGGAGATTGGGAAGCCACGATGAAGCAAGGCGCAGCGTTCCCGCCCGAAAAACCGTTTGGGAGGTTCAGGAGGATGGTTTGCGCTCCAAAGAAGATTCCTAAAGGGGCCGCCCGTTGCCAGCTTCAGCGACGTAGTAACTCGAGAATGCAGGGGCTCCCATCATCCTCCTGGCTTTCGTCGGTGACCGCAAGGCCAACCTCCTGGCCGAGGACAGCACCGAAGTTCCGGCGAAGCGCAAGGGCAGCCGTCAGGACAGCCCCCCCCGCTTGATCCGAGAGATGGAGCAATGTCCGCATAGGTTTCTGTTCGTTTGCCGGTTATGAGACCGCGCAATTTCGCGAAGTGTTTCTCCCGCCCCCGATTCGTAGGGCGCTCGCCCAATTTCTCCAGGACAATCACCGCGCATCGCCCCGGGATGGAAGAGGGGGGCGGGAAAATGAGGGTCTCCGTTTTTCCCGCCTGAAACTGGACCATTTCTGTTCTAGATTGCTTCATGCACTTTCCAGACCTGTTTCGCCACGAAGAAAACCCGCTTCATGTCAAAGCGGGAAACACCATCATCGAAGAAGGCGCTGAATCGAACAAGATGTATGTCATCCTTGAGGGATCGGTTGAGATCTGGCACAACGGCAAAGCGCTGATGTCGGAAACAGAGGGAGATATTTTCGGAGAACTCTCTCTGGTGGATCACGAACTCGCCAGTGCCAGCGTTGTTGCAACGAGTGACACTAAGCTCGCCGCGATCGACGAAAAGCGATTTCAGTTTCTCGTTCAACAGCACCCGTACTTCGCGATCTCGGTGATGCAGAAAATGAGCGACCGGATTCGCAAGATGAACGAGCTGGCTTGAGCCTGAAAATACGAATCACAGGCGATCCGGAAATGCATCCGCATTGCGGGGTTTTTTCCATTGTGTGGCGATTCGCCGGATGAAAAGATGACGGCCATGAATCGCCGAAACTTTTTCGCTGCCACCGGGTCCGTGCTGGGAGCCGGATCGATCGCCGGGTTCGCCCCGGCGGAGGAAAAGCCCTTGCGGGAACGCAATCCGATCGGCGTGTCTTCCTACTCCTTCTGGGCATTCCACCGGGAGGACTATAGGCCTCTCGACGTTTGCCTCGATCATGCGGCCCGGATGGGATTCGACGGACTCGAGATCCTCCAGCGCCAAATCGTTTCGACCGACAAGGCCGCGCTCCAGAAGATCAAGCGGCATGCGTTTCTTACGGGAGTGCCTCTGATGGGGCTCTCGACTCACCAGGGCTTCCTTTCGCCCGATCCGGAAAAGCGGCAGAAGAACATCGATCATACCATTGATTGCCTTGAGCAGGCCTACCGGCTCGGAATTCCGACGATGCGGGTCAATTCAGGGACCTGGGGCACTTCGAAGAACTTCGATGAACTGATGTCCAATCGCGGAGCCGAAAAACCGATCGAAGGCTACAACGAGGAAGATGCCTACGAATGGACCATCGCAGCCTACGAAGCCCTCGCACCCGAAGCCGGGAAGCGCGGCGTAGTTATGGGTCTGGAGAATCACTGGGGACTCGGGCGGACTCCGGAGGGAGTGAAGCGAGTTGTCGATGCAGTCGATTCCCCCTGGCTTCAAGTCACCCTCGATACGGGAAATTTTCTTGAGGATCCCTACGATCGGCTTGCGAAACTCGCGCCGCAAACGGTGCTGCTCCAGGCCAAGACCTATTTCGGCGGCGGCCGCTGGTATGAACTCGATCTCGACTATGGGCGCATCGCGAAGATTCTCCGCGACGCCGGATTCAACGGCTGGGTGTCACTGGAATTCGAGGGGAATGAGGATCCGCTGAAAGGGATCCCGAAATCGCTGGCGCTCTTGCGGGAGCATTTTTGAAACCCAATGATCCCGAAAGGAACTGCCGGCGTCGACGTCCCGGGCCTTTCCCGTCCCCGGGCCGGTGCGAAACGCATTCGTTCAGCGTTTCGCCGGACACCCGGGGGTAGTGTTGAATTCCGTTTCATTTCGGCTTGATCGTGAGGTTCGAAAAACGGAAGAAAGGCCGGGGTGGACTCATTCCTATATCGCATGCGGGGCGGGAAGAGAGTGGGGGCAGGTGATCCGAATGGGCGGCGGGGGATCTTCTTTTGATACAAAAAGGCGGGCAGAAGTGAATCTGCCCGCCGGGATTGTTTTCAGTGATTCCTGGCTTCTTCAGTTGGAGGCGGAAGTGATGGGATACGCTCCGAATTTCTCGGTGTTCTGTCCGCTTTGGGCATCGCCGGCTCCGTAGGCAATGGTGTTGGTGTAGAGGTCAATCTGGAGAGATATTCCCCGTTTCCAGTCGTAAAGATAAACAGACCATTCGTCACGATCCGCTTCCCAGAATTTGAAAACACCGTTCGGCGAATACTCAGCCCAGGTGCGGGCACCCGTCATTTGAATGGACACATTTCTTCCGGTGGTGGAATCCACGTAGGTCACTGCCCTGACCTTGATGTCCGCATTGTTGGTGTTGGTCGTGGTCGCACCCTGGATTGTGATGTACTGAGTGGGCTGGGCTGACGCGATCATTTGTCCGGAGATTTGTGCCCCTCTCCAATTCCAGGTGTGTCCGGAATAGGTGGGTTGAACGAAGTGTATCCCTGCTGGGATGGATCCGTAGGGGGCCTCATTCCCGTTGCAGTCGACCCAGAAAAGGGAGACGGGTGCGCCGAAAAAGTTGGTGAAGACGATCTCGACCGAATCCTGAGCTGTGGAAGCGGAGAGGAAGGAGAGTGAGAGGGCTGCTGCGATGATTGTGGCTTTCATGTTTTTGTATGGTTTGGAATTTGTGATGACGAAGTGTTGTTTGGTTTGAATTTCGCCTTCTAATCACAAGGGCGATTTTCCGAAACGAAACCGGCCAACTTTTTCGAAGAAAACTTCAGAGTCGGAATTCAACAGGGTAGGGCCTGTCATCGTAGAGGGGTGGATCTGTCACGCGGACTCAGCGGCGCAAGCATCCTTCCGGCTTCCGGGAAAGGGGAAGGATCCGGCTGTGATCACTACGGCCCCGGTTCATGGCTCCCTGGCGTAAACCGTGCGCATCGATTGGCCGAATTTGTCCTGTGGCACCCGGAGGCGGCCGAAATTCACCAATCCACGACTCCCGAGCTGGTCGAAAAATGATCTGTCTCGACTCCGGTTTCCTGGAGCATTCGGAGGAAGAGATTGCTGAGGGGAGTGTTGTCTTTCGGATTGTGGGTGGAAAAGGATCCATGCTTCAAGCCTCCCCCTGAAAGAAGAATCGGATTGTTGCGAGGATCATGCGCGGCGGCATTTCCGAGATTGCTTCCGAGGAGAGTCAGGGTGTGGTCCAGAAGGGTGGCGCCGGCTTCTTCCCGGGATTTGAGTTGGGAAAGGAGATTGTCGAAGCAACCAAGGATGGCGCGCTCGATTTTCTTAAGTTGGTCGATTCGAGCTGGATCGCGGCCGTGGTGGGAAAGGTTGTGATGCTCGGCATCGACTGAACCGCGCTCGGCGGGTGGCTCTGCGCTGGAGAGGACGGTGTATTCCTTCGTCTCAAGATCAAACTTCGCCATTTCACCGGAAACGCAAAGTGTCAGCCACATGTCGCCGTGGTTGTCCGGCTCGATGGAATGCGGACCCTGGGAACCACGAGGAAGGCGGTAGTAGATTCGTTCCCCGGTCTTCGGGTCAAGGGTGGCGGTGTATTGCTTCCCGATATGTACGACGTAGGCGAGCCCGTCGTCACCGATTTCGAGATCGTGAAAGGAACCTACATAGTGCTCTCCCATCTCCCAGGCAGTGATCTTCGCCCGGGCCGCCAGGCCCGTCGGGGCAGGAGGCGGCACATACTCGGGCCAGCGCTCAACCGCGTCGCCCTTGTAGGTGTCTATGATGCGCTTCACGATGGTCTTCTTGGTGTGGGGATAGAGTCCGCCAAAGCCATCCATCCGGGTGATCATGGTTTCCCAGTCGACGGGTTTCTCGGGAGTGCGGAATCCCGGCGTGCCGATCTGGTGGCAGTAGCTGCACATCATTTTGAAATTCAGCCGGTCGCGCGGGCTGTCGAATTTCAGCTGGGCGAAGGCATCGGAGGCAGGGCGCTGTTCTTCCAGCTCGCGTCCACTGGCCGGTTCCATGGTCACGGCGATCCCGTCGTCTCCAAGTTTCACGTCTTCAACCCAATGGTCCCGCTGGCCGGGGAGTCGGGCGCGAATGCGATAGTCGGCCCGGTGCAGACCCTCGATCTGAAAGCTTCCGTCCGTCTGGGTGAAAACCGAGATGCTCTGTCGGTTGTTGTCATCGAAGGCGGAAACCATGACGCCTCCCATCGCCTCGCCCTCCTGTGAATGGACGGAGCCGGCCACGGCACCGGTTACGCCAGAAGTGATGGTTCCCGCTTCCCGCCGAATCTCCGCTTTTTGCCTTTTCTTAATGTGAGGATTGCCGTGCTTCGGTTGTGCAGGCGTCGGTTTGGCACCCTTGCTTCGTACGTAGTCGAGAATCCTAATGAAGGATTCACCCTTATTCTCCATCTCCGGAAAGAGGCGTTGTTGCTCTTTCCAGAGTCGAACGACCTCGCCGCCCTTTTCGGGGGGCGCGGTGGCGAACCACTTGTCGACGAAGGGCTGGTGCTTGTCGCCGCCCTCGTAGTCCTTCGGAATCGCACGCCTGGCGATGGTCTCGAGAAGCTGGCGTAGCTCGGCCTCGGTTTTCAGGTCGGCCAGCCATTGCTTCACGTTTTCTTCCTCCTCGGGGAAAGCAGTCAGGTAAAGCTCGATGGATTCTTCGCCGGAGATCCTTCCGGACTCGACCATCAGGCGCAGCTTGTCGCCGAGCGCCTTTTTCGGATCCGCCGGAGTTTTGTTTTTCACGGGAGCAGGAGCGGACTTCGCTGGCGCCGCCGTGACTGGCGTGCCTTTGGCGGTTCCGCCGTTTTGCAGGCAATACAGGAAACGCATCCCACGAAGGAAGAGCTGGCTGCCCGCGAGGGCGGGGGAGGCGTGAAAATTGTCGCCGAGTTGGTTGGTGGCGAGGACCTTGAGTTCCTTGCCGTGCTCGATCACAACCGTCGTTCCTTTTCTCCCGACGAAATAGATCCTTCCGTCGGCGCCGACCGGTGAAGCGTAGATGTCACCAAGGTCGCGGACCCGGGTCCGCGCGATCACTTCGCTGCCGTCGGCTGATTGCAGTGATGTCAGGATCCCCTGGTTGGACTGGGTGAAATAAAGCTGTCCGTCGTAGAGAATGGGAGAGGGGACGTAGGGAGTGCCCCGGTCAGCTCCCCATCGGATCTTGTCGGTGACATCTCCCTTGCCGTCGATGGGAATCGCCAGGAGTGCGTGCCCCTCGTAGCCGGTCATGCAATAGACGGTGGGGCTGCCTTCTGCGTCGAGGTCGACGATGGGGCAGGGCGTGCTGTTGTTCGTCAATCCGGTCGCGTGCCAGATAAGCTCGCCGTTGTCCAGGTTATAGCTGCGCACTTGATTCGACGCGGTCGTGATGACTTGTGTGACGCCGTCGTGCTCCGCGATAGCGGGAGTCGCCCAGGCATTGCCTTCGTCTCGATCTTTTTTCCAAATCGTTTTCCCAGAGGCGGCGTCGAGACATTCGATCGTCGACTGGCCCGAGTGATCACGAACGATGACGAGCTTTCCATTGCGCACCACCGGCGAGCTTCCCTCGCCCAGACTCGCGCCAACTTTCGCTGGACCGAGATCGCGTTCCCACAATTTTTTCCCATCGAGTGAGTAGGCAAACATCCCCGCCGAACCAAACCAGAAGTAGACTCGTTCTCCATCGCAGAAGGGAGAAGCCGAAGCAAAGCTCGCGTCTTTGTGATGACCCTCGTGCGGAACAACGGTTTTCGCCACCTCGCGCCAGAGTCGTTTTCCGGTTTTTCGGTCGAAGCAAAGCACCACCATTTCATAAGTCGTGTTCGGATGTTTGATCCCGAAAACCCGTTCCGGCTGATCCTCCGGTTTCGGTAAATTCGGATCAACTTTTCCCGTGTTGATCGCAGTCGTCACAAACACTTTGCCCCCCAAAACGATGGGACTCGATGTTCCGTGCCCCTGGATTTCGGCCTTCCACGCGAGGTTTTTTGTTTCACTCCATTCCAGAGGCGGTTTCGCTGTTTTGGAAACGCCGTTGTTTTCCGGCCCGCGCCACTGATGCCAGCTTTCGTCGTTGGATTGCGCATCGACAAGGGATATCGCGATAAAGGAAAGAGACAGGAGAATCGGGATCTTCATGGTGAGGGCTTTCCTTTTCTCCGCGTGGCGGAGAAGTATTCGGAAAAGAAAGAGCGAAATTTTATCCCAACGGTTTCCCTCTTGTTTCAATTTTCATTTGCGGGATGATTGCGCGTTGATCCGACGACTCACATTCTCGACGACAACCTTCCGGAAACCTTCGTTGGAGACGGAATTGGCCCATTTTAACGCGCTTTGCGGGTCTCTGCCGACGAGGCCGTGGGCCAGTCCGTTGATCGCGAAATCACGGTCCCGCCCATTCTCCAGGGAATTCAGTTGGTCGACTGCGTTTTTGATCTTCGTATTTCCGACTCCTCCTCCCAGTCGACCGAATGCGGCTGACATCACCGTTCCGCGAGCTTGCGGATCGGACTGCGAGAGCGCCATTTTCACCGCATCGAGAGGGGCCCTGTCGAAACCACCGCCTTCAATGAATTTGGCAATGGCCTGGCCTCTCTTCACGGGATCTTCAATTTCGTTGATCCAGTCCGGCAGGGTGTGGGCGATCATCCGCCCTGCGAATTTCCTCGCTTGATCCCGGGCACTGCGAGCGGCTAACTGACTCGCTTTCTGGACTCGTTCTTTGTCGTAATAGACTCGGATGATCTCGCCGCTTTCGAGCGCAATGGAAGCGATCGCCACTTCAAGATCGTAAGGCCTTTCAAACTCAACCAGTTTCCAGCCCAAGTGATTGGGGGATTCAGAAATGGCCAGGGTTTGGCCGTCTACCGTATCGATCAAAGTGGCGACCGGATCGTTGTTGAGGTTCGCGACGCCGCTGAGGACGAGGGTGTCGGACAGGTTGATTGGCCGGGTGAAGGGCGATTGTTTCATCAGCGCTTCGAAATCTTCCCTGGATACGTTTTGGGGAAGATCCGCCGTCGCTGTTGTTCCTTTTAGGTTTGCGGCAAGAGCGCCGTTTAAAACAAAACAAACGATAAACGTCGCAAAAACGAAGCGATAGGGTTGGTTCGCTGAACACACCCGGTTGGTGCGTTCAGCCGGGAAACTCGGTTTTTGAACAGCGAAGCTCATCGTTTCTCATTCTCGGCCACATGCTCCATAACACGAACAAAGGAGGCGCCGCGATTGGACATGTTTGGCTGCACCGTCTGCTGTTGTTGCCACATTTGCCCGACAAGACCGCGCTGGCGTTCGCTCATGCCTGCAAGACGCCGATCGACGTAGGACTGGTGAAGATGGTGGGCTTCTTCGCGATTTCGGCCGGCTCCGGGATTGTAGCCTTTCGGCAATTCCCGCTGGTCCACTTTCTTCAGCATCTCAACCCGTTCCGGTGGGATGCTGGAGTTTCCGCCCTTTCCCGAATGAATGCTGGATCGGCCGGTTCGAGCGGCCGCCTGTTGCGACCTTGCCTGCGCGGCGAATTTCATGCGCTGGCTCGCTGCTTTCATGCGCTCCCTGTCGTAGCGAACCTTGATGGATTCTCCGCTTTCCACGGCAATCACGACGACAGATGTCTCGATATCTTCCGTCCCTGACATCTCGACCAATTTCCATCCCCGTTCCGTGGGGCGCTCCGAAACGGCGATCGACTCGGCTGCCTCAGTGTCCATCAGGGTTGCGACCGGTTTTCCGTCGACCCGGGCAACACCGGTCAGGATCAGGGATTCGGAGAGAAAAAGGGTTCGAGTGAAGGGGGACTGCGTCAAAAGTGGCTGCCATTGTGATTTGTCGACCGGCACTGGAAGGGGGGAGTCGACTTTCGAATCTTCTGCCTCACTTCGAAGGAGAAGGAAACTCAAAGCGAGCGCTCCAAGAGCGAGATGCCGAATGCCGATCGCATCCCGATGTCTCATTTTTCTAACTCCACGTGATCGAGGATTTTAACAAAAATCTCGCCCTTCTGCCGGTCGGTCAGCTTCGGGTTCGCCTTCATCTTTTCCTGCATGATCTGGCCGACACGTTTCTTCTGTGCGTCGCTCATCTTGCTCATACGTCCACGGACCCACTCGCCGAATTTTCGCTTTTCTTCCTGTGTAGGCGGTGGTCTTCGGGCATTTTTCTCCGAAGCTTGAATGCCATCAATTCCTTTTGCCTTTGCTTCGGGATGCAGCTGCTTTTCATCGAACTGAAGGGTTACCAGTTCGCCTCCGTTCACCGAAATGGTTGCGGATACCTTTTCCAGATCGATGTGGGGATCGACTTCCACCATTTTCCACCCCTCCTTGTTGGGTTGGCCTGAGATCACGTAGCTCTTTCCCTTTTCCCGGTCCCGAACAGTCGCTACCTGTTCCCCATTGATCACCGCAACTCCGGTGAGGCGGATCGTCTCGGAGAGATCCAGAACGCGGGTGAAAGGGGAGTGATCGAGAAGGCCTGCAAATTGATCCGGTTCAACGGGAGTCGGAAGGAGTGAGGCGGGTTCTTGAGGAGCCTCCGCTGCTTCGGAAGCCAGGGGGGCGGTCGGCAAAAGCATCAGTCCTGCGATTGCCGCCGTTACGTTGAGGGTGGGGAGAATGCGCGACATCTGAATTCTACTTTTTGACCTCCACACTTTCGATGACGAGTCCGGCATCTGATTTCACGGTTTGAATCCACAGATACATCATTTCCTGCCCGAGGGAAGACGGAGGAAACCGGGAGCTGGTTGGAGCAAAAGAAGAAACAGGTAGCACAATTTGAAACTGGCAGTTCTCATCAACTTCGACCAGTGTCCCCCGAAAGACCGCATACTTTCCAGCGAATCCACCGTGATCCAGGTTGGTCGCAAACCCCGGGTGAATGTGATGAGAATGATTCATCCGGCCACTAATTTCGATGCGGGCACCCTCCTGAATTTGCAAGGGCGGAGACTTTCGTGGCGAAGGATCAAAGACGGCACTGTAGAGAAGAATCGGTTTCGTCGGACTATTCGGTTCTCCTTTCCAAATATGGGGCGCGGCTCGAATCCCCTCGACGCCGGACGGTGACTTCTCCCGGTTTCCCTGAATGGCGTCTGTCGTAAGGTTGCTCTTCCACGAGTGAACGGAAACTGG
The DNA here is from genome assembly GCA_029213265.1 of Verrucomicrobiales bacterium. GTDB lineage: Bacteria > Verrucomicrobiota > Verrucomicrobiia > Verrucomicrobiales > DEV007 > Arctic95D-9. The sequence goes on along the minus strand of JARGNG010000003.1, from coordinate 202,622 downwards.
ATGAGGAGATGCGGAAAAGGAGGTGCCTGTTTCCAATGCGGCGACGAGTTCCTGATTGGCTGATACGTCCTCGATTTTTCCGTCCGCGAGGCGTTTCATTCGGACCTTTCCTTCGTTCACCGTCAATTGAGTCGAAAAGGAGTCGGCCTGAATATTGAACTGGGTTCCCAGGACCTCCGTTTCTGCCGATGCGGTAAAGACCCGCATGGGGAGATCCTGTGGTTGCCGGGCCGCATCGACAGAAAGGTTTCCCTGCCTCAGCCGCAGGACCTTGCGTCCCTCAACGAGCGAAACGGTCAGGACAGAAGGACCTGATAGAGAAGCGGTGGTTCCATCGGGAAAGGCGAACTCTATCCAGGATTCCGCCGCCAGTGTCTCAATTGTTCCAGGGGAAAGCCCGTCGCCTGACTGTGGGCCGGTTCTGGTTTCTCCGTTCCAGCCTTCCCATTCCACAGGACCGCCGGAGGCGACGACATGAACAATGGGGCGGGGGTCGTCGATGTCTTGAAACAGGATGAGGCCTGCAATCGCAATGACCGCAGCCAATGCCGTTGTGGCCACGTGCAACCAGGGAAGCCTTTTCGGCTGTGTGATTGCTTTCGGTGCTTCGAATCCTCCGCCGCGCTGATCCAGTTCGGAATGTAGATCCAGGTATTGCAAGTAGTAGCTCTGTGCTTCCGGACTTCCGTCGAGCTGTTGTTCCAGCCTCAGAAGTTCCTCCTCCTCGATCGTTTCATCGACAAGCTTCGAGAGCAGGGTCTCAAGCCGGTAGTCATTGCTGCTTTCCTCAGGCATCACTCCAGCCCTCCTTCCGCAGTCTCTGCTCGATGCAATCCTGAAGCTGGTCACGGATTTTCTCGAGAGCGTAGTAAATCTTGTGCATGCTGATCCCTGACTCGGCGGCTTCCTGTTTCACCGCGCCGTGGCGTCCATAGCGCAGCCGGACCCACTTTTGCTGCTGTCCGCTCAGGGTTTCGAGGCATTCCGTCAGGGCGCTGCGACGGGCTTCCATCAACGGCATCTCCTCGTCGTGTCGTGAATGAATTTGCTCAAGCAGGGAGTCGGAGAAGATGAGTTTCTCCCGGGCCTGTTTCTGCCTCCATTTCAAAATCTCCAGGTAAGCGAACCGGATCGCCCAGGGAACGAACGGTCGTTCTGAATCAAACTGATCCCACTTTTGCCAGAGAAATACCGAGACATCCTGCAAGACAACCGCCGCGTCCGCCTGACGGGGAATCATGGAGAAGACATAACGTTCCACCTCCGCCTGATGGCGGGTCCACAGTCGGACAAAGTCGGAGGTGGGGTTCATGGTCGAGAATTGGGGGTCAAACGGGGTTCACAAAGAGTATCCTCCCATGGTTGGCAAATTCGGAAAAATAATTCAAGGGTCTGCAAAGTAAAATTCTTCGAGTCCGGGAATGTTGGGGCTCGAGTGCCTGGCGGGAGGTGGTGTCTACCGTTCAGGAAAGTGGAACCGGGAATCAAGTTGCCGGGAACTTGCTTTCTCAACCCCGCCGCTTTGACGCTTCGCTCCTGCCCTGTGGCGGCCACCAGCGCATATCGCCCCGGGTTGGAGGAGGGGAGATCGTTTTGCTAGTCTCCCAATCTGGACTCGAGAGCTGCGATGCGGTTTCTCGTCTGGATTACCCGGTCCGGTGTCAGGGAGATCGAATCGATGCCTGCTTCTACGAGGAACTCGGCGAAATCCGGATGGTCGCTCGGCCCCTGACCACAGATGCCGACCTTGCGACCCTCCTCATGCGCGACTTTGATCAGTTGCTCGATCATCCCGGTCACGGCGGGGTTGCGCTCGTCAAACAGCTCGCTCAGTTGCTCGGAATCCCGGTCGATCCCCAAGACCAGCTGGGTCAGGTCATTGGAGCCGATCGAAAACCCGTCAAAGCGCCGGGCGAATTCGCGCGCGAGAATGATGTTGCTCGGGATCTCGGCCATGACGTAGATCTGCAGTTCGTCCTTGCCCCGTTCGAGACCGTTGTCCGCCATCACTTCCAACACGCGGTCCGCTTCTTCGAGCGTCCGGCAAAAGGGGATCATCACGATGATGTTGTTCATCCCGATTTGCTCGCGCGCCTGCTTGATCGCGCGGCATTCAAGCTCGAATCCGGCCCGGTAGGCCGGGCTGTAGTAGCGCGAGGCGCCACGAAATCCGATCATCGGGTTCTCCTCCCCGGGCTCGTACAGCTCGCCGCCAATCAGTTGCGCGTACTCGTTCGATTTGAAATCACTGGTGCGCACGATGACCGGATCCGGGTAGCGCGAGGCGGCGATCTGCGCGATCTCCATTGCGAGGTTGTCGACGAAGTAGTCGGTCGGGCTCGGGTAGTGCTGGGTGATTTTGCGAATTTTTTGCCTGATCGCGGAGTCCTCCAGCTCTTCGCATTCCACCAGCGCCATCGGGTGGATCTTGACGAGATTGTTGATGATGAATTCCATCCTCGCGAGGCCGATGCCGTCGGCCGGCAGTCGCCACCAGCGGAACGCGGCGTCCGGGCTGGCGATGTTCAGCATGATCTTCGTCTTCGTCTGCGGGAGCTCGGCGAGCGCGATCTCTTCCTCTTCGAACTCAAGCCGCCCGCGGTAAACACGGCCGGTCTCCCCTTCGGCGCAGCTGAGCGTCACCTCCTGGTCATGGTAGAGGTGGTGCGTGGGGTCCGTCGCCTGTCCCGATCACCGCCGGCACGCCCAGCTCGCGGCTGACGATGGCGGCGTGACTCGTGCGCCCGCCGTGGTCGGTAATGATCCCGGCCGCTTTCTTCATCAAAGGCACCCAATCAGGGTCGGTTTGCTTCGCCACGAGAACCTGTCCCTCGCGGAAATTTCTGCCATCGACGAGATTCTCAAGCACGGCGACTTTGCCGCTGGCGATCGAGCTGCCGATCGCCTGGCCCTCAAGGATCAGCTCGGGCTCCTGACCTTTGATCAAACTCGCCGTCTTGAACGTGGAGGTCGCGGCCTGCGATTGCACCGTCTCCGGACGCGCCTGGACGATGAAGAGTTCACCGGATTCGCCGTCGAGCGCCCACTCGATGTCCATCGGTATCCCGTAGTGATCCTCGATTGATTTGCCCCAGCGTGCGAGCTTCAGGACGGTGGCGTCGTCGATCGCGAAGAGCCTGCGATCCTGCAGTGGTGTGTTGACGGTCTTGACCCGGCTGCTCCACTTTTCCCCGTAGATCATGCGCACTTCTTTTTCGCCGCGATCGTTCTTCAGGATCGGCGATTGCTCCGGGTTTTCGAGTGCCGGTTTGAAAACCCGGAACTCGTCCGGTGTGACGACTCCCTGCACGACTGTCTCGCCCAGCCCGTAGGCGGCATTGATGACGATCACGTCGGGAAAACCGTTTTCCGTATCGTTGGTAAACATCACACCCGATGCGCCGCTGTCCGAGCGGACCATTTTCTGGACACCCACCGAAAGCGCCACTGCAAGGTGTTCGAAGCCCTTCTGCTCGCGGTAGCTGATGGCTCGCTCGGTGAAAAGCGAGGCGAAACATTGTTTGCAGGTGTGGAGAAGTTCTTCCTCGCCGTTGACGTGCAGGAACGTTTCCTGCTGGCCGGCAAAGCTGGCGTCGGGGAGGTCTTCGGCGGTGGCGCTACTGCGCACAGCCACATCGCAGGCCGACTCGCCGTAGCGCTCGCTGAGTTCCCGGTAGGCGGAGATGATCTGCTCCTCCATCTCCCCGGGGAAGGAGCCGTCGAGAAAACGCCGCCGGAGGCGACGCGTGACATCCGTGAGCGTCGCCTTCTTTTCAGACAACTGCTGGTATTGCCCGGCGATCTGCTCGTTCAGGCCGTTGTAGTCCAGGTAACTCCGGTAGGCCCGGGCGGTCAGGGCGAAACCCTGCGGCACGTTGATGTCCGCCTTGCCGAGGGTCAACGTCATCTCCCCGAGGGACGCATTCTTGCCGCCGACGAGCGCGACATCACGGTTTGTCACCTCTTCGAACCAAAGCACGTTGGCCTGTTCTGCCCGGGCGACCGGGGCACTGCCGGGCTCTGTTTTGGTCCCGGTGCGAGCCGTCATTGGATCAGGCGCATGATCTGGTCGGTGGTCAGGGTCGCCATCTCGTCCCCGTGCTCGTCTCTGAACCACTGGGCGACCTGCTCGCGGTGGCTCTGCATCGGCTTGATAAGGATGCCCTCCTTGGTGACGCTGACTTCCAGCTCATCTCCCGGCTTGATGCCCATCAGTTCGCGGAGGGTTTCAGGAATAGTGACTTGACCTTCTTCGTTCATCTTCATGCCTAACTCTGGGTATCCTGTGGGGATTCGGCCACGCAGGAATTGGCCGGAACTGTGCTTCCGTTGCCGCTCGGGGAATGCCAAGCGTCTGCAGAGTAAAGGAGCCCCGGGATTCTCTTCCGTACCGGTTGCCTCCCGAAATTGAGAAAGTGGTGCTACGATTTTTCTTGAGCAACTCAAACGCAGCAATCAGGATCGGGAACTGTGGGAAAGGTACCCTTACGCGCAGTTGTGCCGTACCGAAGATCAGATTTATATTCCGCGACCCTCGAAAACCAAAGATCTCTTTTAGAAATGAATAAAAAGCCAAATACTTCACGTCGTACATTCATCGCGGGCGCTGCTTCTGCGATTGCGGCTCCCACCATCATTCCATCTTCCGTGTTGGGTGCTGATGCCCCGAGCAACAAGATCAACATGGGTTTCGTCGGGATGGGAAACCGAGGACGCGGTGTCATGACCGCTCTCATGAATCACAAGCAAGCTCACGGGGTTGCCGTTTGTGATCTGGAAAACAGCTACAAAGCACCCAATGGCGGCAGTCATCAAGGGGTTGAGGCCGGACTGGGCCTGCTCAATGGAGCCAATAAGAAAAAGGGCGGAGCTGAGACGGGCGTGAAAGGATACTCTGATTTCCGCAAAATGATCGAGAAGGAAGATCTCGATGCCATCATGGTGGCGACCCCGGATCACTGGCACGCTCTGGTTTGCATGGAAGCGCTGAGAAATGGTATCGACGTGTATTGCGAGAAGCCGATCACGCACCTGTTCGCGGAGGGCTATCATCTCCACCGCGAGGTCGCGAAGCGGGGACGCATCTTTCAAGTCGGTTCCCAGCAGCGCTCTGACAAGCGGTTCCGCCACGCGGTGGAAATTGTGCGCAACGGTCACCTTGGAAAGATTCAGAAAGTGGAAGTGGGTTTGCCAGCGGGCAAAGACAGTCCGCAAGGGGAAACGGTCGGCGAAATACCGGCTGGATTTGATTACGACATGTGGTGTGGCCCCAGCGAGAAGCTGCCCTTCATGCCCTGCCGATATCACTGGAACTGGCGTTGGCATCTCAGCTACGGCGGCGGTCAATTGATGGACTGGATCGGCCACCACAATGACATCGCTCATTGGGGACTGGGGATGGACAAGGCGGGGCCGCTCAGCGTTGAAGCGAGGAATTTCGAATACGTCAGCGAATTGATGGAAGTCTACAACTCTCCCCGTCATTACGATGTGGTGAGCCAGTACCCCGGTGACATTGAGGTCATCCTGTCTTCCCGCAACACGATGGGAACAAAGTGGATTGGCGAGAACGGCTGGGTCTACGTCACTCGCGGGAAGATCGAAGCTTCGAACCCGGAGTGGATCGCCACCTCAGGAGATCAGAAAAACAACAACAGCACTGATTTCACTTTCAACCCGGGAGACTGGAAAGGCTACCATCCCGGAAACGGCCATCAGAGCAACTTCGTTCAGGGGGTTGTCGATCGGAAAGAATGTATTTGTTCTGCAGAAACCGGGCATCGTTCTGCGACTCCCGGCCACATTGCCTACGTTTCCCAGAAACTCGGACGCGCCATCAAGTGGGATTCCAAAGCGGAAAAAGTCATTGGAGACGAAGAAGCGCAAAAAGAGCTTATGGCCCTGCCTTATCGCGGAGACTGGAAACTAATCTAGTGGATTGGTTGCTGAGCTTTTCACAAGCTCAGCCGCACAGCATCCGGTCGAGTCGCTTGTACGCGGCTCGACTTGCAGCGGTGGGGATGTCCGTAGACTGGATGGATAGATGAGCCGGCCTGTTCCTGAAGCCGCGAACGGCCGGGATCAAGTGTGGAAACCACGGCCGGGAAATCGCGTTGACGCTTCGCTCCAGCCATGCGGTCAGGCTGTTTCGATTCGTTCGATCATCACCGCGCATCGCCCAGCGGGGGAGGGGCAACTACGTTTCTTTTTCAGCCGTCTTTCTTGAAGGTCTGCACGAAGCGAATCAAATCCGCCAGGTCTTGCTGAGTCATCCCGGCTTCGAGACCTTCGGGCATGAGTGATAGACCGCTGTTTGAGAGGCTCTTGATTTCGGCGCGCCGCAGTTGCCGGTCGGTGCCGTCGAGGAGGCGAAGCGTAATGTGGCTGGAGCTTTCGGATAGAACCCGGCCAAAGAGAACGGCACCGTCGCCAAGGGTGGCGGAATAGCCGGCATAGGTGGGATCGACGGACTGATTGGGGTCGAGGATGGAGCTGAACAATCCGTCGGCACTGCGGTCGGTGATCGAGCGGAGATCCGGCCCGTTCATGGGCAGCCCTCCGGGTGGGAGGTGACAGGTGGCACAGAGTTTTTCGAAAACGACACGGCCCCGGGTTTGGTCACCTTCGAGTTTCAGGGCGGTGCGGAAGGCCTGAATTTGTGGTTGGCGTTTTCCAGCCTGGAGCACGCGTTGCGCCGTTTTTCGAATTGCGGGATCTTTGTGGGTGAGGAGGAGTTGGCGACGAGAGGCATCGAGATCGCCGCGGGCGACAGTGCCGTTTTCGATCGCGCTCAGGCAGGCTGCGGTCCACTCTTCCCGCCGCAGGAGGGTGTCGAGGATCCGGGAACGTTCACGGGGGAGGTGACCGGGCCAGTTTTGGAGAAGTCTGTCAGGGAGTTCGTCCCCGCCAACCCGGGCGAGGGCGTCGATTGCGGCGAGCTTGAGTTCACTTCCGGTTTGAGGTGCTAACAGCTGGGTCAGGAGTTTCAGGTCGGTGGTCTGTTCTTGCGGTTGGCGGCCCAGGAGAGTGGTTGCCGCGGTTCGCAGGGAAAGCGGGGCGTCGTCCTTGCCGAGAAGATTCCGGGCTTGTTCGATCACGGTGGCGAGTTCGGGGGAAACGTCAGGGTGCTGGTCCAGCCAGCCTGCCAGGGACCGGAGTTGCCCGGGACGGAATCCGTCCTTGCCGGGTGTCGCGAGACGCGACACCAGGGCGTCCCGGCTCTGATTGCCTCCGATTTGCAGGAGTTCATCGATCAGGACTCCCTTTTCCAGCGCGGCCCGGGCGAGGTGATCGAAGTGAGGAACGGCTGAACTGAAAACGGCACTGCGGATGGAGACATCGCTGGCGTCGCGGACCATGAGTTTGGCGAGTGCCTTTCCGGCTTCGGGTCCTTTGGATTCGCCTAACGAACAGGCAACTTGCAGGCGCACGGCGGCACTCGGATCATCGACGAGGCGTATTGCTTCGGTGAGGAGAGTGGGGTGCTCGTCCCAGCGGGATTCGACCAGGCGCAGTGCGTGGCGGCGGATCTCCGGGTGGGAGTCGCGACAGGCGGACTGAAGTAATTCGACATCGATCCGTCCTAAACCATCGAGCACGCAAAGGGCATGGAGCCGCGCCTGGTCGAATTCGTGTGTTTTGGCTATGGCAGTAAGCTCGGCGAAGACCGATTGGTCTCCGCGTTCGATCAGGAGACGGTGAGCCATGTCACGGATGATTCCGTTTTCGCTCGCTAGATGTTTCACGAGTTCAGAAGCGGAAGCCTTGGTGAATTCGGGAAACGGGCGCGGATTGCTGCCCTTCCGAATGACACGGTAGATTCGTCCCTGAGTCTCTCCAAGTCGCTCGTGCGGCTTCATTTCGGCCTTGCCCGCAGCAGGAAGCCAATCGGGATGCTCGATCATGTAGCGATACATATCTACGATCCAAAGCGCACCGTCGGGACCCGTCCGCGCCATGACAGGACGGCACCATCGATCTTCGGAGGCAAAGAAATCGAGGTCGTCCTTGGTTTCAGATCGTTCGGCTTTGAAGCTGGCGCCGTCGCGCCTGAGGCTCATGCGCTGGACGAGATTGTGAAAGGGTTCACAAGTGAAGGTGGAAGTGTTAGGCCCGTCGAAGAGCAGCTTGTCGCGATACACCATCGGCGCACAGGCACTGGTGTAACGGCCCGACTGGCTGAAGTTGTGAAAGCGCTTTTGCGGTGCTTTGGCCGGGAAAACGAGTGGGTTTCTCCCGGTGAGAATACGTCGCGGATCGGGCGTGGCAAAATCAGGATTGCGGGCGAGGTATCGATGTTCGAGGACGTAGTGCCAGAGCGGGTAGCTGTTTTGCAATCCAAACCAGTTTCCCCAATCGTCGCGCGTGCGACCGAACTGCGAGGGGCCGGAGAGCGTCTCCAGCACCGCATTTTCCGGATCGAATCGGAAATCGAGACTGCCCAGTTCAAAAGTCTGTTTCGACACGGGGGACTCAATCTTGATTCCGGAGGCGTAGCTCGCATGATGGCTTCCGTTGGCGCAGTGAATCCAGTTGTCGAGCCCCCAACGCAGGCCGTTGACCCGCAGTTGCTGGTTCCCTTGCTTGAATCCTGTGAAGAGCACTTCGCGAAGATCAGCCTTCCCATCACCATTGGTGTCCTCGGCATAGAAAATGTCGGGCGCTGCGGTGATCAAGATGCCCTTGCGAAAGCTCATGACGCCCGACGGGTAGTTCAAGCCTTCGAGGAACAGGTTAGATTTGTCGTACACTCCATCGCCGTCACTGTCTTCGAGGTAACGAATGCGACCGCCGGACTTTCCGTCGATTCCGCCTGGGTAGTCGGCCATTTCCGCGACCCAGAGTTTGCCGTCCGCACCCCAATCGATCGCGACCGGGTCTTGAACGAGCGGTTCAGCGGCGACCAGCTGGACCTCGTAGCCATTGGGTATGTGGATCGAGTCCAGGGCTTTGTCAGGGGCGAGGCCTTTGGGCTCTTCCTTCGGCTCAGCTTCGGCAAGGGGCGTCCGTTTCACCGCGCGGTAGTGCGCTGCAATTTCCTCCGGCGTAAGGGCACGGTCGTAGAGGGCGACTTCGTCGAGCCGGCCATTCAAATTCGAAAAGTTGTCGTTCCGACCACCGAAGAAAAACTGCGGATGACCTTCGGGATAGCTGCGGGCGAGTTTGCCGTTGATTTCCGGTTTGGGATTGCCGTTCAGGAAAACCCGGATTTGCTCACCCTGGCGCACCATGGCTACGTGATGCCAGCTTTCCGGTTCCAGCTCCGTTTTTCCTTTGAGCAGTTTTTGCGAGCTGTTGCCGTGATAAAAAACGAGACGCCCGGGCGCGGCGTAGTTCCCGCCGATTCCGAGCTGATCGCCATCGGCGCTTTTCAGTCCATCCATACCGCGTGAGAAGAGATACCCGGTGACCGGGCGGCTGCGATTCGGCAGGCTGTTTCGAAACCAGAACGCCACGCTGTAGGTGTCGCCGATACCCGAAATTTCGGCGCGCATGCGACCGCCGGTGAACGTGTCGCCCTTCGCCGGCGCGGGATTGGCACCTTTTTCAAGTTTGCCATGATGGGCGTTAGCGCCGGAATCCTTCGCGGAATCAAGCAGGCGCCAGTAGGCGACTGGATTGGAGTCACGGACGGCTTTGGCGTAGTCGTCCACTGGCCCCCGGGTGAACCTTTCTCGTGCTACAGGTTTGGGAGGGGACTCCATTCCGGATGCCGTGTAAAGCCGTTTGGCGTCGTCCCCGTCCAATGCGGGTTGGAACCAGGCGACCTCATCGATTCGACCCTCCAAGGGAAGTTCGCCGCCGAACCGCCAGGACTCCGAGACGTTCTCAGAAGGCCCGGTTTCGATTTCCGGATTCGGATTCCCATCGAGAAAGACGCGCACCCCGGCCCGGTCATGTGCAATCAGGACATGATGCCAGCCGCGCAGAGCGAGCTCGGTCGAAGCCCCGAAAACCTTCCCGCCATGTTGTAGAATCAGCTTGCCTCGTGACGCTTGATCCGCGTTGCCGCCGATTCTGAGCCGGAGCGCGTCGCCCTGCTGCACGAGATCGCCTGTGTTGTCCCGAACCGTACTATCCATCCCGTTCCAAAACCAGAACGACAGGCTGCGCGCCTTCGGCACCGAGACCGAAACCGTTCCGCCAGCCAGTTGCAGAGCGCGATTGACCGTATCGCCGGAAAAAGACTCGTGATCCGGCCCCGGGAGATGGAAGGCCGCCAGTCCTTCCACTTTTCCCGCTCGATGGTTGCCGGACGCGTCCGCTATCGCATCGCCTCCGAATTCCTCACATCGCCAGAATGCCAGCGGCTTCTCCGCCAAAACCGCCTCGCGATACGCTCCGTTGTGAACCGGTGGTTTGCGACGCGGCTTGCCCGAGAGGGACTCCAGGGAACTGAGCATTGCGTCCACGATCTTTGGCTCGGCTTCGACCTCCAG